>JAETQI010000095.1 GCA_021770755.1 Lachnospiraceae bacterium
TTGTTAATGACTACAGGATCAATCTTGTGGAAGTCGCTTTTCTCGATGACAAACTCGACCACTTCCACAGTGATTTCCGCATCATCGCGGAATATTTTATCAATAAACGTAAAAACATGGATTATATCCCCAGCCCGCAGGAGATCCGGCATGTGGACGAATTCCTAAAACTGATGCAGGCGCTCGAGGGGGACGACCGTTACGAAGAAGTACTGCATACCTTGCAAAATGAAGAAAAAAAGGAGGGTATCCATATGAGTGAAGTATTGGACAGAATAGAAAACAGAGGCATTGTCATTGGCGAAAGCAGAGGTATTATCATTGGCGAAAAACGTGGGGAAAAACGCGGACGCGAAAAGATCAATACCCTCAATGCCACTTTATTGGAACAAAATCGTATGGAAGACTTAAAGAGAGCGATCACAGATCCCGATTATCAGAGACAGTTATTGATCGAATACGGCATTTCCAATGAAGAAGACTAAACTTTTAGAAAAACAAGCTGCTTCAGATCGCATTGAATAACGCAATAACACCACATTACCATGTCAAAACCTACAGGCAATGTGGTGTAAATTTATCCGTCAGTCACCTTCCACGCGGAAAGTGACCTGCCACGGTCCCTCCACAAGCTCCCCGGAATAGTGGAAAATGCCATACATGGAATAATCCGCGATGTCCGCGATATCCGCCAGAAACCAAAATTCATAAATCTGGTATCTGGCGCCGCCGATCTCCTCATGCCAGCTCACGCTGTGATCCTCATACTGCTCATTTCCGTCTGAATCCCGCAGGAACAACTCTACATGTCGGTCTGATCGTGAATTATCCCCCATACATACCTGGACACGCAGCACACCGTCCTCATATGCAGTACCCATCACAGTGAAATCGTCAGCCGCACAATCCGAAGCGCTCATCAGATCCAGCACATTCACTCTTGGTCTGGGATCCTCCGCTGTCGCCGGAATCTTCTTTAAAAAATCCGGCAGCATATCCTCACTCAGCGGACCGCCGCTGCCGCTCAGCGTCACTGTCTTTGTCTCTGCTGTGTAAACAGTCCCTGACAGGTCGACATCCTTCGTTTCATTGTAATTGCCGCACAGAACAGAGTTGACCCGGAACTGGAGTTTATCTGACTGGTATGCACTGTCCGCCTGAAGCATCACCTGGAAATACGCCTTGTCCTCCGCCTCCTCATAAGTCAGGAAACAGCAACCCCCGATCACACTGTCATTTGTATAATCAGACAATCCATAACTGTCAAACAGATCCATCGCACCGTGCACCAGGTCCTGCCCGCTGTTCTCCGCATCCCGCAGCGATAAGATAATATCCGCCTCGTTTCCCTCGATATCAATCGCTTCCACCTGCATCGTGATCCCCTTATTGGTACAGCTCTTTTCGATCGGGACAAGACGGTCCGCCATCGAAGGCGAAATGTACTCCACGATCTGATAAAATGCCGGAATATGTGCCGCGCAGACTGGTACTGCCATCACGAGACACACGGCCGCTGCAGCCGCCGCGATCGACATCCTGACAGCAAAGCGCTTTCTGACAGATGCCCCACCGCCCGACTGCACTTTACAAATTGTGTCTGATACAAGCTCCGGCGGCGGCGTGATCGTATCGTATGCATTTTTATATCTGTCCCTGAACATGAAAATCCCCTCCTTCTTGTTGCAACAGGCTCTTTAGCTCCCTTCTCGCCCTTGTCAGCCGCGTCCTTACAGTAGATGCCTTTGACTTTGTAATCCGCCCGATCTCCTCGACGGACAGATCCTCATAATAAAACAAGTGAATGACAACGCGGTACTTCTCCGGCAACTGTTTCACAGTCTCGATCAAGAGCTGGTCTTCATCCGATGCTTCACAAAACATGTCCGCTCCCGATGCCTCCCGCTCCAGCGCGTCGCCCTCCAGTGCACTCCTTCTCTGCATCCACGGCGACCGCCAGAAATTCCTGCAGCAGTTGATCGTCACCCGCATAAACCATGCTTTTTCATGCTCCGCACTGTCAAATGCAGGCGTTTTGCGCACATAGCGCAGAAACACCTCCTGGTAAATGTCATCCGCATCAGCCCGCGTCCTGACAAGAGCATAAGCCAGCCTGTAGACTGTCTCCGAGTTTCTCCTGATGACCTCCTCATAAAAGGAAGCCGTATCTTTTTCTCTATGCATAGATTTCATTTTGCACCCCCTTCACCAGATATACAAAATAACACCGCAAAAAGCTACACGGATCCCCCAAAATATGTTATCATTTTTTTATCACGTAAGAAATTAATTTTTTTGATGGAGTATACCTATGAAAACAGAATGTATCTACGTCGATGATGACCGCCAGGAACGGATCCTGTACATCGACGAGCTGGTCACGGTCGAGTATAGCAATGATGAGATCCACTATATGAACAATGATTCGCGCCTGTTTCGCGAGGTGCGCAGGGCAAGCCGCGAGCACCGACTGTTCTGCACCTGCGGCTGCGGGGGCAACCTGCAGCTTGTCGCCGGGGACAAATCCACCACCACGCACCGTTTTTTCAGGAATTATATGGACACTGCAAACGCAAACTGCTGCTATGACGAGAGCCCCCTGACGCAGAAGTCAAAGATCCTGCTGCGCACATGGCTGAACCAGTCCCTGCAAAGAGACCTGCTAAACGATATCCCGATCGCCGAGATCGACAAGGGAAACCGCAGATATGAGCTGACCTACTACGCACAGGCGTACGATTTCGGTCTGGTCTACGCAAACGAGGCAAAAAATATCCCGTTTGAAAAAATACAGGAATTGGACGAATACAGGGAAATGCATATCCTGTATCTCTCGGATATCCACAATCTGCTCCAGAGCGGACAGCTCCCCGTACATCAGATCGACATGCAGGACAAACAGGGATTCTGTCTGTTCTTAAAGATTGCCGATCCGGAAAAAGAGGAATATCTGCTCTCGGACGCCACGCTGATATGCACGTATTATATCCGGGAATATTTAGACCATGGCATCTGGATCGGTCTGCCCGTTCTGGAGGATAACATCACAGCATTTTCCATCTCCCCGCAAGGAGCACTCCGCTATAAAGGCGAATCTGTAGATACTTTCAGGGATACCGTAAAAGAGCAGTATATCGCACAACTCCATGCACAATTACAGGAAGAAGCCATGCGCGGTACTACAGACCCCGCCGATGAATTTTTGCCTGATCAGTCTGAGTGCAGACCCCCGGCTGATCCATACCATACAGCCTCCACAACAACATCACAGCAGTCAGATGACTGCCGCAAACAGAACGCATTGAAATCCACCGTCAAGCGCATCATCGAGAAGCGGCTTGAAAAATACAACGATATTCTGTTTGAGGTCGACATCGACTGGCTCGAGGAAACCGTGATCGATGGCTGTCGCTGCATCGTCCTCGATCTGGACAGCATCGACGCCCAAAATGCCGAAATCTTATCGCAGATGCAGCTCTATACCGGCGCCCGCAAATCCATCACGCGAACCAACAGACAGATTTTATTTATTGGGTATGATTAAGAAACGATTCCTAACTTACCGGATTGATCAACAAACGCTTCCTAATTTATCAGGGTTGATCAACAAACGCTTCCTAACTTACCGAGGTTGATCAACAAACGCTTCCTAACTTATCATTTTTGATCAAGAAACTGTTCTCAATCAAAAATGATTGTATAAAAGCAGCTCGCAAGCATTGCTTTTACACAATCATTTTGTCTTATAGGCGTTATAAATTCATAATGCTCCATCTCTGTCTTCAAGTGTGCAGGTCAAAAAACCGCAACATAGCCCGCTATATCTGCGTTTTTGACCTGCACTGCGCGATCTGATAATGTGATTTATTGATCTGTAAACAATACCTGCCGCATCCTGACTTGCTTTTTTTCCTACAGATCTTTATAGACCAACGCATACGCATGGAACTTATCCGTCTCGATCGTGATCGTCTCTGGGTCGCTGTCCAGATCTTCATAGACGATCGGCAGACCGCCCTTTGTAACGCAGATCATCTTGTACTCCCTGTCCTTTTTGTAGAGAGCCGACGGGATCTTGATGGTGATCTTCACTTCCTGCTCTGTACTGTACGTAGTTTTGGAATCCGCGTATATGTTGTAGGTTCTCCCAATCGTGTACTCCCCAAGGACTGCCTCAAAAGACTTAAAGCACATTGGTCCCTGCATCGCATTCTCTATATTGACTGGATAGGCATTGTCTGCCGGCAGGGTGCATCGGATGGCTTCTCTCCCCACACAGGCGTAACGCCTGACTTCATCTGGCGTTGTCGGTTTCCATGTCTTTGCTACTGCTTCTGCACCTGTGCTGTCCTGATCGGAGTCGTTATCCCCAGAATCATTTTTATCTGCATTGTTTTTATGGGTATCGCTTTTATCCGCATCATTATTATCTGGCTTGTTCTCACCTGGTTTGTTGTCACTGGAGGAATCTCCGGGGTTCTGCCCATTATTGTCGTTTCCGGAATTGTCGCCGGTATTGTTATCGTTATTGTCGCTGTCATCCCCTTCGCCGAGATCAGGCGTTGCGGGAGGCGTTGCGTTATAATGTATCGCAGCCTGTGACACTGCTGTTACGACATCTGCTGGTTTATTTATGCGGTTCCACTGAGCCTCGTCACCAGCAAAATATACATCCGTTAGACGGCAGACTGAGAACGCGGCTGTCCCTATTGATGTTACACTGTCTGGAATTGAGACAATCATCAATGCAGAGCAGGAGGCAAAAGCTGATCCTCCAATTCTTTCCGTACCCTGCGGAATATCCACTCTGGAAAGCATCAGACAATTCATAAACATCCCCTCACTAATGCGGTCTATACTTGATGGCAGTTTGACACTCATCAAATACCAGCATTCAGCAAACATATCATCACCCATCTTGACCTGCTTGCTTCCAGGCGCAAACGTTGCACTTGTCAGCTTTTGACATTGAAAAAACGCTGCAGCCCCTACCTCTCCAATGCTGGCAGGCAGAGAGATGGATTTGAGACTTGTACAGGCGTTAAAAGCATTCTGCCTAATCGTTTCAACCCCCTCAGAAACCGTCACCGTACCAAGGCTTTGACAATTTTGAAAAGCACTGTCCCCAATCGTTGTCACGCTGGAAGGGATCTTTACAGAAAGAATCCCAGAGTCCCTAAAAGCACTATTTCCAATGATCTGCACACTGGATGAAATCTCCGCACTCAGAACCCCACAGCCCCAAAACGCACAAGCTCCAATACTGGTAACGCCATTCCCGATCACAACCTTACGAATTTCACTGCTATGATCATTCCACGGCTGCTCACTGGCGCTGCTGTAATCAGGCATAGCACCACTGCCGGAGATCGTTAATATCCCTGCCTCTGTCAGCTTCCAGGTAAGCCCTCCTTCAAGTGTTCCTTCAACAATGATCTCGTTTGCACTCGGATCATCTGGTGAAATATACCCCTTTGGATATCGGGTAATATAATGGCTGGTATTGCTCATCACTTCTTCCTTCGCAATTCCCCGTCCCCAATGGACCTTTCCTTTATGGTCACCAGTACTGATGTTTCCCTCTGCGACTATCACGCCACTATCAAGCACTTCAAGCACGATCACGGTATGGGCATCATTGTTTACCCGCAGGATATCGCCGACTTTAATATCCTCAAATTGAAACTCGCCTTGTGCGTACATCCTGGCAGGCAGATTCCCAAATGCCGCATCGCTGAGCGAAAACGCGAAAGCCACACAGCCCACAGAAACGATATTCTTCCCATCAATGAGTCCGCCCTTCCATTCGTAATATCCAGCTTCATCCGAATAAGGATACTCGTTAGTCCATGGTTCCCCTTCTGTGTACCCGTCCTTATCTTTCAGTGCGATCATCGCGCTATAGACTTTTGACGGCGTGAGCGTGTTAACGTCAATATTCGGTATATCCGGCTTCTCCACGGACCTGATCATGCGCCCCTTCTTCTGCAATGACATTTCCAGCGAAGCAGTATCCGCATCGTCTTCGGTTTCCAGTTCTTCTGTGGTTTCTTCCGTCTCGGTCTCAGTTTCCGTGTCCATCTCCGGATCCGTAGCGGTTTCCCCCGGCTGTGGCAGCGTTTCTTCCGGAAGCGTGTTCACATCATCGTCGGTTTCAGTCTTTACTGCGGTTTCTTCTGTTTCCGGATCCGTTTCCGGTGTTTCCGTACTTTCTGGCTGTACTGGCGTCTCCGTGCTTTCCGTACTTTCCGGCTCTACTGGCGTCTCCGCTATCTCCGTACTTTCTGGCTGCGCCGGCGTCTCCGTGCTTTCCGTACTTTCCGACTCTGCTGGCGTCTCCGGTGTTTCCGTACTTTCTGGCTGTGTCGGCGTCTCCGTGCTTTCTGGTCGCACTGACGTTTCCGCACCCGCGTCAGCGCTGATCTCCGTTTCTCCTGTGGCTCTTCCCGTTTCAGCCTCCTGCGATGCGAATGCCATCGACTGGGAAGAAATACACAGACTCAGCGCTAAAAGAACTGATAAAAATCGTTTTTTCACTTATTTAACCTCCTTTTTAGCTCAATAGCCCATCTTTCGTAAACAATTTTTTATAATTATACCACTTTTGTTTACCGATTTCTACCATAAAATACAGAAAGATAGTGTAACTTTACTTGGGGGATGCAGTGGATAGTCTCCCTTATTCTGTCAGCATAAGCTTGCAATCGTATTATAGAAGTTCAACCGCCCTGAAATCTGGCTGCTTATATGCGC
>JAETQI010000003.1 GCA_021770755.1 Lachnospiraceae bacterium
TTAAACGATCTGCGCAAGGAGATATCAGAACTTGAAGCGGCGATAGACAAAATAAAACAACAGAAAACAGAGTGCGTAATGGATAAAGTGCGTGCATCTGGAAGCGAGTTTCCGTATATAGATGGATTTAAAAGAGATTACGTAGATTTATGGGGCGACGGCAGCAGGGACAGACGGGACGAGCGCACACTTATTACGGCGGGCAACTGGATAATGATTATTAAGAGCCTGCCAGTATCGGACGCAGTAGCGCCGAAGCTTTACGGTATTTACTGGGCTGTACCTTTTGTACGTGAGGGGAAAGCTGGCACTAAGGATAAGCTGGGGCGTTGGAGCGGGACGGAGATAAAAACGCTGGTAGGTGTGGACGAATACGGCAGGCAGTGTGCAAAAATCTATACGCCGCATGAAGTAAAGATTTTCCCAGACGAGTACAGCATATTAACGCCAGAGCGCTTAGAAGAGTATAAGCAGGCAGGCTGGTATTTGCAGGAAGTAAATGCAAAAGCAGAGCAGTCGTTAAACATGGATATTATCAACGACGGCAGGGCACTTGTGGAAGAGGAAAGAGAAATAATTTGGGCGCTAATGCTAGAGGGACTGACAGAGCAGCAGGCTTGCGAAGAGTATTTTTTAACGCATCATACAGATTATCAAAATACAAATATCTGCTATCTGCCTACGAAAGAAATTTTAGCAGAGGCTATGGCTGTATTTGGGGAGAGGTAAAGCAATGCTGGAATTAGTACCAATTTCATTAAAAGAGGCTAACGCTTTTGTAGAAAGATACCACAGACACCACAAGCCAGTAGTGGGGCATAAATTCAGTATTGCTGCCAGTAACGGCGAAAAAATAGTAGGCGTGGCGATCGTAGGCAGACCAGTAAGCAGGCACTTAGATAATGGGCTTACTTTGGAAGTCAATAGACTATGCACAGACGGCACAAGAAATGCGTGTAGCTTTTTATATTCTGCTGCATGGAGAGCGGCAAGGAATTTGGGATACAAAAAGTTGATTACATACATTTTAAAATCTGAAACGGGCAGCAGTCTTAAGGCGGCTGGCTGGAAATGCGTAGGGGAGTGTGGCGGGCTGCGCTGGAATGGACGCAGCGCACCAAAAGTAGACTTATACCCTGCACAAATGAAACTAAAGTTCGAGATAGAAAGCGAGGCAGACAATGAGGCGACACAAACGGGAAAACCAGATACTTAAAGGACTGATACGGGCGGCAGCAGGCGTGGCAGCCTGCATAGCAGGGCTGATACTGTTTTTTGTATTTATCTGGTGGAGAGGGCAGCATACATACCCACAGACCGATACAGAGGCAGCAGTACAGAGGCAGCAGGCAGAGCCGCTGGTTATTGAAACACCAGAGCCAGCCACAAAGGGCAGCATAAGAGTATATGACTATGACGGCTGCTGCATCTATGCCTATTATGGGGAAATTAAGATAAACAACGACGGCAGGGACGGAAAGCAGATTGATATTGAATGTGCGGGGTATTTAGAGGGATACCAGCAGCACGGAGAGCCAGAAAGAGGGGTAAGAGAATGAAATACAAAAAGAAGATGTAACGATCGGGCGTATAAAATTTGCCAAGGGTACGAAATCATATTGGTGTCCGAATTGTGATAAGGCAATTACTGGTACTGATCATCATTGCAGGTATTGTGGACAAAAAATAGAGTTTTAGTCTGGAATTTAAGTAGCATTGCGACGTCGCAAAAAATGTAAAACCGAATATGGAATAAAAAAATAAGTGGTAACAACCCGCCAAAGTTACCTACCACTTAAAACCCGTAAAAGCCTATGGATAGTATATCATCATATCAGTCCTTAGGCAAGCAAAATTTTACACAAGAGGAGGATCTGACATGAGTGCAAAAGAAAAGCTGAAAAATGACATTATCGTAGGGATGCATATGCATCTGGATTGTAACACACAGGCGATATTAGAGGCTGTAATTGTAAAGGTGGTACAGAATCTTGATATCAGAGAACTGGAAACACTGCCGGCTACAGTGGATAACACGAACCAGTACATAATGAGTTTGTTTGATGCAAAGAAGGCTCCCAAGCTGAGTCCTATGACAGTGGATTTTTATAAAAGCACTTTAAGTGAGTTTATGGCACTTGTTAACAAACCACTCAATACGGTTTGCGAATCCGATATAGAATATTATCTTGCGAAAAAGAAACCGAATAATACAAATGCGTCTTTAAACAATCTTCGTCGTAATTTATCTGCATTTTTCACATGGATGCGTAAGGAGAAGCTGATCAGCGAAAATCCATGTGATGGTGTGGAACCGTATCAGGTGATCGAAAAACCGATTGACCATATGGAAGCGACAGAGGTTGAAAAACTCAAACTGGGCTGTAAATACAAGCGTGACCGCGCATTAATAGAGTTTATGCGTTCGACAGCCATGCGGCGTGGGGAAGTGCCGATCGTAAGAATCTGCGACATAGATTTTAGAAGTGGAAAACTGGTTATTTTCGGAGAAAAGACGCAGAAGTATCGGACAGTTTTTCTTGACAGTGTGGCAATACACTATATTCAAGAGTACTTAAAAGAAAGAGGCGTGCCAGTGAACAGCAGGGAGCCTTTATTCACTTGGCTGCGAGGTGATAAGACAAAGGCGCTCGACAAAGAAGGTGTATATGCAAGTATAAAAGATATAGCAACAAGGGCAGGCATGGACAGACGGGTTTATCCGCATCTTTTCCGCAAGACTACCGCGACAAACATCTGCAAGCGTGGTGGCAGTGTTGATGCGGCAGGAGAATATCTTGGACATGCACCTAGAAATGTAACTGACCGGCATTATACCTATAAAGGCGATCAGTACGTGGAGCAGATTTTTCGCAGCTTTGTGGAGGCGGTATAAGCAACACGGATTAAAACAAAGATAGATAAATACTGTAGGGGGAATTTATATGGTCGATAAGGAGTACTTGAAAAAACACTTAAGAAAGCGTGAGGAGCTAGAAACAACTATAATACGGTATAATGCATTGCTTAATAAGGACGATATTTCTTCTCCGACAGGAAAAACAGGTTTATCTATAGGAGGAACATTAGTATCCACGGTTGAGAATGCTGTATGTAATAAAATATTTACAGAAGAGAAGATTAAAAGACTTGAGAAAGATCTGACAGAACAAAGTAAAATCATAAATTCTATATTTGAAAAGCTGGAAAATCCGTATGAAAAATTGGTAATGCAGATGCGATACGAGGATAAACTTGAATGGGATGAAATAAGAGGAGAGATATTTGGGAATAGGAGAGACTATAGTATAAACGTCGAAAAATACAATGACAAAGTATTTAGGATTCATGGAGCTGCATTGAAGCACATGAAAGAATTGCAAAAAGAGAATTCCTAAAAGCAAGACAACATTATCAAATAAATTATTGGATTATCCAACTGACCTTTCTGTTAATTACGGCAGCAGGATAAAATATAGCAGTAATGCACAGTAAAACGCATTGAAATCCAGTGATCAAGTATGATACTGTTATACTGTGATTTAAGCAAAGCAAACGAGGCTACCCCATATCTAAGAGGTAGCCTCGTTTGATTATTGAATGGTGGTGTATATTCAGATGGCAGCAGGGACAATGAATGTTATCGTTGAGGGATTTGATAATGTAGTAGATGAGTTACAGGATATGCGCAGCAGAAGTAGAAAAGTAGCAGAAAGAACAATTGCAGATTTCAAATCACGGGGGCCATCATGGATATCACAGGAAGTAGCGAAAGAATACGGAATTAAAAAGGCAGATGTCAATGAAGCAAAAACAGGAATCCGGGGGAGAAGCAGTGTCAGGGTGCACGGGACAAGAATAGATGATTTGTCTATCATATACAGGGGCAGGGTGTTGACACCTACACATTTTGGTATGAAACCGAAAATCCGGCCAGCCAAGGGACCATATGTAGTGACTGCCATGATTAAAAAAAGTTCGGGCAGGGAGTCGTTAGGGAAGAAAGTATTCTTGGGAACACCCAACAACGCTAAAGCAGGAACGCCACAACTACCTTTTCAACGTGAAAGTGATGAGAGATATCCGATCAAGGCAATAAAGACAGTCTCTGTTCCGCAGATGATAACAAATGAGACGGTCTCGGAAAATATTCACAAGCGGATCAATATAGAACTGGGGAAACGTTTGGAACATCACTTAAAAAGACTGAGTAGGTGAAAAGGTACTGTGACGCCAGTTTTTCCCCTGCGGTGCTTGCGAGCCCAGAAACTGTCTAGCTACTGGGGAAAAATTTAAAGCCATTTCGTTACGCGCAGGGAGGGGGAAGGGCAGTGCCGGAAATTGCATTTGAGGAAAACTATGTAGATGTAAAATTCATAAAAAGAGTGCTTGGATTTGAATCAGTGAGGCGTGTCCAGCAGCTTACACAGGACGGCGTGCTGAATACCTGCGAGGTAAAGGTGGGCGGTCGGAAGGTAAGCCGATATGACTTATGCCCTTCTGTGTTATCCTATATAAAATATCTGAAAGCGAGACCTGCGAAAGCACAAGGTAATCTTAAAGAACAAAAGATTATCGAGAAGATGCAAGCAGAGATTGATTTCAAAAGTGCAAAAGCAAAAATGGCGGAAATAGAGCTTGATGAACTGGCAGGACATATGCACGCTGCCGAAGATGTCGAAAAAATGACTGCTGACCTGTGTCTGGCTGTCCGATCAATGCTGCTGGCATTGCCCGGACAGCTTGCGGTTGATGTGGCAGCAGTTGGCACAGCGACGGAAGCACAGGTTATTATCAAGGATGCTGTATGTCATATTCTGGACGAATTATCCAGATATGAATATGATCCAAAAGAGTACAGGCGCAGGGTTCTGGAAAGGAAAGAATGGCAGGATGCCAGCGAAGAATCCAGCGAGTGATCCGGAAATCATCAAGCTTAACAGGACAATAAAGAAAGCTGTAGTTTATTTCAAGCCGCCAGAGCGGCTGACAGTGACAGAATGGTCAGACAAGTACAGGTGGCTGTCGGCAGAAAACAGCGCCGAACCGGGAAGGTGGAAAACAAGCAGGACACCATATCTGAAAGAGCCCATGGATGCATTTACTGATCCTAAGATACATCATATAGTGGTTGTAGCATCATCACAGGTTGGCAAGAGCGAGATGGAGCTAAACATGCTGGGATATGCTATCGATGTAGATCCGGGACCGATCATGTTAGTAACTCCAAATATAAAGCCTACAGCCGAAGATTTTTCAAAACGGAGAATCGCTCCCATGATCAGGGACACCAGATCACTTAGAGACAAGGTGGCAGATGTAAAGAGCAGGGAGTCCAATAATACCATCTTCAATAAATCCTATCCAGGTGGTATGCTCACAATCACAGGAGCCAACTCACCGTCGAATCTTGCATCGATTCCCTGCAGGTATGTATTCGGAGATGAAAGAGACCGTTGGCCAAAAAGTGCGGGAAGTGAAGGGGATCCGTGGGGGTTGGTAGAGGCACGTACCAATACTTTTTACAATTACAAGATGGTCGAGGTATCAACACCGACGATAAAGGGGGCGTCCAATATTGAGGATGCCTTTAACAAAGGTACGCAGGAACACTGGTGCGTTCAATGCCTACATTGTGGCGAATACTTTTTTATCACCTTCAACAATATCCGTTTCGAAACAAATGTAAAGAAGGTAAACGGGAAAAAGCAGTTTAAAGTAACGGATATAAATTGCGTCTGCCCGCATTGCGGGTGCGCATCAACAGAGCAGACCATCAGAAAGCAGCCTAAAAAGTGGATCGCGGAGAATCCGGAAGCGTATGACAAGGGAGTGCGCTCGTTCTGGATCAATGCTTTTGCAAGTCCATGGATGACATGGGAAAAGATCATCTTAAAATTTCTGGATGCGGGAACGGATCCAGAAAAGCTGCAAACAGTCTATAATACACAGTTTGGACAGCTATGGGAAGACCGGAGCTGTGAGACAGATGAGGAACAATTGCTTGCAAGAAGAGAAATGTACAATGCTGAACTGCCGGATGGTGTCCTCTGTCTTACCTGCGGGGTTGATACACAGGGAAACCGATTGGAATATGAGGTTGTGGGGTATGGATTTCATGAAGAAAACTGGGGAATTGAAAAAGGGATCATCATGGGAGATCCTGCAGAAGATGATACGTGGGAACGGTTAGATGGAGTCATAGACCGTTCTTATTCATTTGCGGATGGTAAGAAGTTAAAAATTTCACTGACATTCGTTGACAGTGGGGGGAATCGTACGCAGAACGTCTATGAGCAGTGCAATAAACGTCTGCACAAAAAGGTATTTGCAATCAAAGGAAAAGATGCAGACGGTATACCTTATACATCAATACCGACAAAAGTAAATATCTTGAAGGGAAAAGAGAAAAAAGTTGTAGTAGGCAAGGCATGGCTATATACGCTGGGAGTTAGTGCTGGAAAAGACCATATCATGACAGGGCTGGACGTAAAAGAGCCCGGAAGCAGGTACTCGCATTTTCCGCTTAATGACGGTCTTGGATATGACGAGACCTATTTTGCCGGACTGCTGTCGGAAAAAGTAACATATGTAAACGGAAAATGGAAATGGGAAAAAATTCCCGGACATGAGAGGAATGAAGCATTGGACTGCAGAAACTACGCAAATGCAGCATTTAAGGCATTGCGCCCGAATCTTGATCGTATTTTCAGGACGCTTAAAGAGCTTGCGCCGGAGGGACAGCCAAAGCCACCGAAGAAAAAATATAGAAAACAAAAACAAAGGCAGTCATTTGATGATGACTGGTAGGTGATATTTATGAAAATATTGACAAGACCACAAATCATAAGGCGGATTGAGAAAATTAATGAGCGTCTGGAATCCTATTACGCTAAGGAGAAAGAGATGATGGCGGCAAAAGGGATACAGAGCTACACCATTGGCAGCAGGACGATATCAAGGTATCAATACAGTAGTAACATCAAAGAACAGATTGAAAAGCTCGAAGATGAGCGTGATGAACTGGAAAATCTGTTAAACGGTATCAGACCGAGGAAAGCAATGGCAATAGTGCCGAGGGACTGGTAGGAGGAAAAGATGGTATATAATAACTTGCATATATCTGGCGCAAAAGGATACGGGCAGGCAGGGGCAAGCCATACCAGAAGGGCTTTAAAGGGATTTAATCCTATGTCGGGCAGTCCGAGAGAAGACATTGACGACAATAATTATACATTAAGGCAGCGTGGGCGTATGCTTACAATGTCGGCTCCAATAGCGGCGTCTGCAGTAAAAACCAACCGCACAAATACCATCGGTCTGGGGCTGAAATTAAATCCGAGACCAGACCGTGCGATCCTTGAACTCACATCAGAACAGGCAAAGGAGTGGGAGCGGGGAGTGAAAGCAGAATTCCGAATGTGGGCAGAGCATAAGCAGCGGTGTGACATTACAGGAATTAATGATTTTTATATGATGCAGCAGTTATGTTTCTACTCATGGCTGTCAAGCGGGGATGTGTTTGTAGTGCGAAAAGAAGGTGAAACACCAAACTGTCCATATACCTTAAAATTGCATGTGATAGAAGCAGACAGGTGCAGCACACCGGCAGATGGGCTTGCTTATACAATAGGGGTCACGGAGGGCAAAAATCCTGATAATTGTAACCGTATATATGATGGAGTGGAAGTAAACAAGGAGGGTGGAGTAGTTGCGTACTGGTTTCGGAATACATATCCATATCAGATTACGTATGAAAAGACGGACTGGGTAAGGATCGAAGCTTACGGACAAAAAACAGGTCTCCCCAATGTGATGCATATCATGAATACGGAGCGGCCAGAGCAATACAGAGGTGTGACATATCTGGCGCCGATTATCGAGCCATTATTACAGATCAAAAGATATACAGATGCGGAAATAATGGCAGCAGTGGCACAGGCATTTTTCTCTGTCTTTATTAAATCGGAGGCGGCGACAGGTATGGATGGAATGCCGTTTAATGAGGTTGGAGACGGTCAGGAGGCAGATGATCAGGTCAGTTATGATCCAAACGAGTATGAAATGGGATCGGGAAATATAAATGTTATGAATCCGGGGGAAAGTGTCGAACTGGTCGAGACGAAGAGACCCAATAGCGGTTTTGAACCTTTTTTCAAGGCTATGTGCAAGCAGATCGGTGCGGCATTGGAGATTCCAGCAGAACTTCTTATAAAGGAATTTACGGCAAGTTATTCCGCGTCAAGGGCAGCGCTGCTGGAAGCATGGAAAGCGTTCAAGATGTATCGGAACTGGTTTACATCTTCATTCTGCAAGCCGGTATATGAGATATGGCTGTCGGAAGCGATCGCACGGGGGCGGGTAAATGCCCCGGGATTTTTCAGCGATCCGCTTGTGAGGGAGGCGTGGCTGGGTAGTGAATGGATAGGACCGTCACAGGGACAGTTGGATCCGGTCAAGGAAGTAAATGCAGAAATTTTATCCATTCAAAACGGACTGACGACTCATGAGGCGGCAGCAGCCAAGATTAACGGATCCGACTGGGATACTAATATAGATCAGTTGGAGATGGAATTTCGAAAAGTAGACGAACTGGAGGACAGATTGTCAAGACTGACGATGATGGAAGAGGAGGATAGGGAAGATGATTCGGACAGTGATGAGGAAATATAGGAATGGACCGGCACCAATGCCGTTTAAGATGCCGCAGGATATGAAGCCTTATAATATTATTGACAATAATGATGAGGCAGAGGTCAACATGTACGGCGAAGTAGTGTCGGAGATTCCTACTGACTGGTGGGGAGACAAGATCGAAGGCATGTATATTGTCCTTGCAGATTTTCTGAATGACATGGAACAACTGAAAAGTAAATCAAAGGTAACATTCCACATCAATTCACCAGGCGGGGAAGTATTTGCGGGTATATCGATATACAACCGCATGAAGGAATTTAAAGGGATCGTCAGCACTGTGGTTGATGGTCTGGCTGCAAGTGCGGCATCGATCATAGCGCAGGGAGGAACAAAAGGACACAGGAAGGTGTGCAATGGATCATTAACAATGATTCATGGTGCATCTTCTTTTATGTTCGGGAGATACAATGCAAATGAATTGAAGGACAGCATAGCGCAACTGAATGCCATCGACAAATCTATTGCGGAAATATACGCAGCATGTACAGGGTTGGATCATGAAAAGGTGAAAAGCATGCTGGCAAAAACCACCTGGATGTCGGCGCAGGATGCTATTGATAATGGATTTGCGGATGAGATTGCAGATGTGGGACAGCCGGTGACAATGAGCATCAATAAAGACAGAAGTATCATGATCGTTAACGGGATACCGATGTCGGTAAGAGGCTTTATGGACATACCGGACTATATACAGGTATGCGATGAGGTAACAGCCGGGAAACAGCCGGATGTTATAGATAATAAACAGACAGGAGGAGAGAATCATATGACTTTAGAGGAGCTGATAAAACAGGATCCGGAGCTTGTTGAACAGATCAGGAATACTGCCATACAGTCAGTGCAGACAGACACACAGCAGGCAGTCAGTGCGGCGGTGGGCGACGAATTAAACCGTCTGAAATCAATTGATGAGATTGCAGGGAAGATCGCGGATAAGGCGCTGGTAGAGCGGGCGAAGTACGGTGATGAAAAGATGTCTGCCGCAGACCTTGCCCTGGAAGCGTTGAAGTCCCAGAACGATGTGGGACAGGCATTTCTGAACAACATGAAAGAGGATGTCAAAAATTCCGGGGCGGAAGCGATTGCACCGACGCCTAACAGCAATCTTTCCGCAGAAGAGCAGGCACAGAAAGATATCATGGACGGGGCAGCCCTGATCGCAGGGATTGCGCCAGAGATGAAGCAGAGGGGGGAAGTATAATGACCGGAAGAGAAGTAATCGGGAGCTGTATGCTGGAGATGCTTGTTGCAGATGCGGATTTTCCAATGAGCGTAGTTTCTGTAACACTCTCAGCAACACCGGACGGTGAGATGCAGCTTGGGAGAGGATCAGTACTGGCAGCAGATGACGTTGATGGAAAGTGTAGTCTGCTGAGTGGTGCGGAAGGAAAAACTGCGTCATACATTCTTGCAGAACCTGCTGTGACATCTGCCACGGAAGAGGTGGTTGGTGTGGCGTATGAGACAGGAAAATTCATCACGCAGAGCCTCATTGTTGCAGACGGATACCAGTTGTCAGTCAAAGACCGCAAGGATCTTCGGGATGCGGGAATATTGACAGAAGGCGCATTGATGTAAAGGAGGATATATAACATATGGCAATTGATATTTACCAGACGCAGACCATGATCGCGGCAATGCAGATCATGCCGAAACGCCCGACCTTTTTACGTGACAGATATTTTGAAACATCAGATGCAGACATGTTTGTCACGGAGGACGTACTGGTCGAGTACAAGGATGAGAAATCAAGAAAGATGGCACCGTTTGTAATGCCCAGAAAGGGAGGAATTGCAGTGCCGAGGGATGGGTATAGGACAGAACGGCTTACACCGCCGTACATTGCACCCGAACGGACGCTCACGGTAGATGACCTGAAAAAGAAGCAGTTTGGGGAAACGCTGTTTTCGCAGAAGACACCTGCAGCAAGGGAAGGGCAGATCCTGAAAAATGACCTGACAGAGCTAAACGGAATGATCGACACAAGCGAGGAATGTATGTCATCGCGGACGCTTTTTGATAATGGGTATTCATTCCGACAGTATGCGGACAAATACGGGTCGGGAGAATATGAAGAGTATGAGATCCACTTTTATGATGGGGAGCAGAATACGGCAGTATATACGCCGGCAGCATCATGGAGCAGGACAAATGATGTTATTATCGCAGATTTATACATAATGGCAAAAATGTTAAAAAATCGCGGACTTAGGGCATCAGATGTAATCTTTGGAGATGAAGTTGGAAATGTGATCATCAACAATGATTATATTCAGAAACTGCTTGATAATAGGCGGTTGAATCTTGCAGATATCAACCCACAGCAGCTTCCTGATGGAGCCACATCATACGGAAAAATCAACTGCATGGGAATCGTACTGGAGCTGATCTGTTACTCGGAGGAGTACGTGGACATTGAAGACGGAAAAACGAAGCCGTTTGTCCCATCAGGGAAAATAACTGTGACTGCGCCTGGGATGGGGAAGTGCATGTATGGATCAATCACCCAGATGGAGGAGTCAGATAAGCAGTTCCATACATATGTAAATAAGCGGGTGCCGCATGTTACATACAATACGCATGACAGTGTGCGTACACTGGCGCAGCAGGCGAGACCATTAATGGCTCCCAAGATCAAAGATTCAGCAATCAGTGCTACAGTCCTTTACTAAAGGGTCTTGTGGCAGAAAGGAATGAACGTATGTTGATTAAAATTTTAGCGGGTGCATATGGGCACAGACCCGATCCGGAGAAAAGTTATATCGAAAAGAAAGATAAAGACAGTGATCCGTTTGAGGTAAATGAGAAAGAGGCTGCGAGGCTGATCGGGCTTGGCATTGCCGAAAAGGCTGTTGTGAATATTGAAAAAAAGTCGGATGAAATGTCTGTTCCGACAGATCCGGGTGGTCAGGATGATGATCTTGAACAGCTTTCAATTCAGAAATTGAGAAAGATGGCGAAAGATCTGGGACTTCCTGCTGATGGAAGCAAGACCGTATTGGCTGGGAAAATTAGGAATGCGTTAAATATCCAGCAAAATCAGGAAGAAAGTGACGATCAGGAGGAGGAAGGTGATGAAACCAATATCTCTGACAAAGAGGCACCCCCGATCTTGCAGGCAGAAGATCCGGAGGTGTGATCATGTCAGCGTTTCAGGATATGGTCAGACAGGATTTGGAGGTAGTTTTTGATCCTGATGAACTTGGAGAAGAACACAGCATTGACGGAAAGATAGTGGTATGTATTGTTGACGATCAGACATACCGCGATAGAAAAGGCGGTGCAGAGTATGCCGTTTCCCAGTCAACAGTATTTCTGTTTGCGCGGAGCGAGGATCTTCCGCCGCGCAGGGAGCCAGGCGAAGAACTTCGTTTTGACGGTGTTCCGTACACGATCGAGACGTGGGATGAGGACATGGGCGTATCTTCTGTGTCCTTATCCATCAATATGTAAGGGGGGGACTATGGCAATAACGGATTCAATGATCAAAATAGCGGACTGGCTGAATAAGGAAGTATGTCCGGGTTATAAATTCAAGGTTCCGCCAGAGGGCAGGAAACAGGACAGTGACAGGAAACAGATACTGGCACCGATGGATGATGGATACCAGTATCAGGAACTAAGCCCGTATGCATTTGCAATGTTCTTGCCGACAAAGGATAAGATACCGCCGCCAAAACACCCGAATATGCCGTCCGTGTGTGTACAGCTTGTAAGCGGTTCCGATGATCTGTTAAAAGGAAACAGGGAAATGACAGTCAACCTTGCCTGTTCCTGCTGGAATCCGGGGATCCATGTTCAGGACATCTATTTTCCGAAGGGCAGCCGGCCGGAGACGCCGCCGCATTTCGAGCTATCATATACAGGGTGGATGGATGCATGGAATCTTGTGGACGGCATTTTAATGAAACTAGGGGAAATCAACAGTATTGACGGCTATGTACAAATTGTTAAGGATACCCCGGTTACATTCGGATGCTACAAGGAGCAGGACAATATACCGGATTTTTACCCATATTGGTTTGCATGGGTACAGTTTAAGGTACGGTCGGCATTTTACAGGAACAACGAAATGGAAAAATTTTTGTAGGAGGAGGTATTTTCGGCCATGGCAAATGAATATTTGTATGGTGCATATGGCAGGCTTGGCCAGACCATAGCACGTAATGCCGTACAGACGGGGACTGTCCCTGTTTATGTGGGGACGGCGCCTGTCAATCTGGTAAAGGGATATAAAACGCATGGCATCATCAACACACCAGTAAAATTAATAAACCTGCCCAATGCACAACAGACAATAGGTTATTCAGGAGATTGGAAACAGTTTACGCTCTGCGAGGCGGTGTCGGCTCACTTTGACAATATACTGGGAAATATAGGCCCCATATACGTGATCAATGTGCTGGATCCTGATATTAACAGAAAAATGCCGGAGGATGCTGTTAATATCAGTCTGGTGTTTTCGAATGGGCAGGCAGTGATCAAAAGTACTACGATCATACTTGATACGCTTGTTCTCGATGGACTTGTTGAAGGCTACGATTATACAGTTGATTACAACTATGCGAGTGGTACTGCGATCATAAAATCAATCGGAGCAAACAGGATCACCGGTGCAGTCGATGCGAGCTATCTGGAGGTAGATTTTGATGGAATCAATGCTGATGCGATCATAGGAAGCGTGACGGCAAATGGAGAATATTCAGGACTGGGGGCGCTGCAGTTGCTTTACCAAGAGCAGTATCAGATCTGCAACCTGTTAATGGCACCCGGATGGAGCCATATACCAAAAGTGTATAATGCAATGCTGACAGCATCAGAGCAGATCAACGGTCATTGGGATGCGTTCGTTCTTGCAGATATTCCTTTGGAAGCAGGTGAGAACGAAGAAAAAGTATCCATAGAAACTATTTCCGAGGCAAAGGCATGGAAGAAACAGAACGGATACAACAGTGAACGCAGTAAGGTATTCTGGCCGCAGGGCAGGGATAATATTGGAAAAGTGTATCACTTGTCTACGCTGGCAGCAGTCGAGTTTATGCGTATAGACCATACCCATGCGTCAGTCCCGTTTGAAACATGCGGAAATAAACAGATACCAGTCACAAGGCAGTATTTCGGGGATGCGTCCCCAAACAGGGGATTTGACCAGATCACCAGCAAGGAACTGACTTCAAATGGCATAAGTACCTGCGTATTCTGGGGTGGCAACTGGGTGCTCTGGGGAGACCATACTGCAGCATACACCTATGGCGCAGATGTGGATCCAAGGGCAATATTTGATGTTTCCATGCGTATGCTGTTTCACATTACAAATAGTTTCCAGCGCGAGTGGGGAACGACAATCGATGAGCCGTTTACGAAACAACTCAGGGACAGGATCATAAACAGGGAGCAGGAAAAGCTTGATACGCTAGTTGCACAGGGGGCGCTGATCGGGAATCCGTCCGTACTTTTCCTAGAATCCAATAACAGTACCGAAGACATGATGAACGGGGATTTCAGGTGGGACATTCCGGTGACGCCGACGCCGCCGCTTAAGAGTGCAACGGTATATGTGGCATATACGGAAGAGGGATTTTCCGCATATTTTGATGGGGAGGGATAACAATGGCGGTAGTAACAGATCTTAGAGGACCTGTAAACGGTACAACGGTGTATATCAATGGGAGTCTGGTCGCCAGAAATACAACAATCACACTGCCCGAGATAACGCATGTGACAGCTACGGTAAAAGCAGCATTGGGAGAACATGAAGTACCATTGTTTGGACTTGTGGAAGCAATGGAAGCCATGATCCAAAAGATCGGGGTGGATGCAGGACTTGCGAAAGCACTGACCATGGAAAACAAAACGTATGAATTCCGGTGGGCGCAGCAGGTGACTCCGGTCAATGGTTCAGACAGACTGGAAGGGTGCAAGGCGTTTATCCGTGGTATTCCAAAGGTAGCGGTGCCATCGTTCGAACTGAATCCGGGAGATTCTGTCGAGGTGGATATCCCGTTGTCCGTAACACGGTATCAGTTGTTTGTAGACGGGAACGAAGTGCTGATGGCAGATAAACTTTCGGGCATCTGTAAGATCAACGGTGTGGATTATGCGAGCAGACTGAACAGTCTGTTATAAGATAATATGGCAAGGCAATCGGGGGGACATTCATATGTCCTTATTTTTTGGAGGTTTTGTGCATGAGACAGAAAATAGAGCTTAGACAGCCCATTATGATCAATGGGAAAAATTATAAAGAACTGGAATATGACTTCGAGGAACTTACCTGTGAGGATTATACAACGGCCGCAACTTATGCGGACGCCAATGCACTTCGTGCCTCTCGGAGCGGGAAACCCAGCGCGCCCATAATGGAGCAGAATATCAGTTTCCACATGTATCTGGGCATGACAGCAGTCGTGGCAGCAAACAGGGAGTTGATCGATATTGCTGACATGGAGAGGATCAAGGGGTATGACTTGGTAGAGATTACGCAAGTGGGAAGAAATTTTATAGCAGGGAGATCGGCGGAACCCTCAAGCCCAAGCAGCTCAGAAGAGCGCTCCGAAGTTACTCCCGAATCTACCATACCGGCATTAAAGAAATAGAACAAATGGGGATGATCAGCTTTTTGAAAGAATTTGCGGAAGCTACAGAGGATATCAGGGAGGAGAACGAAAGACAGAAGAAAAACGCCGAGGCAATGCGGACGCAGGGCAGAAGAAGGAGGAAACACTAAGCAATGGCGAGAAACAGGACGCTTGAAGCGATAATAAGCATTGCGGGACAGTTGGATCCGTCACTTGCCCAATCGATCAGTAGTGCACAGAAGCAGTTTGGAGGCTTAAAGGTTGGTATAGCGGCAGTTTCCACTGTGACAGCGGCAGCTACGGCTGCGCTTGTTAAATTCGGAGCAGATGCAGTATCGAGTGCGGCCGAATTTGAAACACAGATGGCAAATGTTGCAACCTTGTTGGATGGCAAAGAAGAACAGGTATCAGCGAGAATCAGTGAGCTAGGCGATGATGTACTGGCGGTGTCAAATAATACAGGAGTTGCGACTGACGAGCTGACAGACGGTCTGTATCAGATCATATCTGCAGTCGGCGATAGCGAGGATGCGGTCAGCCAGATGGAACTTGCCGCAAAAGCGGCAGCAGCCGGAGGTGCGGAGACTACAGACGCAATCAATCTTTTAACGGCAGTGACAAAGGGATACGGAGATACATCTGGTGAGGCATTTCAAAAAGCGTCCGATCTGTCATTTATGACGGTCAAATTAGGACAGACATCTTTCCCAGAACTTGCCAGTTCGATGGGAAAGGTAGTTCCGCTGGCGTCTGCATTGGGCGTGGCACAGGAGGAGTTATACGGGGCGTTTGCGACGCTTACAGGTGTGACAGGAAGTACTGCAGAGGTGTCGACGCAGATGAAGGCTGTCATGTCTGGTCTGATGAGCCCGACGGACGGAATGACAAAGGCATTAAAGTCCCTTGGGTATGAGAATGCAAATGTGGCTCTGGAATCCCTGGGGCTGCAGGGTACACTGGATGCATTGGGAGGTACTGTCAACGGGGACACGCAGGCGCTTGCCAAGATGTTCTCGTCAGTGGAAGCACAGACAGCCATTCTTGCATTGTCCGGCGCACAGGCGGATAACTTTACAAAAAAGACAGCGGCGATGTACGAGGCGACGGGGGCGACAGAGGCAGCATTTGCAAGACAGACAGATACGCTGGAATACACGATACAAAGCATAAAGAATCTGGGAAAAAATTTTATGACAAGCATTGGCCGCACCATACTGCCTGTAGTAAAAGATATTGCCCAGAAACTGCTCCCTGTGGTTCAGGATGGTCTGGAGCATATACAGCCTATCATCGAGAACCTCTACTCTGCATTGTCACCGTTTATCAGTATGATCGGTGACTTTATACTGGGTATTATGCCGGGGGTAGAGGGAAAACTTGACATGATGTGCGGGTTGTGGGAAAGGATGCAGCCAGTGCTGGCGGAACTGGCAGAGGTGTACATGCCCATATTCCAAAAAATGTTAGGGAAAGTTGGAAGCTTGTTCGAAACGATTGCTCCTGCAGTATCACAATTTGTCGATTCTCTGCTGCCTGTGTTTGTTCAGTTTCTGGTGGCGCTGGCTCCGATCATAGACACGGTTGTTGATTCGTTGAGTCCGGCATTTGACATGATAGGAAGCCTTGTGTCTTCAATGCTGCCAGCGTTGGCAGCATTGATAGGAGTTATCGCAGATCTGTTCCAGTGGCTGGCGCCATATATTGCGGAGACAATAGGCGGGTTATTGGACACGATCGTTTCCATAATAGGAAATATCATAGGAGTTTTCACGGGATTATGTGATTTTATCTCCAATGTATTTGCAGGGAACTGGGAAGCGGCATGGAACGGGGTGGTATCAGCGTTTGCGAACATCATCATGGGGATAGCTAAAGTGGCAATCATGTTCATCAGCCCTGTTGTCGATATCATCAATTCGGTCATAACAGGAATCAATGGGATCGTAATTCCAGACTGGGTTCCCGGTGTAGGTGGAAAGTCACTTGACATTCCAACAATCCAGCTTCCGCAACTAGCATCAGGTGGTTTTACAGAAGGGATGTCAATTGCAGGAGAGGCAGGAATGGAGGCGGTCATATCATTTGACCGATCATACAGGGACGAAAATCTCAGCTATTGGGCGAGAGCAGGACGGATGCTTGGGGTAAATGATTCCCTGCTGGATACATTTGAATCTGGGAACAGCGCGCAGGGGGGAGTAACGATCAATGTTACATTTGCCCCACGGATAACGATCAACAACACAGAAACTGTTGAATTCGACCTGATGGAAAGACTTAAGGAGGAAGAGGAGAATCTGGTTGATATGCTGGTGGATATGTTGGACAGGAGAGGCGGCGGTCAATATAAGGCAAGTTTTGGTTAAAGATTATCAGGAATATATCACAGGGGAGGGAGATACATACGATGCGCTGGCACTTGACTTTTACAACGATGAAAGGATGTCATCATACATAATACAGGCAAATCCGCAGTATATGGGGATATTGATATTTGAGGCGGGAATAAAATTGAGGCTGCCGGTACTGGATGGATCAGAGCGTCCGGCAACACTTCCGCCGTGGAGGAGATGACGATGCAGTTATTTTTTGAAGGGACAGATATCTATCAAAAAGTATCCGTGAACACATGCATATATGATTCATACGGAGAGCAGCAGGCAGACACACTGCGGATTGTTTTTAATGATGGAAACGATATGTGGGACAGATGGAAACCGATGAAGGGTAACAAAATATCTGTTGTACTTGGAGCATGCAACACAGGGGAAATGAATATCACAAGCGTCAGACCTGAAAATGGGAAAATGTGTATCAGGGCAAGCTCTGTGCCGTTGGATCATAATGACAAAAGCAGTAAATCATGGCAAAATGTACATTTCAAACAACTGTGCGAGGAAATAGCAGGCAGACATTCCGTTTACTGTAAATTTTACGGGGTAACAGATCAGGTATATGAGTATGTAAACCAGCAGAATAAGGAGGACTTTGTATTTCTGGCAGAGCGCTGCATATTGGAGGGGTGTGCTTTTCTAATATATGATAAAAAAATGATCGTATACAGCGAAAAGAGCATCGAATCAGCGGGTGCAGATGTGACATTAAGGATAAGAAATGACCACCGCTTTGAGTACAAGGATGAATCGGATGATATTTATAGCACATGTATCCTTAAAAACGGGAAACTGTCCGGCAGATATACAGCGACCGGAACACCTGAAAAGATACTGACAAAGGTGATCAACATCAATATGTCAAGTCAGGGGGAGGCGGACAGATATGCGAAGAACATGCTGCGCTACGAAAACAAGAAGATGTCATCAGGGGTAATTGATTATGACAGGTTTCTGGGTGCCTATGCAGCCGGAAGCGTGGTCAGTCTGGAAACAACTGGAGTAAGTAGCTGGAATGCGCCCGTATTCTTGACGCATGTACGTCAGGATATGGTGCGGGCAAGGACAAAACTGTTTTTCCGAAAAATACTGGAGGGATATTAGTGGGTGCGGTACAGAAAGGTATAATCCTCACACTAGAGGGAGAGAACGATCAGAATGGAAATCCAACAAAGGCGAGGGTGCAGGCTGCATCGTCGGAAGGGACATCAACACTACCGATCACAATTCCGTGGTATCTCCGGGGAAAAATGGGGAATCTCGAAAAGGGATCGGAAATTGCTTTTATAGTATTTGATGATTATACAGGGATAATCATATCACGCATGGATGGGAACTGGGATGGTACAATTGAGGATAATATTACAGTCAAGAAGAATCTGACTGTCAGGGAAAATATAGAGATTGGTGGTAATATTACATAGCGTGGGGGGATCCGTATGGCAATGGCATACTGGAACGGTATGATGTGGGAGTGCAGCCCGAGTACAATTACATATCTGGAATCGCTGTCAACATCGTATTCCATGAAAACAGACACAAACGCAGATAAGGAAGGGAATGCGCCGACAGAACAGGTGGCATTATCGGACGAAGAAATATCGTTGTCGACAACATATCGTATAGAAACAGGCACAAGCAATATAAAAGAAGTGATCGGACAGTGGAAGTTGATGATCGGGCTGGCAGCTCCGCTGATCATTGGAAGTGAAGTGTTTGGACCAGACAATGTGCAACTACAGAATGTATCTGTCGGGAGCGTATCGATGCGGCCTGACGGGACATTTACGGCAGCGTCACTATCGTTTAAATTTAAGGAATTTAGGGAAGAGGTGGCAGAAGGTGACAGTACTGCTAAAACAGGGGGAAGCGCAGGAAATGCCAGTGCGGTATCTGTCAGGGCGAGCAAGGCTGACCGGGCTTCGAGGAAAAGGCCAAGATCATATTTGAAAAATGAATAAATTAATGGGGGGGGATAATATGCAGGCGAGTGGAAACGGATCTCCCATGCAATGTGTGGCCAATCTGGTGCGTATTGTCAGGGGCGAATGCACATATGACAGGGTAAAAGGGATCGATCCATCACTGATCGACCGGCCGGAACCGATAGCTGTTCCACTGCTCATCGCAGATACAAGGTGGCTCATAAAAACATATGAGCCAAGAGTGAACGTGGATCAGATAGATTTGAAAGCTTTTCTTGCGCGGGAAGGAAACTTTAGGTTTGACATTAATGCGGTTGTGAAAGGGTAATGTGGTATGGAAGAGATATCATTTATAGAGACGGATTCCGAGAAAATATATCATACAGTTATAACTACGTTGGAAAAAACGGTGGGTGAGCCCCTGTATCCGGGAGATGAGAGAAGGATATTTGGAGATGCGCTTGTTGCAGTGGTATTGGCTGTTTACAGTAGGGCAAATGATGCCTGCAAACAGAAAATGTTAAGGTATGCACGCGGTAAAGTGCTGGATGCCCTGGGCGAAAGATATGAGTGTTACCGCATTCCGGCAAGTTCAGCCAAAACAACACTTCGTTTTATCCTGAATTCCGCAATAACGACGAATATAATTATTCCAGAAGGGACGCGGGTAACGCCGGACAACGAAGTGTATTTTAAGACCATGGAAACGGTAGTATTACAGGCAGGGTCTGTATATGTGGATTCGCTGGCAGAATGTACTATAACGGGTGAAGCATACAACGGATACCTGGCAGGAAGCATAAACAGGCTGGTTGATTTAATACCGTACATAGATTCCGTGAAGAATATCACCACTACATATGATGGTAATGATGGAGAACCCTATCCGGAAGAGGATGGTGGAACAGGTGACGAACACTATCGTGAAAGAATAAGGCTGGCGCCAACGTCTCTGTCGGTAGCCGGTCCGAGAGATGCATATGAGTATCATGCCAAGTCTGCCGATGCGTCAATTGCTGATGTGGCAATCATATCAGACGTGCAAAGGATCAGTAAAACATTAAATATTCTGGGAGGGTATGCATATCTTGGTGGAAAGGGATACGATGCGGAGTCGGTGAACATTGAAGATGCAGAGTATGGAGTTGATTATCATGTTACGTATGAAGATGAGATTTTAAAAATAATAATATCGCCAGAAGGGGCACTGCAGCAGAAAACACAGATTGATGTATCTGTTAAACGGGATATGGCAGGAATCGTGTTGATTGTGCCGATCCTGTATGGCGGGAAGATACCGGGAGATGATATTATCCAGAAGGTACATGAAGCGTGCAATGCGGAGGATGTACGTCCTATGACAGACCTTGTGATCGTCCAGCCGCCTACGGCAGTATTGTATGATATTAACATAAAGTATTATACCACTGCTGCCGAAGAATCGGAATGCATCGAAATGATTGAAGGGAAAAATGGGGCGCTTGACCAATATAAGGAATGGCAGGGGACGAAAATGGGAAGAGCCATAAACCCGGACAAACTCCGCTCTTTTTGTCTGTCTCCGAAAAACGGAATAGGGTGCACAAGGATCGAGGTGATTTCACCGACATATAGGGAACTGATCAATACGCAGATAGCCCTGTTTAACACATTGACAGTATCGCATGCAATAGAGAGGGACTGGTAATATGGACCTGAAAAATATGGATTTTATAAAGCTGCTGCCATCTTTCATGAGGACAGACGCAGCGAATATCGGATTATCAGTGTCTGTGGATGCGATAGCAGAGGAACTATACTCAAAAATCGTCCTGTTCACGACGTGGGATAAGATTGATTTATTACAATCGGATGAGTTGGACGTGCTCGCAGAGGAACTGCATATAAGTTGGTACGATAAGACTGCCGCTATTGATGTAAGGCGCAACATAATCAAGGAATCAGATCTTGTACACGCAAAAATGGGTACGAACTGGGCGGCGAAACAGGTAATCAACAAATATTTTGGAGAGGGAGAGATCGTAGACTGGTACACATACGGTGGCGAGCCCGGACACTTTAAGGTTCAGACATTGAATCAGAGTATACTCAAAGACAGATATGAACAATTTATATCGATTCTGGACAAGGTAAAAAGGAAGAGTGCGCAGATAGATTCAATTGAACTTATCTTGGACGGGCTGATGGAGGTAAGGACGTATCTGGCGCATACTAACAGTGAGTTGATGACTACATATGTGAGGAGGTGAGGGAGTGGCGTTTCAGGATTATCTGACTATGGAAGGAGAGAGGATGCTTGCGAAAGCGGCAGCAGGATATAAGATCAGGTTTACAAGGCTTATAATGGGATCAGGAGAAATTACAAATGGCATTTCAGAACGGGATATTAAGGAGGTGATAGTTCCCGAGCATACTGTAGATATTGGTGGAGTGTTTCTAAATGGAAATGATTCTGTGCTTGTTGCGGCAGTGTTTACAAATGCAGAAATAACAGAAGGATTTTATTTTCGGGAGAAAGCGCTTTATATTTCAGACGGAACGGAGGATGTCCTGGCTGTCTACGGCAATGCCAGGGAGCAGGCGGAATACATTGATACAGCGTCATTTACGGTGATTGAGAAGCGGATACGGTCTATCATAAAGCTCACACAGTCAGAACTAAGTAACATTGTCCTATCAAGTGCTATCTGTGCAGTGGCGCCGATCACTGTCGATGCTCCACTGGAAGCGTACATCAAAACCGCCAAAGCTGATATTATCGAGGTTGGACAGGTATTGATCGCAAACAGGGAGGTGTATACATATATTGGAGACGATCCGCACAGTGAAGATTGTTATCGTGGTTGTGGTGGGCGGAAAGACATAACGATTGATCTGGACGAAATCCAGAAAGCGTTTGATGAGGTGTTCTGCTTCCGCTACATACCGTACTATAGCGTGATAGAGGCATGCTTCCGACAGACTTATACGCACGATCCTGACCGTATCACTACAGATACGGGACTGACATGTGAAGACTATGGCATGGAGATAACAGCGGAGGAAATCAGGGACATGATCTGTGCTGGTTGGGACGGTGAGGATGCTTCGTACTATGACAACTGTGCGGAGACGGCGGAGGAGCAGTATCATATTGTATTTGGGTATTTCGGGGATCTTCCTGATAGCGCAATAATGACATCAGAAGATATAACGGAGGCTTTAAACACACCGTGGAGCGGGCAGACGTCCACGGATCCGGCAGCAATGACATCAGAAGATATAACGGAGGCTTTAAACACACCGTGGAGCGGGCAGACGTCCACGGATCCAACAGTGTTGAGTGCCACGGAGATAGCAGAAGCAATCAAAAATTCAGTTTTATGATGCCTGCATACAGGACTGTTTTCAGAGGCCGCCCCAGACCTTACTAGAAACATATAAAAATCACTTTAAAACGAGGAGGTACGATTATGGGAACAACACAGGAGAATATTGGAACGACACAGGAAAATACGGGAACACCGAAGTATCTGGACAAAACAGGTCTGGCCCAGGTCTGGACTAACGCAGTGGATAATTTCGCGTCAAAGAAAGAATTGACAGATACAGTGGCACAGGCAGTGTCTGGAGTGTACAAATTTATCGGCAGTGTTAACTTTTCTGAATTGCCTACAGAGGGCATGAAGGCAGGGGATACTTACAATATTAAAGATGAATTTGAGACGACGGAGAATTTTGTCGATGGATCGGGAAAAACATATCCGGCGGGAACCAATGTGGCCTACACGGAAAATGGCTGGGACTGCCTTGCAGGTATCTTTGATTTCTCAAATTTTTTGATGAAAGGCGATATCAGAAACATTACCGCAGAAGAGATCGACGCAATCTGTGTGATCCCTGTGGAATAGTAATATGACATAACTGGACGAGATAATGGGGCGGCCGCTGGAAGCAGTCCGGCGGATAGAAAAAGAAAGGAGATTGTATAAATGAATGACGAAAAATTGGACAAGAATGGACTTATCAAGGTCTGGCTTAAATTCTGGACATTGGTCAAGTTGCTTGTCGGTGATGTTGATATAGCAGGCAAAGGAGACCTGCAAACACAGATCAACCATATTGACAACAGAGTAGATGAGTGTTTTCGAAATGCCAGTGATGGAAAGAAATTACTTGCAAACGCCATTACTGGCAAGGGGGTGCTGACAAAGGCGTCCGATACGTTTGCAACGATGGCAGAAAATATAGGCAATATAAAAGAAGTTGATGACAGTGTAAATGTGGAAAGCTTAAATTATCGAACTGGGTATAATGCTGGTGTGGCTGCGACTAAAAAAGGTACGGCTGGGACGGGGGACGTGCTGACTGGAAAAACCTTTACCAACGCAAGCAGCGTCGGGGCAAATGGGGGTATGGCAAACAAGGGGGCAGTAACCGTCGACTCCGGTCCTGTAACGCAGGATGATACATACACGTATCTTGCGGTACCAGCCGCAGCTTTTTACAACACCAATTCAAAACTTAGGACGAAAAATAGCAATATATTGCCTAAAAAAGTAGCACGAGTCGATAAAACAACAGGCAGACTGACTATGACCGTTCCGGCTGGAGCTAAAAGTGGTATATTGATACTTTGTGCATCATACTGGAACGGGGAAAAAATAGTATTCGACGCCCCGTCTGGAGACGGCATTGTCTCCGCCACAAAGGTGCATGGTGCCTATATTAGTGATAGCGGATTAAACACTTCCGCTAATGTGAATGTAGTTATTTATACAGTATCTTTAACTTCAAACGGCACCATAACGGCAGAAAATAACTATGAGAGTAATCAACATGGCGGTAAAAGTATGATACTGCTATACAGCTAAACCGGCATTTAGCTAATACAGCAACACCATACTTGTACCGGAGTAAACATCTTCCGATCCAATCAAACCTGTGCTAGAATTGTTGACCGTTATAGCACCGCCTGATTTTAGAGCTACCTCGTAAATAACGATATGCAAGTTGGCATGTGCACCTCCATAAGCATCATGTAACTTTGTGGCAGAAACGATTCCTGCACCAGTCGGATCCGTAAACTTAATTTGATAAGCGTTCCAGTGTGACCCACAAATCACTAAAATTCCACTTTTGGCGCCAGCCGGCACAGTCATTTGTACGCTTTTGGGTGTTCCTGTGACGTTTACACGCTCAACATGTTTGGGCAAGATATTGCTATTTAGTCGATCAAGAAATTTTTAAAACAAGCCCGGAAGGGCATCAAAATCGAAAGGAGATTTTCATTATGTATAATGTTATCATCGTTTTGGACGATTCCAGAGACAGGAGTTACTACTACTCTTATGTTGCCGAAAACGGCAACATAACATGCGAAGAGCTGCCTTCGTATGCAGACATCAACAAAGCACACGCATGCTATTGGAACGGAGATAAGTGGGTGTTTGATGCGGACAAGTATGCCGAGATCGAGGCGGTTCTGGCAGCAGAAAAAGAAGCGGCTGACAAAGCAGCGGCAGAAGCAGCAGCAACGCCGACAAACGCTGAACTGGCATTGGCAGTAATGGATATCGGGGATAATCTGAATGCCGTTATGGATGCTGTTGCAGAACTTGGAAAAACAGTAGCAACGATGAAGGGAGGTGAGTAATGTGGCAAAGATTTACTACAAAAGGATTAAGGCGGATCTCATGAAGATCACAGATGTGCCAGCACTCTGGCGTGCACAGGTGCAGAAACTTATTGACGCAGAGGCGGAATAAGTACATGGGAAACAGCCCTTCTGATAAAGGCAGCGGGGCTGTTTTTATGATATGGGAAAGAGAGGCAAAACAAAATGGATCCTACAATTATTCTTGCAATGGGAATACCATCAGCGATTACAGCTTTTTGTTTCTGGTGGATCGAAAGGAAGATAGAGAGAAGACAGGCAGAGCAGGACAAAAAAGACGATGCACGCAAGCAGAATGAAATAATTGTCCTGAAGGGAGTCAATGCAGCCATTGCATTGGGAGAAGCGACTGCGAGAGCTGTACAGCGCATTCCCGACGCACACTGCAACGGGGACATGCATCAGGCTCTTGAATATGCGGAAAAGATCAAGCACGAACAGAAAGATTTTCTCACGGAGCAGGGGGTCGAAGCAATTTATTGAGGGTGGTCAGATGAAACCGAAGAATAGCAGACAAAGAACATATACCAAAAATATGATGAACCGCATAATAACGGTGGCATTGGTAGATATACAGTTTCCGTTTGTCCTGGCTTTGCTGGGACGTGATCAGATTGCCGAAACAATGGGAGGGCTGATTGTGACAGAAATTGTCGGTGTATTTCTTGTCTATTGTGCAAAATCGTTTTTCGAAACAAAAGAATCGGAAAAAATAAGACTTAAGGAAATGCAGATCGCTGAAAAAGAAATGGAAGGAGAAAACTATGAACGAGATTGTATTTGAGATATTGAGACTGCTTGTGCTGCTTGCAGTTTTCATAGTAACATGCTACCTGTTGCCTTTAATAAAAAGTAAGATCGGACAGGACAAACTGGAGGAGATCATAAAGTGGGTGAATGCGGCGGTTCTGATGGCACAGCAGGTTTACCATGCAAAAACGGGAGCCGAAAGGAAAGCTATCGTTATAGATCTGATGAAGGGCATTCTGATCGCAAAGAAAATCTCCATCACTGATGAGCAGCTTGACCTATTGATCGAGGCAGCAGTCAAATCCATGAAAATACAGGAAGGTGAAAGTTGACGATGAAGATAAGCGAACAGGGGATTACCCTGATAAAATCTTTTGAAAGTTGTAAACTGACCGCATATAAAGCATTAAATACCGAGGAACATTATACGATCGGCTGGGGGCATTATGGAGCAGATGTCAAAGCAGGGCAGACCATTTCAAAAAATGAGGCGGATGCCCTGTTTTTATCTGATTTACAGCGGTTTGTGAAGTATACCAATACTTATACAAAAAACATCACACTGAATCAGGATCAGTTTGACGCCCTTGTGTCGTTCTGCTATAACTGCGGTCCCGGAGCCCTGAAAAAACTTGTAAGCGGCAGGACAGTAAGGGAAATTGCAGAGCATATTACAGATGGATCATATACCCGGTCCAAAGGGAAGATTATTAAAGGACTGGTGCGGCGCAGACAGGAAGAAAAAGAACTGTTCTGCAGGGGAAGCGAGGTAAGACGTATGGCTGTCAAAATAGGGAGCGCAAGGATTGATGAAAACGGAAAACTGTCTGGGGGAAAAGCGGGTGACCAGACTGGGAAAGAGGTCAGCACACAGGATTATTATATGCACGCTAAAGGCTGGTATCTTCTTCGCCCGAAGAGTGTAGAGGACGCAGGCAAATTGGCAGCGGCAATGTTGGCTGCCTGCAATAATGACAATATCGGATATGACCAGAGCAACCGCCTGGATGTGATCTCCAAGCTGGGAAGATACGGTAGCATGGCAAAGATTGCGGAAAAGACAGAAGCAGATTGCGGAACGCTTGTCAGGGGGTGTTGTATCGAGGCAGGGTTTGATCCAGGAAACTTCACGACAGCGGGAGAGGGAACGGCGCTTGCCAATACAGGCAGATTTGAAAGCAAAATTGTGGTCACAGCCACAACAGTTCTTTATAATGGAGACGTTCTGGTTACCAAAACTAAAGGGCATACGGTGATCGTGGTTAGCGGAAATGCACGATCAGGTTCTGCAGTCCCTTCTGGGCGCCCAAATGGCTCCACAGCAGGTGCGTCGGTCAAAGCGTCCGCTAATCCATATCCAGAACCAACACGGACGATATACTACGCTCCAGGCAAAACCAATATGCGTGGGGATGATGTTAAGTGGGTGCAGTGGCATATGTGGCGGTTTGGCTTGTTTTTGGATGGCGCAGGGCATCCGGATGCCAGCCAGATAGACGGAGTATGGGGGGCGGCATCGGATAAAGCTCTTGGGGAGGCACAGGGATTACTGGGACTGACACAGGACAAAAAGTGCGGACCGAAGTCAAGACAGGCATTTAAACGGATCTGATCATTTAAACGCGAATCAAGAAAAGGGGCTGTGATTAACAGCCCTTTTTCTTATTAAACAGCAAATTTGCATAACATACATAACGCACATATGACTTGAAAATTTTACGCACATATGATATAATAAAAAAAACATATGGAGGTGTGGCACATGGCAAAAGAATATACACCAGAGCAAAGAGCCGCAAGGCAGAAGGCAGTTAGGGAATATGAAAACCGAAATTATCGGCTGAATATTGTTTTTCCCAATGGGACAAAGGAACGCATAGAAAATCTAGGGTTGAATAAGACAGCAAGTGCGTTTGTGCGTGATACGGTTTTAACTAAACTGGATGAACTGGAAAAAATCTTGAAATAACGCACATATTTCAAGGAAAAGAGCTTGACATTATTACGCACATATATTATACTATAATTAGTCCAAGAGATAAAGGGCTAATAACCCGAAAGGGAGAAAGGAGAAATATGCAAGGGATGACAGATAAGCAGATGCAGTTTATCGCATGGCTGATTACCACGGCAACGGATAAATGCCAAAGCTTGGAAGAAGTCAAAGAGATGAACAAGGAAATCCGTAAACATTCCACTGGATTCCAGCCGGAAGCAGAAACGGATGAAAAGGAAAAGGCTGAATAAATCAGCCCAAAAACAGAAAAGGGCGGCAGGCACATAAGCCGCCCGATTCACAAAGTAATTATAGCAGATAACAGGATGAAAAGCAAATAGATTCAGAAAGGGTGAAAATTATGGTGACATACTGGTATAAGGGCGAAGAAAGAGAAGTAACAGAGGAAATTGCTGATGCGGCCATGAATGAATTTGAAGAACGTTTTTTGGAGGAAGAAGATAGAAGCGCATGGGAAGATGTAAGGGAAGAGGGATTTGACGAAGCAATCGGTTTTGCAAGTGAAAAATACAATGTAAATCTAGAACAGTTCTTCCCAGAGGACTGGAGAGCGGAACATAAGACTTTTTAAGCTGTTTAGGAGATTATTAAGAAAAAACGAAAAAAGGCTGCTAATTACAGTCTTTTTTATGTATGTGATCTTCAGATAGTAAAATAAATAGCAATATATCGAACATCTGTAAAAAAGGAACCTTTACAGGAACAGGGCAAGGAACCACAAACACAATTAATGTTGGGTTTAAGCCTAGCGCGGTGTTTTTGGTGGCGCCATGTCCTGGGTATGGCGTTAATGTTATGACAAAAATTGATGGAGAGGATAAAGTCAGCGGTACAATTGCAGATTTTTTTCTAAACATGACTAACCTGGCGTCGGGAGGTGTAATCACTGATCCGTCAAAATGTTCTATTGAGCTGACAAGTACCGGATTTAGTTTTCATCAGGAAATAACTTCCAGATATACAGGACAGACAATTAAATATTTTGCGATAAAGTAAATGCCGGTTTAGATCAGCTATGCCCACCAATACTCAAAATTACTTGCGTTTCCCGCGCTATTTGTTATGTTGTACGATGTATCATTATTTTTAGTGATGATTACAGCATATCCAAGCCGTGCGCTAGTTGCCACAATGTATCCTCCGAGGAATGCGTCATTACTTGTTTCGTGCGCCACTATGATACTTGGTTTTCTGCTGGTCGTAATCGTTTTTGCTCCGCCAGTAAGAGTTCCAGTGTTGACCTTTGCTATATTGCTATTTAAAATAGGAAGTAGTTCGAACATAAAAGAGTTATTGTAAAAGTCGATGACTCATTTTTGACTCACACTGATGGCTAAAAACGCTACATTTAATAGGACTAACGTACCTTATATTACTTGACTTTTAATCAAGTTGTCCGGGGTTCGAGTCCCCGATGTCTCATCAGAACAGTGGATTTCTACAATAAATGTGTAGGAATCCGCTTTTTTTGTGCGGTATATCTAAAAAATGAAGAAAACATTGGATTTATGGCCGGTATACCGGGTGTCAGGAGGGGGCATTGCTGTAAGGAAACGCTCATTGTCCTAGAGTGCGTTTGATGAATAAAAAATGCATAAAAAATATGTTTATATCTCACTTATTATGGTAAAATGATAACACACCATGTCAAGAAAATAGTCTGAAAGATTCCCCATCAGATACTTATCCCTTTTTTGCACTGGTTATAAATGATTTCAGCGTAAAAGGTGACGGGACTGTGGAAGAAAAATATATAAAACGGTCGTGGAAGAAGAAAATGTATCAGAGTTTAACCCGTAATACGAAAACGGCGGTCTGTGAGAACAGCTCAAAGCTTTTTGACAGGATCAGGGATTCAGAGAGTGAATAGAAGTATATGCCACGGACAGCGTATGAACACCACGGCTGTTCATGGCATAAAAATATTAAAAGAGCCGCTTGCAAAACAGGCGGCTCTATTGTATAATCTACTTAGAAGTGATCGGAATTGATTTTCCGATTGCCCTCTGTGAAAAATTAAGTTAAAGAAGTAGCATTCACTTTAGGCGGTGGGATGCTATTTCTTTTTATGATTGTCTATGTAAGACAGAGCCGCAAAGATTACTAACAATAAAGTCAAGACTTCGATTGTGTTCATATGGCACCACCCTCTTTCGTAAGACTAGAGGGCATCGTCAGAAAACCGCATCCATTTTTCCGTTCAATCATACAAGACCTATTGTAGCATAAAGATGTCTGCTGCTCAATAAGAAAATAATTTCAGGACAGACGTTGTCAAAGGGGTATTGATAATGATAGGAAATGAATTGATTAATCCGCTCAAAATCAGCGCTCATAAAAAATATGAAAAACCCGGAACCTGGGAAATATAAGGGTTTCAGGGTTCGCGCTTACCTAACTTTTAATCAGGTGGTCCGGGGTTCGAGTCCCCGATGTCTCATGAAAGAGTTTGCCTGGAAACTTGCAGAACAGATTTTTAGGCAATTTCATCATGTTTCAGAAAAAGTGCAACAAACAGGTTGCACTTTTTTGTGCGTTATGATAATATGTATTGCAGTGACGCACAAATGTCTTTGCTGGGGATACAAGCAAGCCGTTTGAGCGGTAGCAAGGGTAATCATTCATATTTTAAGGTGTAAGGGAAAGATAGGGATATGGAAGAGACAACAGCTTACTTCGTTGTAAAAAAGAGAGCTCTGCCGGAAGTGCTATTGAAGGTGGTCGAGGTGAACCGGCTTTTGGAGACACAGAAGGCGGCATCGGTGCAGGAGGCGGTCGATCGCGTCGGTATCAGCAGGAGCTCTTATTATAAGTACAAAGACGATGTTTTTCCATTCCAGGATTCCACGCAGGGCGCGACGTTTACACTGGCGTGCAGGATGGATGACGAACCCGGGCTTTTGTCGGAGGTATTGAAGGTAGTTGCGGATTTTGACGCAAATATCCTTACGATCCATCAGACGATACCGATCAACGGGATTGCAACACTGTCACTGAGCATACAGATGCTGGACACGGCGGGAGATGTGTCCGGGATGGTGACAGAGATGGAGAAGAAAAGCGGAGTGCATAATGTAAAAGTGCTGGGAAAATAGGAGGTCAGGGAACATGACAAAGATAGCGATATTGGGATACGGTACGGTGGGAAGCGGTGTTTACGAAGTCGTCAAAAAGAATAAGGATGTCATCGCAGGTAAGCTTGGTGATGAGATACAGGTGAAGTATGTGCTTGACTTGCGTGAGTTTGAGGGGGATCCGGTACAGGAAGTGCTGGTTCATGATGTCGATGTGATCCTCAATGACGCAGAGGTGGCGATCGTGTGCGAGACGATGGGCGGCGAGCACCCTGCATATGAGTTTACAAAGCGTGCGCTCGAGAGCGGCAAGAGTGTGTGCACGTCGAACAAGGAGCTGGTGGAAAAGCATGGTCCGGAGCTGATCCGGATCGCTGAGGCGCACGATTGCAGTTATCTGTTTGAGGCGAGTGTCGGCGGCGGCATTCCGATCATCAGACCGCTGCGGACATCGCTCGCGCAGGAGGAGATTCTGTCGATCACAGGGATCCTGAACGGGACGACCAACTATATACTGACCAAGATGGAGACGGAGGGACTTGCGTTTGATACCGTGCTCGCGCGGGCGCAGGAGAAGGGATATGCGGAGAAGAACCCGGATGCGGATGTCCTGGGGCTGGACGCGTGCAGGAAGATCGCGATCCTGACCTCGCTCGCCTACGGCAAAAAGGTCGATTTCGAAGATATCGTCACGGAGGGGATCACAGCGATCACGGATGTGGATTTTGCCTATGCGAAGAAGATGGGAGCGACGATCAAGCTCTTTGCAAAGAGTGTCAAGAAGGGTGACAAATACTATGCGATCGTGGCGCCGTTCATCGTGAAACCCGAGAATCCTCTTTATGCTGTCAAAGGCGTGTTCAACGCGATCCTGATCAACTGCAATATGGGTGGTGAGACGATGTATTACGGCAAGGGTGCAGGAAAGCTTGCGACAGCGAGTGCGGTAGTGGCGGATGTCCTTGACTGTGCGCGTCATATCGGCAAGCATCTGGATATCAGGTGGGAGGATCAGAAGCTTGCGATCTCACCGGTCGACGGCGCAGTCAGAAGATTTTTTGTGCGCGTGCCTCTGGCTGATGAACCGCGGATCAAAGATATTTTTGGCGAGGTCGAGATGTATACAGATATAGCCGCCGGAGAGTGCGGATTTGTCACGGAGGAGATGACAGAGGCGGAATACAGAGACAAGGCTGCAGGATTTGGCAGCGTATTGTCGATGATCAGGGTAGATTAACGCTTCAGAAGACAGCACACGGGTGGTGTTCCTGAATATGAATATAGTAGGAGATACGCTGTGGAATACTTTGGTTGTGGGAAAGGAATAGTGTGAGATGAAAAAGGTAGTTAAATTTGGCGGAAGTTCACTGGCGAGCGCAGAACAGTTTGTGAAGGTCGGCAACATTATCCATGCGGATGAGGACAGAAAGTTTGTCGTTCCGTCGGCGCCGGGAAAGCGGTTTGACAAGGATACAAAGGTGACGGATATGCTCTATGCGTGCTATGCGCTGGCAGAGAGGGATCACAATTTTAATGCGGAGATCGCCCAGATCGAGAAGCGGTACCAGGAGATCATCGACGGATTGAGGCTTGACCTGGATCTTTCATCTGAATTTGACAGGATCATTGACAATTTCAAGAGAAAGGCGGGGTCTAACTATGCAGCGAGCCGCGGGGAGTACTTAAACGGTATCATCATGGCGGAATATCTCGGGTATGAGTTTGTCGATCCTGCGGAGGCGATCCGGTTCAATGAGGCGGGCGTGTTCGACGCCGATGTGACGCAGGTGCTCCTGTCTAAGCGCCTCGAGGGCGTAGAGCGGGCGGTCATTCCCGGATTTTACGGAGCGATGGAGGACGGGACTGTCGTGACGTTCTCAAGAGGCGGTTCCGACATCACGGGCTCGATCGTGGCAAAGGCGATCCAGGCGGATGTGTATGAGAACTGGACAGATGTGTCGGGGTTTCTGATCGCGGATCCGCGTATTATCGAGAACCCAAAAGGGATCGATACGATCACGTATGGTGAGCTGAGGGAGCTTTCCTACATGGGGGCAGGTGTTCTTCATGAGGATGCGATATTCCCGGTGAGAAAGCAGGGGATCCCCATCAATATCAGAAACACGAACCAGCCCGAGGATGAGGGGACATGGATCGTCGGGAATACCTGCAAGAAGTCGAAGTATACGATCACGGGCATCGCGGGCAAGAAAGGGTTTGCTTCCATCAATATTGAGAAGGATATGATGAATGCGGAGATCGGTTTTGGGAGAAAAGTGCTCCAGGTATTTGAGGAGTATGATATTTCGTTTGAACATATGCCCTCCGGGATCGACACGCTGAATGTGATGGTTCATCAGACGGAGTTTGCCGACAAGGAGCAGAATATCCTGTCCGGCATCAGCAAGGCGGTGAATCCCGATCACATAGAGATCCAGTCGGACCTTGCGCTGATCGCTGTCGTGGGGCGGTGCATGAAGTCGCAGAGAGGGACGGTGGGCAGGATCTTCGCCGCGCTGGCGCATGCGAATGTGAACGTCAGGATGATCGACCAGGGTTCGAGTGAACAGAATGTCATCATCGGTGTTTCCAACGAGGATTTCGAGACAGCGATCCGGGCGATTTACACGATCTTTGTGGAGACGAGGGTCTGACCGGGGGATCATATACAGGAACGCTCTTCAAAACAAGGTCATATCTGCGGTCTGGCGCAGGTATGGGCTTGTTTTTTAGGGATTGGACATACTACAATACTGACAAAAGGAAAACGGAGGAGAACGAATGAGCAATAAAGTAGGTGCAGAGTCACAGGAAAACAAGATGGGCGTCATGCCCGTCAACAGATTACTGTTAAATATGTCGCTGCCAATGATGGTGTCCATGCTGGTTCAGGCGCTCTACAATATCGTGGACAGTATTTTTGTGGCAAAGCTGAGTGAGAACGCGCTGACCGCGGTGTCGCTTGCGTTTCCGATACAGACGCTTCTGATCGCACTCGGTACGGGTACAGGCGTGGGTGTTAACTCCCTGCTCTCAAAGCAGCTGGGGGAGAAAGACTTGAAGCAGGTGAGCAAGACGGCTATGAATGGCATCTTCCTGGCAGTACTGAGTTATATCGCGTTTGTGATTGTCGGGATCGTCGGGGTCAGGCCGTTCTATGCGAGTCAGGTGAAGGGCGCGGATCCCGAGATCCTCACGCTGGGTGTACAGTATCTTACGATCGTGTGCGTGTGTTCTTTTGGACTGTATGCGCAGCTGATCTTTGAGAAGCTGCTGCAGTCAACCGGAAAAACGCTGTACTCCATGATCACACAGGCGGTCGGGGCGGTGACGAACATTATCCTGGATCCGATCCTGATCTTCGGACTGCTGGGTATGCCCAAAATGGGCGTGGCCGGCGCGGCGATCGCGACTGTCATCGGGCAGATCGTGGGCGGGACGCTCGGATTGATCTTTAACATCAGGGTAAATAAGGAGATCACGCTCTCTGTAAAGGGCTTTCGACCGGACGCGGGCACGATCGGCAACATCTATAAGGTCGGAGTGCCGTCCATTATCATGCAGGCGATCGGTTCGGTCATGACATACGGAATGAATCAGATCCTGATCACGTTCTCTTCGACGGCGACTGCCGTGTTTGGCGTTTATTTCAAGCTGCAGAGCTTTTTCTTTATGCCGGTGTTCGGACTGAACAACGGTCTGATACCGATCGTGGCGTTCAATTACGGAGCCGGGAAAAGGAGCCGGGTGATCAAGGCGATCAAGTGCAGCCTTGTGTACGCATTTACACTGCTTCTTGTCGGATTTATCGTGTTTGAGACGATACCGGGAGTGCTACTTGACATGTTTGAGGCATCGGATGAGATGCTTGCCATCGGTGTGCCTGCGCTGCGCATCATCGGCTTCCATTTCCTGATCGCATGGTTCTGCATCATAGCAGGTTCCGTATTCCAGGCGCTTGGAAACGGCGTGTACAGCCTTGTCGTATCGGTTGCCAGACAGCTTGTGGTACTGCTGCCAGCCGCATTTATCCTCGCGAGGCTCGGGGGACTCCATGCGGTATGGTGGGCATTTCCGATCGCGGAGCTGATGTCCTTTTGCGCCTCAACGCTCTTTATGATAATGATCAACAGGAAAGTCATCAGCACCATTCCCGACAATGTCTGAGGGGTAGTTTTTCACCTCTTAGCGGGCAAATCGAACCACTTGATGTAAAACGGTTTACATCGGTGGTTCGTTTTATTATGATAGAGAAAAGCTGGTGATGAGAGCAGTATATCAGGCGGCGGAGTGGAAGCGGTGTGCCAGCGCGCGGGAAATATCAGTATGCATTTCAGCCGGGAGCATACAGGGAGTAAATGAATGAAAATAAAAATTGAGATCGAGGAGACCCTGGAGGAGGACGAGGTGCTGATCCGCTGCCGGAGGCTGACAGAGGAAATCTCTGCAATTCAAAAAGCGGTGAGCGAGGCTTCCGGGGGGACGCAGAAATTTGTTTTTTACAAGGGAAATACCGAGTATTATCTGATGTTGGATGAGATCTTGTTCTTTGAGACGGACGAAAAAGGCATCAGCGCACATACGAGATCGGAGGCATATCAGATTAAGTACAAGCTCTATGAGCTGGAGGACATTCTTCCGGGATTTTTTATGAGAGTGTCAAAGTCGACGATCCTGAATACGAACCATATCTATTCTATCAACCGGAACCTGACGGCATCGAGTGTGGTGGCGTTTGCGGACACCCACAAGCAGGTCTATGTCTCGCGGTATTACTATAAACCATTGATCAGTAAATTGGAGGAAAAGAGGTTGCATCGATGAGAAAACGAAAAATATTTTGGGGTATCTTTTTTATAATGATGGCAATGATCGTCGTTGCCAGCAAGATCGGCATACTGCCGGATGTGGGCGTGTTCTCCCTTCTGGCGACGGTGTTTCTGGTCTGGATGGCAGCGGATGGCGTCCGGCACAGGAACTTTTATGAGATGCTGTTTGCCGTGGCGTTTCTGTGCATCATCTATGACGGGCCGCTGGGGATCGAGGCGCTGACGCCGTGGACGGTTCTGGCTGCGGCGCTGCTGCTGAGTATCGGGCTTTCCCTGCTGTTTGGCGGAAAAAAGGAGAGAAAGCATGGTATTGAGTTTGAGTGGGACAGCGACGGCGTCAGGGGGATCGGAAACAGCAGTGAACAGTGCAGCGGAGAGCAGATCCGTTGTGAAAATACCTTCGGTTCAGCGATCCGCTACATTCATTCGGACAATTTCTGCAAGGCGCGTCTGGAGAATAATTTTGGCAGCATGACGATCTATTTTGACAATGCAGTCATTCAGGGGGGGACCGCGACAGTGAAGGTCGACAATAATTTCGGGGAGACGGTTCTCTACATTCCAAAGGAATGGAAAGTGCACAATGAGCTGGAGCACGTTTTCGGCAGCGTCAATGAGCACGGGAAGAGCGTGGGCAGCAGTAGCGCCGAACTGTGCTTGAAGGGCGAGACGAACTTTGGTAACATTGAGATCTATTATGTATAAACATTGTATCAGGAAAAGGAGCATGGCTATGGGAGATTTTGAAAAGGAACTGCGGGTGAATACTTTTGCGGCGCACGATGTGAGGAAACTGGAGCTGCGGATCGCGGCTGCGTCTGTCTGGACGGAGGAGTCGGTGGACGGGGAGATCCGGGTAGAGGCAAGGAATCTGCAGACGGACAGATATACGTGTGAGCTGAGGGCGGGAAAACTTGTGATCGCCTACAAAATGGAAGGGTTCGTGAACCTGCCCCGGTTTGGCAGTGACGAGACAAAGATCACGATCTATCTGCCGGCGGGGCTGTCGCTGGAACATGCGGTGCTGGAGATCGGCGCGGGTTCCATGGATCTGGATGCGGTTCCGGTCGCCTGTGAGGAAATGGAGGTAGAGATCGGCGCGGGCAAATGGAAGGCGGCGCAGTTATCCGTTCGAGGAAGCCTTCATGTGGAGATCGGCGCCGGAAAGGCAAAGATGAAAGGTGTGACGGCAGGCAGCCTTGACATCGAGTGCGGCGTGGGCTCAATGGTCTACAAGGGGAGCGTCAACGGAGATATCCGGGTGAACTGCGGAGTGGGAAACTGCAGTTTTCATCTGGACAATAAGGAGAGCGATTTCAATTATGATGTTTCCTGTGCGGTGGGCAGTGTCAGGATCAATGGCGGCAAAGTGGGAAGTTTTGCGGCAAGGAAGTCTTTTAAAAGCAGCGTGGCGCTGGGAAGGGCAGTATTGGAGTGTGCTCTTGGAAGCATCGAACTGAGGACACAAGACTGAGTTGGGATCTGTGTTCAAAAAATCAGTTGACTTTTGCCTTCGTATTTGTTAAAATATAGAAGCATGTCTGATGAGATGCAGAATGCGGATATGGCGGAATTGGCAGACGCGTTAGATTTAGGTTCTTCCCCATACCCCAGATGCGGAATTGATGGAATTGGCAGACATGCAGGATTTAGGTTCCTGTGGGCAACCGTGAGGGTTCAAATCCCTCATTCCGCATAAGACTCCTTGTAAATACAACGTTTACAGGGAGTCTTTTTCTATATTGTAGCATTTTTATGACTAAAATATCTTTTCAGAACACGAGGGATTTAACAGTAGCTGATGCTTTCGGAGACTTCCTTGAACACTGTAAAACCAAAAATCTGAGAGCCGACACTATCAAAGGCTATAAGGGACACTTCGCCATTTTCAATCGACCGTACTGTTGCCCCGAATGGTAATCGGAAACTGACGATGACGCTGTAGGGAAAGGTGGTATTCTGTGGATAGAGCGATAACGGATTTGATTTACTGCCGGACGGGCCGTGATTGGCTGATTCCTTTTCTTCTGCAGTTTTACCGCTAAAAAGCTGTCTCATCAGGTCAAGGCTGTTATCGTCATTCGGGGTAAGGTATTCGGCTAGTAAGAAATCTACGCTTACTCCCAGTTTGTTCGCCAGAGGTATCAGCTTATCCAGCGTAACGCTCCGTTTCCCACGTTCTATCTGTCCGAGATAGGCGGTTGAGATATTGACCTCTTCCGCAAGACGCTCCTGTGTCTTTCCCAGCCGTAGGCGTTCTTCCCTTATCCGTTTTCCCAGAAGTCTGTAGTCCACAGTATCACTCCTTTTCTTGAAACTATCAGCTAAAGAAAAGGATACTCACGGTTGCTTTTTTATATGAATATGCGGTATGCTTTTATTATCTATACTTACAGTTGCATTTGTGAGCAAAGTATAGGGGTAATTAGACGAAACGGAGAAAAGGGAGGGTGGATTGTATGAAAGTGACAATGGAATCCGTAAAAAATTTTGCTTGGAACCAAATGGACGCTATATGGCATGACGGTTCTGGACAGGCTACGGTTGATATGGTTAAATTCGAGTTTAACGGTTATTGGGTGGTGAATCCGTGGATGGACGAAAAGACGGAGAAAAGCGTAAATCCTTATGAGTATTATGGTAAACGGAGAACGGAACGCTTTATTGAAGAAGTAATCGAAAAGATAAAGGAATTGGGAGATTGTGATATATCCCGCAGAGAATGAGAGACGGCGGTTTGAATGTATGTTTTGCAGAAAGAGAAGGCATTAATTGACCCTATGGCTGATAATAAACCAAGTCTGTTTCCGAAAAATGATGCCGATTTGGCTTTGGTGTTTCGAGATAACTATTTAATGGCATTTGATAATCTTCAAACACTGAATGCAAGACTGAGTGATAAATTATGTACGACAATCACAGGAATTACGGAATCACACAGGAAACTTTATACAGATGATGAAATGGTGCACTTTGACTTGTGCCAGCCTATTATTCTGAATGGTATTCACGATATCGTAAAACGTGAGGATATGCTTAGCCGCTGTATTATTATGAATTTAGAGAAGCCTGTTGGTAAGGAAGGCGTAAGTGAAAAGGTTTCTCTAATGGAAGAATTTGTGAATGACAGAGCAATTATCCTGGATGGAATCGTTGATATATTGAAAGAGATACTGTATTTTTACCAGCCTAATTACGCCTCAAGAATGGGATAATTTCATTCGGAAAGTTAATAATCCGCTTTACTTTTCCCGTAAGATTAGAGATAATAGAGTTGTCCAGGAAATAAGCAGACAACTCGTCCGATTTTCCACAGCCGAAACTGGGAACCTGCGAGTGTAAATTGAGAAAAATCCTACGAGACAGAAGTAGTACCCTGTTATTTACAAGGCTTTTATGCGGATATGGCGGAATTGGCAGACGCGTTAGATTTAGGTTCTGGTGGGTGACCGTGCAGGTTCAAGTTCTGTTATCCGCATTAGATGTTTAGTATATCTTTAGTGTCATACGTTCCTTTTCTTTTCTGCTTCCATTGCCCTCGGTGCTTTCCATTCTTCAAATTCTTTTTTACCGTTTGGGTTTTTATTAAGTGCAGTGCCGCCATGCTGCGGCGTGTGTTCTCCGCCGGTACGCAAATGCGGTGAAAGCAGCGACCAGTTCCGGCAGTTGATGAAGAAAAGGGTAGAACAAATGGGAAAAGTACAAATTCTCAAGGAGGAAAAACAATGAAAATGGGATTTGCCGAAACGGATATTACCCCCCAAATGCCTGTTACTATGGTTGGATTTAATCGCACAGATAACATTTCCAGAGGTATATTGGATAGTTTGATGGCACAGGTTTCTGTTTGGGAGAATCATGGGACCGCTTGTCTGGTGACTATAGACAATATTGGCTTTAATAAAAGAGAAGCGGATTTACTTCGGGATATGATTGGCGCAGTTGTAGGCACACCCAGAGAAAAGATAATGTTATCATTTTCCCATACCCATGCGGCTGCTAATACCGATGTTGAAAAAGAGTATTTTCACAAAATTTGCCAGAAGATTTGCAGTGCCGCTGAAAAAGCAAAGGCATCGACGAGCGAAGTGTCGGTTGGATGGGATAATGTTGAAGCGGATATTGGTAATAACAGGCGCAGATCTTCTGACAAAATCGACCGCAGAGTCGGGATACTTAAAGTCTGTTCCAGCGATAAGAATGATTTAAAATTGATCATATTGCGCCTTACAGCACACTGTAATGTCCTAAAGAGGGATAATTACCTTATCTCCGCAGATTATTTTGGCGCTGTCCGAAAAATGTTTGCAGAAGAATATCATTGCCCAATTATGATTGTACAGGGATCAGCCGGGAACATTGCTCCCAAATATTACAGAGCTTCTTTTACTCCTGTTGACGGACAAGGTGAGGAATATATAAACTGTGAAAATGCGTTCGGACAAATGGCACAGGAAGTGAGCAAAAAAGTCAAACCAATATTTCACGCCATAAACACGGAATCTTCGGCTGGTGTTTGTGCGTATTCAAAATATATCGCGCTTCGATCAAAGGTTCCGGATCTAACGGAAGCTGCTCAAATAGCGGATGAAGCGCTAAAATACTGCGGCATAAACGGGCAAAAATGGATTGAAAAGGTTAAAAGTTTGCACAACAGCGGTATTTCTTTTCAAGAAGAACGCCTGGAGATACAATATTTTTGTATTGGCGGCTGGTGCCTGTGCGGCATACCAAATGAAACTATGACAGAGTTTGCACTTGAAACCGTACAGCTTCTGGACAATCCCTTTTTTTATTTTAATGGATATACAAATGGATGCAGTTCATATTTTCCGACAAAGGAAGAATATGATTTGGGAGGATATGAGGTCTATTGGGCAATGCTGATATATTTTGTCTATTACGGACGAGTATATCCATACAACCGTGAAGCGATCGATACAGTGATATCCTTTGCCGCTGAAAACTTAATAACGGATTTTTGATATACAAAGCGTATAACAAACGTTCTCCCAAATGCAAAATAAGCGGTTGCGATCTGCTGTAAAACCACAGTCCTATATGGGCGGGTACAGTTATCGTGATGTAGTCAGGGAGGACGCAGAAGAAAGAAAACACCGCCCTGCCCCTTTTGAAAAAACAGCTTGCAGAAACGGAAAAAGGTATTAACAATATATTACGAAATATTAAATCAGATTCCATTTCTTGACAATAAACTGCAAAGCTGATACTATTTTTTAAAAATCTTAAGATAAAGGGGAGTAGGATGATGAGACGAACGAGAATCTTTGCTGTCATTCTTGCCCTGCTGCTGGTACTGTCATATGGCATGGCAGGCATGGGCGGCAGTGTCAGTGCGGCAAACACGAACGCAAGTCGCTATTATTACAGTCAGTTGAATGACGATGCGAAAAAATTTTATGATGCCATGTACGAGATGTATGTACAGGGCATTTTTCAGACGGGCAGTCAGGCGTATGACCTGGTGGAGAAGGGGCATATGACCAGCGAACAGCTTGCGGTCTACGACGGAAAAGAGGAGGAGCTTCTGAAAGTGTTCGGGGCGGCAAGAGACGCATTTTATGCAGATTACCCGGATATTTTTTATGTGGATTTCTCCAATCTGTCGGTTTCGATGTCCAGGAACGGCGCGTCGCCGGAGGAATCTGGCAGTGACACCGCAGTGTATCAGGTCACTCTGGGAACCGGCAGGACCGATACTTATTTTGTGGAGGGATTTTCCAGTCAGGAGCAGGTAGCGGGTGCGGTCAAAGAGCAGGACGGCAGGGTGAGCAAGATCGTTCAGGAGGCGAAGGCGCATTCCTCGTCCGTGCGGGAACAGGTAATCTATGTGCACAATGCCATCATAGACAATACAGAGTACAGGCTGGACACGAACTGCGATGCGGGCAACGCCGGACATGTGAGGACTTCTTACGGTGCGCTTGTCAAGGGACAGAGTCTGTGCGAGGGCTATGCCAGGGCGGTCAAGACCGTTCTGGATGCCATGGGAATTAAGAGCGTGCTGGTGCAGGGAAATTATAGGGCGCCGGATGGCAGCGATAATCTTCACATGTGGAACTATGTACAGATCGACGGGAAATGGTACGGTCTGGATGCCACAGCCGGAGACGGTATGAAGGGGACTGTTGACAGCGGTAAGTACCTGCTGGCTGACAAGTCGGTGATGGCTGAGAACCACTTTCCGAACGGTGTCATGTCCGGCAGCGGTTTTCGGTTTACGTATCCGCAGCTTGCAGGCGCGGACGAGGGCGCCGGAGACGGAGAACAACAGAAGCCGGATACGGGGAACACGGACAGCAGCGGATACAGGACGCTCTTTGACAAAGAAGGATTCCTGGTGCAGTACAGGGATGGAACGGAGTCGGAAGGGGAAGTAGGTGTATTCAAAGCCAGCTACAAGGGCATGGGGTATCAGGAGGCTGTCGACAGTGAGGGCGTGTATATCCTGATGCGCTTTTATCAGTACCTGCCGGGGGCTGGCGATTATGAAGTCGGAAGCTGGGGGTACGCGGATCCAAAGCCTTTTGTCATGCCGCAGCTTGCGGACGCACTGGTCGTTGCCAATGGAAACAGCAGGTATATTGAGTTTGCGATCACGAAAAAGGCGCCTGCAGGCCCGCTGTACGGAGAGAGTCTGACGCCGGAGGAACTGGAGAAAAACTGGACGTTTCAGGGAACAGAGGGGGATTTTATCGTCTCCACGGGAAAACTGGACAATCCGATGGGGACATTTATCCCGTCGCCCTATGCAGTGAAATTTACGCCGGGTAATACGGGTTTTATTACCTGCGGAAAGAAATATCACATCACAGTGAAGTTCAACGAGCAGCTCGTGCCGGTCAACGGGCAGAGCGTCGGGTATGAGGTTTCTGTAAAGAATGGATGGAGTGCGGAGCAGTACAGCAAGATCGAGAATTTTAAGTGGGATCATGACCGCACGGTGGAGTTTGACTTCACGCCGAGTGACCAATTGGCGGACAATTACGCTGATTATGTATTTCAGGTCACCGGGCTTCAGGGGAAGGGAAGCCTGAAAGCACCGGACAGCTTTATCTACAGTGCGAAGAAAAGCATATCGATCTGCAGATACAGAGCCGAGGGAATCTATCTGAACCTGGGGGCAAAGCCGAAGCTGCTTGAGCCGATGGACATTTTCTGCGGCGACTGGGTGAATGAGAACGAAGAGAAATTGAAGGATGTGAAGAATATCGTTCTGACGGCGTCGAAACCGGAGGTCGTGGTGGAGAGCGATCCCGCAAAACAGAGCGGGGAGATGCTGGACCGGATCGAGAAAGAGCTTCCCAGCGGGTGCAGCATACAAAAGAGTGCTACCTACGATCTCAAGCTGATGACCTGCAACGAGACTATCTTAAGGACAGGCGACAGTGTCAGGCTGCATATCGGTTTTCCGGAAGGCTTTGGACCGGAGAATGAAGGGGTGAGCTACAAGGCGTACCACTTTACGAGGGACAAAGCTGGAAAGATCATTAAGACGGAGGAGCTTGACTGCATCGTGACGGACAAGGGTCTGATCGTCACCTGCTATTCGTTCAGTCCTTTTGCGGTCGTGGCGATAAACGGAGAGCCGGCGGAAGATAAGATCACCCAGAAACTTCTGATCATGAATACCGAGGGCGGCGAGGCTGTATTTCAGGAAGACAAAAGCAGCAAGATCTGCACCGTGTCGGAAAAAGGCCAGACGCGCACGGTTGTCATAAAAGCGAAGGACGGCTATCAGATCAGCGGGCTGTACCTGAACGGTGAAGCGCGGAAGGTGACTGACAGCAGTTCCATGAAGTATACAGTCAGGGCGGAGGATCTAAACGGCGGGGGCAATATTCTGGACGTGATGTTTGCAAAGGAAACGCCAAAGCAGGAGACAGCACCGCAGGAAAAGCCCGCGGCGTCTTCACAGAACGGCTCCGGGAATGCGTCTGCAAGCAGTTTCGGCAACGATAATACTGCAGGCAGTTCCGGCAGCAATAGCACTGCCAGCAGCTCCAGCAGCAAGCCGGCAGATCCAAAAACAGTTGATACGCCGGTGGCAGTGCTTCCGCCGGGAGCAGGGAATAATGCTGTGCCAGACCAGACATCGGTAGCTACAGTACCCGCGGCATCCACAGCAGCCCAGCCGGCTGCGTCAGTGCCTTCGGCCGCACCGTCATCGCCAAAGCCGTCGGCGACAACGATAACGGGCGAGATTGCGGCAGACGCCAGTGTGACTTCATCGGAACCGGCAGACGAACAGGTTCCGATGATAACGCCGGACACGGATATGGAATTGGAACACATCGTGTTATCAACGGGGGAGGACGGTATGGATCTGGTCGTTTTGCCGGCAGAACCCGCTGAGCCTAAGGAGAATGGATCGGGGATGAACAGCATCCTTCTGACAATTCTGATCGGTGCGGTCGTTATCGGCATGATCGCCGTGGCAGTTGCCGGTCTTGTACAGATGAGACGGGACAGGTATGATTCGGAGTGAGGCTCATTTAATCAAATCTGTGCTGGCTCATGACTGAGTTGTGATACTTAGGATCATTGGTGACGTCCTCGTCAAACCATTCGGGCGGGATGAAAGCCTCTGCCATCCCAACCTCCGGAAACTCCACCTCCGCCATGATGAGGGGCGCAAAGGGCGGGGCAAAGATGTCCAGCTCGATGCAGAGCCTGGGGTCGGTCAGCGGGATATAGGTATCATCAAACTGAGGATTTTCGATGGGAATGACATATCTTTTCTTGGATATGACATTCCCATCAGCTTTTTTGAGCAGGTGGCGGTAGGATGTCTCGTCGAGCGGCAGGTTGTATTCCTCCCGCGCCATCAGACCGCTTCCCTTGTAGGTCAGATAGTAGGCGTCGTCGGACTTGCGGACCCGCACGACAGGGGCAGTGTTGAGATATGCCTGCTCGATGATCCTGCAGGGGTAGTTTTCCAGGTTATCGGGCAGTTTCTTGATGGTGTACTTCTTTTCAATCTCCATATTTTCCATGATCATTCAGTCCTTTCTGGTTTTTAGAGTGTTTTTCAGATAGTTTTTAGGATTGTCTATTGTTATTAACAATTCTTAATCATAATAAGCGATTTGCAGTAAAAAAGCAAGGAGCGAAAGTGCTGATATGCTCTCCTGTGTGGGGCCGCATGGCGGAGTAAGCGGCATCGGCGATAAAGATCAGTGTGAACACGATGCACAGTGTCACGCGCGCAGCGATCGTCATGCGATGGTAATATCTGTTGAAGACGGGCTGAAAGACGCAGATGAGGAGCATGCCGCCAAGACCGAAACCGACTGTGCCTGCCAGGCAGATGTGCCCGTTTATATTCAATAGATGCCCGCTGTAATCCCACCAGCGAATGCCCCATTTCCGCATGAGCCACACGCCGGAGAAATATTCCAATACAGTGCAGAGAAGGCAGGAGCACACAAAAACAACCGCCGGATGTCTGCGCAGCCTGTGGAGCAGCAGGATCAGAAGCACGCAGCCAACGCCGTAGACGGGCAGATAGGGTCCCCGGTATACGCCGCGGTTCACAAAGGCGTGCGCCGTCGCCAGATAGAGCAGTACCTCCCACAGCCAGCCGGCGAAGGCGGTCGTGAAAAATAACAGCGCATAGTAGTCAAATGGGCGGATGATTTTTTCTTTCATAACGGAAATGGAACTCCTTTTGGCTGTCACATATTTTTACAGGATAGTATCTCCCGAAAAAGCGCGAATGGACATTTCTTTTTTTTGAAAATTATGGTATTATGATAAATATGTAACATTCAGAAGGAACTGTTCCTTTTATGGGCATTTCCAAAAGTAGGCAGTTCTGTTTTGGAACTGGATTTCACGGAGGAATACGAGATGACGGATATTATGAAGCTTCAGAATGGAAGCGATATACGCGGGATCGCGTGTGAGGGGATCGAGGGGGAGCATGTGAATCTCACCGAGGATGCGGGAAATCTGATCGGCGGTGGCTTTGTCAGATGGCTTGCGCACAAGAAGGGAAAGCGGACGGAGGAACTGCGGATCGGGATCGGCCACGATTCGAGGATCACGGCGGACAGCCTGTTTGCGGCAGCGGCAAAGGGGATCGCGGCGGCAGGGGCTAAGGTTTACGACTGCGGCCTGGTGTCGACGCCCTCGATGTTCATGACGACGGTGTTTGAGGAGTTTGCGTTTGACGGCGCGATCATGATCACGGCAAGCCATCTTCCGTTCAACAGAAACGGATACAAGTTCTTTGACAGGGACGGCGGTCTGGAGCATGACGATATCACGAAGGTGCTCGAGACGGCGTCGGGACTTGCGGTGGTGGATGCGGACCTCTCCGGTGTGGAAAAAGTTGACTCCATCTCTGTATATTGTGGATTTTTGCGGGAGAAGATAAGAAAGAGTATCAATGCCGGCGATTATGACAGACCGCTCACGGGGCTGCATATCGTGGTGGACACGGGAAACGGCGCGGGCGGATTCTTTGTGGAAAAGGTTTTGGAACCGCTTGGCGCGGACACGGCGGGAAGCCAGTTTCTGGAGCCGGACGGTCATTTCCCGAACCATATACCAAATCCTGAGAACAGGGAGGCGATGGAGGCGATCAGACAGGCTGTGCTGAAAAACAAAGCGGACTTAGGGATCATCTTCGATACGGATGTGGACAGGATGTCGGCTGTGCTTCCAAACGGCGACGAGGTGAACCGGGACGCGATCATTGCGATGATGACAGCGATCATTGCCGCGGACTACCCTGGCGGAACGATCGTGACGGATTCCGTTACCAGCGACAGGCTGACGCGCTTTATCGAGGGCATCGGCATGAAGCATCACAGATATATGAGAGGGTACAAAAATGTCATCAACGAGTCCATCCGCCTGAATAACGAGGGTGTGCTGTCGCCGCTTGCGATCGAGACTTCCGGTCACGGTGCGCTCAGTGAGAATTACTTCCTCGACGACGGCGCGTACATGGCGGTGAAGCTGCTGATCGCGCTCGCAAAGGCGGCGCAGGAAGGCAAGGCGCTTGCGTCTTTTATCGAAAAGCTGGAGAAAGGATTTGAGGAGCGGGAGTACCGCTTTAAGATCCAGGGGGATGATTTCAGAACATATGGGAAGAACGCGCTGGATACCTTTGCGGAGCGGGCAAAGGCGAAAGGGTACCAGATCGCGCCAAACTCCTATGAAGGGATCCGCATTACTTTTGACACGGACGAGGTGAAGGGCTGGCTGCTGCTGCGCATGTCGCTCCACGATCCGCAGATGCCGCTCAATATCGAAGGCGTCAGGGAGGGCGACTGCGATAGGCTCTTTGACATCGTGCTGGCGCTTCTGGACGGGTTTGACAGGCTGGTGATACCTGCAAAATAATAGGAACAGGGAGACTTTAGATGAGAATAGGAATGGGTTATGACGTGCACCGCCTCGTGGAAGGGAGAGCGCTTGTCATGGGCGGTGTGACGATACCGTATGAGCTGGGACTGTTGGGACATTCCGACGCGGACGTGCTGCTGCACGCGGTCGCGGATGCCCTGCTGGGTGCCGCGGCGCTCGGCGATATCGGAAAGCATTTTCCGGATACGGATCCTGCTTACAAGGGGATCTCCAGCATGATCCTGCTGGAAAAGGTCGGGAAATTGCTGGAAGAAAATATGTTCTATATCGAGAATATCGACGCGACGATCATCGCGCAGGCGCCCAAAATGCGTCCGTATATTGACCAGATGCGCGAGAATATCGCCAGGGCGCTTGGGATCAGTGCGGATCAGGTCAATGTCAAGGCGACGACAGAGGAAGGGCTTGGATTTACGGGCGAGGGAAAGGGAATCTCCGCGCAGGCGGTCTGCCTGCTCACAAGTCCGCGGGAGATGGCAACGATGGAGGCTGCGGATACAAAGGGGCAGCGTTCCTGTGAGGGATGTCCCGGATGCAGCGCCCTGACACAATGATGAAAAAAGGGGACCGCATCATCTTTTCCGATGAAGAGATGTGCTCCAGGCTCGAGCTTGTGTCCCGCGCTGCGGCGCTTCGCCGGAATCCGCCGGTTTCCGGCGCAAGGCGTTTTCCGTGCATGGCAGATGTCGAGCGTGTGGAGACGGGGCTGATCAGTGCGGTGTCAACGAAGGAGGAGCATCGGGGGAAGGGGCTGATGCGCCGGAGGATGACAGACGCGCTCGCGTATCTGGACCAGACGCGGGTGCCGCTTTGTCTTGTGGAAGATCCGGGAGATCTGCCCGGCACAGATCTTTTTGGCCGATTTGGATTTCAAACGATTTACGACAGGCCGCACTATGCGCTGAACACAGAGACGATATCGGCGGAAATGCTGCGGCGGGCAGCGGCAGGAGAGACTGTCCGGCTTGATATTCCGGATCTGACCCTGCAGGCTGCTGCGCCGGCAGAGCTGCTCTCGCTCGCCCATTTTGTCAATGCGAGGTTGTGCAGGAGTTATGGGTTCTTTACGGTCAGAAGTGCAGCGTATTATGAGTGCGAGCAGAGCAGGCTGCTTGCCAGCGGGGGAAATCTGTTTCAGATCATGGAGAACGGTGTGCGGAAAGGGTGCTTTGCCTGTACGGGCAATGGGGCTGACAGCATCAGGGAGGTGGTGTTTGACCAGGCATTTGACAAGGAATGCTATATACTGACGGCCAAGGCGGAAAAAAGCGGCAGGAATCCGGCTGTCATGGCGAGGATCGTCCATATGCCCGAGATGTTAAAGCATGTCACAGGAAACGGCAGGATCACGATCGCGATCCGGGTTCACGATCCGGTGATCGCGGAGAATGACGGGCTTTTCAGATGGTATATCGATGGGCAGGGGAGCCGTATGGAACGCGTGGACGAGCCGGGGACAGAGCAGGAAAAAGACGCTTCCATGCGCCCGGAGGTCACGGTGACGATCGGTGAGCTGACGGCATTTCTTTTTGCGTATATCCAGTTGAAACGAAATACGAAATTTGATAGTATATACTTGACAGGTCCGGCATGGCTGGACGATCTATGATGAAAACAGGAGGGATGTAGTATGTCACTTGTCACAACGCCACACATCAATGCAGAGAAGGATGCCTTTGGAAAGACCGTGCTGATGCCCGGAGATCCGCTGCGGTCAAAGTTTATCGCTGAAAATTTCCTGGAGAACGCGGTCCTGGTGAACAATATCCGGGGTATACAGGGCTACACGGGAACCTACAAGGGGACAAAGATCAGCGTGATGGCAAGCGGGATGGGAATGCCGACGATCGGGATCTACTCGTACGAGCTGTTTCATTTCTTTGATGTGGAGAATATCATGCGGATCGGCTCGACGGGTGCGATGCAGGAGGATGTGAAGATCCGCGACATCGTGTTTGGCATGGGGGCGTGTACCAACTCCAATTATGCAAGCCAGTATGGGTTAAACGGCACGTTTGCCCCGATCGCAAGCTACGCGCTGTTAAAGGAAGCGATCGCGCAGGCACAGCAGGCAGGCGCGCGCTATCATGTGGGAAATGTCCTGTCTTCCGATGTATTTTACAACGATGATGCGGCCGCCAATGAGGGATGGCAGAAGATGGGCGTGCTCTGCGTCGAGATGGAGGCTGCGGCGCTGTACATGAATGCGGCGCGGTGCAGAAAGAATGCGCTTGCCATGTTCACGGTCTCGGACAGTCTGGTGACGGGCGAGGCGACGACGGCACAGGAGCGCCAGAATTCCTTCACGCAGATGATGGAGATCGCGCTCAACACGGCAGTGAACGCAGAAGCAATTTCCGGGTCATGACATAATCTAAATTAAGCGAGCAGTCCAGGCGGAGGCACAAGATGGGATTTATTAAGAATATTCAAAATGAGATAAGGGTCATAAGGGAGCGAGATCCGGCGATCCATTCCAACATGGAAGTCTTTCTGTACCCAAGCTTTAAGGTGATGCTGCACTATCGTGTGGCGCACAGACTGTACAAGAGCGGACATTATTTCCTTGCCAGATGGATCTCCCAGCGCGCGGTCAGAAAGACTGGTATCGAGATCCATCCTGGTGCGGAGATTGGCGAAAACTTTTTTATCGATCATGGAAATGGCGTGATCATCGGTGAGACGGCGGTGGTCGGCAACAATGTCACGCTCTATCAGGGAGTGACGCTTGGCGGAACGGGCAAGGAGCACGGAAAGCGCCACCCGACGATTGGCGACAATGTGATGATCAGCGCGGGCGCCAAGATCATCGGTTCTTTTAAGGTGGGTGAGAATTCCAAGATCGGGGCGGGGAGCGTGGTGATCGAGGAGGTGCCCCCAAACTGTACGGTGGTCGGTGTGCCGGGAAGGGTGGTGCGTCGCAACAACCAGAAGCTCGTGCGCGAGGAGCTCAACCAGGTGGATCTGCCCGATCCTGTCAGCGAGGATATCCGGAACCTGCAGTATGCCAACAGCGAGATGACCAACCGGATCCTGGAGCTCGAACGGCAGATCAGACAGTTGCAGAAGGGAATCGATACAGAATAATACATAGAGCTGGAGGTTATGAAAAAATGGAAAACAAAGTGTCCTTTTACAATACACTGACGAGGAAGGTGGAGCTGTTTGTCCCCAATGAGGATGGAAAAGTGGCGATGTACACCTGCGGACCGACCGTGTACCACTATGCGCATATCGGAAACCTGCGCAGCTACATCATGGAGGATCTGCTGGAAAAGACGCTCCGCTATGTGGGATACGACGTGAAGCGCGTCATGAACATCACGGATGTGGGACATCTCTCGAGCGATGCCGACACCGGCGAGGATAAGATGCTCAAGGGCGCAAAGAGAGAGCACAAGACGGTGATGGAGATTGCCAGATTCTACACGGACGCGTTTTTTGACGACTGCGGCAAATTGAATATCAAGACGCCGGATGTGGTGGAGCCGGCGACAAACTGTATCCCTGAGTTTATCCATATGATCGGGGAGCTGATCAAAAAGGATTACGCGTATGAGAGCGGCGGGAACATTTATTTTGATACCGCAAAGCTTGACGAGTACTATGTGTTTTCCAGCCAGAGCGAGAAAGAACTGCTGGTCGGTGTGCGCGACGATGTGGACGAGGACACGAACAAGCGAAACAAGAGCGATTTTGTGCTGTGGTTCACGAAATCCAAGTTTGACGATCAGGAGTTGAAATGGGACAGTCCGTGGGGCGTAGGGTATCCGGGCTGGCATATCGAGTGCTCCTGCATCAGCATGAAGCATCTTGGCGGGTACATGGATATCCACTGCGGCGGCGTGGATAATATCTTTCCGCACCACACCAATGAGATCGCGCAGAGCGAGGCGTATCTGGGGCATAAGTGGTGCAATTACTGGTTCCATGTGCATCACCTGAACGACAAGTCGGGAAAGATGAGCAAATCAAAGGGCGGTTTTCTGACGGTCTCCCTGCTCGAGTCGGAGGGATACGATCCGATCATATACCGTCTCTTCTGTCTGCAGTCGCACTACCGCAAGCCGCTCGAGTTCTCATACGAAGTGCTCGACAACATGAGCGCCGCATATGAGAAGCTGGTAAAGCGGATCGGCACGCTCGACAAAAACGGCGCGGTCGACAAGGCAAAATTTGACGACTACAGGGCAAGATTTGAGGCGGCGCTGTGCGACGACTTAAACTCGTCCATGGCGGTCACCGTGCTGTACGATATGCTCAAGGACGACATGTCAGACGCGACCAAGTATGCGCTGGCGGAGAGCTTCGACGAGGTGCTCTCGCTGAACCTGACGACGGCATACGCTTCCAGACAGGCTGGAAACGATGTGGACGCGGAGCTGGAGAGCTATGTGCTCGCAAAGATCGAGGAGAGGAAGGCGGCAAAGAAGGAGAAGGATTTTGCCAGGGCTGACGCAATCAGAAACGAGCTGCTTGAAAAAGGTATCGTTCTGGAAGATACGCGCGAGGGTGTGAAATGGAAGAAAGCATAGGGATAACGGGTGTCAGCGGATCTGGCCTGCTCGCGCAGATCCACGGCACGTTTGGCGGCGGGGAGGTTGATATCAGGACGTACTCGCCGCTCACGCTCGCGTATATCGGCGATGCGGTGTTTGAGGTCATTGTAAGGACATTGATCGTGGAAAAAGGTCAGCGCGCCGCCAATACGCTCCACAGGCACACGACCAGGATCGTCTGCGCGCAGACACAGGCAAAACTGATCGATGCAGTCTATGATCATCTCACGGAGGAGGAGCAGGATATCTACAGGCGCGGGAAGAACACCAAGCTGCACTCGACTGCAAAGAACGCAAGTCTGTCGGATTACCGCAAGGCGACAGGGTTCGAGGCGCTCTGCGGATATCTTTTTCTGCGGGACGACACGGAGAGGATCCTGCAGCTTGTCAGACAGGCGGTCGAGATGGCACAGATCGGGCTGTGAGAAATAAAACGGAAAGGATACAGGTGATGCGGTTTACATGAAAGACGAGGAATTTGAAATACGATCGGAGATCATCGAGGGAAGGAATGCTGTCATCGAGGCGTTTCGCGCCGGCAAACCGATCGACAAGCTTTTTATACTGGACGGCGCGCAGGACGGACCGATCCAGACGATCAAGCGGGAGGCAAAGAAGCACGGCACGTTTGTCAGGTTCGTGACAAAGGAGCGGCTTGACCAGATGAGTGAGACCGGAAAGCATCAGGGGGTGCTCGCGTACGCGGCGGCGTATGAGTATGCCCAGGTCGGGGATATCCTCGCAGCCGCTCGCGCGAAAAATGAGCCGCCGTTCATCATTCTGCTGGACAATATCGAGGATCCGCACAACCTTGGGGCGGTCATCAGGACGGCAAATCTTGCGGGAGCGCACGGCGTCATCATTCCAAAGAACCGGGCGGTGGGGCTTACTGCGGCAGTCGCGCGGACTTCCGCGGGGGCACTGAACTATACGCCGGTCGCGCGGGTCACAAACCTTGGCAAGACGATGGAGGAGCTTAAGAAGGAAGGGGTATGGTTTGTCTGTGCGGATATGGACGGCACGACGATGTATGACCTTGATCTCACAGGGCCAATCGGACTTGTCATCGGGAGCGAGGGAGCGGGCGTTGGCAGGCTGGTGAAGGAAAAGTGTGACCTGGTGGCGTCGATCCCGATGAAGGGGAATATCGATTCCCTGAATGCTTCTGTGGCGGCGGGAGTGCTCGCGTACGAGATCGTGAGACAGCGCGCATAAGCGGCATTCCGGCAATGTGGAGGTATTGAATGTCAGATGTGTACGAAGGACTAACGGACGAAGAGCTGATCGACAGGCAGAGGAGCGGTGAACGCCAGATCACGGACTATATCATGGACAAGTACAAGAATCTTGTCCGCAGAAAGGCAAAATCCATGTATATTCTCGGCGCGGACAACGACGATCTGATACAGGAGGGCATGATCGGGCTCTTCAAGGCGGTGCGGGATTACGATCCGGGGCGGGATGCCAGCTTTTATACATTCGCGGATCTGTGCATATCGCGTCAGATGTACAATGCGGTGCAGGCGTCGCGCAGGGAGAAGCACACGCCGCTCAACACCTATGTCTCCCTCTATGCGGATATGGCGGAGGCGGAGAGTGACGGGAACAGCACGGAGCTTGTCAATGTGATCGCATCGGCAGTGGAGACCAATCCGGAACAGCTCATGATCGACAGGGAGAATGTGGCGGATATCGAGGCGATCATCGAGAAGGAGCTGAGCGGCTTCGAGAAGCAGGTTCTCGACCTGTACATAACGGGGATGAGCTACTCCCAGATCGCGCGGGTGCTGTCCAGGGATGTCAAGTCAACGGACAATGCGCTGCAGAGACTGAAAGCAAAAATTAGGAAAGCAGTAGATAAAAAATAACGGGACAGGCATTTGAGGGATGGATTTACAGATGAAGAGAAGAGAGGAATTACAGATTCAGAGACCGAAAATGTTAATTGTTGACGATAAGGCAGTCAACCGATTTGTTTTAAGGAGTATATTTGAGGAAGATTATGAGATCGTGGAGTGCCAGGATGGCAGGGGGGCGATCGAGATCTTAGGGGACAGGCGCGACGAGGTGGCGGCGGTGCTGCTCGACATCGTCATGCCGGTGTGTGACGGTTTTGCGGTGCTCAAGTACATGAAGGATACAGCGCTCCACACAGTGCCGGTGATCCTCATAAGCTCAAACGTAAATGACATCAATATCCACAAGGCACACGACTATGATGTTGCAGATTACATACAGAAGCCGTTTCAGGAGAATGTGGTCCGCCAGCGCGTGCAGAGAATGATCGATCTGTATCAGATCAGAAAAGAGAATGTCGAATATGAACGGGCGGAATAAGCCGGAAATAGAAAGGAAGATAAGATTTTATGATATATGAGAAGATCCCTGTGGCAGTGGAAGGGACAGTGCAGGCAGAGCTGGCACTCTACATACAGGATGACCATCCCGAAACCTACGGGGAGCGGAGACGTTCGATGATCCTGATCTGTCCGGGCGGCGGGTATGAACATGTGTCCGTCCGGGAGGGGGAGCCGGTCGCTTTTCATTTCCTGACAGCGGGATGCCACGCGGCAGTGTTATCTTACGATATCTCACGGCAGGGCGTCGTGCACCCGCAGGCGCTAAAGGAACTGGCGTGGTCTGTGGCGTACATCAGGGAACATGCGGCGTGCTATGCGATCGATCCGGACAAAATACTGGTCGCAGGTTTTTCGGCAGGTGCGCATCTCACGGCGAGCCTTGGGTGTTTCTGGGACAGGGCGTGGCTGGCAGATATGATGCGGATGCCCGGGACCTCGTATCAGCCAAACGGTCTGATCCTCGCCTATCCTGTCATCACATCAGGCGAATTCGCACACCGGGGAAGCTTTGAGAACCTGTTGGGCGGGAATGCCGGAGTGGAGTCGGCAAGCGATCTGAGTCTTGAAAACCAGGTGACAGACAAGGTGCCTCCTGTCTTTATGTGGCATACTGCCGAGGACGCCGCAGTGCCGCTTGAAAATTCCCTGCTGTTTGCGAATGCGCTCAGGAGGGCGGGCGTGAATTTTGAGTATCACGTATTTCCGCACGGCGGCCACGGCTACGCGCTTGCCACGAAGGAGACGGCGATGAAGGGCGGCGTGGGGATCGATCCGCAGTGCGAGCAGTGGATCGGCCTGTGCAAAAACTGGCTGAAATATAATTTTGTGCAATTATAAATATTACAAAGCAAAACAAAGAAGCCTGATCGCTCAGGCTTCCTGTTGTGTAAAAGGGGAATTCTTCCGGAATTGCTAATTAGCAAGTCTAACATCTCTGCTAAACATAATACTACTATACAATGAAACAAGTCATTTATCTATAACTATATTGCGAAAAACTAACAGTATATTAGCCAAAATGTTTTGCTTCTGGCTCAATGCCGGCTCAATGGCTCAAAGATCGTCTTTCTGCCGATATACCCGAAGATCCGGACAAACAGGATCCCGGTCAGTGATCCGCAGCTATCGATGACCACGTCGCGCACAGAGCAGCTCCGGCCGCTGACAAAGTGCTGGTGAAGCTCGTCGAGCGCGGCAAAGCCGACGCATAGGATCCCCGCGGCAAGCACCAGCCAGATCCCGCGCACGCCGTACACATACAGCGGGAATGCCACGGTGACCGCAAGCAGGAAGTATTCGGAAAAGTGTGCGAGTTTTCGCACATAAAAGTGTATCTTACGGATACAGCGCGCCACCTGCTGGTCTGTCAGTTCCAGATCGAGTGCCCGGTCGGCGATGGATACAGCCTTGTGGGATACCTTGTAGCTTAAGTTGGCGCTGGCAGTACCGTCCTGCGCCGAGAAGGAAAAGATGATGTACATCATCACCAACGCCGGGATAAAGGACAGGGGCTTGAGCAGGAAGCGCAGCAGGGCTTTTATCAATTTTTGAAATGTCATGTTGAATCTCCTAAATATGTATTGTTATTGTGCCGCATCTTTATAATAAACGCAAACCATGGCAATAGGCAATAAATTTTTTATTTAACTGTACATTTTTCCGTTTTATGGTAGAATGGAATAGAGAAATACCACAGAGGATCGTGGAAAAGATGCAGGGGAGGAACGCATATGCAGGACAGTTTGAGGCTTTCAAGGGATGAGATTATCATATGTTACAAGGATGACGTGGCGCGGTTGATGCGGTATCTGTCATGGCTCCAGGAGAAGAGCGGCACGAGCGCGACCGGGATATATAGCGGCGAGGGGATCGAGAAGACTTCCATGGCGGTTCCGACCTACGACTCCACGCTGCTTGGCTTTATCAGGGAGGCGAAAACGACAGATTTCATCAACAGGAATTATGTGTATACGTTTTCGCGTTACCGCATCAGGACGGCGGCGGATGAGCTGCGCGTGATCGCGGCCTGTTCGCTGCAGGAGATCACTGTCCTGGGAGATATTCTGTCCAAATATGTCCTCAAGGGGGAAGTGAAGGGTGCTGTCTGGGCGGAAGGTGTCCAGAACGGCGTCTACCTCGCACTCCTGTTAAAGCTGAAAGAGCTGATGGAGATCAGAAGGCCGTTGGAGTACTAAAGCATTTATTATAAAAGCATTTATTATAAAGGAACGGTAGGAGGTATTATGGAGGAGATGACATTTGAGGAGGTGCGGGAACGGTTTGCGCAGGATCGTTTTGCGACGGTGAACGGGGCAGTGATCGATGAGATCGGCGAGGGGTTTGCGAAATGCTCCATGGCATTAAACGACACACATCGGAATGCGCTGGGCGCTGTCATGGGCGGGGCGATCTTCACGCTGGCGGATTTTTCATTTGCGGTGGCATCCAACTGGAACAAAGGACCGCAGGTGTCGCTTTGTGCCTCGATCAGCTTTCTCGGGCGCGCAAAGGGAGACCGGCTGATCGCGGAGGCACACAGGATCAGGGAGGGAAGGAAGACCTGCTATTATGAGGTGACGGTCAGCGATGAACTCGGAAATCAGGTGGCGCATATGACTTCCAATGGATTTGCAGTGTGAATCATATTGATAAAAATGGAAACGATATATTACATAATGATCTAGTAGACAAGGAGGAAGTAATATGAAGGATGTAGTGATCAACAATAGAAAGGTGGCGGTCGTGGGCTGCGGTTTTGTGGGTTCGGCGACTGCGTTCTGCCTGATGCAGAGCGGATTGTTCTCGGAGATGGTACTGATCGACGCGGATCATGACAAGGCGGAGGGAGAGGCGCTTGACATGGCGCACGGCATTCCGTTCATCGGTCATGTGGATATCTACGCGGGCGGTTATGATGATATCGTGGATGCGGCGATCGTCATCATCACAGCCGGGGCAAACCAGAAACCGGACGAAACCAGACTCGACCTGGTGCACAAGAATGTAGGGATCTATAAGAGCATCATCCCGGAGATCGCAGCCAGAAATTACCAGGGGATACTGCTGATCGTCTCCAATCCGGTAGATATCCTGACCTATGTCGCATGCAAACTCAGCAATATGCCGGAGGACAGGGTGATCGGATCCGGAACAGTGCTTGACAGTGCGCGGCTCAAATACAAGCTTGGAGAACATCTCGATGTGGACAGCAAGAGTGTGCACGCTTTTATCATCGGTGAGCACGGGGACAGCGAGATCGCGGCGTGGAGCAGTGCGAACGTATCCGGCGTTCCGCTGAATGATTTCTGTGAGCTGAGAGGTCATTTCCAGCACGAGGAGTCCATGGAGCGGATCGCGGCGGAGGTTAAGAACTGTGCCTATGAGATCATCTCCAAGAAGCGGGCGACGTATTACGGCATCGCGATGTCGGTAAAGCGGATCTGTGAGTCGATCGTGCGCAATGAGCGGTCGATCCTGCCGATCTCGCGCATGATCCACGGCGAGCATGGCATCGAGGGCATCGCGCTGAGTATGCCTGCTGTGCTGGGTGAGGACGGTGTGCAGACGAGGGTTCCGATCTCGCTCAACGAGGAGGAGCAGGCAAAGCTGAGGCAGTCGGCGGACACGCTCGCGTCGGTGATCAGGGGACTTGATCTGTAGCAGGGGGGATCTGTGTGGGCACCGCGGTCACATGTCTGTAGAAGTACACGGACATCCCAGTCGCAACGGTCCATCCGATCGGCCATGCGCACCAGATGCCGATCGCGCCAAACAGGCTCGAGAAGCCAAAGGCAAGTACGACGCGCAGGATCAGGTCCGTGAAGGTGGCGGCCATAAATGCTTTCATGGCGCCGGCGCCCCGCAGTACCCCGTCTGTCATCAGTTTTGCGGACACGACGAAATAAAAGGGCGACAGGATCCACAGGAACTGTCTGCCTGTGAGCAGGGCTTCGGCGGAGGCTGCGTCCATGAACAGCAGGAGCAGGTATTGCCCCAGACAGACGTACAGGAGTACGATCGGAACGCAGAGGCACCAGACCAGTCTGAGCCCGGCGCGCAGCCCGCTCCTTACCCTGTCGGGGATACCGGCGCCGATATTCTGCGCTGTGAAGTTCGACACGCCGTTTCCGAGTGTGGTGAAGGATGTGATCACCAGATTGTTGAGCTTTACCGCCGCAGAATACCCGGCGGTGACGCTGATGCCGAAACTGTTGATGACACTCTGGATAAAGATGTTTCCGACAGAGATAAAGGACTGCTGCAGGATGCTTGGCACGGCGATCACTGCAAGCTTTTTGAGCAGGGCTGATGAGAACAGCGCTGCTTTTTTGTCTGTCCGGATCGCAGAGAGCCTTTTTAAGATCAATACGACCGACAGGATGCAGCTTATCCCCTGGCACAAAAAGGTCGCCCATGCAACGCCCGCGATGCCCATGTGAAAGTACTTGACAAACAGGATGTCAACCGCGATGTTGGCGGTTGACGAGAAGGCGAGAAAATAAAACGGCGTCCTGGAGTCCCCGAGTGCGGAGAAGATCCCGGTCGCAATATTATAGAAGAAAAGGAACGGAAGCCCCAGTATGTAAATGTCCATGTAGAGGGCGGAATCCGCCAGGATCTCGGGCTGGGTCTTCATCTGCGCCAGCAGCGGGTCGCAGAACACAAAGCCCAGGAGCATCAGCAGCGCACATACGGCGGCGCTCGAGACCAGGGTCGTGTAGACGGCGGTCTTCATCTGGCAATAATCCTTCGCCCCGAAGAACTGGGACACGATGACGGAACAGCCGATGTTGCAGCCAAAGGCAAACGCGATGAAGATGAGCGTGACATTGTAGCTGTTGCCGACAGCGGCGAGGGCGTTCTCACCGATAAATCTGCCGGCGACGAGGCTGTCTGCGATGTTGTAGAGCTGCTGGAAGATAATGCTGCCAAACATCGGGAGGCAGAATTTCCAGAGCACTGTCTGCGGGTCTCCTACAGTCAGATCTTTGGTTAAGGTTTTGTTCATAAGACCATCAGTCCTTTCTCAAATCAGTTTACGAATCGCTCATTCCATATTATAATGAGAAAAAAACAATATGAAAAATATATATTTTATATATCTGCAATATAAAATATATATGGCAGGTGCGCGATGAATATTAATTATGAGTACTACAAGGTTTTTTATTATGTCGGGAAATACCGCAATATCACTAAGGCTGCACAGGCGCTGGGAAGCAACCAGCCGAATGTCACGCGCGTGATGAAGCTGCTGGAAAGTGAGCTTGGGTGCCAGTTGCTTCTGCGGAGCAATAAGGGCATAACCCTCACAGAGAAGGGAGCGCTTCTGTATGAGCGCGTTTCCGCGGCTTTTTTTCAGATACAGGCTGCGGAGGAGGAGCTGAACCATGACGGGAAGCTGATCGAGGGAACGATCATCCTGGGGACGACAGAGACAGCGCTGCACCTGACGCTGTTCCATATGCTGAAAGAATTCAAGAGGGACAATCCCAAAGTCCGTTTTAAGATCTATAATTACAGCACCAAGGACGCTGTCAATGAACTTACGAAGGGAGCGATCGACATCTGTGTCGTGACCAGTCCGTTTCATGTAAAAAAGAATATCAGGAGTGAGAAACTGCTTGAATTCAGGGATATACTGATATGCGGAAACGTGTATGCGGATCTGGCTTCCGGGAAAAGACATCTGGCGGAGCTTGCCGGTTATCCATGGGTCTGTCTCGGGAAAAATACAGTGACCTACGACATGACAAACGATTTTTTCCTGCGGAACGGAGTCGTGTTAAAACCGGACATCGAGGTGGCAACCTCTGACCTGGTCATACCGATGATACAGAACGGTCTCGGGATCGGATACGTGCCGGAACAGCTGGCGCATCCGGGGCTGGAGGCTGGAACCGTGCACCGTGTTCCGGTGTACGAGGAGATGGAGACGAGGGCAGTCTGTGTTCTCTACGACGCAAAACGAGGGCAGAGCAGGTGCGAGAAAGAGTTTCTCGGGTACGTATTGTCATTTCCGTCAAAATAAAATATAATGGTAAGGAACAGGCTTGAAATAACTTGCGCATCTGACTTGTCTAAATGTTCATAGTCGTCGTTGTCATCCGTCGCCGTAGCCCGCTACGGCTCCTTCTTCCGCCTGGCTTATGAACATTTATCCTGTGTCACCTGCACAAGTTATTTTACGACAGTTTCTTAGAAGCGGTTTTAAGATATGATGGAAAAGGGGAGGATGACAATGACGATCAGACGTGCGCAGGAGCGGGATATGGACGGGATCAACCGTCTGCTTTGCCAGGTATTGACGGTGCATCACGAGGGCAGGCCGGATCTGTTTAAGGGAGATACAAAAAAATATACGGACGATGAACTCCGGGTGCTGATCCGCGACGACGCGAGACCGGTTTTCGTGGGAACCGACGCGGAGGAAAATGTTGTAGGTTATGCGTTCTGTGTATTTCAGCAGCATTTGGATGACAATATCCTGACAGATATCAGGACGCTGTATATCGACGATCTGTGTGTCGACGAGGACAGGCACGGACAGCATATCGGGAGGAGGCTGTATGAGTATGTCCTTGATTTTGCGAGGAGTCAGGGGTGCTATAATGTAACGCTGAACGTGTGCAACGAAGGCGCCAGGCGGTTTTATGAGCGCTGCGGACTGGTTCCGCAAAAGTTCGGGATGGAAAAACGATGTTGACTTTGTATGAATATATTGTATAATTTTAATTGAAGTCATATTATCATAGGTGAGATTAGGGGAATTCTGCTCACAAAAAGAGGAATTGCGATGAAAAGGAATACAAAGAAGTTTTTGATAATCAGTTTTTCACTGTTGGTGATCGCGTGCATTGTGCTGATCACGGTCACGTCGTCAGTCATAGCGAAAAAAAGCGATTTGGCGCTTAATGAGATCGGCTCGCTCTATATGTCCGCGATGGCGAAGCAGATGCATGAGAAGTTCGACACAGTAGTGGACATGCAGATTTCCGAGTTAAACGGTATTATCGAGAGACATCCGCCCGAGTCAGTGGAGTATGACCAGGATATGTTTGACCAGCTGGCACTGAGTGCGCAGGTGCGTGATTTTATCTATCTGGGACTCTACACGGTGGACGGGGAGAGTGAGACGATCTATGGTTCCAATGTGGAATATGACAGTGAGATCACTTTCCGGAATGTGCTGGATGACAGCAGCCTCCGCGTATTTGTGGGAACGAGCGCGGAGGGTGAGAAGGTGATCTGTATGCTGGTCAATGCCCAGTATCCTATGAGGAATGGCAAGACAAGCTGGGCGATTGTTGCCGCGACGCCTATGGAAGCGCTGGAAAAGGTTCTGACACTGGATGAGGAGGAGGCATTGATGTATTCCTTTATCATCCGGGCCGACGGCACTTATGTGGTGAGGAACAGAGAGGAAACGGACTTTTTTACCTATATCAGGCAAAATTTTTCGGATTATAATGGAAAGACCGCGGAGGACTATGTGGAAGAGCTGCGCGCTGCGATGAGCCAGAACGCAGGGTATTCTACGATGTTTCGGGAAGGCGATAAGAACAATTACCTGTTGTGTACGGATCTGACCAATTCGGAATGGTTTCTGATTTCCGTGATGCCGCATGGAACGCTGGATAAGATTCTGGAAGATCTGGGATTTGAGCGCCAGCTCATCACACTGATCATGGCAGGCTTCATACTTGCAGGTGTGATGGTTATCTTTATCCTGTATTACAGACTGTCACAGCAGCAGATGCAGGAGCTGGAGGAGGCAAGGAAAGAGGCGACGAAGGCAAACAGGGCAAAGAGCGAATTCCTCTCCAGCATGAGCCATGATATCCGCACGCCGATGAACGGTATCGTCGGCATGACGACGATCGCGATGTCCAATATTGACAATACAGAGCGTGTCAAAGACTGTCTGGCAAAGATAACATTGTCCAGCAAGCATCTGCTGGGACTGATCAACGATGTGCTCGATATGTCTAAGATCGAGAGCGGGAAGCTGACGTTGAATATGAGCCAGATTTCGCTGCGCGAGGCGATGGACAGCATCGTCAATATTGTGCAGCCGCAGGTGAAGTCAAGACAGCAGCACTTTGACGTCTTTATACAGAACATTATCACCGAGGAGGTACGCTGTGACAGTGTGCGCCTGAACCAGGTGCTGATCAATCTGCTGTCTAATGCGCTGAAATTTACGCCGGAGGGCGGTGTGATCAAAGTTTTTCTGTCGCAGGAGGAATCGCCTGTGGGAGAAGATTATGTGCGGTGTCATTTCCGCGTGAAGGATAACGGCATCGGTATGACAAAAGAGTTCCAGGAAAAGATATTCGATACATTTACCAGGGAAGAGAAGGCGCAGATTGACAAGATCGAGGGAACCGGTCTTGGCATGGCGATCACGAAAGCCATCGTGCAGGCGATGAAGGGAACGATCGATCTGCAGAGTGCGCCGGGCGAGGGCAGTGAATTCCATATTACGCTCGATCTGGAGAAGGCGGACACGAAGGAGGCGGATATGATGCTTCCATCGTGGAGGGTGCTCGTGGTCGACAACAATGAGGATCTGTGTCTGAGTGCAGTCTCCTCCTTAAAGGAGATCGGGATCAGTGCCCACTGGGCGACGAGCGGGCAGAAAGCGGTTGAGATGGTCAGAAAATGCCACGATGAGAACAAGAATTATGAGGTGGTGCTGCTCGACTGGAAGATGCCGGATATGGATGGCCTGCATACTGCGCGTGAGATGCGAAAGCTTCTGGGGCAGAAAGTTCCGATCCTGATCATTTCCGCGTACGACTGGAGCGATATTGAGGAGGAAGCCAGGGAAGTCGGGATTCAGGGCTTTATATCCAAGCCGTTGTTCAAGTCCAATCTGTATCTGGGATTGAAACGCTATATGCTGGATGAGGTGGACGAGGAGAAGCACAAAGATGCTAAGATACAGAAGTTTGTCGGAAAGAAGATCCTGCTGGCGGAAGATAACGACCTGAACTGGGAGATCGCGGAGGATCTTTTGTCGGAAGCCGGGTTTGAGCTGGAGCGGGCAGAGAACGGCAAGATCTGTGTTGAGAAGTTCGAGCAGTCGGCGATTCGGTTCTATGATGTGATACTGATGGATATCCGGATGCCTGTGATGAACGGATATGATGCGGCGAAGGCGATCCGTGCCCTGCCGCGTGAAGATGCCAGCCTGCCGATCATCGCCATGACGGCGGATGCGTTCTCGGACGATATCCAGCATTGTCTCGACTGCGGCATGAACGAGCATGTGGCAAAGCCGATCGACGTGAACAGGCTGACGCAGTTGCTTAAGAAATATCTGAGATAGATCAAAAGGGGACGCAGTCCCCTTTTGTTATGCGGAGGAATATTATGGAGTGGAATCAGTTAGGGCGCATCACTGCGCCGCTTTTGGAATGGTATCATGAAAATCAGAGGTGTCTGCCGTGGCGGGAGAACAGGGATCCATACCGCGTGTGGGTGTCAGAGATCATGCTGCAGCAGACGCGCGTGGAGACGGTGATACCGTATTTTGAGCGTTTTATGGAGCGTTTTCCCACGATCGCATCGCTCGCAGCGTGTGCGGACGAGGAGCTTTTCAAGCTGTGGGAGGGACTGGGATATTATTCGCGCGCGCGGAATCTAAAGAAGGCGGCACAGGTGATCTGCGAGTGCCATGACGGACAGTTTCCGGAGGAGTATCAGGAGATCCTCGAGCTTCCCGGGATCGGCGCTTACACGGCGGGGGCAGTCTCGTCGATCGCATTTGAGAAGGCGCGCGCCGCGGTTGACGGAAATGTGCTGCGCGTGATCACCAGGCTCACACAGGATGAGCGTGACATTGCGGACGCGAAATTCCGCAGTCAGGTTACAAAAGAGCTGGAAAAGGTATATCCCACAGATCAGAGAGGCGATTTTACGCAGAGTCTGATGGAGCTTGGGGCGGTGGTGTGCGTACCGAACGGGGAACCACGGTGCGGACAGTGCCCGCTGTGTCCGCTGTGCGGCGCGTACAACAGCGGGACACAGCTCCGGTATCCGGTCAGGACGAAGAAGGCAGCGCGCAGGATCGAGCAAAAGACTGTGTTCGTCCTGCGGTTTGAGGATAAGACCGCCCTTCGGAAACGGGATGACAAAGGAATCCTGTCAGGCATGTGGGAGCTGCCGAACACGGATGGGATCCTGGACGGGCAGCAGGCTGCAAAGTGGCTCGCTGAAAAGGGATTTTCTGTGAAAGGGATCAAAGCTCCTGCGGATGGCAGCAGAACGTTTAAACATGTTTTTACACATATAGAGTGGCACATGGCATGCTGGATCGTCACATGTGACAATGAGGGAAGCGGCAATGACTTTACATGGGTGACGGATGCACAGCTTGCGGATGAGATCGCGCTTCCCACTGCTTTCAAGAAGGTGTATCGGGCGTGTTCTGTCTGATCAGTGTCCGGTATTCCGAGGGGGATACCCCTTTCTGCTTTTTGAAGATACGGCTGAAATACAGCGGATTGTCGTATCCGACAATGTTTCCGATCTCTGTCACGTTGTAGTCGGTGGTCTCGAGGAGGATCTGCGCGTTGGTGATGCGTATGGATACGATATACTGCATGGGCGTCGTTCGGACATACTGCTTAAAGCTGCGGATAAACCAGCTCACGCTCATGCCCCTCGACGCAGCGTACGCTTCAACATTGATCTCAATGTTGTAATTGTCATTAAAATACTGTATGGCGGTCTCCATCTCCGTGTCCAGATAGATATTTTTGATCCTGTGTTCCGAGGTCAGATGGCGGTGGATGGCGATGAGCAGCTGACGCAGTAAAAGTGTCAGCATCTCCTGGTAATCAGGCTGACGGCGCTGAAGTTCCAGGATCATCTGTTTTAGTAATCTTGTATATTCCAGGGATGTCCCGGTATTGATGACGCGCATGTCATCTGTGATACCGTGGCTGCGGAGGATATTCTTGACATCTTTTCCTGTGAAGTGTACCCAGTACACCTCGGTCTGGTCAGCACCGAAATATTCATACCGCTGTGGTTCCTTCGGACGGTAGATCACCATGTTTCCGGCGGTGACGACTGTATCAATTCCTTTGTCGCCAAAATAGAAATGTGCTTTCCCGGAAGCGACATATAAGATCTGGAAATCCAGCCGTCCCTTGGGGCGGTAGGTGGGCAGCCTGTGCCTGGTGAACAGATGGTAAGTTCCGCAGCTGCCTACAATGAGCGGTCTGCTTTTGTCCATGAAGTCTATGAGGGAATTATTCAGGTATGCGGAATTCGTGTACATTTTTGAGACCTCCTTTGTCCGATTATTGTCCATATTGTATCATTTTGTGAATGTTTTGTCCAATGTAGTTTATGGAGGACTGATGTGTGAAAAGGTATAATCTATTAGAGGCTATTATTAAATAGACTCCGAGAGCCTATAATATTATAAAGGAGGGCACGGGATGATGATTCCAGGATATTATGAGAATCTGAACATGCTGCACGAGAATACGATGCCGGCGAGGGCATACTATATTCCCGCATCGGTACAGATGGACACGTCCGCCGGGAACAGGGAAGTCTCGGATAGGATCCAGATGCTTGGCGGCAGATGGTACTTCCGGTATTACAGGAGCGTCCACGATCTGAAGGAGACGTTTTATGTGCCGGATCACGACATTTCAGGCTATGACCGGATCAGTGTGCCGGGCGTGTGGCAGATGGAGGGATATGATGCGCATCAGTACACGAATATCCGCTATCCGTTTCCGTTTGACCCGCCGTATGTTCCGCACGATAACCCCTGCGGCGCGTATGTATATACGTTTGATTATCATGAGGATGCTGCGGCGCCCATGGCTTACCTGAATTTCGAGGGCGTGGATTCGTGTTTCTATGTCTGGCTGAACGGGTTCTATGTCGGATATAGCCAGGTATCCCACGCGACGAGTGAATTTGACGTGAGCGGCGTGATCGCGGAAGGAGAAAACAGGCTGGCTGTGCTGGTGCTCAAATGGTGTGACGGGAGCTATCTGGAGGATCAGGATAAGTTCCGCATGAGCGGGATCTTTCGCGATGTGTATCTGCTGAAACGGCCGGCACAGACGGTCAGGGACTATTTTGTCAGGACAAGGATCAAAAGGGAAGCGGGGCGGGAGACGGCGGAAGTATCGATCAGGCTGGAATATTTTGACACGGTCGTTCCCACGCAGGTGCGTGTCTGCGAGGCAGCGGGAACGATGGTCGCGGAAGAAAGGATCTGTGCCGGAAAGACAAATACGGCAGAGATCAGACTGGGAATACCGCATCCGGTTTTGTGGAATACAGAGGAGCCGTATCTCTATATGCTGGTGATTGAGACAGGGCATGAGACGATCACGGAGCATGTGGGCGTGCGGGAGATCAGCATAGAGAACAAGGTCGTCTGTCTGAACGGAAAAGCGATCAAATTCCGCGGTGTCAACCGGCATGATTCCGATCCGGTCACAGGTCCGTCCGTCAGTGTGGATCAGATGAGACAGGACCTGATGCTGATGAAGCAGCACAATTTCAATGCTGTCCGAACAAGCCATTATCCCAATGCCCCTGTCTTTTATGAGCTCTGTGACAAGTATGGATTCATGGTGGTCGATGAGGCAGATATCGAGGGTCACGGTCCTGCGGAGATCTTTTACAGGGACTGCAGTGATTCCAACAAATTTCATTATTGGAACGGTCCGATCGCGGATAATCCTGAGTGGGAAACGGCGATCATGGACAGGGTGCATCTCTGTGTACAGCGGGACAAGAACCGTCCCTGCGTCGTGATCTGGTCGATGGGAAATGAGAGTGCATATGGATGCAATTTTGAGCGGGCGCTGCGGTGGACGAAAACGTTTGACAGCAGCAGACTGACACATTATGAGAGCGCCAGATACCGGAACCGGAACAAGTGCTATGATTATTCTGACCTGGATCTGTACAGCAGGATGTATCCGTCCATGGAAGAGATCCGCACCTATCTGCACAATATGCCTGCAAAGCCGTTTCTTCTGTGCGAGTACTGCCATTCCATGGGAAACGGGCCGGGCGACCTGGAAGACTATTTTCAGATGATTGACCAGAATAAGCTGATGTGCGGCGGATTCGTCTGGGAGTGGTGTGACCATGCCGTTGCCTGCCGGGAGACGGAGGAGGGGAGGGCGGTATATTATTACGGAGGGGATCACGGGGAGACCATTCATGACGGGAATTTCTGTATGGACGGGCTGGTATACCCTGACCGCACACCGCACACAGGGCTGCTGGAATACAAAAATGTGTACAGGCCGGCAAGGGTGGTGTCGTTTGACCAGCGCACGCAGGATCTGAAGATCAAAAACTGTATGGAATTTACGGATCTGGCTGTCTGCTGTGAGATCCGATACGAGGTGAGCTGTGACGGTACCTGTGTGGAGACAGGGACGGTGCTGCCGTTTTCGGTGCTGCCGGGACAGGTCAGTATGGTTCGTATGAATATCCGGATACCCCGGCGGGGGCGGTGCTATCTGAAACTGTATTATCATCAGCGCTATGGTACAGAACTTGTGCCGTCAGGGCATCTGCTGGGCTTTGACGAGATATCGCTGGAGACCGCGGACAACAGAAACCAGGATGCGGTCAGACTGATGGAGCAAAAGGCGTTTCAGAGTGCGGAGATCGCGCTGCAGGAAACGGACACGGAGGTTTTGTGTACAGGGAAAGATTTTTCATATACATACGATAAGCGCAGGGGACTTTTTACCCGGATCGATCGCGCGGGAAGAAAATACCTGAACCGGCCGATGGAGCTTAATATCTGGAGAGCTCCGACAGACAATGACATGTATATCAAAAAGGAATGGAAGAGGGCGCGCTATGACCACGCATATGTGAGGTCGTATGAAACTATCGTGACAAAGGCGGGATCATCTGTGACGATCAGCAGCATCGCGTCCGTCCTGGCGGACTCCGTGCAGCGCATGATGGATGTATGTCTGACATGGCAGATTGATGCGGATGGAAATATCAGTTCGAACATACTGGTGAAGCGTGATCCGGAGTTTCCCGTGCTGCCGCGGTTTGGAATCCGTCTGTTTCTGAGGGAGGAATTTGATCAGGTATCATACTTTGGCATGGGGCCTTGTGAGAGCTACAGAGATAAGCATAGGGCGGCAAGCCACGGACTGTATCACGCGCGCGTGAGGGATCTGCATGAGCCCTACCTTCGCCCTCAGGAAAACGGAAGCCATGTGGACTGTGATTATGTGACGGTCTCGGACGGCAGGGCTGTGCTGGCTGTGGTTTCCGAACAGACTTTTTCTTTCAATGCTTCTGTGTACACACAGGAAGAGCTGGAACAAAAGATGCATGAACACGACCTGGAAGCGTCCGGCAGCACGGTATTGTGCCTTGATTATGCCCAGAACGGCATTGGCTCCAACAGCTGCGGACCGGAGGTGCTGCCGGAATATCAGTTTGATGATGAGGAGTTCGCATTCAGGATCAGGCTGGTGCTGTCCGGGGAAAATAACTGAGAAAGGAGTATCCTGTATCAACATGGGTATCTGCTATAGGTTTGATTATGGAGTCAACGAAAGGTAACTCAGTGTCCCGGGAGCGACGCCGGTTCCTTTTTCCAGCAGTGAGATCAGCCCCTGCAGCGTGTCGGCGGTTTCGGCGTGGGTGGAAGGAATCAGGGAGTTGTCAAGCTTTACGGCGATGACGATCAATGCGATCTCCGCAAGAGCGGAGGGGGATCCGAATTGGATATCCCCGCTGTCAATGCCCTGTTTGATGATCTCCGTCAGGGCAGGCTTCAGCTCGGAGACGACGTGTGCGAGATATTTCTGGTGCAGGAAGGCCAGATCCTGCGCGCTTGCGTTGTCCGAGGAGCTGCCATGCTGTTTGATGAACGCAGTGGACGAGTTCTGGCATGCCTGGAACAGCATTGCCATACGCGTAAACGGCGAGATATCTGTCTGTGCCGCAAGGTTCTTGGCAGTGGAGAGAGGCTGTTCATAGCTGCGCTCTATGAGCGCGTCGAGGATTGCCTCCTTCGAGGGAAAGTAGTAGTAGATACTTCCCTTGCCAATGCCCGCTTTCTGCGCGATCTCGCTGACGGAGATGTTCTGTATGGTCCTCTCCTCCAGAAGCTGCTGGAGTGCGTCAAGGATCAGATTGTATTTTTTCTCGTTCTTTTTTGTGTCCGGCATCGATCATGTCACCTCCATGTACAATATTTTACTCATCTACGATAGTCTCATACACCATATTCATCATATTCACACATCATATTGTCTGAGCATTTTTTAAACACGCTCTAAGGAACTATTCAAAAATAACTTGTACATCTTGACTTGTCTATTTCTCCGATTGCAAATTGCTAAAGCAATTTCACCTCGAAGAAATATCCTGCGCAAGCTGCACATGTTATTTCTGAACAGTTCCTAATATTTTCACGAAGAAAAATCCGGCGAACTATCTGCAAATTATCTTGCGTCAGTTCCTGAATAAAATCGCGCCAGGATCAAATACAGATAATTAATGAAAGTATAGCACATATGCATAGCGGGAACAATTGTAAATAGTGTCACAAAAATCGGAAAAAAAGGAGGACATTTTCGGGGGAAATGTACTTGACCACTGGTCGAAAAATGTGATAGGATAAAATCAAACAGAATCGACTGCTGGTCGAAACTGGATCAAAGCTGCAGCGTTGCCTCCGTGGTAAGCGCTGGCAGTTTACAAAGAGTCTACAATGGTTTGATTTTATGAGTGATGATGGAGGAGAAAAATGACATTCGCAGATTTTTTTTATGAAATTAAGGGGAAATTTATGGGAGCAGACGTGAGCGATATAAAGGAGCATCTCGCATATCAGTTCAACATCGAGGATGAGGAAGCAGGCGGCGCGTTCTATGTGGAGGTGAAGGACGGCGTGCTCTATGTGGAGCCGTATGAGTACTATGACAGGGACGCGATGTTCATCAGTACGCCGGAGGTGTTTACGAAGATCGCGGAGGGACAGATGGATCCTGTCTGGGCCTTCACGACGCAGAAGCTCAAAGTCGAGGGAAATATCGACAAGGCACTGAAGTTAAATGACATTATCCAGAGCAAGAAGAAGGCGCTGAAAAAAGAGGCGAAAGAGGCAAAGAAGGAAGAGAAAGAGAAAAAGAAGGCGGACAGAAAATAATATTGCGATTCAGTGCAGTGTGGAGGCGTAGAAATGGGAAAACTGAAAAAGGCGGCGGCTTGCGCGGGGGTTCTGGCAGCGGCAGGCATCGGCGAAGTCGCATATTTTTACAGAAGGACGATGAAGCGGGGCAACGCGAAGGTGGAGCGGACGATCAAGATGTCAGGTACGGACTGGAGCCAGTATGCGCCGATGATGGAAAAGAGAAAGGCGTTTATGCTGGCGCAGACGCACGAGGATGTCTATCAGACGTCCTTTGACGGTCTGAAGCTCCATGCGACGTATTTTCCCGCGATTGAGGAGGGTGCGAACAAGAAGAAGGTTGTGATCTGTTTTCACGGATATACAAGCCAGGGAATGTCGGACTATATCGGGCTGTCGGACTATTATCTCAAGAAGGGGTATGCGATGCTGCTGCCAGACGCGAGGGCCCACGGGGAGAGCGAGGGTGAGTACATCGGTTTCGGCTGTCTTGACAGGAAGGATGCGCTTGTGTGGATCGACTGGGTGATTCAGGAGCTCGGTGAGGATGTCGGGATCGTGCTTCACGGGACGAGCATGGGCGGCGCGACCGTGCTGATGGCAAGCGGGCTGGAACTGCCCGGACAGGTCAGGGGGATCGTCTCTGACTGTGCCTTTACCTCACCGAAGGAAGTGTTCACACATGTGCTTCACAGCATGTACCATCTGCCCGCATTTCCGGCGATTCCGGGAGCGGATATCCTGAATAAAAGGCTTGCGGGGTACGGAATGGATGAGTGCAATGCAAAGCGCGAGGTGGCGAAAGCAAAGGTTCCGATCCTCTTTATCCACGGCACGAAGGACACGTTTGTGCCGTATCATATGTGCCGTGAGATCTATGACTGCTGTGCATCGCCGAAGAAGATCCTTGAAGTGGAGGGTGCGGCGCATGCAGAGAGTTATTACAAAGACACAGAGAAATACGAGCAGGCACTGGATGAATTTTTTGGGGAAATCATGTGAAAAAAACATATGCGGAAGTTTTTTCACAGCAAATTTGTGCATTTGTTCAAATTTGTGAACACAGGAAGCATGGAGGAAGAACATGAAAACAAGAAAAGGTTATAAGACTTACCCGTTAACCGCTGCACAGAAGTATCACTTTTATTATTCACAGTATTGTCCGGGGCAGGAGATCCTCAATGTCGGCAGCAGTCTTACGATCGAGTTTGAGCTGAATATTGACGAGCTGAGAAAGGCGATCTACAAGGCGTATGAGCGCTGTGAGTCCATGCGCGCCAGACTCGTGTACGACGAGAAGGAGAAGCAGTGGTATCAGTATATCGTTGACAAGGAAGAGCGCGAGATCGAGTTCGTGGATTTCACGGGAAAGACGATGGAGGAGGCGGACGCTGAGATGACGGCGTGGACGCGCGTTCCGTTCGGGCAGGACGAGCCGATGAACAAGGTTGTCATCATCAAGACTCCGGACGGATTTGAGGGAATGTATCTTGTGGGTGACCACCGTTTTCTCGACGCACAGTCGCTGATCGGATTTATGAAGGATGTCATCGAGCTGTACTGCAATGCAAACTTTGAGAATGTACCGTATCCTGCCGATATGCGCTCCTATGTTGAGCAGCTTGAGAAGGATTTCGCGTACGAGGCGGGCAGCAAGGCACAGGCGAGGGACCGTGCTTATTTCCACAAGCTGTTCGAAGCGCCGGAGCCGATCTACAACGGCATTGAGGGCAGGAAGCGTCTGGACGATGCAAGGAGAGCGACAGGCAATCCCAATCTGAGGGCAGCGCCGACAGGCTCCGACAACTTTGCGGCTGATATTGATATCTTCCATCTGGAGGGCGAGCCGACGGAGCGTCTGATGACCTTCTGCGAGCAGCAGCATGTCTCGCTGCAGTGCCTGCTGATCATGGGAATCCGCACATATCTGCAGAAGATGAACAACTGCGACGATGTTTCCATGATGGTGGCCTATGCACGCAGGGCGACGCTCCTCGAAAAGAAATCAGGCGGCACGCGCATTCACAGCTTCCCGTTCAGGACGATTATTCCGGAGGACAAGACATTTCTGGAGGGGATCTTCGAGATCAGAGACAGGCAGAACGAGACATTCCGCTATGTGAATTTTGATCCGGTGGAGTGTATGAACTACAAGGCGCAGGTGTACAATCCGCCTAGAGGCATGGGCTACGAGACTGTGGCGCTCACATATCAGCCAGCGACTCTGCGCGAGAAGGGGCTGGTTGATCTGGGCGATATCCGGTATAAGACAAAACGGTACGGCAACGGTTACTATGCGGATGGTCTGTATCTCACCGTGATGCACAGGGCGGAGGACAACGGTCTGGATTTCAGTTTTGAGCATCAGACGAAAGCGTACAGCAGGGAGGCGCTGGAACTGTTTTACTATTATATGTGCAAGATTATGTTCAAGGGGATCGAGAACCCGAACCTGAAGATCGGCGATGTGATAAAACTGATTTAACTGGTTTCAATCGGATGTCGTTTTGTGATACAATAAAGTGTAACGTTAACAGGGGTATCAAAAGTATTCCGACACAGGAAAGGCAGGGTAAGCAATGTTTGATAAGTTGACAGATCTGATCACGAATTATGTCGAGGTGAAGAAGGAGGACATCAGGCCGGAGTCCCGTTTTATGGAGGATCTTGGTTTTAGCTCCTTTGACTTCATGAGTATGCTTGGAGAGATCGAGGATGAGCTGGATGTCGAGGTCAATCCCGAGGAGGCAGCCAATATCCGCACCGTGCAGGAGGCAGTGGAGTATCTGGAGAAGATCTCGGAGTAAAAGTTTGTCTGGTGCTTTCATAAACAGTTATGGGGGCACCAGATTTTATGTAGAGGGGCAGGGAGATAGCCTGTCCGGTCATGATGGTTCAGAAAACAGAATAGAAAGGTGTGAAAAGGGATATGGGTAAAATGCATAGTACCATACGGGAACTGCTGGCTGCTGCTGCGCAGGACTTTGGTGCACAGGACGCGTTCCGCTACAAGGTGAAAGGCAGCGGGGACGGCGGGAAAAAGGAAGTGAGAATCGAGGCAAAAACATACACACAGCTGAAAGAGGATTCGGAATGTTTTTCGGCTGTACTGGCTGCGCTGGGGCAGAAGGGGAAACATGTAGCGATCGTGGGACCGACGTCCTACTCGTGGGTAGTCGCGTACTTTGGTACGGCGGACAGCGGGAGTGTTGTCGTGCCGCTTGACGCAAATCTTCCGGACGCGGATCTGTGCGAGCTGATCGACCGCGCCGATGTCACGACGCTCGTCTATGACGAGGCGAAGGCGGGCGTGGCGCAGATGGCGGCACAGCGCTGTACAAAGCTGGAGCATATCCTCTGCATGAGCGAGCCGCACGGGATCGCGAAAGAGCAGTCCATGTGGGAACTGATCGGCGGGCAGGGTGCGGGATTTGATTATGTGCCGCAGCCCGACCAGCTGGCGACAATCATGTTTACATCGGGCACGACGGGTAAGAGCAAGGGTGTCATGCTCACACATAGAAATCTCGCGGAGAATGCGACCTGTCTGGATATGGGGCTTGAGTCCGGCATCGTGATCCTGTCCGTTCTTCCCATTCATCATGCGTACTGCCTTAGCATGGATATCCTGAAAGGGATCTCCATTGGCGCGGTGATCTGTATCAACGACTCGCTGCTGCGCGTTGCGAAGAACATCAAGCTCTTTGAGCCGAACATGATCCTGATGGTTCCGCTGATGATCGAGACGCTCGCAAAGAAGCTCGAGGAGGCGGCATGGATTCCGGCACCGCTTGTCAGGGCGAAGGTCTTCGGCAAACAGTTCCACACGGTGTGCAGCGGCGGAGCATACCTTAATCCGGCATATCTGGAAATGTTTCAAAAGTATGGGATCACGATCTGGCAGGGTTACGGCATGACGGAGTGCTCGCCTGTCATCAGTACGAACTACGGTGATTTTATGAAAGATGGCTCAGTCGGAAAACTGATGCCGAACTGCGAGGCGAAGGTCGTGGACGAGGAGATCTGGGTGAAGGGTTCCAGTGTCATGCAGGGCTACTACAACATGCCGCAGGAGACCGCTGAGACACTGGCGGACGGCTGGCTGAAGACCGGGGATCTCGGCTATGTCGATGAAGACGGCTATCTGTTCCTGACAGGCCGCAAGAAGAACCTGATCATCACGCCAAACGGCGAGAATGTCTCTCCGGAAGAGATTGAGAACAAGCTCGGTGAGAACAGGCTCGTGCAGGAGGTGCTCGTGCGCGAAAGCGAGGGCGTGATCGAGGCGGAGATCTTCCCGGATTGCGAATATGCGGGAAAGAAGAAGATCAAGGATATCCAGGGCGAGCTGCAGAAGATCATTGACGCGTATAATCAGGGCGCGCCGCTCTACAAGAGGGTGTTCCGCCTCAAGGTGCGGGATACGGAATTTGAGAAGAATACGACGAAGAAGATCAAACGGTTCTGATCTATGCGCACAGAAAAGACCTCATACTGCTATGAGGTCTTTTCGTTGTATCACATTATTTCGCGTATTCCGCGATCATTTCCTCCAGCGACGGCAGCGGTTCCAGCTCATCCATCATTCTGTTGTAGCCCAGTCTGTCAAGCTCTTTTAGATAATCATCCCAGGTAGCATCCACATCAATCTGTCCCAGAATTGCCTGCGTCCTGTAGCTTGAGACATATGGATCCAGATCTCCGCTGATTTCCTGATAGATCTGCTCATAGTTTGTCTCATTTGCCAAGTCGGATTTATAGGGTCTGTGCTGCCATTTCATCCATGATCCGTTTTCCGACTCGGACCAATATTTTCCTCCTGCCTGGAAGAGCGGCTCCTCGCCAACCCATTTTGTTACTTCCTTGGTCTGGCCAAACTGGCTGAAACTCCATGTTCCCTTGTCACCGGAGTTCAGGTTATTGATCTTGACAGGGGTCTCGCCTGTCTCGTCCCATTTCCAGTCTATATCCTTTTCTCCAAACATCAACTGGGCCGTAACTTCTTTATCCCCGGCACCGAAAATCGTGTAGTTAAAAAATTCTAAGATTTTAGCGAGCTTTTCATCATCAACATTGGCATTGACAAAGAAGTTGCCGTAGGCCGGGGTCGGGTTCACGACAGCCATCACCTCACCGCCGTCGGGTCTAAGTCCCGGTGTCGCCAGCAGTTTTGCATTGGGATCGCGCTCCAGAAGCGTGAGTGGAGGTCTGTCCATAGCCCAGCTGTTTAGTGCGTTGGTCGAACTGATCCAGTAACCTGCGGCACCCGTATTGACCTTGTCCCAGCCAAGCGTTCTGTCATTGCTGATAATCTCTGGGTCCAGCAGATTTCTTTTGTACAACTCCTGAAAACCTTTCAAAAATTCTTTGTATTCCTCCATCGCATAGCACTGTTCCGCCCTGCCGTTTACATCGTTGATTTCCTTCATAAATCCATAGGCGGAATAAAACTGTCCAAGCTGTCCGACTCTCCAGTCAGGTGCTGTCGCCCCGATCGTATCATTTTGTCCGTTTCCGTCGGGATCCTTATTGACAAATCCGTCCATAATCTCGATAAACTTACTCAGCTCAATACCTTCAGATGCCACATACAGCCGGTCGGATACCTGCTCTACCTCAACACCCAGATCAATGCCCAGGTTCTCTATCCAGTCATACCGGTAAAAATCCCCGGGAAGATAATAGTCCACAAACTGAAATGTTACGCCGGCCAGATAGATAAATTCGTCTTCATTCTCCGGATTGAGCACCATCTTATACATCAGCGGGTTTTCCTCGTAGTACTCTATTATTTTAGGGCAATATTTCTCCACCATTGACCTCGGTATCGTACGGATTAATTCCTGATCCTGCATCCATTTCGGTGTCTTTTCCTGTGTCCACATACAGTCAGGCATCTCCCCGGAAGCCAGCAGCAGGTCAATGGTGTCTGTCGTTTCTGCCTTCTCCACGGTAATATTGATATTGAGTGCATCTTCAATCAGCTTTTCTGCAAAAGAACCATCCTCATAATCGGAATAGCACCAATACCCTGTGTAGGTGATATCATAAGTCTTATCCGGATCGGGCTCCGCTTCATTGCTGACGGCAGAATCTTCTCCCGCAGAGCCGGCACATCCTGTCACGGCAATCATTGTGCACAATGTCAGGGGAAATAACTTTTTCATCACAAATCTTTTCTTCATTTTCTTATCCTCCTTAAAACGTTACTTGTCTATCTGATGCGTTGCGCAGTTCGTCCCAGCCAATCCTGCGGATGCGTTCCCTGGCCAGACAGCTTCTGTCCTCAGGCCCCCCGGCATTATATGCCAACAGCATGGCATCCTTCAGGAAATGAATAGCACAATAGCAATACCCGTGATCCTCCTCCGTCTCAAAGGCCACCTCTCTTGAAAAGGTTTCCCCGTTGTCCCTGCTGACTGCGATCACATACGGAGTACGTCCCCCCGTGAAAATATCTGTCTTTTTCCCACGTCCGTTGTACTCTGGAATCGGATTCCAAACTGCCCAGATGGCTCCCGTCTGATCCCGCTTCATGCTTAGCGGGCTGTTAGGTGCAGTAAACCGCGAAGGCTGTGCACCTGTCCATGTATTTCCGTTATCCAGGGAAAACATCTCATACTGTCTCCCGAGATCCGTCCTTGCAAATCCCCATAAAATCCCCGGATTCAGCTCTATTACCCCCGGCTCCTGCAGCCCTGAGGCGCAGTTTTTCATACTGGGCATACAGCATTTTCCCTTTGCAGCCTGCCATGAATACCCGTCATCGTCAGAATAAAAGAATACCACTTCCGAACAGTAATCTATAAAATTGTCTTTGGCTTCTCCCTGGCGTCCGGTTCTGTGCGCGGCAGCCGGAATCAATATTCTGCCGCTTTCCAGACGTACCACCCGATCATTGTTTACTACAAAGAAATCCTCCTGCGGGGTACACAACACCCGGTCACTCCATGACTTTCCGCCGTCCTGTGAACGTCTCATATACATCTGCATCATGGTATATGTATGACGCACCAGATAAAACAGTCCAATATCACCGTTTTCCATATCCAGCAAAGACAGCGACATAATATTGACTGCATTTTCCTCCTCGCAGGTCAGAAGCGTCCGCTCATTGCCAAAACTTCTTCCACCGTCTGACGAAACGACTGCACAGATATCAGAGTTTCCCCAGTCCTCACAGCCTTCACCTTTAAAACGGCTGTAGGCGAACAGGATTTTGCCATCTTCTAATTCGATAAACGCTCCCTCGCTGTTGCGGGGATTCCTTTTTTCCATTGACGGGATAAACTCCGCCACAACTGTACCTAGTTCTCTTTTTTCCATTTTTTCTCCCATTTTCTATTCTTTTTTTACTATTTTTACTAGCCCTTGACAGCGCCCACCATAATGCCCTGCACAAAATATTTCTGCAGGAACGGATACACAATTACAATAGGCAGTACCACCAAAATCGTAGTCGCCGCTTTGATCGTATCCGGGTTCGTATCTACCATGGCGCCAATCGCTTCCACCCCTGACGCTCCTGTTGCGGTTGAAGTGGATGCTGTCAGACTGTCAAGCATCCTGCGCAGCAGATATTGCAGCGTAGTCAGGTTTGCCGACCTGCGGCAGTATACCATGTTGTCAAACCATGCATTCCACTGCCCGACCATCTGCCACAAAGCTACCGTTGCGATCACCGGCTTGGACAAGGGCATGATAATCGATGCAAAGATCCGTACCTGGGACGCCCCGTCGATCGAGGCGGCCTCCTCCATCCCTTTGTCGATGGAAAAGAAATAATTTCGAATGATGATCGTATTGTAGATCGAAAACCCTGTCGGCAGTACATACACTAAAAAATTGTTCAGGAGTCCCAGCCTCTTCATATTCAGATATGCAGGAATCATGCCTGCGGAGAAGAACATAGGAATCAAAAGGATTGCTGTGATAACTTTCCGAAAGGGCATCTCTGTCCTTGTCAGGGAATATGCTGCCATACAGCACACAATAACATGAATCACTGTTCCGACTATCGTTCTCATCACGGATACGGCAAAAGCCGTGATGATCTCATTGTCCTGAAAACAGTACTTATATGCATCTAATGTCCAGACCTTCGGAAACAGATTGATATGCATATAGGAAATATCCTGCGCTCTGGAAAAGGACCGTACGACAACATCCCAGAATGGCAGAATGATGGTAATGCAGAACGCAATCATAAATATCGTATTACAAATGTCAAACACCCGGCTTCCGACGGACTGCTTCATCTTCATCTTTTTCTCTTTCTCACGCGCCATAACCACTTTCTCCTTTCCATGGAATTATATAATCTTGTACTCTGGATTTGCCTTGCGTGCAAACCAGTTGGCAATGATCACAAGCGCCAGACTGACTACATTTTGAAACAGACCGATGGCTGTAGAAAAATCATAGCGGCTCTCAACCATACCTTTTCTGTACACATAGGTAGAAATCACGTCCGCTGTCTGGTATGTCGCATCGTTGTACAGGTTGAACACAGGGTCAAATCCTACGCTGATCAGGCTTCCGATATTCAGGATCAGCATCGTGCACATTGTGGGGAACATCGCCGGGAGCGTGATATGCAAAACTCTGTGAAAACGGTTTGCCCCATCAATGGAAGCGGCCTCGTATAACGAAGTATCTATGCCGGATATGGTCGCGAGATAAATAACAATACTGTATCCCGTTGATTTCCACAGATTTGTGATCAGATAAATTGGTAAGAACATATCTTTCTGAGCCATAAAATATATTGGCTTATCAAGAACGCCCATCCTGATTAGAATTGCATTTACCACACCGCCTGTAGGAGACAACAGCTGATACACAAAAGTACCTACCACAACCCACGAAAGAAAATGGGGCATATAAGTGATCGTCTGTACTACGCTCTTAAACCGGGTATTCATGATCTCATTGACCAGCAGTGTGAATATAATCGTAACCGGAAATGTGGTAAGCAAAGTAAAAATGCTGATTTTCAATGTATTTCCAAGTACTCTGTAAAAATTTGGATCCGTAAACAACGCCTGAAAATGTTTGAAACCTACCCAGTCACTGCCTTCGATCCCTCGTGCCATCCTATAATCCTTAAATGCTATCATAAGACCCTCCATGGGCATATAGCAGAATAGAATCACAAGGATAATTGCCGGAAGCAGGAATATGTAAAAAGGCAGATGTTTTTTCAGTTCTTTTTTCAGATTCCCTGTTCCTGATGTCATTGTTTTACCCATCGTATCCTTCCTTTCTTTATAATGGTATTATCATTCATCCGTATGTCAATGCGTTCAGGCGTTGTTTCCTGGATTCTGCATGCTCACAGCGCCCTGTCTCAATTGATGTTATAATATTATTAAATTTCTGTAAATTCGTCCATGAACTGTATTGGACAAATTATGCACAAAATGATACCCTTATCGTTTTACCTGAAATTGGAGAAGCCTAAGAGTTTTAATGTGAATTTTATTGTAAATATGAGTGCTTTTTTGTATAATGCAAATATAGCAGGAGATAATGCTGTCTGAACTTGCGGCAGAAATATCCGGAACTTGCAGAACCTGTTTTTCCGCTATGGAAACGACAGGTTTTTGCGTTTTACAGGGCTGCCCCGTCTTTTATGGCATGCGCAACCGCAGACAGCCTTTGAAAACTGTAAGGATTGAAGAGGAGTACGATGAAGATGGAAAACCAATATAACAAGACGATCACCGCCTGCTTTGTGGGGTATATCGTGCAGGCAGTGGTCAACAATTTTACGCCGCTGCTTTTTTTGTTTTTTCAGAGGAGTTATCATATTCCGCTCTCGCAGATCACGCTGCTGGTGACGTTTAATTTTGGCATTCAGCTGCTGGTCGATCTTGTGTCTGTCGGATTTGTGGATAGGATCGGGTATCGCGCGTCGATGATCCTGGCGCATGTTCTGGCCGCTGCGGGGCTTATATTGCTCACGGTTCTGCCGGAGGTTCTGCCGTCTCCTTTTGCAGGGATTCTGGCTGCCGTGATGATCTATGCGGTCGGCGGAGGGCTGCTGGAAGTGCTCGTCAGTCCGGTGGTGGAGGCGTGTCCTTCTCGAAACAAGGAGAAGGCGATGAGTATGCTGCATTCATTTTACTGCTGGGGACACGCCGGGGTCGTGCTGGTCTCGACGCTGTTTTTCCATGTGGCTGGCATTGAAAACTGGAAGATCCTGGCGGTGGTCTGGGCGCTCATTCCGATTGGGAATGCGTTTGCCTTTGCGAAAGTCCCCATAGCGCCATTGATCGGGGACGGTGAATCAGGACTTCAATTAAAGGAGCTGTTCAGACTGAAAGTATTCTGGGTTTTGCTGGTCATGATGATCTGTGCGGGGGCGAGCGAGCAGGCGGTGAGTCAGTGGGCGTCGACATTTGCGGAGAAAGGGCTTGGGATCTCCAAGACAGCAGGCGATCTCGCCGGACCGCTGGCGTTTGCCGTTCTGATGGGCACGTCCAGACTGTTTTACGGCAGGTACGGGGACCGGATCGATCTGGATCGTTTTATGGTGTACAGCTGCTGCCTGTGCATCCTGTCCTATCTGGGGATCTCCCTGCTGCCGCTTCCGCAGCTTAGTCTGATCGCCTGTGCTGTCTGCGGGCTGTCTGTCGGGATCATGTGGCCGGGGACGTTCAGCAAGGCGTCTGCGGCGCTGCCAAAAGGCGGGACGGCGATGTTCGCACTGCTGGCTCTGGGCGGGGATGTCGGCTGTTCGGGAGGGCCTACGCTGGTCGGAATGGTGTCGGGCGCGCTGGGCGATCATCTGAAAATGGGCGTCCTGGCGGGGATCATTTTTCCGGTGCTGCTGCTTGCCGGGGTGATCCTGTGCGGGAAGTCGAAGAAAGAAATCGTAAAAAACGCTTGAAATCAAATTTGACATGTGCTATTCTAAGAAAAAGTTGATCGCGAGATGAACTTTTCCTGGAATAGAAATGAACTATATTGATGAAAATGCCATGAAGGAGACTCTTGCCAATGAAAACGACAGGAAGACGGCGTCACCGACTGAGAGCGCTGTCCGCGGAAGCTGGCGAAGGGAACACTCCGGAGCAGATGATCTGAAACGGCGTTCTGTTTGCAGACACCTTATTAGGATCATACGTGGACGCGCGTTAAGCGTGAGAGAGGACAAAGCTTTTTGGGTTTTGTCAATGCGGGTGGTACCGCGGGTATATTTCAGATTATCCGTCCCGGAATACATTTTGTATTCCGGGATTTTTTCATGCACACGGGCGTCCAGAGGAAAATGTCAGCATGAGCTGACGGACGCCCGGCGCACGAGCAGGGGAAGATGGTTCTTCCCTGCTTGATTGCACAGACCCGTGCAGAGGAAATATGCCGCTAAGGCGGCGCACGGGTCGCACGCGAGCAGTGGAAGATAGTTCTTCCCCTGCTCGATTGCACACGGGCGTGCAGAGGAAAATGTCAGCATGCGCTGACGGGCGCACGGGTCGCACGCGAGCAGTGGAAGATGGTTCTTCCCTGCTCGATTCATCAAAAAAGGAGGATTTGAGATGTACAGAGACATTACGATGAAAGAGATCAGTGAACAGCATATCGGGCAGACGCTGCAGGTGGCGGGCTGGGTGGAGAATATCCGTGATCACGGCGGCGTGTCCTTTGTCGATCTGCGGGACATGTACGGGGTCCTGCAGGTGGTCATGAGGGACACGTCCCTCTTGGACGGCATCACGAAAGAAATGTGCCTCTCGATCGAAGGGATCGTGGAAAAGAGGGACGAGGACACCTACAACCCGAGGATCCCGACAGGCACGATCGAGCTGGAGGCAGGGAAAGTGACGGTGCTCGGAAAAGTGTATCATCAGCTTCCGTTTGAGATCATGACTTCGAAGGAGACGCGGGAGGACGTCCGTTTAAAGTACCGCTATCTGGATCTGCGAAATGCGAAAGTGAAGGACAATATCATCTTCCGCTCGCAGGTGATCAGTTTTCTGCGGCAGAAGATGACAGAGATGGGATTTCTGGAGATCCAGACGCCGATCCTGTGCGCATCGTCGCCGGAGGGCGCGCGCGACTACATTGTCCCGTCCAGAAAGTATAAAGGAAAATTTTATGCGCTCCCGCAGGCGCCGCAGCAGTACAAACAGTTGTTGATGGCATCAGGTTTTGATAAATATTTCCAGATCGCGCCGTGCTTCCGTGACGAGGACGCGCGCGCGGACCGCTCGCCGGGAGAGTTTTACCAGCTTGATTTCGAGATGAGCTTCGCCACGCAGGAAGATGTGTTCCGGGCAGGGGAGGAAGTGCTGTCTGCCACATTTGAGAAGTTTGCGCCGGAGGGGTATGCGGTGACAAAAGTGCCGTATCCGGTCATCAGTTACCGGCAGGCGATGCTGGAATTTGGCACGGATAAGCCGGATCTGAGAAATCCGCTGCGCATCATCGATGTGACAGACTTTTTCCAGAAGTGCTCGTTCAAACCGTTTATCGGCAGGACAGTGCGGGCGATCCGGGTGCACGCGGAGATGTCAAAAGGTTTTCACGAGAAGCTTTTGGGCTTTGCGACCGGTATGGGAATGGGGGGACTCGGCTATCTGGAAGTTGCGGAGGATATGACGTACAGGGGGCCGATCGACAAGTTCATTCCCGATGCGCTGAAACCGGAGCTTGCCACGACTGCAGGGCTTGAGGCAGGCGACACGATCTTTTTTATAGCAGACAGGGAAGAGCGGGCAAACTACTATGCGGGGCAGCTTCGCATCGAGCTTGGCGACAAGCTGGATTTGTGCGAGAAAAATGCGTACCGTTTCTGCTATATCAATGATTTCCCGATGTATGAGCTCGATCCGCAGACGAAACAGATCGGCTTTACACACAACCCGTTTTCCATGCCGCAGGGCGGTCTGGAGGCATTAAACAGTGAGAACCCGCTGGATATCCTGGCATACCAGTATGATATCGTGTGCAACGGCGTCGAGCTCTCGAGCGGCGCGGTCAGAAACCACGACATGGAGATCATGGTGAAGGCGTTTGAGATCGCAGGCTATGACGAGGAGACGTTAAAGTCAAAGTTTGGCGCGCTCTATCAGGCATTCCAGTTCGGTGCGCCGCCGCACGCGGGCATGGCGCCGGGCATTGACAGGATGCTCATGCTGCTGAAAAATGAGGAGAACATCAGGGAAGTCATCGCGTTCCCGATGAGCGGTTCCGCGCAGGATCTGATGTGCGGTGCGCCGAACGACGTCACGGAACAGCAGCTGCGGGAAGTGCACATTAAGATCAGGGATTAAAAAAAGTATATGTGTGACGTAAATATTTTTCGTTTTATTGAGGGAGCAAAACGGGCTCAGGGGCTAACTGTTATTATTGATGTTTTCAGGGCTTTTTCGCTGGAATGTTATTTGTATGACATGGATGTGGAACGGATACGCCCCGTGGGAACGATCGAAGAAGCATGTTCTCTCAAACACGATATTCAAAACAGTGTTCTTATAGGCGAACGACATGGTAAAAAGTGTGACGGATTTGATTATGGAAATTCACCATCGTCTATTTTGAGGAAGGACGTGGCCGGAAAGACGATTATACATACTACCAGTGCGGGAACGCAGGGAATTGTCAATGCTGTCCATGCGAGTGAAATAATCACAGGAAGTCTGGTTAATGCAAAAGCGGTAGCCGAATATATCATTTCCAGGCAGCCACAAATGGTTTCTCTGGTATGTATGGGTAATGGCGGAGTAAGATTGGCGCCGGAGGATGAATTGTGTGCAGAGTATATTAAAAGTATTTTGGAAGGCAGGGAATTTTTAGACATGGAACAGAAGATCAACAGTTTAAAAAAGAATGGCGGCGAACATTTCTTTGATAAATCCAGACAGAATATCTTCCCTGAAGCTGATTTCTACATGTGTGTAAAATATAACAAATTTCCTTTTGTAATTACAATTGATAAGGATGAAATTGGGTTTATTGCAAATAGGAAAAATGTACTGGAAGAAACTACAGCAACGCTTTCCGCACAGGTTAAACGCCCACTGGAGCGTGTTTGAAAAATGCCCAAAATGCGGCATGGGGAGGTTAATATGGCAAATGTGATTACGGACGAGACGATCGAGTATGTAGGGATTCTCGCCAAGCTGGAGCTTTCGGACGAGGAGAAAGAGCAGGCGAAGAAGGATATGGGGCGTATGCTCGACTATATCGACAAGCTGGCAGAACTTGACACGGCGGGCATCGAGCCGATGTCGCATGTATTTCCGGTGCAGAACGTGTTCCGCGAGGACGTGGTGACAAACGGCGACGAGAGTGAGAAAACATTGAGGAACGCGCCCGGCGAGAAGGATAATATGTTCGTGGTGCCGAAGACGTTTGAATAAAGCACAAAAATGTTACAGTTCACCCGCCTAAAAGGTTGTCAGATTATGACAGGGGTGAATTGTAACACAGAAATAACGCTTATTATATGGATAGGGAAAGTCTGATTGCATCGACAGTCTTTGACATGCTATAATATAATCGCATAGAGGGGGGCTGTGTTGCATTGGGAATTTGCCGAAAATGGATAAAAAACATGTCTGGAGGAGTAAATGACAAAAGAGATGAACAACACAGCGTCAGAGGCTGCATGGGAGCTCGCCATACAGTATGATGAGCGGGCAAAGAAAGCACTGGGATATAAGACAGTGCTTGCCTTCATTCTGTCAAAAGCAGTGGAAGAGTTCAAGGGAATATGTGTCAAAGATATTGCGGAGCTGATAGAAGGCGAAATCTATGTCGGTAAAGCTCCCGTGGATCCGGGGCATACAAATAAAATGAATGGAGAGCGGATCACAGGTCTTAATACGGAGAATGCTGAAGAGAACGAGGGATTGTTAAGGTATGATATCCTGTTCAGGGTGCGGACACCTGGTGATGTGAAAAAATCATATGGAATAATCATCAATATTGAGATGCAGAAAGATAAACCGACAGGTTATCATCTGTCCAATCGTGCTATATTTTATGCGTGCAGGCTGATCAGTGCACAGAAGCAGAGGGAATTCGAACATATGAAGTTCGACAACATGGTAAAAGTGTACTCTATCTGGATTGTTGCGAATATGGAGAGTAACAGTGTGAACCATATTCATTTTGTGCAGGATACCCTGTATGGTACGTACAAGTGGACAGGAGACACAAATGTGATAAACATTGTGATTGCAGGAATAACTGGAAAACCTGATGAATTGGGGGAAGAGATCAACCCGGCGCAAGCAGACAGCGTGGAGCTGTGCCGGATGCTCAATACGCTGTTCGCTGTGAAGTTAGATAACAGGATGCGGTTCCAAATGCTGTCAGATGACTTTGGCATAGACATCGATAAGGGGTTAAGGGAGGAAGTGGAAGCGATGTGCAATTTAGGACAGGGATTATTAGAGAAAGGTGTCAATAAAGCGCAGGAGGAAGCCATTATCAATTTCTACAAAGTGGGAGTTAATGTGACTGTGATCGCACAGGCCATGGGCAAAACTGAGGAAGAGATTAAAAAAGTACTGACAGATCATGGCGTGAATCTTGATCACTGATACTTTTTGCAGAAGAGTGCTATTCGGTTTAGAAGAACTCGTGACGGCGGTTCTTCGGAATGGAGATTGCGTATGGATATTTTGGAATACAGCGCCGTGGAGCTTTCCGCGGCGATCAGGGAGGGGAAGGTCACTGCGACAGATGCGGTGGAGGCGGTGCTTGCAAGGATCGATGCGAGAGAAAAGGACATCAATGCGTATGTGACGGTCGACAGGGAACAGGCACTGAGAGCGGCGGCGTCCGTGCAGGAAAAAATTGAAAAAGGCGAGCTGACAGGACCGCTCGCGGGTGTGCCTGTGGCGGTGAAGGACAATATGTGCACGGAAGGCATGCTGACGACCTGCTCCTCTAAGATATTGGAGAATTTTGTCCCGACATTTACGTCGGAGGCGGTGGTCAATCTCGAGAGAGCGGGCGCGGTCATCATCGGAAAGACCAATATGGACGAGTTTGCGATGGGCTCCACGACGGAGACTTCCGCTTACGGCGTGACGAGAAATCCGTGGAACACGGCGCATGTGCCGGGCGGCTCGTCAGGCGGTTCTGCGGCGGCTGTGGCGGCGGGGGAGTGCTTCTTCGCACTCGGTTCGGATACGGGCGGCTCGATCAGACAGCCGGCGTCGTTCTGCGGTGTGGTCGGGTTAAAGCCGACGTACGGTACGGTCTCGCGCTACGGACTGATCGCGTACGGTTCCTCGCTCGACCAGATCGGACCGCTGACAAAGAACGTGACAGACTGTGCGGCGGTGCTGGAGCTGATCGCCTCCCACGACACGAAGGATTCGACATCGGTCAGGCGGGAAGACACGGATTTCACATCTGCGCTGGTCGATGATGTCAGGGGCATGAAGATCGGCATTCCGAGGGATTATCTTGGCGATGGGCTCGACGCGGAAGTGAAGGAAGCAGTACTGGCGGCGGCAAAGGTACTGGAGGAAAAGGGCGCTGTCGTCGAGGAGTTTGACTTAAGCCTTGTCGAGTACGCGATCCCGGCGTATTACACGATCGCGGCGGCGGAGGCGAGCTCGAACCTGGAGCGGTTCGATGGGGTAAAATATGGATATAGGACATCTTCGTATGAGGGGCTTCACAACATGTACAAAAAAACGCGCTCCGAGGGCTTTGGCGCGGAGGTAAAACGCAGGATCATGCTCGGCTCGTTCGTGCTCAGTTCCGGATATTATGATGCTTATTATTTAAAGGCGCTGAAAGTGAAAGCCATGATCAAAAAGGCGTTTGACGACGCTTTTGCCAGATATGATCTGATCCTTGGACCGGTGGCGCCCACGACTGCGCCAAGGCTGGGAGAGAGCCTGTCAGATCCGTTAAAGATGTATCTCGGCGATATCTACACGATTTCCGTGAACCTTGCGGGACTTCCCGGAATCTCGGTTCCATGCGGAAAAGATACAAAGGGGCTGCCGATCGGATTGCAGATGATCGCGGACAGTTTTCAGGAAAAGAAGCTGATACAGGCGGCGTACACCTACGAGAAAACGAAAAGGGGGTGCGGAAAATGGCAAAGCAATATGAGACAGTGATCGGTCTGGAGGTTCATGTGGAGCTCGCGACAAAGACAAAAATCTTCTGCGGCTGCTCCACCGCGTTTGGCGGGGCGCCAAACACGCACACCTGTCCCGTGTGTACAGGTATGCCGGGTTCGCTGCCGGTATTAAATAAGCAGGTCGTGAACTACGCCGCGGCGGTCGGACTTGCCACAAACTGCACGATCACGCAGTACTGCAAATTTGACAGGAAGAATTATTTTTATCCCGACAATCCGCAGAATTACCAGATCAGCCAGCTCTATCTGCCGATCTGCAGGGACGGCCATGTGGATATTGAGACGGCGGCGGGAAAAAAGTCCGTCGGGATCCATGAGATCCACATGGAGGAGGACGCTGGGAAGCTGATCCACGACGAGTGGGAGGACTGCTCGCTGGTGGACTACAACCGTTCCGGCGTGCCCCTGATCGAGATCGTGTCGGAGCCGGATATGCGCAGCGCGGAGGAGGTCATCGCATATCTCGAGAAGCTGCGCATGATCATACAGTATCTCGGTGCCTCTGACTGCAAATTAAATGAGGGATCCATGCGTGCGGACGTGAACCTCTCTGTCAGGGAAGTGGGCGCATCGGAATATGGAACCCGCACGGAGATGAAGAATCTCAACTCCTTCCGGGCGATCACACACGCGATCGAGGGGGAGCGCGAGCGGCAGATCGATCTGCTGGAATCGGGGCAGCAGGTGGTGCAGGAGACGCGGCGCTGGGACGACGCGAAAGAGTATTCGTATGCGATGCGTTCCAAGGAGGACGCGCAGGATTACCGGTATTTTCCGGATCCCGATCTCGTGCCGGTCTATATCAGCGATGAGTGGCTGCAGCAGATCAGGGACAGCCAGCCGGAGTTCCGCGAGGAGAAGATGGAGCGCTACAGAAAAGAATTTGACATACCGGAGTACGATATCGGCATCATTACCGATTCGAAGCATCTGGCGGATCTATTTGAGGAGACTGTGGCGATATGCGGCCAGCCCAAAAAGGTGTCCAACTGGCTGATGGGCGAGACGCTCCGTCTGTTAAAGGAGAAGAGCATGGATCCCGAGGATATTGTTTTCTCACCGGAGCATCTCGCGAAGCTGATCCGGCTGGTGGACAGCAAGGCGATCAACTCGACCGTGGCAAAGAAAGTGTTCGAGGCGATGTTTGCCGGGAATGTTGATCCTGAGCAGTACGTGGAGGAAAAAGGCTTAAAGACGGTGAACGACGAGGGCGCGCTCCGAACGACGATCGCGGAAGTGATCGCGTCCAACCCGCAGTCCGTGGAGGACTACCGCAACGGCAAGGAGAAAGCGATCGGATTCCTCGTGGGGCAGACCATGAAGGCGATGAAGGGCAAGGCGGACCCGGCGTCCGTCAACCGGATTTTGAAGGAACTTTTATAAACTTTTACACATTCAGTCATATTTCGACATAAACTATAATAAAATAGTAGATTGGAGTATGACTTATGTATCTATTGCTCGTAATCTTATTACTCATTGCACTTTTTGGCAGTATTTTCTTCTGGTGGCGCAAGCGGAGGATCGTCTGCCGGATCCAGTGCATGGATCCGTGTCAGAAGTGCTGCAAGGTAAATGAGATCGTCAAGCCGTTTGGCTATTGTTATCACGACAGGTACGGGTTCTTTTCCAGCACGCTGGACGCGTGGCAGCGGGAGGCGGGGTATACCTGGTTCTACGACTATATGGCGCCGCGCTTCCAGATGGTGTTTGACACATTGCCAGTGTATTTTGACTACAATGGCAGGACGTGGCTGATCGAGTTCTGGAAAGGGCAGTACGGCATCAACGCGGGAGCGGAGATCGGGATCTACCACGCGGACGGGATCGTCCCTGAGCAGGAGTACAAGACGACCCTGTTTGCGGCGGCGTCTGACGAGGAAATGCTGCACTGTTCGTTCGTGCTCTGCGGCAAAAATGGCAGTTGTGTCCAGGTCTCGCAGACGCACTGGTGGCTCACCGCCTTTTTCCCTGGCTGTTTCGTGTGGCCGTCCGGGCTGGATATGAAGGCGGCGATCCGGTTTACGGATCGGAGGATGATGTGTGCCTTTGTGAACGGACTGCGCAGCGCAGGGTACACGGAACAGCATTTTGCAGTAAATGGTCTCTGCGTGACAGTGAATTTTACCTGTACTGCAAAAAAGCATTACAAACTGTGCACACGTTTCTGGCGCCGTTTTTCCCAGTGGAAGAACAGGATCTTCTGCAGGCTGTATCTGTGGGTCACGAGACCTTTCCAGTGCACGGAGGACAGGGTGCTCTGCCTGTATTATTTCCTGCCGGTGGCTTTCAGGAAGCTGCTCAGGATGCGCAGGTTTCACAAGCGCTGTCATAAGAACCGCCGCTGCTGCCGGAAGAGATGCTGCCGGAAGGGGCGGCTGTGAGTGTCTCTGCCAGACTGGAGCATGCTTTTCGGGCTGCTCCGGTCCTGCCGCTCACGTACCGTTCCCGGTATGTACTGATGAGCGACTGCCACAGAGGGGTTGGGACGTCCTCGGACAATTTTCTGAAAAACCAGCACCTGTATCTGGCGGCGCTGAAGCACTATTACCAGAGAGGGTTTACCTACATTGAACTTGGCGACGGGGATGAGCTCTGGGAAAACCGCAGCATGAAGACGATCCTTGAGGTTCATGACGATATTTTTGAGCTGTTTATGCGGTTTCACCGGGAAAACAGGCTCTATCTCCTCTACGGCAACCACGATCTGGTCAAGAAGAAAAAGCTGCTGCCGGTTCCGTTTTCATTTTACGAGGGGATCATACTGCGCCCTGCCAATATGCCGCAGCGCACGCTGTATCTGACACATGGGCATCAGGCGAGCCTGTTGAACTCGACGTTCTGGCGGGTCGCATGTTTCCTTGTCCGGTATGTGTGGAGTCCGCTGGAAAATATGGGCGTGCTGGATCCCACGAGCGCGGCGAAGAACTATCGCGTGAAAAACAAATGTGAGACCAGGCTGAACAACTGGGCTTCTGAAAACAGGCGTATCCTGATCACGGGTCATACGCACCGCCCGGTGATGCCGGCAGAACCTTCATATTATTATAATACGGGCAGTTGTGTGCACCCCCGGTGCATCACGTGCATCGAGATCGAGCAGGGGCGCATGGCGCTGGTCAAGTGGAGTATGAGCGCCAGGGCGGACAGCACGCTCTATGTGGCGAGGGAACAGATCGCACAGGCGGCACTGCTGTCCTCGTGGACGCCGCAGTACGGCAGACAGGGAGCAGGGACGATGCAGGTTTCGGCATGGTAGGGAAAGGTTAAGACTTCCAGAATTTCTGGGAGTCTTTTTCTGCTCGCGGGTCAGGGAAAAAATGATGAATAAATGGAAACAAAACGATAAAATGGAAACAAAACGGTTGACAAACGGTAATATCTGCTATACTCTATTTATATAAGGAGCTGTTAAAATAAAAATGAACAGGAGGAGCTGTTATGACGATAGAGGAGATGAAGCAGAAGAAACTGCAGAAGGGCTACAGCTATGCGCAGATCTCGGAGCTGTCGGGGGTGCCGCTGGGGACAGTCCAGAAGATCTTTTCGGGGGACACGGAACACCCGCGGTACGCGACGCTGCAGGCGTTGGAGCAGGTGCTGAAGGACCGGGGGGACAGCATGGCGCTGAACGACAGCGCGGCTTTTTCGTATGGCAGTCCGCAGGAAAAGAAGCAGGGTGAATATACCGTCGAGGATTATCTTGCCATGCCGGAGGACGTCCGGGTGGAGCTGATCGACGGGGTGATCTATGATATGGCGGCGCCGGTATTTGACCACCAGAAGATCGCGGGGGAGATTCACAGGCAGATCGCAAACTATATCATGGACAACAATGGGAAGTGCGAGGCAGGTATATCACCGATCGATGTGCAGTTGGATCGTGACGACAAGACGATGGTGCAGCCGGATGTGCTGATCCTCTGCGACAGCGAAAAGCTCGTGAAAGGCAGGGTGTTTGGCGCGCCCGATTTCGTGCTGGAAGTGATATCACCCTCCACAAAACGCAAGGATTATTTCAGGAAGCTCATGAAATATGAGAATGCGGGGGTGCGGGAGTACTGGATACTCGATCCATACAAAAAGCAGCTTGTTGTCTTTTTCTTTGAGAGTGACATCTATGCACAGATCCACGATATGACACAACCAGTGCCCGTCAACATCTATGAGGGAAAGCTGCAGATCAGAACGGATCATATTTTGAAGTGGTGCGAGAATATAGAACGATGAGGCGGACAGAGCTGTTTTGGGACGATTATCCGGACAGGCTGGCATCGATCTTTCGACCGCCCTCGGAATTGTACTACAGGGGCGGGATCGACGTGATCGATCAGAGACACAGCGTGGCAGTGATCGGCAGCAGGCGCGCGTCTGACCGGGGCATAGCGGCTGCATACCGGATCGGCTGCGAGCTTGGCAGAAGGGGGATCAGCGTGGTAAACGGGTTGGCGCTGGGCTGTGATACCCATGCGCTGAGGGGGGCGCTGGCAGCGGGCGGAACCTGTGTGGCAGTCATGCCCTGCGGGTTGGACCAGATCGTGCCGCGCGCCAATGCCGGACTGGCAGAACGCCTGCTGGCTGGCGGAGGCTGTCTGCTCAGCGAGTACCCTCCGCAGACACCGGTGCGCAGATATCAGTATGTGGAGAGGGACCGCCTGCAGAGCGGGATCAGCGACGGCGTGATCGTGGTCGAGGCGGAGTGTGACAGCGGGACGATGCACACGGTGCGGTATGCGATCAGGCAGGGGAGGCGTCTGGCCTGTGTCGACAGCCGGCTTGTACGGTATGCTTCCGGCAACCGGTGGCTTGAACAGCAGGGCGGCGTGCGTGTGATCCGCGACATGGCTGGTCTGAATGCCTTCATAGCGGAGATACAGGAGGATCCTGTATACAGACAGATGACGTTTGATTTAGAAATGCTTGATAAGAGTGTTTGATAGAAATGCTTGGTATGAATGTTTGAAAAAGTTTAATAAGAATGTATGAAAAAATGTTGAATTAGCGGCTTGACAAATAGATGAATATATGATTAAATGTTCATATAAGAAAAATACAATAATAAATACACAGGAAGGTCATTGCACAGTATGATCAACAAGGATCGTAAGAGAAGAGAGGGAGGTGGCTGATTGAAGGATACGGACAAAAGCGTGAACATGGAGACGACGGAAACAATAGAGGATCTGGCAGCAATATTCAAGATATTCGGGGATTCCACACGGCTTATGATCCTTTCCCTGCTCATGGATCACGAGGAGCTGTGTGTGGGGGATATCGCCGAGCGGCTGAACATGACACAGTCAGGAGTAAGCCACCAGCTAGCGCTTTTAAAGCAGAGCAAGCTGGTCAGGACGAAGCGGGAAGGCAAGAGCATCTATTATTCCATCGCGGATGAGCATGTCTCGGCGATCATCCGCATCGGCATGGAGCATGTGCTGGAGGAATAGCCGAAAAAGAGCGTGTGCCAAAGGCACTGCCGGCAAATGCAGTGTTTGGAAACAGACATATTGATGAAAAGTGTAAAATATGGAAAAGGAGAGGATCACAATGAAAAAAACGTACAAGATCGAGGTGGACTGCGCAGCGTGCGCGGCAAAGATGGAGGAAGCGGCAAACAGGACAAACGGGGTGAAGGAAGCGACGGTCGCATTTATGCCGCAGAAGATGAAGGTTGAGTTCGAGGAGGGCGCCGATGTGTCCGCTGTCATGGCAGAGGTGCTGAAGAACTGTAAAAAGGTAGAATCGGACTGTGAGATCTTTATATAAGGAGCTGTCGCATCTAAGCTAAGATCAGAAAGGATGTGAAACAAAATGACCAAGAAGCAAAAAAAAGTGCTGGTCAGGATCATCGTATCAGCCGTACTGGTCGCGGTATTCAGCCTGATACCGGTCAACAACCCATATGTCAGACTGGCACTGTTTTTGATACCATATCTGATCATCGGATATGACATACTCAGGAAGGCAGTGCTTGGGATCGTCAACGGCCAGGTATTTGACGAGAATTTTCTGATGGCGCTTGCCACGGTGGGCGCCATCATTCTCGGGGAGTATGTCGAGGGGACGGCTGTCATGCTGTTTTACCAGATCGGAGAGCTCTTTCAGAGTTATGCGGTGGGAAAGAGCCGCAGGAACATATCGGCGCTCATGGATATCCGGCCGGACTATGCGAACATTGAGCAGGATGGGCAGCTTGAGCAGGTCGATCCCGACGATGTTGAGGTCGGGACGGTGATTGTGGTACAGCCGGGAGAGAAAGTGCCGATCGACGGTGTGGTCGTGGGGGGAACCTCCACGCTCAACACGAGCGCCCTCACCGGCGAGAGCCTTCCGAGGGAGGTGCAGGAAGGGGATGAGGTGATCAGCGGATGCGTGAACCTGATAGGATTGCTCCGGATAGAGACGACGAAGGAGTTCGGGGAGTCCACCGTCTCAAAGATCCTGGATCTGGTGGAGAATTCCAGCATGAAGAAATCAAGGTCGGAGAACCTTATCACCCGTTTTGCGAAGTATTACACGCCTGCGGTGTGTATCGGCGCGCTCGCGCTTGCCGTGCTGCCGCCTGTGGTCAATCTCATGATGGGCAATCCGGCGGGCTGGTCCCAGTGGGTGATCAGGGCGCTCACGACACTCGTCATAAGCTGTCCGTGCGCACTCGTCATATCCATACCGCTCAGTTTCTTTGGCGGCATCGGCGGGGCGTCCTCCAAGGGCGTGCTCGTGAAGGGTTCGAACTATCTGGAGGCACTCTCGGAGACAAAATATGTGGTGTGTGACAAGACCGGAACGCTGACGAAGGGCGTCTTTGAGGTGACACACATCGAGGCCGCAGAGGGACTGGATGCGGATGAACTTCTTGAGATGGCGGCTTATGCGGAGAGCTATTCGAACCACCCGATCAGCAGGAGCTTAAAGGACGCTTACGGAAAGCGGACTGGAAAGCAGATCGATGCGGGCAGGGTCTGTGATGTGGAGGAGATCAGCGGCCACGGGGTGTCAGCGGTCATCGATGGCAGGAAAGTATCGGCAGGAAATGCCAAGTTCATGAAAATGCTGGATATCGCATACACAGTGCCGCAGAATATCGGAACGGAAGTCCATGTGGCAGTCGACGGCCGGTATGCCGGATATATTCTGATCTCGGATATCGTCAAGCCGAATGCAGGAGCGGCGATCGCAGGTCTTAAAGCGGCGGGCGTCAGGCAGGTGGTCATGCTGACAGGCGACGCGGGGAACGTGGCGGAAGCAGTGGCAGCGGAGCTTGGCGTGGATGTCGTGAAGAGTGAACTGCTTCCGGCGGACAAGGTTGCCGAGGTGGAGCGGCTCCTGGCGTCAAAAGGAGAGAAGGAGCGGCTTGCGTTCGTCGGGGACGGCATCAACGACGCACCGGTTCTGTCCAGGGCTGACATCGGGATCGCGATGGGGGCGCTCGGCTCCGACGCGGCGATCGAGGCGGCTGATATCGTGCTGATGGACGATGATCCGGCGAAGATCGCCATCGCCATGAACATATCGAGAAAGACGCTGGGGATCGTGCACCAGAATATCGTGTTCGCGCTGGTGGTCAAGTTTGCGTGCCTCGGGCTGGGCGCGGTCGGCTTTGTCAACATGTGGTGGGCGATCTTTGCGGATGTCGGCGTCATGATCATCGCGGTATTAAATGCCACCAGGACGTTAAAATCTTAAGATCAGGCGGGGAAGAAAAGTGAAGGACAGAAGTACAGACAGACGCAAGAGGGCGCTCGAGCTTATTGAGATGATTGCGGTCGTGACGATCTGCACCATCATGTATTTTCACGAGAGAGGCATGGCACGGCAGACCAGCGCAGATACGCTCCCTGCGCTGGGGGACCATGTCCTGTTCGGAACGTATCTTGGCGAACCGATCGAGTGGAGGGTCATCGGCATTGAAAAAAATGGAGAGGTGGTGCTGATCGCCGAGGATATCCTGACGATGAAAGCGTTCAATGCGGCGGACAGCGGAGAATTTAACTGTGACGACGACGGGAACAGCTACTGGAGTGTTGATCGGACGGAGGCGGACAGCGATATGGAGCTGCAGGCGCATGTGCGCGGCAACAGCCGTTGGGCGGACTCGGATCTTCGGGCATGGCTGAACTCGGACAGGGAGAATGTGATCTATGACGGGATCGGGCCTGTCGCGGGCGCGATGTCCTCCCACAAGAACGGATACGCGAGCGAGCCCGGATTTCTCACCGGATTTACCCAGCAGGAGCGGGACGCGATCGTGCCGACAGAGAACGTCACCAACGGCAATGCACTGGACGGCGGGGAGGTTCGGAGCACGGATCTGGTGTACCTGCTCTCGGAGGATGAACTGTCGTGGCTTGTCGAGGCGGATGTCAGTATCCGTGCGAAGCCGACGCCGCAGGCAGTCGAACAGGATCAGACGGCATGGTACAACATGTATTCGCTCGAGCTGGGGATCGAGGCGTATTACTGGTGGCTGCGCGAGCCGGTGCCGGATATGGCGAGCAACTGCTATGTCGTCGATATCGGTTACAGATCGAGGCTGCTGCGCGGCGACAAGGCGGCAGGGCTGGAGGGATTTGGCGTGCGCCCGGCGGTGAGGGTGGACACTGGGAAGATAGAGCTGTTGAACAGGGAACCCGAGAGCGGTACACAGGAGGAGACAGGGGAGCCGGGCAGTCTGGAAGAGGAATCATGATGGAAAGGCTTGATCGATATGTATAATATAGGTATTTGCGATGACGAGCATGCCGCGTGCGCGCAGATCGCGGAGATGATATATGAGTATGACAGGAGAAATAAGGTCGGGATAGAGGTTACAGTCTGGAATACAGGGGAAGGGCTGTATCAGGATATGCAGAAGAAGAAAGCGATCGATCTGCTCTTTCTGGATATCGAACTGGTGTCCACAGACGGTATACAGGTGGGCAGGCTGATCCGCCGTGAACTGGAGAATCAGGACATCAGCATCGCTTACATCTCCTCCAAGAGCAGCTATGCGCTCGAGCTCTTTAAGATCCACCCGATCGATTTTCTCATAAAGCCGGTCAGCGCGCAGGATATTTATGAGACGATCGATGAGGCGCTGCGCCTGTATGATCGGAACAACACCGTGTTCGAGTATAAGGCAAACGGCTATAACTGTAAGATTCCGTACAGGGAGATCCGCTATTTTTACAGTGAGAATAAAAAGATCAACATGGTCACGGCAGATGCGACGGTACAGTTTACCGGGAAGATCAAAGACCTGGCTGGCATGGTGCCCGGGAATTTCATACAGATCCATCAGTCCTACATTATCAACATGAACCACATGAGTGAGTGCAGCTATGAGCTTGTGCGGATGAACGGCGGAGCGGAGCTGAATATCAGCCAGCCCTACAGGAAACAGGTTCGGAAACAGATTATGGATTACGCATGGGGACAGGATACTTGAGATGACAGTATTGGGGAACACAGTGTTTCATATCGCGGAACTATATATTGTATTTCGGTATATGCATAGCTTTTTTGACACAGTGCGCGCCGGGAACAGGAGGGAGCCTGCGGCATATGTGCTGTATCTGGCTGCCGTCAGTCTGGCCGATGCGCTGACAGGGGCAATGCTGGCCAGATTTGTGGCCGAGACGTTTTTCCTGTATCTGCTGGCACAGATTTATCACGGAAAACAGGGAAAAAAGCTGCTGGCGGCGTTGCTGGTCCAGGGCATGAACCTGTTCTGTGAGACGCTGGCAGTGTATATGCTGTATGACTGCAGCGTGGATGGGGAGTACGGCAGGGAGATGTACTATGCCATTTTCCTGTTCATGTATGTGGGCGAGCGTGTGATGGAGAAGTTCTGCGTCAGGAACATCAAGGAGGACATGGCGCTAAAACATTGGGATCTTCTGATATTTCTGCCGGTCATCAGCGCGGTCATGGTGTTCGTACTGATCACGTCCGGCATGAAGAGCAGGTATGTCGGATCGGCAGTTGCCGCAGGGATCATCTGTCTGAACCTGATCGTATTTTATATCTGCGACGAGCTGGTGGGCGCTTATATCAAATTAAAGGAGAGCGCCCTTGTGACGCGCCAGTTGGAGAGCTACTCCAATCAGCTCAATGTCGTGATGCAGTCGGAGGAGCGGGTGCGTGGACTCCGCCATGACTTAAAGCACCATATGAGCGAGATCCGGCTGCTGGCAGATCAGGGAAGAACCGGTGAGATCGCAGAATATATTGATAATATGCAGACTGACCTGCTGAGCGGGGGAGAACATATCAGCAGCGGCAACGCGGATATCGACAGCCTGGTCAATCTGATGCTCGAGCGGGCAAAACGGGAGCTGGAGAACGTCCGGTGCCATGTGTGCGTGCCAAAGGAGCTGGATATGCCTGCGTTTGACTGGAACATCATTCTCGGCAATCTGCTGGACAACGCGATCGAGGCTGCCGGAAAGTCAGAGGAGCGGCTTTTGCAGATCAGGATCCAGTATCAGAGGGGGATGCTTTTTATTGAGATCCAAAACAGCTACAGCGGCGAGCTGGTGAAGTCGGGAGACAGGTATCTGTCCACCAAGGAGTATGACAGGGCGGACGAATCGCAGGTTCACGGGCTGGGGATCCGAAATGTGCGGCGGATCGTGGAAAAATATGACGGCAGTATGGAGATCCGCGACAAGGACGGCATGTTTGTGGTCCGGATCATGATGTATGTCCCTGTGCAGCCGGTTTAAACGGATTTCGCCATTTCAGATACGGATTTCGCCGTTTTAAACATAAGCGGATCTGGGTATGATATATTTTATCTCATAAAAACGGTAGAGGTAAGATATATGGCACGCACAGAGGAAGAGATCGTAAAAAGGGCATTTCAGAAACTGATCAGGAGAGGCGCGGCAAGGGAATCCATGTTCGTGCCCAGCACAGTGACGGATGGGGATATTGACACGTTTGAGCGGCAGTATGACGTCAGGCTGCCGGCTCTTTTCAGGGCATATCTGAAAGCTTATTGTTACGATTTCACGACAATGTGCGCACCTATGCCGGTGGACGGCGCAGAGCACAGTGAACCGGAGAGTGAGAAGGGGCTTTGCTGGATCGAGCTGATCGCACTTCCGCAAAAGGAGCCGCTTGTGAACCTGTATGCCGGCATGGAGAGCTTCCGCAGGATCTGTACGGACAAGGACCTTGTGAATCTGAAACTGGAGCGTATCAGGAATTTTGTGCCGATCGGGGAGTGGGACGGACCGCTGTGCATCGACCTTGGCAGGACGGATGTACATGCGGATGATCCGTCCTCGTGGCAGATCTGCCGATTTGACGAGACGGTATTTGACTGGAAAAGCGCCGGGTACATTGACGGCAGGGGCGTGGTGACAGGGGAGAAAAAGTTTCCTGATTTCAGGACGCTGTTAGATATTTATTTCTGCGGAAAGTATGACAAGGCGTATGAGCGGCAGTTGAGAGCCTGCGGCGGAGAGAAGCCGGATTACAGATGTTATGTGCAGACAAGGATAAAATGAAAGACCGGGCAGGGGAAAATGTATGCCTCCGCCCGGTCTTATTTTTGCGCGCGCAAAATTTTTACTTGTGGTATTTGGTTTGAGGAAATATAATAGAATGAGGAACTGGTTAAAAAATATAAGGTTGACATTGGGCGGGTATTTTGGCTTAATAGTTACATAGGGAGGAAACTGAAATGGGCGGTTTTTTTGGAGTCACATCACAGCAGGATTGTGTATTTGATCTGTTTTTTGGCATCGATTACCACTCCCATCTGGGAACCCGGCGCGGCGGTATGGCGGTTTACGGGGCAGATGGGTTTAACAGGGCGATCCATAACATCGAGAATGCACCGTTCCGGACCAAATTTGACAAAGATGTGAATGAGATGCACGGGAATTATGGTATTGGCTGCATATCGGACTATGAGCCGCAGCCTCTGATCATCCGCTCGCATCACGGCACCTATGCGCTGACGACTGTCGGGAAGATCAACAATACGGACGAATTGATCCAAAGCCTCTTTGATGTGGGACATGCGCACTTTCAGGAGATGAGCGGCGGGGAGGTCAATGCCACGGAACTTGTCGCGGCGCTCATCAACCGCAGGGAAAACTTAATAGAGGGGATCAATTTTGCGCTGGATGCGATCAACGGTTCGCTGTCGATCCTGTTGATGAACAAGGCAGGGATCTACGCCGCAAGGGATAAGTACGGCAGGACGCCGATCGTGATCGGCAGGAAGGATGACGGCTTCTGCGCTTCGTTTGAAAATTTTGCATTCAAGAATCTCGGCTACGCGGATTACAAGGAACTGGGACCGGGCGAGGTCGTGGTGATGACCGAGAAAAACTGTGTGACGCTGGTGAATCCGCAGAAAGATATGAAGATCTGCACTTTCCTGTGGGTGTATTACGGGTATCCGGCAAGCTCCTACGAGGGGGTCAATGTGGAGCAGATGCGCTATCACTGCGGGGAGAAGATGGCACAGCGCGACAATGTGGAACCGGATATCGTGGCTGGTGTGCCCGACTCCGGCATCGCACACGCGGTGGGATATGCCAACGAGTCGGGCATCCCGTTCTCAAGACCGTTTATCAAGTACACGCCGACGTGGCCGCGCTCCTTCATGCCGACCATACAGAGCAAGCGGAACCTGATCGCCAAGATGAAACTGCTGGCAGTGGACGAGCTGATCAAGGATAAGAGCCTGCTGCTGATCGACGACTCGATCGTGAGGGGCACGCAGCTTCGGGAGACGACGGAATTTCTGTACCAGAGCGGCGCGAAGGAGGTTCATATCCGTCCGGCGTGCCCGCCGCTGTTGTACGGATGCAAATATCTGAACTTCTCCCGATCCTCGTCGGAGATGGATCTGATCACCAGGCGCGTCATAGAGCGGCTGGAGAACGGAAATGTTACCAGGGAGATCCTGGAGGAGTACGCCGATCCCGAGTCTGAGAAATATGAGCGGATGGTGGAGGAGATCCGGAAAGAGCTGAACTTTACCTCGCTGCGTTTTAACAGGCTGGATGACATGCTCGACGCGACAGGGCTTGACCACTGTAAGCTCTGCACATACTGTTGGGACGGAAAAGAATAGGAAAGGCGGCGCAAGATGGCAGGAGAAAAAAAGGAAAATCAAAAAAAGATCGTATCGATAAAGGTAAAGCTGCTCGGCATCATACTGCCGGTGGTGATCATCATTATGATACTGCTGGTGGGAATCTTGTACTATATATCGAAGAATATTATCAAGGAGTATTCGGAAAATCTGCTGAGCTCCTCGATCGAGAACCAGACAAACCAGATCGAGGCGTGGCTGAACGAAAACCTGTCGGCGTTTCGCGCAGTGAAGCAGTCGATCGAACAGACCAGTCCGGACGGGCAGCAGTTGCAGGCGATTCTGGACAGTTATTATGGGTTTAATGACAACTATCCGGATGGGCTGTACATCGCAGATGAAAACGGCAGTCTGATAAAGGCGTCGGCGTCGGAGAAGACAGAGGCAGATCCGACGCAGGCTGTGTGGTACAGACAAGGTCTGACCCGGTGGAACATGGGGCTGACCAACGCGTACACAAACGCCAAGGGGGAGGAGGTCATCAGCGCGTCGGGAATCCTGGATGACCAGTCCGGCACGATCAAGGTGATCTCTGCGGATCTCACGCTGGAGCGGATCAGTATCATCGTAAACAGCTATATCGAGATGGATCAGGCAAGGGCGTTTCTGGTGAGCAGCACCGACGGAACGATCCTGGCACATCACGAGACGGATCTGATCTCCACAAAGCTTAGCGAATCGAAGGATGCCTTTATGCGGGACATCTGGCAGAAGGTATCGCAGCATGACCTTGATATGGTCGAGATCGACAGCAATATGGCGGCACTTTCACAGATACAGGGGACGGACTGGGTGCTGGTATCGTACATTCCTACCAGGGTCATCTATGCGGATATTGACAGTGTGCGGAATATGATGCTGGCGATCGGACTGGTGTCCGTGATCCTGCTGGCCGTGCTGGTGGAGCGCGTGGTCCACATGGTGATCCGCCCTGTCAAGGAGCTGATCAGGGTGATCACAGCCATGACGGACGGGGATTTCACAGTGGAGATCAAGGCAGGCAGCAATGACGAGATCGGCGTCATGGGCGGACATGTGCAGCAGTTCATACTGACCATGCGGCAGATGATCGCCTCGATACATGCGGTTTCAGACAAGCTGGGCGCACAGGCAGGCGACAGTGACACGATCTCGAGGGAGATGTACGATGCCTCCAGGCTGCAGGGACAGTCCATGAGGGAATTAAACACCACGGTAGAACAGTTGTCGCTCTCTGTAGGGGAGATCGCGGAACATGCGACAACACTTGCGATGGTGGTGTCGGATACAAAGGATGACGGAGAGCAGGTGGGCAATAAGGTGCAGGAGACTGTGACCATATCGCGGAGCGGGCAGGAGGATCTGCAGCGCGTCAACAGTGCGATGGAGCTGATCAATGTGTCCGTGCAGAAGCTGCAGCAGTCGATCGACGAGGTCGGAAAGGCATCCGTGGAGATCACGAACATCACGGAGATCATAGGAAATATCGCGGACCAGACGTCGCTTCTCTCGCTCAACGCATCGATTGAGGCGGCGCGTGCGGGAGATGCGGGAAGAGGCTTTGCGGTGGTCGCAACGGAGATTGGGCAGCTTGCAAACACGAGCGCCGATGCCGTGCGTAACATCGAAGGTCTGATCAGCCAGATCAACAGCCTGGTGAGCGATACGGTGAAGCAGACCAGGGAGAGCGTGGAAAATATCAACCACAGCAACAGTCTGGTAGGGGATACCCTGCGGACCTTTGACTCGATCTTTGGCAATATCGACCAGGTAAGCACACTCGTGCGCGAGATGATCCAAAAAGTGGAGAAGGTTGACGAGGTGGCGACGAATGTGGCTGCGATCTCGCAGGAGCAGGCTGCAAGTTCGGAGGAGATCCTTGCGACTTCCGAGTCGATGGTGCGCCAGGTGGACAATATCACGAACAGCAGCGAGCGCGTTTCCGAGGGAGCAAAGGAGCTGACGGCATCGGCGGAGGAGCTGTATGAACAGGTTGCCAGATTCAGGATTGGAGAGGAGGCAGGTCAGCGATGAGGAGAAAGAGCCGTTTGATAAGATACATACCTGTACTGTTCGCAGCGGTCATGCTGGCAGCTTTTGCGTCAGGATGCGGACAGAAGTCAGCCGGAGGGAAAGGCGGGGTGAAGATCTTCTTTTCCCTGAACCAGATGGATACGTTCCGCCAGACGCTTGTGGACAGTGCCGCGGAGCAGGCGGCACAGGAGGGTGCACAGTTTGCCATGGAGGATGCGCAGGGCTCGATCGAGGAGCAGGTTGAGCAGATCAAGGCTGCCGCGGCAGGAGATTACGATGTGATCATCTGCAGCCCGGTCTCGGTGGACACGGCGGTTCAGTTGAAGATGAGCGCGGGGGATATCCCGATCGTGTTTGTCAATAGCTGTCCGGACGAAAAGCACCTGCAGGCGGGAAAATACATCTATGTCGGTTCCAGCGAGCAGGTTGCGGGAGAGTTTCAGGCAGAGTACGTGCTGGGGAAAATGTCCGGAAAGCAGGAGATCAACGTGGTGCTGATCAAAGGGCCGGCGAGCCATTCCGCCACGGAGGGAAGGACGACCGGGGTGAAGAGGACGCTGGAGGCGAGCGGCAGACAGATCCATTACGTGTTTGAGGACAGTGCCGCCTGGGACACGGGACAGGCGCAGAAATTGTTCGAACTGTTTCTGAGTACGGGAGTCTCCGCGGATTGTGTGATCTGCAACAATGATGCGATGGCGCTCGGCGTTATGGAGGCGTGCAGGAACAAAGGCGTTGACTGCAGCACGCTCCCCATCCTGGGGGTCGATGCCACGGCTGACGGCTGCGAGGCGATCCGCAATGGCGACATGGCATTTACGGTGTACCAGTCCGGAAGCGGACAGGGACACGCGGCTGTCAAAGCGGCGATACAGCTTGTGGAGAGCGGCAGCGTGAAGGATATCGAGGGAAGCACGGAGGACGGCAAGTATGTCTGGGTGGACTTTGAGCGGGTGGACAGCAGCAATGTTTCCCAATACGGCAAGTAAGGACAGGGCATATCATATGGAGGATGAATCAAATGGAAAATGTAAAACGGATCTATGTGGAGAAGAAGGAAGCTTTTGCTGTAAAGGCAAGGGAGCTCGAGGACGAGCTGAAAGGATATCTGGGCATCGCCGGGTTAGAGAAGGTCAGGATCTTTATCCGCTATGATGTGGAAAACCTTTCGGATGCGGTCTTTGAAAAGGCGTGTACGTGTGTATTTTCAGAGCCTCCGGTCGACGACCTGTATAGGGAGAATATCGAGATGCCGGCGGATTCACGATGTTTTTCCGTTGAGTATCTGCCGGGGCAGTTCGACCAGAGGGCGGACTCCGCAGTGCAGTGCGTGCAGTTTCTGAAAGAGGATGAGCAGCCGCTCATCAAGACGGCGGTTACCTATCTGCTGATCGGAAACATTTCCGACAGTGAGTTTGATAAGATCAAGCGCTATTGCATCAATCCCGTCGATTCGAGAGAGACAGGGCTGGAAAAGCCCGGTACGCTGGTGCAGACTTTTGAGGAGCCGGCAGATGTGGGAAGTTATGACGGGTTTGCGGACATGGCAGAGGATGATCTGAAAGAACTCTATGACTCATTGGGACTTGCCATGACATTTAAGGATTTCCAGCACATCCAGAAATATTTTAAGGATGAGGAGCACAGGGATCCGACTGTGACGGAGATCAGGGTGCTTGATACCTACTGGTCCGACCACTGCCGCCACACGACGTTTTCCACTGAATTGAAGGATATCACATTTGAGGACGGTTATTATACAGAACCGATCCGGACGACATACAGACAGTACCTTGCCGCGCGCGAGGAGATCTTTGCCGGCAGAAAGGACAAATATGTCTGTCTGATGGATCTGGCGCTCATGGCGATGAGAAAGCTCAAAAAGGATGGAAAACTGGAGGACTTGGAACAATCGGATGAGATCAACGCCTGCTCCATCGTCGTGCCGGTGGAGATCGATAAGGAGGACGGAAAGGGTGTTGTCACCGAGGAGTGGCTTGTCAACTTCAAGAACGAGACGCACAATCATCCGACAGAGATCGAGCCGTTTGGCGGCGCGGCAACCTGTCTGGGCGGTGCGATCCGCGATCCGCTCTCAGGGCGCACCTATGTATATCAGGCGATGCGCGTCACAGGTGCGGCAGATCCGACCGTGCCGGTGGAAAATACGATGCGGGGCAAGCTTTCCCAGAAGAAACTGGTGCGCGGTGCCGCGAGCGGATATTCTTCCTATGGTAACCAGATCGGTCTTGCGACCGGATATGTAAAAGAAGTGTATCATCCGAATTATGTGGCAAAGAGGATGGAGATCGGCGCGGTCATGGCTGCGGCGCCAAGGGCAGGTGTGATCCGCGAGAATTCGGATCCGGGGGATATCATCATCCTGCTTGGCGGCCGGACAGGGCGCGACGGCTGCGGCGGCGCGACAGGCTCCTCCAAAGTGCACACGACAGCGTCACTCTCCACCTGCGGCGCGGAGGTTCAGAAAGGCAACGCGCCGACAGAGCGCAAGCTGCAGAGACTGTTCCGCAGGACGGAGGTCAGCCGGATCATCAAGAAATGCAATGACTTTGGCGCTGGCGGCGTGTCCGTTGCGATCGGGGAGCTGGCGGCCGGCCTTGTCGTGGATATGGACAAAGTGCCAAAGAAGTATGCAGGTCTTGACGGGACGGAGCTGGCGATCTCGGAGTCGCAGGAGAGAATGGCAGTGGTTGTGGATCCAAAGGATGCAGACCAGTTCCTTGCATACGCCGCACAGGAGAATCTCGAGGTAGTGAAGGTTGCCGTTGTCACACAGGAGCCGAGGCTTGTGTTAAAGTGGCGCGGCAGGAAGGTGGTCGATATCGCGCGCGCTTTCCTGGATACGAACGGAGCGCACCAGGAGACGGGAGTGTTTGTGGACACACCCGTGAAGGAGGATAATTATTTCCTTAAGACAGCCGTTCCAAAGGTTGGGGAGGCGCTGAAAGCCGGCGATGTGAAGGCGGCGCTGCTCGCGACGCTCAATGATCTCAATGTCTGCTCGCAGAAGGGACTTGTGGAGATGTTCGACGCATCGATCGGCGCGGGCAGTGTATTTATGCCCTACGGCGGTAAGTATCAGCTCACGGAGACGCAGACGATGGTCGCGAAGCTTCCTGTATTGAAGGGAAAGACAGACGTCGTGACGATGATGGCATACGGTTTCGATCCGTATCTGTCGAGCTGGAGCCCTTATCACGGGGCGGTGTACGCGGTGACGGAGTCCATGGCAAAGATCGTGGCAGCAGGCGGCGATCACACCAGGATACGCTTTACCTTCCAGGAGTATTTCAGGCGCATGACGGAGGAGCCTTCCCGCTGGAGCCAGCCGTTTGCGGCGCTGCTTGGCGCGTACGATGCACAGATCGGGTATGGGCTGCCCTCGATCGGCGGCAAGGACTCCATGTCGGGCACCTTTAATGAGATCGATGTGCCGCCGACACTCGTATCCTTTGCGGTCGATGTGGCAAAGAAGCAGGACATCATCACGCCGGAGCTGAAAAACGCAGGAGATCGGCTTGTCGTGTTTGATCTGCCAAAGAATGAATACGATCTTCCGGATTACACGAAGGTCATGGAGATGTACAGCGGTATCGCGAAGCTGATCGCGGACAGGGTGATCGTGGCGGCATACGCGCTCGACTCGAAGGGGATCGCGGCAGCGGCGGCGAAGATGGCATTTGGCAATAAGATGGGTGTTGCGTTTGACAGTGCGCTCACGGCGGACGAGCTCTTTGCGAATAATATGGGCAGCATCATCGCCGAGGTTCCTGCCAGCCAGCTTGACGCGCTGGCGGAGTGCGGTATGGCTTACCGGACGGCGGCATCCGTGCTTGACGAGAACGCGGGCTTTGTGTACGGGGACGTGACTGTGACGATGGACGAGGCTTTGAAGGCGTGGACATCAAAGCTTGAGAAGGTGTTCCCGACAAAGGCTGTGAAAGGAAACGACGCGATCGGGACGAAGCTCTATGATGCGAAAGAGATCTATGTGTGCAGGAATAAAGTGGCGAAGCCGACTGTATTCATTCCGGTTTTCCCGGGGACGAACTGCGAGTATGACTCGACGATCGCATTTGAGCGGGCGGGTGCCGATGTCGTGACGAAAGTATTCCGCAATATGTCCGCCGGGGATATCAGGGATTCGGTGGACGAGTTTGAGAAGGCGATCGCACAGGCGCAGATCATCATGTTTCCGGGTGGATTTTCCGCCGGCGATGAACCTGACGGAAGCGCGAAGTTCTTTGCAACGGCATTTCAGAATGAGAAGATCAGGGAAGCGGTGAACCGGCTTCTGAACGAGCGGGACGGACTTGCACTTGGGATCTGCAACGGATTCCAGGCGATGATCAAGCTTGGACTGGTGCCTTACGGTGAGGTTGTGGGGCAGAAGGAGGATTCACCGACCCTTACATACAATACCATCAACCGCCATATCTCCAGGATGGTATACACCAAAGTGGTCACAAACAAGTCGCCGTGGCTTGCGCTCGCAGAACTTGGGCGGACGTATGTGACGCCGGCTTCCCACGGTGAGGGGCGCTTCGTGGCGCCGCAGGAGTGGATCGACAAGCTCTTTGCGAATGGCCAGGTGGCGACGCAGTATGCGGATTTTGACGGGAATATCTCGATGGATGAGGAGTGGAATGTGAATGGCTCCTACGCGGCGATCGAGGGCATCACATCTCCCGACGGAAGGTGCCTTGGCAAGATGGCTCATGTGGAGAGGCGCGGCGACGGCGTGGCGGTGAATATCTACGGAGAGCAGGACATGAAGATCTTTGAGGCCGGAGTGCAGTATTTTAGATAAGGGACATGATAATATAATATAAGAAACAGCGCCCCGCTGCCTGAAACCAGGTAGCGGGGCGCTGTTTTAATGCGCTTTATGTATGTTATTGTTTCAGGGAGAATTGTCCGATCAATCCGTTTAAGATCGTTGCCTGCGCGGACAATTCCTGGCTGGTCGCCGATGCCTCCTGCGCAGTTGCGGCATTGCTCTGTACGACCTCTGAAATCTGGTTGATGCCTTTCTCTGCCTGGCGCATCGCCTCGGTCTGATCCTGCACCATTGTCTTGAGGTTCTTGGAGAAGTCGGCGATCTGCTTGATCCCGTCCACGACGGAGCCGATCGCGTTCGCGGCGTTCTCCGCGGCGCGGTTTCCGTCGGAAACCTCACGGATAGAGCCTTCGATCAATTCCCTGGTATCGACAGCCGCCTTGGCGCTCTGGTTTGCCAGTACCCTGATCTGGTCAGCCACGACCGCGAAACCGCGTCCGGATTCGCCGGCACGCGCTGCCTCGATCGATGCGTTCAGCGACAGCAGGTTGGTCTGGGAAGCGATAGACTCGATCTCGGAGATGATGTCCCCGATCCTGTTGGAAGCGGCGTTGATGCGCTCCATTGCCGCCATCATGGAATTCATCTCCTCGCGGCTGTTGTCTGCCTTGTCGGCGTAGAGCTGAGCCTTCGTGTAGGATTCATCTGCACTTTGTGCGCTCTGCTCCATGGTATTGGTGATCTCAGAGATCGTGGCGTGCAGTTCCATGACGGCGTTTGTCTGTTCCGTTGCACCCTCTGCCAGTACCTGTGATGCGTCGGCAAGATCACCGGAGCCGGACGATACCTGGCTGGAGACTTCGCCGATGGATGTGAGCGTCTCCACCATCTGGTCGCGCAGTCCGCGCATGGATTCGTACAATTTCTGGAAATCTCCGGTATATTTTTCCGTGTAGTTTGATTTCACGGCATAGTTTCCGCCTGCCATCTCGCCCAGCACCTCGCTGATGTCATGGATGATGATATTCAGGTTGTTTGCCATATCGGTGGCGTCTTTTTCCATGTGCTCCACTTCGTCGCCGGTCTCCACCATCGGGAACGGGGAAGTGAGGTCTCCGGCTGAAAACGTTTTGAGACGCTTGCCGAGCTTGCCAAGGGGAGACGCGATCCCTTTGGCAATATTCTTGCCGATCTTGGTCGACAGTGTCAGCGAGATCCCAATGACGACGACAATGGCGATCGAGAGAATCAGCCCTGTCACCGAGAGTGTTGCGGAAAGATGATTTCCCTCTGTCACTTTGACGTTCAGGAGGGATTCCAGTTTGCTGTATATGCTGTTGTAGGCGGGAGCAAGATCCTCGAGCGCGATATCCTGTGCCTGCTTGCACAGGGATCTGTCCGTTGTGGCTCCAAGATCCATGATCTTTTGATCCAGTGCCCAGTACGCGTCCAGCTCGGAACTGATCTCATCATAGGTTTTTCTGCCGTCCTCCGACACGATCGTGTTCTCGATCGTGGCAAAATATTCTTTAAAAAGAACTTTGTTTTCATTATGCTGCTGCACTACAGTGGCGATCGCGTCCGCATCATCATAGCCGATCGCCGCCCGCAGGGACGACCGGCTGTCAGCAAATTCAAACATCGCTTTTCCAATATCGCCCTGTGCAAATCCGAAATTTTTTAGAGCGTAGGAATATCTGTTTGAAATGATGATCAGGGCGATCAACCCGAGTAATGCGGCGGCAGCCGTTATGGAAGCCACCTTAAAAAAGGATTTGGTCAGCTTTCTCTCGATGCTGTCATGTTCGTTCATTGTTCATTTTCCCCTTTCTTTGGTCATGGTCTTGTTCATTATGTTTTAAAACTTATGCATTTTCCCCTCATTATGAAATGCATAAGCCATCAAACATTATTATAGTCCCTTTGGAAAAATATGCAAGATGAAAACAGTGCAAATTTCCTATAAAAACGTGACCTGTGCCTGCAGATCATACGTATGAGGCTCCTTTGTGACAGCTTTGTGCCCAAACGCGATGGCGATCTCATATTCGTACTGCTCCGGGAATTGCAGGCGCTTTGAGAAATAGTCCTTCTTCTCCCCGCGCAGGGCATCGTAGATGCAGCCGATGATCAGATTGCCAAGGCCAAGCTCCTCCGCAGCCAGAGCCATATTTTCTACAGCGATGCCGGCGTCGAGCGGGCTCCACTTGTACGTACTGTCCGCACTCAGCACGATGACGGTGGGCGCTTCGTAGTAAAAATTGTGCGGCTGCGGCGCAAGACCGCGCAGACGGTTCTTTTCGTCCTCAAGCTCCTGCAGGATGGGATCGCCGCCTTTTAACACTGTGAAATGGATCTCCTGCCTGTTTGCCGCGGTGGGTGCCTGCAGCCCGGCGTGCAGCAGGGCGTCCAGCTCGGCATCTGTCAGGGGGGCTGGCGTATAGCCCCTTGTGGAACTGCGTTTTTTGATCACATCGATTACATTGCTCATGATTGTCGTCCTCCTTAAATATTAGGTGTTTTATATCCTGCCCTTATTATAAGATATCCCATGTGCAACGGCAAGCTTGTATTTCGGATCAAATGATGATATGATATAAAGAACGCGCTCCGGGTCTGATCGGGGCAGCGATATAGCAGAGGGAGGAAGCCATGAAGATACGTACAAAATTTATCGGGAACAGGGATTTTTACAAGATGGTGCTGATGATCGCGGTGCCGATCATGATCCAGAACGGGATCACCAACTTTGTCAGTCTGCTTGACAACATTATGATCGGGCAGGTCGGGACAGAGCAGATGTCGGGGGTGGCGATCGTCAATCAGCTAATATTTGTATACAATCTGTGCATATTTGGCGGCGTGTCCGGTGCGGGGATCTTTACAGCGCAGTATTTCGGACAGGGGAATCACGAGGGTGTGCGCCAGACGATGCGGTTTAAGCTGTGGATGGTCACGATGATCACAGCGTTGACAGCCGTTCTTTTTTTGGGCTTTGGCACGACGCTGATCGGAGCTTATCTGAAGGGAGAAGGCTCTGCGGAAAGCATCGCCGCGACTCTTTTGTACGGAGAGAGGTATCTGCGGATCATGCTGATCGGTCTGCCGGCATTTGCGGCGGTACAGATCTACTCGAGCACGCTGCGCGAGTGCGGTCAGACGCTGCTGCCCATGAAAGCGGGGATAGCGGCTGTTATTGTAAATCTGCTGTTTAACTACATATTAATATATGGAAAGTTCGGCGCACCCGCGCTCGGCGTGAGCGGTGCGGCGATCGCGACGGTTCTCTCGCGCTATGTGGAGATGCTGATCACAGTGATCGGTGTCCACAGAAAGAGCGTCGGGGAGCACGCGGCGTATTCTTTCGTCCAGGGATTGTACCGGACACTGAAAGTGCCGCGGGAGCTGACCTTCAAGATCATCAGGAAAGGAAGTCCGCTCCTGTTCAACGAGACTTTGTGGGCAGCGGGTATGGCGATGCTGACACAGTGCTATTCCATCCGCGGGCTGAATGTCGTTGCCGGACTGAATGTCTCCAACACGATCAACAACGTGTTCAATATCGTATTTATCGCACTGGGGGATTCTGTTGCCATCATTGTGGGACAGCTTCTCGGAGCCGGAAAGATGAAGGAGGCAAGGGATACGGATAACAAGCTGATCGCTTTTTCCGTGATGTGCTGCACGGGCGTGGCGTTTGTCATGTTTCTCATGGCGCCGCTGTTTCCCAGGCTGTACAAGATCAATGATGAGGCGCGGCTGCTTGCGCGGTACTTCATCATGGTGACGGCTTTCTTCATGCCGCAGAATGCCTTCCTGCACGCGACGTACTTCACGCTGCGCTCCGGCGGCAAGACGATCATCACCTTCCTGTTTGACAGTGTCTTTATCTGGTGCGTGAGCGTTGTGATCGCCTTTACGCTCAGCCGCTTTACAGGGCTTCCGGTCATAGCGGTGTATGCGATGGTGCAGCTCGGGGATATCATCAAGTGCATCATTGGATTCGTGCTGGTCAAAAAGGGTGTGTGGCTCCAGAATATCGTGACATAAAAAGATGAGCGCCTTGGCGCTCATCTTTTTACATTGGTCATGATTCTGCCTTGTCTGCGAGAAAATCATACTGTGACATGAACAGCTTATAGTATTCGCCCTTTTGTGCGAGCAGTTCATCGTGCGTGCCCGCTTCGAGGATATTTCCCTTGTCGACATACATGATGCAGTCCGCATTCTTGATGGTTGAGAGCCTGTGGGCGATGATGAAGGAGGTGCGTCCCTCCAGCAGCCTGTTCAGACCCTTCTGCAGCAGGATCTCTGTCTCGGTGTCGATGCTCGATGTCGCCTCGTCCAGAATGAGAATCGCCGGGTTTTCGAGCAGCGCCCGCGCGAAGCTGATGAGCTGTCTCTGACCGGCGGAGAGGCGGCTTCCGCGCTCATTGACCTGTGTCTGGTAGCCGTTCTCCATCTCCATGATAAAGTCGTGCGCGCAGACGGTCTTGGCGGCGGTGATGACCTCCTCGTCCGTTGCGGTCAGATTTCCATAACGAATGTTATCCATAATGGTTCCCGAGAAGATAAAGCTGTCCTGCATCATGATACCCATCTGCTTTCGCAGGGATTTGAGAGTCACGCCGGAGATGTCCGTGCCGTCGATCAGGATCCTGCCCGAGTCCACATTGTAGAAACGGCTGATGAGGTTGACGATGGTCGATTTGCCGGCGCCGGTGGGTCCTACGATCGCGTATGTGTCGCCCGGGTTTGCGGTGAAATTTACCTTATTTAAGATCCGGACACCGTCCTCGTAGCTAAAGCATACGTCCTGGAATTCCACTTTTCCGTCGATTGCAGGCATCGGCACAGCATCCTCGGCGTCCCTGACATTGACAGGCTCGTCGATCGTCTCAAAGATGCGCTCTAAGTAGGCGATCGCGGTGAGCAGCGAGTTGTAGAACGAGGCGAGCGTGTTGATCGGTTCCCAGAATCTTGAGATGTAGGAGGTAAACGCGATCAGGATACCGACTGTCACACCGTAGATCTCCCCCGAGATCCAGCCGATGCCGATCACGTAGATGAACGCTGTCGTGACGGTCGAGATCGAGTCGATGCAGGGCCACATGATAAAGTTGTATTTGACGGCACGCATCCACGCACTCCGGTAGCTGTCGCTTAAGTGGTTGAAGATCGAAGTGTTCTCGCGCTCGCGCACGAAGGACTGTGTGACGCGGATACCGTTGATGCTCTCCGCGATGTAGGCGGTGAGGTTGGACTGCTTGTTGCTCTGGATCTGCCACGCGCGCCGCTGGCGTCTCTTCACGAACACGATGACGGCAAAGAGCACAGGCAGTCCGCACAGGCAGATCAGCGTGAGCCGGACATGCAGCAGGAGCATAAAGATCAGGATAAAAATTAAATTACACATGTCCGTTATCGTGTTGATGATGCCGTTAGACAGCAGGTCGCTCAAGCTGTTCACATAGTTGACCACGCGCACCTGGATCTTGCCGTGGGGGCGGTCGTCATAGTAAGAGAACGGCAGCTCCTGCAGGTGGCAGAAGATGTCGGAGCGCAGTTGGTGCACGATCGCCTGCCCGATACGGCTGGTGATGCGGATCTTGAGTCGGATGCACACGCAGGTGTACAGTACGATAACGAGTGATATTAAAGTGATGGCCACGATCGCCCGGATATCCTTTGCAGGGATATAGGTGTCCATGATCTCACTGATGAACAGGGGGAAGAGCATGGTCAGCGCGGATGCGGACAGCATCAAAAAGAGCGCGAAGGCAAGCTGTCCCCGATAGGGCTTTACATACTGGAAGACACGTTTGAGCTGTCCAAAGTCAAATTTGTCCTCGATCACTTCGTCGATATCATATTTATTTCGTGCCATACTGTCCACCTCCTTTGTTGTTCTGGTTGATCTCGTCAACGTATTTCTCGAACTCGCCGTATTGATGGCGGAACACGGTAGCATAATAACCGTTATTTTTGAGCAGCTCATCGTGCGTTCCCTGCTCCACGATCTTTCCGTCATTCAGCACCAGGATCAGGTCGGAGTCCTTGATGGATGAGATGCGGTAGGCAACGATAAAGATTGTGCAGGCATGGTCGATGTTGTTTAGCTGCTGCTGGATATAACTCTCGGTCTCCATGTCGACGGCGGAAGTCGTGTCGTCGAGTATTAATATAGAAGGTTCTTTTAAGAGCGCCCTCGCCAGTGAGATGCGCTGCTTCTGACCGCCGGAGAGTCCGACGCCGCGCTCCCCGACGATCGTGTCGTAGCCGTCGGGCATCTCGCGGATAAAGCTGTCGGCGTCCGCCATGACAGCAGCCTTCTGGACAGCTTCGAAGGGACAGTCGGGCTTGCTGTAGGCGATGTTGCCCTCGACTGTGTCGGAGAAGAGAAAGACGTCCTGCATCGCCATGCCGATGTTCTGGCGGAGGTTGTAGAGGTCTAAGTCCTTCACGTTCCTTCCGTCCACCAGCACTTCCCCGTCAGTGACATCGTAGAACCGGCAGAGCAGGTTCATGATGGTCGATTTGCCGGAGCCAGTCGAGCCAAGGATACCGACTGTCTGACCGCTCTTTACCTGAAAGCTGACGTTGTGGATGATATCCTCGTCGTCGGCGCTGTAGGAGACATTTTTGAACTCCACATCACCCCGGAGCTTCCTGCACGGGATCGGTTTTGCCGGATGCTTGACTTTTGGCTCCTCGCTGTAGGTGGCATAGATCTTCTCCACGGAGGTCGTGAAGCGCTGGATGTCGTTGATACGCCAGCCGATCTGGCGCAGCGGGTTCATGAGCATCCACAGATAACCGTTGATCGTGACATAATTTCCGAGCGTCATGCTGCCCTGGATCACCATGATGCTGCCGACAAGCATCAGGATCACTGTGAGCATGTTTGAGAGAAATTCAAATTTGGGTACGTACTTTGTCCAGATCTCTGCGGCGGCAAGCTCCGCATCGCGGTAGCCGTCATTTTCCTTATTAAATTTTCCGATCTCGTAGTCTTCCTTGGAGAACGCCTTGACCACGCGGTTTCCGCTGACATTCTCCTGCACGAAGGTGTTGAGGGAGGAGAACTGCTCCCGGATCCGCTGGAAGCGCGGGCGCCCCTCCTTCGTCTGGCTCAGCGTCACGAGCAGCGCAAATGGCAGCACGGCACACATGCAGAGCGCAAGCTTCCAACTGACAGTGAAGATCATGACCAGCGCGAAGAAGAACAGGAAGACATTTTCATACACCTGATAGATAACAAATGCTATGAAATGCCGTATGGCGTCCATGTCGCCGGTCTGGCGGCTCAGCAGGTCGCCGGTGCGCTTCTTGTTGTAGAAGTTGAAGTCCTCCTGCAGAAGCTTGCGATAGACGGTGTCGCGCATGGCGTAGAGCACATCCTGCGAGCAGGTCTCAAAGATGACCTGGGACCAGTAGCGAAGCGTTCCGCGCAGGATCGTGATGAGGACGAGCAATGCGATCAGCTTCGGCAGCAGGCCATAATTTCCGGCGGTGATCACATCGTCGACGATGGCGCCGGAGACGATCGGCTTTACGATGGCAAGGATCGAGATCACTGTCACGATCACAATGCCGAGCGCCATGCTCCGATTGTGCTTTTTGAGAAAAGAGTAGAACCATTTCATGGCAGTCATAGTTGTGCACCTCACTTTTCTTTCGTTTTTTGCACTCGGGCACCCAAAGGAGATATGTCAGCGAGGCTGACGGGTGTCCGGCGCATGAGCCTACTCGATTCGAACACATATTTGAAAATTGAGCAGTGTGTTCGAGCGGTTACGTCTTAGTATAGCGGAAAAAATATAAAATGCAAGCTTAAAAGTGTTACGTTTTAATGCATTAATTGTCGTTTTCTCTTCGCTGTCCCATCCTGCCTGCCGTACAGAAAAATGAAAAAAGTTTAGAGCAAAAGTGCATAAAGATCAAAAAAATGGTCACAATAAACTGTGAAAATAGCACAACGAAAATCGGGAGTGTATACAGACAGGAAAGCGGCGCTTTCAAAATCGACGAAATGCAGCAGAAGGCGACAAAAAAACTTTACTTGAGGCATATTGTATACTATAATACGTGAAACAGTGATTGGGAGGAGCTGTATAGGAGAACGGCAGACTCTTTGTTTGTGTAGAAAGGAAGTTGTTATTATGAGAGAACGTAAAATTAAGATGACACCTGCAGATGTACAGAATTTTGTGAACGAAGCATCGAAATGTGATTTTGATATCGACATTTCCTACAACCATTACACAGTGGACGCCAAATCGATCATCGGCGTGATGGGATTGGATTTCCGGTCAATACTGACGCTGCAGTACACTGGATACAACGATGAGTTTGAGAGTTACGTGAGCGGGCTTGCGATCGCGTAAATGTACAGCAAGAGAGATGCATCAATAAATAATTGACTCCCTCCGAATGATGGCGTAAACTGTCATTTGGAGGGAGTTTTTGCAGTTTATAATCAGAAGGGGACAGACATGGAGATACGCGTATCAGTCCGGCAGCTTGTGGAATTTATCCTGCGGGAAGGCAGCATCGACAATCGGAAATCGGGCGGAGCGGACACTGCGATGCAGGAGGGAAGCCGTATTCACAGGATGCTGCAGCGGCGCATGGGCAGCGGATACCATGCGGAGATCGGTCTGCAGTGCACATGGAGCACGCCGGAGTACGATATTATAATAGAAGGAAGAGCCGACGGGATCGTTGATCCTAACTGGGGAGAGTTCGAAAGGATCGAACAGGATAAGGGACTGCCGGCACAAGTGAAGGATGAAAAAGTGGTCGTCGATGAGATCAAGGGGACCTACAGGGAGCTGAAACGCATCACGCAGCCTGTGGGTGTCCATCTTGCGCAGGCGAAGTGTTATGCGTATATGTACGCGGATGAAAAACATCTAGAACACATCGGTGTGCGTATGACATACTGCCATATCGAGACGGAGGAGCTCAAATATTTTCATGAGGACTACACCTTTGCGGAACTGAAACAGTGGTTTGACGAACTGATGCAGGAGTACAGGAAGTGGGCGGATTTTCAATTTGAGTGGAACGGGATCCGCACTGCGTCGATCAGACAGCTACAGTTTCCCTTTCCGTACCGCGAGGGGCAGAAGGAGCTTGTCACCTATGTCTATCAGACTATCTATCACAAAAGAAAACTCTTTCTCGAGGCGCCGACAGGTGTCGGCAAGACGATATCGACAGTCTTTCCGGCAGTGAAGTCCATGGGGGAGGGGCTGACAGAGAAGATATTTTACCTCACCGCCAAGACCATCACGCGCACTGTGGCGCAGGAGTGTTTCGGCCTGCTGCAGGAAAAAGGGCTTCGGATGAAGACGATCGCGCTGACGGCAAAGGACAAGATCTGCTTTCTGAAACAGGAGGGATTTCAGGGGGAAGATGTGCTGGCGGACAGCGTGATTGAGGCGGAGTGCAATCCCGATGCCTGCCCCTACGCGGACGGGCATTTTGACCGCATCAACGATGCCATGTATGACTTTCTCGTGCATGAGGATCACTTCACACGGGAGAAAGTGCAGGAGTACGCAGTTCGTTACCGGGTCTGTCCGTTTGAGTTCAGTCTTGACATGAGTCTGTTCTGTGATGCCGTCATCTGCGACTACAATTATGTGTTTGATCCGAGGGTGTATCTCAAGCGTTTTTTTGCGGACGGCATCGGAAAAAGGGACTATGTGTTCCTGATCGATGAGACGCACAATCTGCTCGACCGCGGCAGGGAGATGTACAGCGCGGCGCTGCTCAAAGATGCTTTCCTGCGCACAAAGCGGCTGATGAAGGAAGCGTCCCCGAAGATCGCAGGCCATCTTGACAAGTGCAACAGAGAGCTTCTTGTCATGAAACGGCAGTGTGAGAGTTACCGCAGGGAGGAGAAGATTGACGGATTTGTGGCAGCGCTGAACCGTCTCTACGGGGCGATCGACGACTTTCTCGATGAGCATGACACCTTTCCGGACAAAAGAGAACTGCTGGAATTTTATTTTGAGGTGGCGCATTTTCTCAATATGTACGAGATCATGGACGATCATTACGTGGTGTACAGCCAACTGATGGACGACGGAAATTTCCTGTTAAGGCTCTTCTGTGTCGACCCGTCGCGGAATCTGCGCCTGTGTATGCAGAAAGGGAGGAGCGCGATCCTGTTCTCGGCGACGCTGCTGCCGATCCAGTATTACAAGAGACTTCTGGGCGGGGAACCGACAGACTATGAGGTTTATGCGAAGTCTGCGTTTGACGAGAACAAGAAAGCGCTGCTGATCGCAAACGATGTCACGAGCAAGTATACGAGAAGAAACGGGGAAGAGTTTCTGCGCATCGCGCGCTACATCTATGAAGTGGTGACGCAGCGCCATGGCAACTACATGGTCTTTCTGCCGTCGCACCTCTTTCTGGAACAGGTGTACGACAGCTTTATGGAAGCGTACTATGACGCGGACACGATGGAGTGCATCGTGCAGGAAGACTATATGAGCGAGGGGCAGCGGGAGGAGTTTCTGCTGCGGTTTCAGGGAAATGGGAACAGCGATCTCTCCGGGGAGGCTGCCGATTCGATACTGATCGGTTTCTGCGTGATGGGCGGGATCTTCTCGGAGGGGATCGACTTAAAGCACGACAGCCTGATCGGTGCGATCATCGTGGGAACAGGCATTCCGCAGGTGGGCTGCGAGCGGCAGTTCTTAAAAGAATATTTCGACGCGCAGGGGGAGAACGGCTTTGATTACGCTTATCGGTATCCCGGCATGAACAAGGTGCTGCAGTCGGCGGGGCGCGTGATCCGCACGGCGGAGGATATCGGCGTGGTGGCGCTGCTCGACGAGCGCTTTTTAGAGCCGCAGTACCGCCGCATGTTTCCGCGGGAGTGGAGTCAGTACGATGTCGTCAGCGTAACGCAGATCTCTGGGAAGGTTGAGCGCTTCTGGAACGAGTGGCTGTAAGGGGCAAAGTTTTAGTGGCTTTCGGGTGTATAAAGTGATATAATGAATACATTATGAAATGTTTTGAAGAGATCGGATATTGCTGGGAAAGAGGAGGTGGAAATAACGATGGGCTATTACGAATCGCGCAGCGAGTTTGACGGTTTTGACAATACAGATCCCGTACAGGCGTATGACGACAGGAAGGAGAAGCGGTTTCAGGCGGACATCTGGCTCCTGTTAAGCATTTTTTTCGTGGGCATCTTTCTGATAAATGGTTATAAGCATATCCGCGAGCTGCTGCTGGTGCGAAACGGTACCTGCATAGAGGCACAATATTTTGAACAGCAGCGGCGTGCGTCCTATTCTGACGGAAACGGGACATACTATAACTTTGACGTCAGCGGGTTCTATCAGGTGAAGGACGACGACAGGATCGATCTGTATTATACAGATGAAGTTATGGAGGCGCGGCCGCAGACGGCGCCGGCTTTCTGGATCGTATGTTATGTTCTCTTCGGTGCATTGTCAGTATTCTGTATTGGACGGGTGGTCTCGGTGTATTGGAAGAAATAAGAAAAATAAGGAAAAATAAAGATAAAACGGAGGAATTGATATTTATGAAGATAGCAGTGGCAGGTATTGGTTATGTAGGACTCTCGAATGCGATACTGCTCGCGCAGCACAACGAGGTGACGGCAGTGGACGTCTTCCAGGAGAAGGCGGATCTGATCAATAACAGAAGATCGCCGATCATCGACAAGGAGATCGAGGAATACCTGACGACAAAGGAACTGAACCTGAAAGCGACGACAGACGGAGCCGCCGCATACAAGGATGCGGAGTATATCATCATCGCGACGCCGACGAATTATGATCCGGACAAGAACTACTTTGATACCAGCTCGATCGAGGCGGTGATCGAACTGGTCATGAAAGTGAACAAGGATGCCGTCATGATCATCAAGTCGACGGTTCCGGTAGGCTATACAAAGTCCGTCAGGGAGCAGTTTGGCACGGATCACATCATCTTCTCGCCGGAATTTCTGCGTGAGGGCAGGGCATTGTATGACAATCTCTATCCGTCGCGCATCATCGTCGGAGAGCAGTCAGAGCGGGCGGAGGTGTTTGCCAACCTGTTAAAACAGGGCGCGATCAGGCAGGATATCCCGACACTGTTCACGGACACGACGGAGGCGGAGGCGATCAAGCTCTTTGCAAACACCTATCTGGCACTCCGCGTCGCTTATTTCAATGAGCTTGACACGTACGCGGAGCTGCGCGGTCTGAACACAAAGCAGATCATAGAGGGCGTCGGGCTTGATCCCAGGATCGGAAGCCATTACAACAATCCGTCTTTTGGCTACGGCGGATACTGTCTGCCCAAAGACACCAAGCAGTTGCGCGCCAATTATGCGAATGTGCCGAACAATATCATCTCGGCGATCGTGGATGCCAACAGGACGAGAAAAGATCATATCGCGGACATGATATTGGCGAGGAAGCCGCACATCGTGGGCGTGTACAGGCTGACGATGAAGACGGATTCCGACAACTTCCGCCAGTCGTCCATACAGGGCATCATGAAGCGCATCAAGGCAAAGGGCGTCGAGGTGGTCGTGTATGAGCCAAGCCTCAAGGATGACAATTTCTTCCGGTCAAGGGTGATACGGGATCTGGGTGCATTTAAGGAGATGTCGGATGTCATCATCGCAAACCGCCTGACAGAAGAGCTTGCGGATGTGGAGGAAAAGATTTATACAAGGGATATTTACGGCAGGGATTAATTCCTGCCGTGGTAAAAATGCATAAAAGTCCCGCCGTGTTTCATATAGTTTTCATAAACATTGATCAGCCGGCGAATTAAGCCTTGCTATTTTGAGGGCAAGATGGTATGATTAGGTTGTCCATTGGAAACGTTACCGAAGTTTTGGATCCGAATTCCGATAATTCCCTGCTCCGGTAATGATCCTGTGGACGATTCTGTTATTTTTGTGGAGAAAGGGAGATGCGTATGAGAAGAAGTGGTGTGTTAATGCCGGTGTCCAGCTTACCGTCGAGATTCGGAATTGGTGGATTTTCAAAGGAAGCTTATGATTTTGTGGATTTTCTGGCAGCGTCAGGACAGACATTGTGGCAGATCCTGCCGCTGGGACCTACCGGATATGGGGACTCTCCGTATCAGTCCTTTTCGACTTTTGCAGGCAGCCCGTATTATATCAGCCTGGATGCGCTGATCGGGGAGGGGCTGCTCACGGAGGAGGAGTGCTCGTCCGTCGACTTTGGAAACGATACCAGCAGGGTGTCGTACGAGAAGATCTATCGCACCAGATTTGGACTTCTGCGCAAAGCGTTTGAGCGGGCGGACCTCGGAAAAGATCCGGAATATACGACATTTGTCGGGGAAAATAGACAGTGGCTGAAAGATTATGCGATGTATATGGCGATCAAGGATTCCCTGGGGGGCGCGTCGTGGATCGAGTGGGATGAGGATATCCGTCTCAGGAAGCCGGAGGCTATGGCAAGGTACGAGAAAGAGCTTGCGGACGATATCGCCTTTTACAGCTACCAGCAGTATCTGTTCTCGAAGCAGTGGATGGCGCTCAAGGATCACGCCAACAAAAAGGGAGTCCGTATCGTGGGCGATATTCCGATCTATGTGGCGTTTGACAGCGCGGATACCTGGGCGAATCCCGAACTGTTCCAGCTTGATGGGGAGAATGTCCCTGTCGCGGTGGCAGGCTGTCCGCCCGATGCGTTTTCGGCGACCGGACAGCTCTGGGGAAATCCGTTGTACAAGTGGGAATACCACGAGGAGACCGGATTTGCGTGGTGGATCAGGAGGCTTGCTCACTGCTTTTGCATCTATGATATCGTGCGCATCGACCATTTCAGGGGCTTTGATGCGTACTGGGCGATCCCGTACGGCGATGAGACGGCGGAGCATGGCGAGTGGAAGAAGGGACCGGGGTACAAGCTCTTTGAGGTCATGAAGAAGGCGCTTGGAAACCGCGCAGTGATCGCGGAGGATCTGGGCTTTTTGACGCCGGGCGTGCGAAAGCTTGTGAAAAAGACAGGCTATCCCGGGATGAAGGTACTGCAGTTTGCGTTTGATGCGGACGGGGAGAGCGATTATCTTCCGCACAATTACAATAACAACTGTGTGGTATACACAGGGACGCACGACAATGATACGGTAAACGGGTGGATCCATTCGATTGGCAGGAAGGATCTGGCTTTTGCCAAAAAGTATCTCAATGTCAAAAGAACGCAGGAGCTGTGTGAGCGCCTGATCCGGACAGCGCTTGGAAGTGTGGCGGACACAGCCATCATTCCCATGCAGGACTATCTGGGGCTTGGCAGCGAGGCGAGGGTCAATACGCCGTCGACATTAGGCGGCAACTGGGAGTGGCGCATGGAGCAGGGCGTGTGCACACAGGAGCTCTCGGCGCATATGCTGGAGCTGGCGCAGTTATATGGAAGAACAGGAAAATTGAGGTGATAGGGTGTTTGAGCCGACGATCAAAGACATAGCAAAAATATGTGGTGTGGGTGTCAGCACTGTATCGAGGGCGATCAATGATCACCCGGATATCAATTCGGAGACAAAAGAGAAGATCATGAGCGCGATCCGGGAGTACGGATACGTTCCAAACGACAGCGCGAGAAATCTAAAGCGGGTCGATGCCAAGGCGATCGCAGTGCTGGTGAAAGGGATCGCGAACCCGTTCTTTACCGGTATGATCACGGTGATCGAACAGGAGTGCAAGAAAAGACATTACTCGATGGAGCTGTCCCATATCGAGGCGGATGAGGACGAGGTGGATGTGGCGCAGAAGGTGGTCAAGGAGAAGCGTCTGCGCGGGATCATATTTCTGGGAGGTCTGTTCTCCCACTCGGAGGAAAAATTAAAGAAGCTCACTGTGCCGTTTGTGTTCAGCACGGCGGGCTCTATCCCCGAAAATATCAGCAGGAAGCTGTATTCAAGCATTAGTGTGGACGACCGCAGGGAAAGCGCGAGAATGGTGGAATACCTGATCCGGTCAGGGCACACGCGGATCGCGATCCTTGTGGCGGAGGCGCAGGAAGAGAGCGTTGGCAGGCTGCGCCTGGACGGGTACTGCGACGCGCTGAAAGCGCATGGCATCGCAGTGGATCCAAAGCTGATCTGCCAGACGAGAGACGACCGGGGGCACTTTTCCATGGAGAATGGATACCTGTCGACCCAAAAACTGCTGGGGCGCGGGGAAGCGTTCACGGCGCTGTACGCGGTGTCGGATACACTTGCCATCGGGGCCATGAGGGCGCTGTATGAGACGGGGCTGCGCGTGCCGCAGGACGTCTCCCTGGCGGGTTATGACGGGATCGATATGACAGACTATATCGTGCCGAGTCTGACGACGATACGCCAGCCGGTGGAGGAGATGGCGAAGGATACGACCAGACTGCTCTTTGACATCATCGCTAAAAGGACAAAACACCAGCATATTACATATGAAGCAAAGCTCCTGGTAAGGGAGTCTACGATCAAAATCCCTGAGTGACTGTCAGGGATTTTTTTGTTTTTGCCTTTTAATGGTTTTTTTGTGGTGCAAAATGGTATATAATAAAGGTGGTTAACGAGGGACAAGACAGAAGTGGGGGATTCATATGGATCATGAAGTGTATCACAAAAGAATGAAGCGGGTTTTTGATGCGGGTACACTGTCCAGCATCGGACCGATCCTGGAGGGGATGCCGGGAGGTCTGTTCATATACTATGCGGACGGTGACGAGGAGCTGCTGTATCTCAACAGCGCGGTGCTGCGGATCTTTGGCTGTGATACGGAGGAAGAGTTCCGCAAACTTACAGGGTACACGTTCAGGGGAATGGTGCACCCGGAGGACATCGACGAGGTGGAGCGAAGCATCCAGACCCAGATCGCAAACAGTGTCTATGATTTTGACTATGTGGAGTACCGCATCATCCAGAAGGACGGTACGATACGGTGGATCGAGGACTATGGGCATTTTATGCATACGGAGGCATACGGCGACATCTTCTATGTCTTTATCGACGACAGCACGGAGCGGCTGAAAAACCGCATGAGCGAGCTGGAGAAGATGAACGAGGAGCTGCGCGCGATCTACGCGCGGGAAAGCCAGTACCGCAAGGCGATCCTGTACGATGCGATCTCCTTTTTTGAGGTGAATCTGACAAAGGACAAGTTTTTGTCCGCCTACATACAGATGCCGGATGGGCAGTTGAAGGATTTTTTTGAACATGCGGGCATTCCGCGGTTTGAGAAATACTCGGATTATGTCAGATTCTGGATGAGAGACATGAATTCCGAGGAGTCGGAGAAATATGCGCGGTTTATCGACGCAGAGCGCCTGATCCAGTGCCATGCCAGGGGAGAGCTGGAACAGACCTACGATGGCTGGATGACAGACACGGCAGGCAGGAGACACCTGTATCACTATGCCTTCCTGCTTGGCAGGAATGAATATACGGGGGATGTGATCACGATGGCGATCACAAAGGACATGACAGAGCAGGTTCAGCGGCAGAACCTGCTGAAATCTGCGCTGAGCCAGGCACAGACTGCCAGCATAGCGAGAAATACCTTTCTTCAGAATATGTCGCACGATATACGGACGCCGCTCAATGCGATCATCGGTTACGTGGAGCTTGCAAAGAAGCACAAGACAGATGAGGCAAAGATCGACAATTACCTGAACCAGATCCGCGACGCCGGCGAACAGCTACTCTCGATCGTGAACGAATCGCTGGAAGTCACGCGCATGGAATCCGGCAAGGTGAACCTGGTGGAGAATATGGTCGAGCTGGATGAGCTGCTCGCGGATCTTGAGCGGATGATACTGCCTCAGATAAAGAAGAAGTCGATCTTCTTTGCGATCGACAGATCCCGTGTTTGCAACAGCGTGATCTACATGGATCTCCTTCGGATGAAGGAGATGCTGTTCCAGTTGCTGGACAATGCGGTGAAATACACTGGGTCAAACGGCAGGGTGACGCTGACCGTGGTGGAGGAGGATCTGAATCTCAGCCATTACGGAAAGTTCCAGTTTATCGTGGAGGACAACGGGCGGGGGATCTCCGAGGAGTTCATGCGCGATCTGTTCCAGCCGTTTAAGCGGGAGAAGAATACGACGAAAAGCGGTGTGCTCGGGACAGGGCTGGGACTGAGTGTCGTAAAGAGTCTTGCGGACCTGATGGAAGGCACCGTTGCGGTCGAGAGCAAGGAGGGGCTGGGCAGCAGGTTTACAGTGGATCTCATGCTGCGGCTGCCGGAAGAGCCGAACAGGCAGGATCAGGCGCGCCGTGTTCTGGATGAGGCGGATCTGAGAGGAAAGCGGATCCTGCTCGTGGACGACAATGAGATCAACCGTGAGATCGCGCAGGAGCTTTTGAACGGAGAGGGGTATCTTGTCGAGACGGCAGACGACGGAAGTGTCGCGCTGGAGATGGTCAGAGACTCGAAACCGCGGTATTTTGACCTGATCCTGATGGATATCCAGATGCCCGTGATGGATGGGCACGAGGCGACTAGGGCGATCCGCGCGCTGGAGAACAGGGAGCTGGCAGGCATACCGATCGTCGCGCTGTCTGCGAACGCGTTTGCGGAGGATTACAAGCGATCGATCGAGGCGGGAATGGATGCGCACATTCCAAAGCCGATCAGGATCGGGGAACTGCAGGATACGATACGGAATGTGCTGGAGCGTCTGCATCGGGAATAGGAGCGAGTTTATGGATTTGAGTGTGATCATACCTGCACGCGGCGGGCAGCGCTATCTTGCGGGGTGCCTTAGAAGCGTCACCAGATGTCCGGGGGACAAGATCGGGATGGAGTGCATCGTGGTGTGCGATGACGGCACAGATGAGACGGCTGCCATTACAGGCAGATATATGGAGCGGGATAACCGTATAAAACTGGTCATAACAGAGGAGCGTGCGGGAGCTGGCGCATATAATACCGGGATCGAGAGCGCGGCGGGAAACTATATCATGTTTCTCGAAACATCGGACCGACTGTGCGAGGATGCCTGGGAGCAGATCGAGGCGGCAGTCGGCGAAGAGTATGCCGACTTTGTGGCTTTCAGCCAGATCACATCGCGCAGGAACGGAAAGCTGAAAGCGCAGATGCTCCCGCTGTCGGATGTGATATCGACAGACGACAGGGAGGCGAGACGGCTCCTGTACACGGATTCGGTGCTGGGCTCCTGTGCCGGAAAGCTTTTTAAGAGCAGGATCATCAGGGATAACAATCTCTTTTTCCAGACGGATCATCCGCTATATGCAGAGACCGTGTTTGTGACAGAGTATTTTGAACACAGCGAGAGCTGTCTGCTGACAAAGGCGATGATCCTGTACCGCCCGCCAGAGGACGGGAGCGCTGTGGGAGCGCACGGCGTGGAGGAGCGTCTTGACATGCTGCGGGGGCTGTATGATCTTCATGCAGGTGCGGTCGGACGCTGTAATGACAGCGCGCTGATGCACGGCATGCAGGTACATTATCTGCAGGTGCTGACAGATCTGTTCTGCGGGTATGCGGCGGCGTACGGCGACAGCAAAAGTGCCCTGGAGACAATTTATGCTAAGGCCCTGGAAGATCGTTTCCTGAAAAGCCTGCTCGGTGAGGTGGACGAGCATTGGATCCGCTCTAAAATGACAAGGTATGAATACCGCCTGCTCAGAAAAGGGGACGCGGCAAAAATGAGGAAACATTTCTGCATCAGGGCAAAGCTGCGATTATCATAGGGCATGGAAGCATGGAAGGGAGAGCTGTAAGAGATTATCATGGTTGCAAGACAGAAACTAATACAGGCAGCAAGAGCGGGGATTGCTGTGGCCGGAATGGTTTTTATGATGTGTAGCTGCGGGAAGAACGCGGATGACACAGAGCGTGAGAAGCGCACGGATCAAACCGAAAGTACGGCAAGTACAGAAAATACAGAAAGCAAAGATAGTACTGATAGTACGGAAACTATAGAAAGTGCGGAGAATACGGACAGTACCGGAAGCACAGAAAATACAGAAAATACAGATAAAACAGAAAAGGCGGGCAGCACCCGGAACACGCAAAAGGCAGAAAGCACAAAGATCACGAAGAACGCGAAGAATGCGAACCTCCTTGCCGGGATGGAGCTGGTGGAGCAGTATGATTTTCAGGGTGCAGTCGAGCGCTTTGAGGCGGCGCTCTTAAATGACGAGGATAAGGAGCTTACCTACAGGGGGCAGGGGATTGCCTATATGGGGCTCGGAAAATATGCGGAGGCGGAGACGGCATTTCTAAGCTCGATCGAGAATGCGCAGGGCAGGGCGACCGCGCTGGTGTACGATACCAACTATTATCTGGCGTCCGCTTACATGAAACAGGGAAAGTATGCCGATGCGGAGCAGGTCTACTCGGCGATCATCGGGCTGAAAAAGAAGGAGAAGGATGCCTATTACCTGCGCGCGTGCGCGATCCTGCGGCAGAACCGCTACGACGAGGCGGTGAAGGATTTCGAGAAGGCGTTTGAGCTGGATCCCGACGATATCGAGCTGGTGACGGACGCCTATGTGGAGATGGAGGCTGCAGGTTACGGCGAGCAGGGCAGGACGTATTTGAGGGATTTTATGACAAAGAAGGAGAAGAGTCTCGACGACGGGGAGAAGGGTGTCCTCTACTATTACCTGGAAGATTATGAGAATGCCCGCAAACATCTGGATTCGTTTGTGAATGAAGACGATGTGAAGCTCACGCAGATCCTGGGACAGACGTACGAGAAGCTCGGCGACATGAATTATGCAGGGGTGGTGTACCAGACGTATCTGGCCTCCCATGAGCCGGATGCGGCGATCTACAACAGCCTTGGGATCTGTCTGATGAACCAGCAGAAGTACGACGAGGCGCTGGCGGCGTTTGAGAGCGGGATCGCGATCGGCGCCTCGGACTATCTGCAGGAATTGAAGTTTAACCGGATCGTCGCCAACGAGTACACAGGCAATTTTGCACAGGCAAAAACGATGATGGAGGAGTATCTCCAGCTCTACCCGGACGACGCGCGGGCAAAGAAGGAATATGAGTTTCTAAAGACCTGTCACATAAATTGACACAAAAGTCATAAAAACACTAGATATTGTATTTACCGGCATGCGAACACATGATATTTAGTAGTGTTCGATTGACTTCGATTTTGCTATCTGTTAAGATTAACTAAAAAAGAATCAAGCGAAGGAGTATGTGAAATGTTTTCAGTTATCAAGAGGGATGGCAGTGAAGCCGGTTTTTGCCTGGACAAGATCAAAGAGGCGCTCGTCAAGGCATTTAACGCGACACAGATGCAGTTTAACCAGGATATCATCGACCTGCTCGCGCTGCGGGTGACAGCGGACATACAGGGAAAGATAAAGGACGGCAGGGTCCATGTAGAGGATATCCAGGACAGCGCGGAGAAGGTACTCGAACAGGCAGGCTACACGGAGACGGCAAAGGCGTTTATCCTCTACAGAAAGCAGCGGGAGAAGATGCGCAATATGAGATCCACGATCCTCGACTACAAGGAGGTTGTGGACAGCTATGTCAAGATAGAGGACTGGCGTGTGAAGGAGAACTCGACGGTCACGTACTCTGTCGGCGGACTGATCCTGTCCAACTCCGGGGCAGTCACGGCAAACTACTGGCTTTCGGAGATCTATGACGAGGAGATCGCAAGCGCGCACCGGAACGCGGATATCCATATCCATGATCTGTCCATGCTCACGGGCTACTGCGCCGGGTGGTCGCTGAAACAACTGATCAGGGAGGGGCTTGGCGGCATCACAGGCAAGATCACATCGGCGCCGGCAAAGCATCTGTCCGTGCTTTGCAACCAGATGGTGAATTTCCTGGGCATCATGCAGAACGAATGGGCGGGCGCGCAGGCATTTTCGTCCTTTGACACGTATCTTGCGCCTTTTGTGAGGGCGGACAATCTTTCCTACCCGGAGGTGAAGAAGTGCATCGAGGCGTTTATCTACGGTGTCAATACGCCCAGCCGCTGGGGAACGCAGGCGCCGTTCAGCAATATCACGCTGGACTGGACGGTTCCGAACGATCTGGCGAATCTGCCGGCGATCGTTGGCGGGAAGGATATGGACTTTACCTACGGCGACTGCAGGGCGGAGATGGACATGATCAACAAGGCGTTCATCGAGACGATGATCGAGGGTGACGCCAACGGCAGAGGATTCCAGTATCCGATCCCGACATATTCCATAACACGTGATTTTGACTGGTCGGACACGGAAAACAACCGACTGTTATTTGAAATGACGGCGAAGTATGGAACGCCTTATTTTTCTAATTATATCAATTCCGACATGGAGCCTTCCGATGTCCGCAGCATGTGCTGCAGGCTGCGTCTGGACCTGCGGGAGCTGCGCAAAAAAACAGGTGGTTTCTTTGGGTCGGGGGAGAGCACGGGAAGCGTGGGCGTCGTCACGATCAATCTGCCGCGCATCGCGTACCTTGCGTCGGACGAGCGCGATTTCTACAGGCGGCTCGACCGTCTGATGGATCTTAGCGCCCGCTCGCTCAACATCAAGCGCAATGTGATCTCAAGACTGCTGGAGGAAGGGCTGTATCCCTACACAAAACGCTATCTTGGCAGGTTTGACAATCATTTCTCGACGATCGGCCTGATCGGCATGAACGAGGCGGGGCTCAATGCGAAGTGGCTCAGGGCTGACCTCACCCACAAAAGGACACAGCGGTTTGCAAAGGATGTCCTGAACCATATGCGGGAGCGGCTGTCCGATTATCAGGAGCAGTACGGCGACCTGTACAATCTCGAGGCGACGCCGGCGGAGAGCACGACTTACCGGCTCGCAAAGCACGACCGGGAGAAGTGGAGCGATATCATCACTGCGGGGCACGAGGGGGACCAGCCTTACTACACCAACTCGTCCCATCTGCCGGTCGATTACACGACGGATATTTTTGACGCGCTCGATATCCAGGACGAGCTGCAGACGCTCTACACATCGGGAACGGTGTTCCACGCCTTTCTCGGGGAGAAGCTGCCTGACTGGAAGGCAGCGGCAGATCTGGTGCGCACGATCGCGGAAAATTACCGGCTGCCGTACTATACCATGTCGCCGACGTACTCCATCTGCAGCGAGCACGGCTATCTGACAGGCGAGCAGAAGGTGTGCCCGAAGTGCGGCAAGGCCACGGAGGTGTACAGCCGCATCACAGGCTACTACAGACCGGTACAGAACTGGAACGACGGGAAGCTGCAGGAGTATCAGAACCGCACGGAGTACAGGATGGGGAGCAGGATCGGTACGATCAGCAGGATCGGCGGCATCAAACAGACAGAGCAGGAGCCGGCTGCGGCAGGAAAGAGCAGCACTTATCTGTTCACCACAAAGACATGCCCGAACTGCAGTCTGGCAAAGAAATATCTGCAGAATGTGGACTACACGATCGTCGATGCGGAGGAAAATATGGAGCTTGCAGTCAAATACGGAGTGCGGCAGGCGCCGACTCTTGTAATTGTAGCTGGACAATCACAGCAGAAATATGTTAATGTATCTAATATAAGGAAGTACGCGGAACTGCTGCGGCAGAATAAAGTGGTGTAGTGAATTGATTTCAGTAGCGAAGTAGCGTGGAGGTAGCAGATGATTGATAAGCTGATACAAAAGATACAGGAAACCGGGGCGCCGGTCGTGGTGGGACTCGACCCGATGTTGAAGTTTGTGCCCGACCATATCAAGAAGGCCGCTTTCGAGGAGAAGGGAGAGACCCTGGAGGGCGCGGCGGAGGCGGTCTGGCTTTTTAACAAGGCGATCGTTGACAAGACGTACGACCTGATCCCCGCAGTCAAGCCGCAGATCGCCATGTACGAGCAGTTTGGGATCCCGGGGCTGGTCACATTCCGACGGACGGTCGACTACTGCAGGCAAAAGGGACTTGTGGTGATCGGCGACGCGAAGCGGGGGGATATCGGTTCGACCTCGGCTGCGTACGCTTCGGCGCACCTTGGCAAAGTGAAGGTTGGCAGCAGTTTATGCCGGGCGTTCGACGTGGATTTTGTGACGGTAAACCCGTATCTGGGTTCCGATGGCGTCCAGCCGTTCATCGATGTGTGCATGGAGGAGCAGAAAGGGATCTTTGTTCTCGTCAAGACCTCCAATCCAAGCAGCGGTGAGTTTCAGGACAGGCTGGTGCAGACGGGAACCGCTGCCGGGGCAGCAGGCGGGATCACATTTTCGGACAGGCCGCTCTATGAAGTGGTCGGTGAGAAGGTTGCCGAGTGGAGTGAGCAGTTTATGGGGAAGAACGGCTACAGCTATGTCGGCGCAGTGGTGGGAGCCACCTATCCGGAGCAGGGCATGGTGCTCCGCAAGGTGATGCCCAAGTCCTTTATCCTGGTGCCGGGATACGGTGCACAGGGCGCAGCCGGAAAGGATCTGATACACTTTTTTGATGAGAACCGGCTCGGTGCGATCGTCAACTCCTCGAGGGGGATCATCGCAGCATACCAGAACGAGAAATACAGTAAGTACGGCCCTGCAGGCTTTGCGGATGCCTCCAGACAGGCGGTGATCGACATGATCACGGATATAGACCAGGCGTTTGCAAGTGTTGGAAGGTAAGGAACTGGAAAGAAGGTTCCTAATGGCTACTGATAAAAAATGTGGAGGTAAAGGGGAAGATGGAACAATACAAGAAGGAATTTATCGAGTTTATGGTTGACAGCAATGTGCTGAAATTCGGAGAGTTTACATTAAAGAGCGGCAGGAAATCCCCGTTTTTTATGAATGCGGGGGCATATGTCACAGGCTCGCAGCTTAAAAAGCTCGGAGAGTACTACGCAAAGGCGATCTACGACAATTACGGCGCGGATTTCGACGTGCTCTTTGGACCGGCATACAAGGGGATTCCGCTCTCTGTGGCGACATCGATCGCGTTCAGTACACTGTACGGCAGGGAGATCCGATACTGTTCCAACAGAAAAGAGGTGAAGGATCACGGCGATGTGGGGATCCTTCTCGGAAGTGACTTAAACGACGGTGACCGGGTAGTCATCATTGAGGATGTCACGACCTCCGGAAAGTCGATCGAGGAGACTTTCCCCATACTGAGGGCACAGGCCAATGTGGATGTCGTGGGCATGATGGTGAGCCTCAACCGCCAGGAGCGCGGTAAGACACAGCAGAACGCACTTGCGGAGATCCGCGAGATCTATGGCATCGAGACGGGAGCGATCGTCACGATGGAGGAGGTTGTGGAACACCTGTACAACAAGACGTACAATGGCAGGGTGCTCATCGACGATAAGACGAAGGAAGCGATCGACGCATATTATGCACAGTATGGAGCAAAATAGCAAAGCGCAGTGATTTTGGAAATGGAGGATTGAGATGGAAGAGAGAGTATATAAGGCAATGGGACGGGCAGGTGCGCTCTCGATCGTGCTGGGAGTGGTATCGATCGTCGTCGGGATGACAAGCGGCGTGATGCTGCTCATAAGCGGCGGCAGGCTTCTGGCAGGCAAATCAAAGATATTATTTTAGCATGGTGGGCATTTCATATGGAATGCCCATTTCGCATACGCTCCGGGTATTGGCGGCGCGTGGCGGGAGGAGTGGGAATGTTGCGGATCTTTGGCAGACAGGGATATATTTTTACAGATAAGAAAAATCCCAAATGGGGTATCATGTCAACGATACTGGGGCTGGTCGCGGGCGCCGCGATCTGTCTGGCGGTCCATCGGACTTACCGGAATGGAGGCGCTGCGCTCATGCAGTATGGCGCGGCGGTGCTTCTGGCGCTGTTTTATGCGGCGGCAGGGCTGACGCTTGGGATCAGATCATTGATGGAGAAGGATATTTTCAGGTTTTTTCCGGTCACTGGCATCTTTCTGAATGCACTTACAGTGATCGCAGGCGGTATTATTTTATATTTAGGAGTGATATGAGATGGAGATTTTAAGAGAGAGATATGAACTCTCATGCGGCAGGATCAGGGAGATCGAGGCGGAACAGGAGGTAGCGGCGCAATACAGGGATTATTTTAAGAAAGTGGCAGCGTTTATCCTGCTGGTGGCGCGCTCCTGTGATGATCGCGACAATAGGAAAAAGGTCACAGGACTGGAGGCGCTCCGGGAGGAGAACCGGATGCTGTACGAGGATATCCTGGGGGACAATTACGCCGTAAGCTATGCCAATCCGACTTATGCCTGTGGGAAGTTCGGGCTTGATATGGGTAGGCTTCTGGCATTTCTGTACACGGAGATCCGGGCGATGATCCCCTATGCGTTCGAGCAGCGGTACGAGGATCTGGTGATACGCATGGAGCTTTTTGTGGAGATCTACAATGCATTTGCTTACACGCAGTCGGAGGCGGAGCTGCTCACCCTGCCGGAGAAGGCGGCCGTTCCCAACACAAATGATATCAGGGATACGCTGTACTGGTTTGTGAGCGACTACTCAGAGACAGCCGCCAGCTACCGGGTGCGCAGCCTTGTGGATGCGGACTGTGACTTTGCAGTCCGGATCGTGGAGGACAGTGATCTGGACGATCTGCGGTATCTGTACCAGTATGGCGAGTATGTGTCGCCGGATGTGGAGAAGATGGCGCAGTATCTGAACTCGCTGCCGGATGAGCGCATCCGGCTGATGGCGGACACATACACAGAGGGCTACCGCATGGGATTTGAGAAGGCGCATGTGGATCTTGGCAAAAAGAAAACCGTTGATCTTCACTATATGCTCGGGTTTGAGCGCGTGGTGAGGGCGGCGGTCGCAAATTTTGCCAGGATGGGATTGAAGCCGACGATCTGCCGGTGCGAGAACAATATCTTTGCCAAGTCGGTGGTGCGCAAGCGGGGATATTTCGGGGCGGATGCCAACAGGCAGTTTCTGTATGACCACAAGGACGACATCGCGCTGTTCCTCGACAAGAAGCTTGTGAACAGAAAACTCGAGGTGCTTAAGAATGCCTACGAGGCGGTGAAGGAACAGGCGGCAGTGTATGCGGGACCGGCAGTCATCGAAGTGTTTGGCGAGCTTCCCTTTGCGCCTGAGTCCAAGGATGAGGCGTGCAGCCTGGATGCGGAGCAGCAAAAGATGTCGGCGGAGCTAAAGGGTGCGTCACAAAACATCGTCAGCAGCTACATCAATGAGGAGGAGAGGAGCTTCACGATCATTGCGTTTCCGGTTCCGGGTATCGGGGAGCGCTTTGTGGAGATCTTTGACGAGACGATCCGGCTCAACACGCTGGACTACAAGACATATGAGCGCATACAGGCGACGATCATCGACACGCTCAACAAAGCGGCGTATGTGGAAGTCAAGGGCATGAACGGAAACAGGACAGACCTTCGGGTGATGCTCTATCCGCTGTCGGATCCCGGGAAGGAATCCATCTTTGAGAACTGTGTCGCGGATGTCAATATCCCTGTCGGTGAAGTGTTCACATCGCCGGTGCTTGAGGGGACAAACGGCAGGCTCCACGTCAGACGCGTGTTCTTGAACGAGCTGGAGTATCACGATCTCGAGATCGGCTTTAAGGATGGAATGACCACCGATTATACCTGCGCGAACTTTGACAGCGAGGAGAAGAACAAGGCGTATATCAAGGCAAATGTGCTGTACCACTACGATTCGCTCCCGATCGGGGAGTTTGCGATCGGTACGAACACGACAGCGTACATGACGGCAAAGAAGTATGATATCGCCAATCTGTTCCCGATCCTGATCGCGGAGAAGACAGGGCCGCACTTTGCGGTCGGTGACACCTGCTATTCAAGGAGCGAGGAAGTCCGGATATACAATGAGGACGGCAGGGAAGTCGTCGCAAAGGATAACGCGGTATCGATCCTGCGCAAGACAGATCCGTCGAAAGCGTATTTTGCGTGCCACACGGATATCACGATACCTTACGACGAGCTGGGCTCCATCATCGCGTACGGCAAAGACGGCGCGGCGTATCCCATCATAGAAAAGGGGCGCTTTGTGCTGGCAGGGACAGAGGAGCTGAATGAGCCGTTCGAAATTTGTTAAATTTTGAATAATTTGTTGACGTATGAAGGTATTGTCTGTAAACTATAAGGGGTTAGAAGTAATATATTGGAGGTTGGCTATGGCACAGGTTGGAATTGTGATGGGGTCCGATTCGGATATGCCCGTCATGGCAAAGGCGGCAGATATATTGGAGGAACTCGGCGTTTCTTATGAGATGGCGATCATCTCGGCACACAGGGAGCCGGATGTGTTTTTTGAGTATGCAAAGACTGCGGAGGAGAAGGGATTTAAGGTGATCATCGCCGGGGCGGGAATGGCAGCCCACCTGCCGGGGATGTGCGCTGCGATATTTCCGATGCCTGTCATCGGCATTCCGATGCACACGACGTCCCTTGGCGGGCGCGATTCGCTGTACTCGATCGTACAGATGCCGTCGGGCATCCCGGTAGCGACAGTGGCGATCAACGGCGGTGCCAATGCGGGGCTTCTTGCGGCGAAGATCCTTGCGACATCGGACAGCGGACTGCTCGCGAAGCTCAAGGACTATTCCGCAAAGCTTAAGGAGCAGGTCATGGCAAAGGATGCAAAGCTGCAGGAGATCGGATACCGTGAGTATCTCGCAAAATGATGGAGCGGGACGGATATAATAGGAGGAGATTATGGACTACAAGAACGCAGGTGTTGATATTGAAGCTGGGTATCAGTCGGTGGAGCTGATGAAGAAGTATGTGAAAGAGACAATGCGTCCGGAGGTGCTTGGAGGGATCGGCGGTTTCTCGGGGGCATTTTCCATGGAGGCGATCAAGAACATGGAAAAGCCGACGCTCGTCTCAGGTACGGACGGGGTGGGAACCAAGATCAAGCTGGCATTTCTGATGGATAAGCACGACACGGTCGGCATAGACTGTGTGGCGATGTGTGTCAACGATATCGCATGTGCGGGCGGTGAGCCGCTGTTTTTCCTTGATTATATCGCCTGCGGAAAGAATGAGCCGGCAAAGATCGCGACGATCGTGAAAGGGGTGGCTGAAGGATGCAGGCAGTGCGGAGCGGCGCTGATCGGCGGCGAGACCGCGGAGCATCCGGGGCTGATGCCGGAGGATGAGTACGATCTTGCAGGATTTGCGGTGGGGGTTGTCGACGAGAAGGATCTGATCACAGGCGCCAACCTTAAGGCGGGCGATGTGCTGATCGGTATCGCGTCGAGCGGTGTGCACAGCAACGGCTTTTCCCTTGTCAGAAAAGTGTTCGAAATGACAAAGGAGAGTCTGGACACTTATTATGACGAGCTGGGAAAGACGCTTGGCGAGGCGCTGATCGAGCCGACGATCATCTATGTGAAGGCATTAAAAAGCATCAGGGACAACGGTGTCACGATCAAGGCGTGCAGCCACATCACGGGCGGCGGATTTTATGAGAATGTGCCGCGGATGCTCCATGACGGCGTTCACGCGGTGATCAGAAAGGACAGCTATACGGTTCCGGCGATATTCCGGCTGCTGCAGGAGAAGGGCAGCATCGACGAACATATGATGTACAATACATACAACATGGGTATCGGCATGATCGTTGCCGTCGATCCCGCCGATGCGGACAGGGCGATGGCGGCAGTCAGGGCAGCGGGCGAGACGTGCCATGTGATCGGCGAGATCACGGACGGCGACAAGGGAGTAACGATATGCTGAGAATATGTGTGTGCGTGTCCGGCGGCGGGACGAATCTCCAGGCAGTCGTGGACGCTATCGATGCGGGAAAGATCACAAATGCGCAGATCGTGCGGGTGATCAGCAACAACAAAGGAGCCTTTGCGCTGGAGCGCGCAAAGAACAGGGGGATCGATGCGGTTTCCGTATCGCCGAAGGACTATGAGGACAGGGAACATTTTAACGAGGCATTTTTAGACTGTGTGGACGAGGCGGCGCCTGACCTGATCGTGCTGGCAGGTTTTTTGGTGGTACTTCCGCCGATGATGATCAAGAAGTACGAAGGGCGCATCATCAATATCCATCCGGCGCTGATCCCCTCATTTTGCGGGAAAGGATTTTATGGCCTGAAAGTGCATGAGGCGGTGCTGGCGCGCGGTGTGAAGATCACCGGCGCCACGGTACATTTTGTGGACGAGGGGACGGACACCGGGCCGATCATCCTGCAGAAGGCAGTGGAGGTGCTTCCGGGGGATACGCCCAAGGTACTCCAGCAGCGTGTCATGGAGCAGGCAGAGTGGGTGATCCTGCCGCAGGCGATCAATATGATCGCAAACGGACTGCTCTGATGTGAGGATATTGAAATAGATATTGAGAAGAGGAAAGGATAGGGAGAGCGGCATGAAAGTTTTAATCGTAGGAAGCGGCGGGCGCGAACATGCGATCGCTGCCAGTGTGGCAAAAAGCCCGAGAGTCGACAAGATCTATTGTGCGCCCGGAAATGCAGGGATCGGACAGATCGCGGAGTGTGTGGCGATCGGTGCGATGGAGTTTGACAAGCTTGCAGCCTTTGCGAAGGAAAACCAGATCGATCTTGCGATTATTGGTATGGACGATCCGCTGGTGGGCGGTATCGTCGATGTGTTTGAGTCGGAGGGGATCCGGGTGTTCGGACCTAGGAAGAACGCGGCGATCCTCGAGGGTTCCAAGGCGTTTTCCAAGGATCTGATGAAGAAATACAACATACCGACGGCAGCATATGAAAACTTTGACGATGCGGACAAGGCGCTGGCATATCTGGAAACGGCAAGCTTTCCGATCGTGCTGAAGGCGGATGGGCTGGCGCTTGGCAAGGGCGTGCTGATCTGCAATACGCTGGAGGAGGCAAGGGCTGGCGTCCGCTCGATCATGTTGGATAAGCAGTTTGGAACAGCCGGCAACCGCATGGTGATCGAGGAATTTATGACAGGACGCGAGGTATCGGTGCTGTCCTATGTAGATGGCAGGACGATCAGGACGATGACATCCGCGCAGGATCACAAGCGCGCACAGGACGGGGATCAGGGACTGAACACAGGCGGTATGGGAACATTCTCGCCAAGCCCGTTTTATACAGCCGAGGTGGACGAATACTGCAGAGAGCATATCTATCAGGCGACGGTTGACGCGATGGCGGCGGAGGGAAGAGCATTTAAAGGAATCATCTTCTTTGGCCTGATGCTGACCCCCAGTGGTCCCAAAGTGCTGGAGTACAATGCAAGATTCGGCGATCCCGAGGCGCAGGTGGTGCTTCCGCGCATGAAAAATGATATGATCGACGTTGTGGAGGCGTGTATCGACGGGAGACTGGACGAGATCGATCTCCAATTCGAGGATAATGCGGCAGTCTGTGTCGTGCTTGCGAGCGACGGTTATCCGGTCAGGTATGACAAGGGGCTTGAGATCAGGGGACTGGAGCGGTTTGAAGGCAGGGACGGGTATTATTGTTTCCACGCGGGGACAAAGCTCGACGAGAACGGAAAGTTTGTCACCAACGGAGGGCGTGTGCTGGGTGTGACGGCAAAGGGGGCAGACCTTAAGGAAGCCAGGGCAAATGCGTACGCAGCAACAGAGTGGGTTGACTTTGACAATAAATATATGCGCCACGATATCGGGAAAGCGATCGACGAGGCGTGACAGGAGTATAATCATGGAAAAGAACAAAAGAAACGGAATAAGGCACATATTGGCAGCAGTGCTTTTTATCATGGTGATGAGCGTCGGGATGGTCTGTCTTGCCGATGCGAAAGGTACCGTGATCGCAAAGAGCGCGGTGATCAGGGCGTCTGCCGATCCCAACAGTGAGAAGCTGGCAAGCGTACCGTCGGGAAAGGTAATCGACATCATCAGCAAGACGACAGGGACGGACGGCAAGGAATGGTATCAGGTTTATGTGGATTCTGAGCAGAAAGGCTACATCAGAAGCGATCTGATCAAGTTAAGCGACGGGGCGAGCGTGCCGACGACCCAGAACGGGGCAGCCTCGACGACACAGCCTGCGGACACGACGCCGACTACGGCGAATCCGGTGGATCCAAGACAGGTCAGCGTCATAAGCAATAACACGAATATCAGGGAGAGTGCTTCCACGAATTCTGCATCGAGAGCCAAGGCGAACCGGGGAATGATACTGACGGTAGTCGGTGAGGCAGACGGCGCGGACGGCAAGAAGTGGTATCAGGTGACTTTCACTTACAATAACGAGGAGAAGAACGGTTTTATCCGTTCCGATCTGGTGACGACGGACAATGTTCCCAACGACCCTGCGACATCGCAGATCACAGGGGAGGGAGCGGGGGAGGAGCAGCCGCCAGCGGAGACAACCCCTCCGGAAGAGCAGCAGCCAGAACAGCCAGCAGAGACGCCGCCAGCAGAGAACAACAATGTCATTCCTATGAATGTGGACGAGGCTCCGTACATCATGCCGGGATTTGAGCTGATCACACTCAGCGCGGATGGGCAGGGGTACAATGCCTACAAAAACGGTCCGTTCCTGATCTTCTATGGGCAGAAGGCAAACGGTGAGCAGGGGTGGTTCCTCTTCGACGCGGAGAATCATATCTATCAGCGGTATGTCTACACGACAGACGGGGTTACGCCGCCGAATGAAGGGCTTGGTGCTGTCGGGCTGATCCCGGTGATCGTTCTCGTGGTCATCATAGTGATCCTTGTGGCAGTGGTAGGACTGCTGCTGATCAAACTCAAAGGGCAGGGAACGTCATATAAGCGGTACAAAGGCTACGACGATGACGATGACGACGATCAGGATGATGACATAGAGGATCTGGAGGATCTGGAGGATGACGACGATGAGGAGCCGCAGCCGCCAAGGCGTCCGCAGGGACCGCAGGCAGTGAGGCGTCCGCAGGGATCGCCTGCCGGAAACGCGCCGCAGGGACAGCCGGCAAGACGTCCGCAGAGCCAGCAGCCGCCAAGACATCCGCAGAGCCAGCAGCCGCCAAGGCGTCCGCAGGGAAGCCTCTCAGGGGGCGCCCCGCAGGGAAATGCAGGGGGACAGCCGCAAAGACGCTCACAGGGAGGAAATCCTTCCAACAATGGAGGTGCAAGACCGCAGGGCGGACAGCCGCCAAGGCGCCCGCAGGGAAATGCAGGGGGACAGCCGCAAAGACGCCCGCAGCCGCAGAATGACAGAGTCCCGAATGAGAAGGGACAGGCGAAGGGATATAAGGCAAAGAATCTCCTGGATGACGACGACATGGATTTTATGGATATAGAATAAAAAACGAAAGAACCTGTCTGAACGGATCAGACAGGTTCTTTGTGATCAGTACTTTCTTAAAAATCTATAATTTCCTTGTATACATTTTGCCAGTGTGCTAGAATCTATATAACAGCCGATCGATGAAAGGAGCGTGGGGACAAATGTATATAGAGATTGATTTTAACAGTGATGAAGCCCTTTATCTACAACTGCGCAACCAGATCATAATCGGGATAGCCACATCTCAGTTTCAGGAAGGAGACACGCTTCCCTCCGTGAGACAGCTTGCAGATACGATCGGTATCAACATGCATACCGTCAACAAAGCGTATTCCGTGTTAAAGCAGGAGGGCTTTGTGAAGGTGGACCGCAGAAAAGGCGCGGTGATCGCGATCGATATCGACAAGATGCAGGCGAAGGAGGATCTAAAGCGCGATATGCAGGTGCTGCTCGCAAAGAGTAGCTGCAAGCGGATCTCGAGGGAGGAAGTGCATGCACTGATCGACGAGATCTACGAGGGCTATGAGGAATAAAATCATGAGAATCAAAAAATAACATGGAGGCATGGGAAAATGCAGCAGTTTACGGATAAAGCAAGGGCGGCGTTGCAGAAGGCTGCCAAAGCCGCAAGGGATCTGCATCAGAGCTATATCGGGAGTGAACATATCCTGGTGGGACTTGTCAAGGAGAGGACAGGTGTCGCAGCGAGGGTTCTTGCCGAGAACGGTGTGGATGAGGTGCAGCTCATCAGTATGATCAAGGAGCTGATCGCCCCGGAAGGAAATGTCGCGCTGATGGAGCGGGACGGATACTCGCCGAGGGCGACGAGGGTTCTCGAGGACAGCCACAGGCTGGCGGAGAAGTACAAGAGCCAGTTGACAGGGACAGAGCACATACTGCTTGCCATATTGAGAGAGGGCGAGAACGTGGGGCTCAGATTGCTGAATACGATCGGGATCAATGTGCAGAAATTGTATATGGATACGCTGATCGCCATGGGGGAGGATATCAACCAGCACAAGGACGATCTGAGCCGCAACAGGAACAAAAAGAAACAGAACGGTACGACACAGACGCTGAACCAGTACAGCAGGGATCTGACTGGTCTGGCGAAAGAGGGGAAACTCGATCCGGTTGTGGGCAGGGAGACAGAGATCATGCGCGTTGTGCAGATCCTGTCGAGGCGTACCAAGAACAATCCCTGTCTGATCGGTGAGCCTGGCGTGGGCAAGACTGCGATCGCCGAGGGGCTCGCGCTTCGGATCGTCAATGGCGACGTGCCGGACACCGTCAAGAATAAGCGTGTCGTGACGCTCGACCTTGCGGGAATGGTGGCTGGTTCGAAATACCGCGGGGAGTTTGAGGAGCGTATCAAGAGGGTGATCCGGGAGGTGATCGATGCGGGAAACATCTATCTGTTCCTGGATGAGATCCACACGCTGATCGGCGCCGGCGGCGCGGAGGGGGCGATCGATGCGTCCAATATCCTCAAGCCCTCCCTGTCGAGAGGCGAGATCCAGTTGATCGGCGCCACGACGATCGCGGAGTACCGCAAGTATATCGAGAAGGACGCGGCGCTCGAGCGGCGTTTCCAGCCGGTGATGGTGGAGGAGCCAAACGAGAGCGAGGCTGTCGAGATCCTGAACGGAGTGGCGTACAAGTATGAGGAGCATCACAACGTGACGATCACACAGGAGGCGATCGAGGCGGCGGTAAAACTCTCAGACCGGTATATCAATGACAGGAACCTCCCAGACAAGGCGATCGACCTGATCGACGAGGCTTCGGCGGCGATCCGGCTCAGAAACATGAATGTGCCCGACAGCTTCAAGGAAATGACGGCACAGATCAAAAAGTATGATCTCCAGATAGAGCGGTCGATCCGGATGGAGGCTTACACGCAGGCTGCAGAGCTTCGCAAGGCGCAGGAGGAGCTGATCAAAAAATACGACAAGGCAGTGGCGAAATATGAGAAGAACCAGGAGGAGCGCAAGCTTGTCGTGACAGAGAACGATATCGCGGAGGTGGTGGCGAACTGGACGAAGATACCGGTCAAGAAGCTGACGCAGAAGGAGAGCGAGCGGCTGCTGAAACTGGAATCGATCCTCCACAAGCGCGTCATCGGCCAGGAGGAGGCTGTCACCGCGGTAGCGCAGACGATGAAGCGCGGCCGCGTGGGACTGCAGGATCCCAACAGGCCGATCGGTTCCTTCCTGTTCTTAGGACCTACCGGCGTGGGTAAGACCGAGCTGTCCAAGGCGCTTGCCGAGGCGATGTTCGGCTCGGAGAATGCCCTGATCCGGGTGGATATGTCGGAGTATATGGAGTCCCATTCCGTCTCCAAGATGGTAGGCTCCCCTCCGGGATACGTAGGCTTCGAGGAGGGCGGACAGCTCAGCGAGAAGGTGCGCAGATCCCCGTATTCGGTCGTGCTGTTTGACGAGATCGAGAAGGCGCACCCGGATGTGTTCAATATCCTCCTGCAGGTGCTCGACGACGGCCATATCACGGATTCCAAGGGCAGGAAAGTGAGCTTCAAGAACACGATCCTGATCATGACCTCCAACGCGGGCGCGCAGCGGATCGTCGATCCGAAGAATCTCGGTTTTGCTGCCAAGAGGGATGCGCAGGCAGATTACAACAAGATGAAATCGGGTGTTATGGAGGAGGTAAAGCGCCTGTTCAAGCCAGAGTTCATCAACCGCATCGACGAGATCATGGTATTCCATCCGCTGACCGAGCAGGATATGAAGCAGATCGTTACGCTGCTGTCCCGGAATCTCTGTGAGCGCTGCCGGACACAGATGGACATCGAACTGTCATTTACAAACACCTTGAAAGAGTATCTCGTGAAAAAATACGCGGATCTTAAGATGGGCGCCAGACCGCTCAAACGCGCGATCCAGAACGTCGTGGAGAATGAGCTTGCCACAGCGATCCTGGAAGGCAGGGTGCAGAGAGGCGACACAGTGACTGCCGGAGTGCGCGGGGACAAGGTGACTTTCACAGTGAAAGAAGCGAAAGAAAATATATAAAATGTTGTGGAAAAAGACAAAAAGATAGTATATGATGATAGTGTAAGCGAAATTTAATGCTAATAAACTTTTAGGAGGACAAATGAAATGGCAGTAATTGATGAGTTGCTACGTTCCGAGAGTAACGGAAATATCAGCTTTGGGAATCACGAGCTGGCGGCAAAGGCGAAGCTCGAGGATTATGAGCATTCTGGAGATGTGTACAAGGTGAAGACTTTTCACGAGATGACCAAGCTGGAAAAAAACGGTTTGTTTCTATATGAATCGGTTCCGGGTACCTCCGTTCACGATTTCTGTGAAAACGAAAACGGCATATCTTTTACGGTTGAGGGAAGTCAGGACGCGCAGATCACGATCGGCGCGGCAGATGATTCCGAGTATGAGGTGATCGTGGCAGGGGAGAGTGCGGGTGTCATGAAGACGAACCTTTCCGGAAAGCTCAGCATCAGCGTGGAGTTCGAAGGCTCGGGCGAGGTTGATGTGAAGATCATAAAAAAATAGATAAACCTCCTCATATGAGGAGGTTTCTTATGTGGTGCGCCTGGCAGTGGAGAGAGTGATCCACTGCCCGCGCCTGATAGGAGGTTTTCATGGCAAAAAAGAGTACAACTGTTTTTTTCTGTCAGGAGTGTGGGCATGAGTCTTCCAAGTGGATGGGGCAGTGTCCGGCATGTAAGAAATGGAACACGTTCGTGGAGGAAAAAACGAGTGTGGCGGGCGGCAAGATCACCCCGTTCCGGGAGGCGGCAAAGCCTGTCAGGATCGGCTCGATCTCGATGGGGGAGGAGGAGCGCATGCACACCGGCATCGCAGAGCTTGACCGTGTGCTTGGCGGGGGGATCATGCACGGATCCCTGACGCTGGTGGGGGGCGATCCCGGGATCGGGAAGTCCACACTTTTGCTGCAGATGTGCAGGCTGCTCGCCAATGCAGGGAGAAAGGTCCTGTATATATCAGGGGAGGAATCCTTAAAGCAGATCAAGCTCAGGGCGGTACGGATCGGTGATTTTCAGGATTCGATGCTGCTCCTGTGCGAGACGGATCTGGGCATCGTGGAGGAGACGATCCGCCACACGGAGCCGGAGATCGTTGTCATCGACTCGATCCAGACGATGTATCAGGAGTCTGTGTCCTCGGCGCCGGGCAGCGTGTCCCAGGTGCGGGAGGCGACGAATGTCTTTCTGCAGCTTGCAAAGGGGACGGGGACGTCGATCTTTATCGTGGGCCATGTGACAAAGGAAGGAACCGTTGCGGGTCCGCGTGTGCTGGAACATATGGTTGATACGGTGCTGTATTTTGAGGGCGACAGATATGCTTCCTACAGGATCCTGCGCGGTGTCAAGAACCGCTTTGGCTCCACCAACGAGATCGGGGTCTTCGAGATGCGCAAGGAAGGGCTGATAGAGGTGGAGAACCCTTCGGAGTATATGCTGAGCGGGAAGCCGGCGGGGGCGAGCGGTTCTGTCGTGGTCTGCTCCGTGGAAGGCACCAGACCCATATTGATAGAGATACAGGCGCTCGTGTGCAGGACGAATTTCGGAATACCGCGGCGTCAGACGACGGGCACGGATTTCAACAGGGTCAATCTCCTGATGGCAGTGCTGGAGAAACGGCTGGGCCTGCAGATCGGGGACTGCGATGCCTATGTGAACATTGCGGGCGGTATGAAGATCAGCGAGCCGGCGATCGATCTGGGGCTGATCATGGCGATCGTTTCCAGTTTTAAGAACCGCGCCATCGATGAGCGGATGATCGTCTTTGGCGAGGTGGGGCTCAGCGGTGAGGTGCGCGCTGTGAGCATGGCGCAGCAGCGGGTACAAGAGGCAAAAAAGCTCGGCTATGAGACGGTGGTCATGCCGAGAGTCAATCTGGAAGGGATGGACAGAACAGATGGTATCAGGATCATCGGTGTCGGGGGGATCGGCGAGGCGATTGATCTGATCTGAGTGATGCAGATAAATATTGAATGGAGGTTTAAGATGCAGGGTGATCATATAGAGGAATTGATGGCGTTTCTGGACAACAGCCTGACAAGCTATCATGCGGTGGACAACATCAGGAGAGAATTGCTGCAAAAAGGCTTTACAGAGCTCTCGGAGAAGAAAGTATGGTCTCTGGAAGCGGGAGGGGATCATTTTGTGATCCGCAATGACTCGTCTGTGATCGCATTTCGCGTGCCGGAATGCGATGTGCATGAGATCAGGGGATATCATGTGTACGCGGCACACTCGGACTCCCCGGCGTTCAAGGTCAAGGAGAATCCGGAGATCGAGAAGGAGGGGGGCTATGTCAGCGTCAATACGGAAAAGTACGGTGGGATGATCTTATCCACGTGGTTTGACAGACCGCTTACGATCGCGGGGCGGGTCTGCGTGGAGGAGGACGGTGAGATCGTATCCCGCCTGGTGAGGTTGAAGGACAATATCTGTGTGATACCAAGCCTGGCGATCCATATGAACAGGGATACGAACAATGGTGTGGCGCTCAGCGCGCAGAATGATATGATGCCCCTCCTGATGGCGGCAGACCGTGATGACAGGGAGAGGAAATCGAAAGGAATGCTGGCTGCCATGGCGGCAAAGGCGCTGGATATAAAGGCGGACAGCGTGTTGTCCTGCGACTTGTTTGTGGAGAACTGTGAGAAGGCGGTTCTCGCGGGGGCGGAGGACGAGATGGTCATGGCGCCGCGGTTCGACGATCTTGCGTGTGTCTTTGCAGGACTTAAGGGGATCGTCGGAAAACGGTCAGAACGCTATATTGATGTGCTCGCCGTGTTTGACAATGAGGAGGTGGGAAGCCTCACGAGACAGGGGGCGGACTCGACGTTTTTCCGGGATACGCTGGAAAATATCGCGGACGGGCTGGGTGTCAGCGCAAACGTCTGCCGCACATGGAAGGCGGACAGCTTCATGCTCAGTGCTGACAACGGGCACGCGTGCCACCCGAATCAGGGAGGAAAGGCAGATCTGACAAACCGTCCGTATCTGAACAGGGGCGTGGTGCTCAAATACCACGGCGGACAGAAATATGCGACGGATGCGTACTCTGCGGCATATGTCAGGAATCTGTGCAGTAAAAATGACATTCCGCTCCAGACATACGCAAACCACTCGGATATACCGGGTGGTTCGACGCTTGGCAATCTGGCGATGGCACAGGTATCCATGGCGGCAGCGGATATCGGGCTGCCGCAGCTTGCCATGCACTCCGCCTATGAGACAGGCGGGGCGGCGGATATCGGATACCTGATCCGCCTGGCGGAAGTATTTTTCAGTGAATAGCTGTCTCGGTGCACTCGCCTGTCAGTGTTTTCTCATTGATCGAGATGTCTGACGCGTATTTCCGGCTGGACTGGGCGAGTTCATCGGTCCGGCGGTCGTACGCGGGATCTCCTTTGTGGAACGCGTTGACAGCGATGATCACGCCGAGACGGTCCCGCTCGACAGTAAGGTCGACTGCGCCCTCCGGCTGGGACATGTAGCGCCCGATCATCTTGTCAGAGAAAGTGCGTATGCTCTCGCCGTTGTACAGCAGCGTCAGGTCGTTCTTCTCGTCGCTGCGGACAAGCCCCCATGCCGCGTATTCATCATAGAACATTTCATCGCTCAGGCACAGCGACATGTGAAGGGAGAAAGCGCTCTTTTCGACGTGAAACTCTTCGGACAGCGCGGTCAGGATCTGGGCTTTGAGGATATCCGGATCATTGGTGGCATCTGCGCGCATGATATCGAATATGCGTTCCGATGCCCTGTCCTCCGCGTTCCTGCCCAGCGCGATATCCCGCGTCAGATCGACCTGCACGCCCCAGCGGCAGCTATCGGAGGCGCAGTAAGGAGTCAGCGTCTGATAAAAGGGTGCCTGTCCGCCTGTGGCAAGGACGACGGAGCCGCTCACCAGAAGGCAGACGGACAATGCCAGCAGCAGGGCGGAGGCTTTCCTGTAGTGCAGGACATTCTGGATGCGCTTCTCGACCTCGGTTTTGGAGAATGCGCTGTAGAGCAGCGTCTGGCGGCTTCCCGAGACGGCCATGGCGAGCAGGCTCATGGCGTAGCTCTTTTTGTTTTCTTCCGCCTCGCTGCCATGGTCATACTGGCGAAGGACGGTTTCGTCGCACGCCATCTCCAGGTCGGATGCCAGATAGCGGGACAGGATCCAGACCAGCGGATTGAACCAGTGGATGCAGAGGGTGAGGAGCATGACGGATTTCAGCCAGTTGTCCTTCCGGCGGATATGCATGGTCTCATGACAGAGGATATGGCGCAGGAGCGCTGTGTTCTCAAAGTCGATCCGCGTCGGCAGATAGATCTTTGGCGCGAGCAGGCCGCACACCAGCGGGGAGGCGATCTCATCGCTGGTGAACACCAGAATGTGTCCCATATCCATCTCGCGCAGGAGTGTGTTGACCGTCTCGTTATGTTCTATCAGCAGTGCATTCTTCAAGCGGTTTGCATATCGGTATTTCTGGGCGAGCAGGATGCCTGCCGTGATGAGGACGCCTGCAGCGTAAACGGACAGTATCACATCTGTGCGGGAAAACAGATCGGGCATCAGGTATTCATAGTCGATGGAATACGCGACGCTGCCGGGCTGTTCCTGCACGATCGTCTCCTGTATGTCTGTCGATGCGATCCCGATCTCCGACAGGGCGGCAGTGCCGGATTCCGGTTCGGGCTGTTCGGCAGGGATGGCATCATCGACAAAAGCGGTCTGTGGGACGGCATTTGCGAAGGGGTAGCCGGAGGCAAATTCAGGCACGTTCAGGCTCAGCGGGCTGCTCAGTGAGAACGGAACCAGCAGGCGCAGCAGCACGACGCTCCAGAGCGCCGGAAACACGAATTTCGGAAGCCTGTTCTTGAAAAGTCCGCGCAGCAGCAGGACAGCGACGATCATGATGCTTCCATAGAAGATCATCAGGTAAAATGGCATGTTCATCTTAAAGCTTATCATAGTATTTTCCTTTCTGAATCTGAAAATTAAATCTGAAAATATTGAAGGGATCCTGCAGGGTTCAAACGATCCTGCGGTGTCGGCTGACCGCTATTTTGAATCCCGGATCATTTCTGCGAGCCTTGCGGCATCTTCCTCTGAGATTCCCTGATGTTTGAGGAAAGAGGAGAAGAAGAGTTCGCTCGAACCGCCGAACATCTTGTCGATCAGTTGTTCTGTCTCACTCTGTGCGACCTCGTCGCGGCTCACGAGCGTCCTGCAGATAAATCCGGGTTCTTCGCGCGCGACGGCGCCTTTTTCGATACATTTCTTGATGACGGTGTAGGTCGTGTTCTTGTTCCAGCCGATGCGCTGTGAGAGCAGATCCACGATCTCTTTTGCGGATCTTGGTTCCTGTTCCCACAGGACTTCCATGACTTTTAGTTCGGAATCGAATAGTTTCATGATGGATACCTCCTTGTTTTTTATGTGCAGATTCTTTTTGAGACTATTCGAATAGTCTGCTGATAAAAATAGACTATCACAATAGTCTGAGCTTGTCAAGACAAAAATCAGGGGAACGGAGTGAACAGTAATACGTAACATGTTACAACCGATAAATAGACAAAAAGGTAATAGTAAATCTGAATAATATGTGGTAAAATGAACTGAAACGGAACCTAGGAGGGATTGTATATGCTGAATAAGGAGATTTATTTAAAAGAAGTAGCTAAAAGTCTTGCTTTATTAAGCAACGAAGTGACTATACTGAATGCTATCAATCTCTATGATATTAACATTGCCGCCGAAGATTTTTTTCCTGGCTTGTTAAACCTTATTTATGGATATTAATTAAAGAATGCAAACCATTTGGAAAAGAATGCGCCAGCCATTGATCTTTATGATGAAGTTAATAGAATCGCAATACAGGTAACATCTGACAGTTCCAGTAAAAAGATTAATCACACAATAGAGGAATTTAATAAGAACAAGGCATATAATCGCTATGACAGGCTGGTGGTTTTGGTTTTAACACAGAAGAAAAAGTATACAGCAGCTTTTGATACAGACGGAAATTTTGTTTTTGACAAAACAAAAGATATTTGGGATGTTGAAGATTTAATAAAAGATATCAGAAAATTGGATACGGAACAAATAAAGGAAATCAGCAACTATTTATCAAAAGAATTATGTGATAAATATTATGCTGTTAAGGCAACACAGGCTGGCGAGATTGATACGATTATCGATTTGATAGAATATATTTCCAAACATAGGAAGGTCAAAAAGGGAAGGAAGACAGAAGTTGATCCTGAATATAAAATATATAAAAGATTTCGGGAATTTGCAGATAAGCTGATTACGGAATATACAACGCTGTTTGCCATCTATGGAGAAGCATTGGAAGTTGTAAATGATACTCTGGGGATAGATGAAGCACAGGATATCATTATTATGTTTTATCTTCAGGACATCAGCATACAGTATTTGGATGAAGCAGGGAACAATCCAGTTTTGGCACTTAACAAACTGGTTGCATATTTTGAAGATAAATTAAGTGTTAATGGTAAAAAATATGATAGGGCAGCTATCAAATTTTACTTAGTCAATGAAATGATTAAGTGCAGGGTTTTTCCAAATGAGAGGAGTGAGTATGATGATGGCGAACAGTAACGCTTTAAAAACCTCTGCCTTGTATATCGGCTATCTCATACTCAAGGAGATACAAAAGCAGGGAAGGGATAAAGTTTCAATTTATGACGTGTCGAAAGCTCTTAAAAAAAATGGCATTTCAAGCAGCAGGCAGTTGATCCTGGGGCTTTCATTTTTATATTCTGTTGATATTGTGGAATTCGAGGAGGCGAACATATGGGTAAAGAAATAAATCGTATCCGCATAAATCGTCTTTACTCTGAAAATCATATCTTTGAGGATATTGTATTTCATGATGGGGTAAATATCATTTTAGGCGAAAAATACGATGATAGTCTTGTCAGGGGACGAAAAACGAATGGTGTAGGAAAATCCATGAGTATAGAGTTTTTGGATTTCTGTTTTTTAAATGATTATGACAGATCCAGGGTAGCACGAATCCCAAAAGAAGTGTTTGAACCAGAAGAAACCATAATGCTTGATTTGGAGATTGGCGGTGAAGCCATTACAATAAAAAGAAGCAGAAAAGAAGCAGATAAGCCGGTAATTATTAGAAATGGAAAAGTAGTAACTTTTGATAAAATTCAGGATGCAAGAGATTATCTGACAGAGATCATTTTTTCAGAATTAAACGGAAAAATGGTTCCTAGTTTCAGGAACCTGTTTTCCATATTGATGCGTGATGAACGCTCAGAATTCACAGATATTATAAAGTGTCATGATTTGAGGAAGAGGATACCAGACGATTTGAGTGCGCACTTATTTTTATTAGGATTTTCTTTAGAAGCATATCGGTATGCGTTAAATCAGGCAAAGGAAATTGAAAATGTTACAGCGGTCATTTCCAAAAACAAAAAGGAATTAACCCAGGAAGGGAAAAAGAAAATTTCTGATGTCAAGGCAGAACTGAATGCGTTGGAAGATGAGCTGCAAAAGCTGGAAGATGCAATTGAAAGTTTTAAGACGAACGAAACATTTGATTCCATGGAGGCAGAGCTCATAGAACTGGAAAATCTGCTGGATCAGTTGCGTAAACGGCAGAAAGCATTGCGCCACGATTATGATAAAATACGGAAAATGCCCAAACCAGAACAGATTGACGATAGTGAGATCGAGTTGGTATACAATCAATTTAAGAATGATTTGGGCAATGCGGTAGTAAAATCTCTGAATGAAGTAGTAGGTTTCAAAAACAGGGTGGAAGAATTTCAGAGGATGCTGGTAAATCAAAAGGCAAAGGAACTGGAAATACAGCTTCAAGAGATTGCAGAGCAGATCAGGATAATTGATGATGAATACTCAGAAAAATTGAAGATAATAGATAAGAAAGGTGTGTTAAAAAATCTTAAAACAAGCTTGAAGATATATGAATCAAAGAAAGAATCCCTTGCACATACAAAATTCCTGTTTGAGCAATATGAGCAAAATGATAAAAAGAAAAAGTTATTAAAGCTTCAAAAGACACAGGCGGTTATGGAAATTGACAATGAGATTGAAGAAAATAGCAAAATTCTTCAAAGTTTCATGAATACTATTTTAGAAATTCATGAAGCAATTATGGGAAACAAAGAATGTTCATTCAGTCTCCAGACAATTGATAATACAAAGAGCAAAGCACCAGTAGAGGTAAATTTAAGAATTTACGATGATGGAAGCCATAGTGTTGATAGGACGAAGGTATTTATTTATGATATGGCATTACTGTTCAATACGTATACAAGGCAGAGGCACCCATTGTTTTTAGTACATGATAATATATTTGATGTGGATCAGGATACATTAGTACAGTGTCTGAATTATCTATATAAGCAGGAAGAAAAGTTCCAGGATTTCCAATATATTCTGACGTTGAATCGGGATAAGATTGAGAATGAAGAGCGCAGGAAGCTTATTAAGATGGATATTGATTCGCATCGTGTAGCTACTTTTACAAAAGATAAGAAGTTTTTCGGGAGGAGTTATCAGGAGATATAGAAGAGGGACTGGAGGTGACAGACATGGACAGCACAAAAAAATTCAAGGAGCGCTATCTGGCGGGCGAGATCGAATTTGAGGCGATCGATGACTACAGTTATGAGTGGGGCATGAGTGATGAGGAGTGTACGCTTGCACAGTATCTGGGGCTGAACGCGGAGGAGGAGGACGCCTGGGTGAGCGAGAGCGAGGAGGCGCTGCTGGCACTGCTGGATGCACAGAAATCTATATAAATGCAGAGGAAAGTGGAAATGGATATCAGAGAGAGACAAAAAGACGGCAAACAAAACCGTACCGTACTTTGGTATGACAAGCCTGCGGCGGACTGGAATGAGGCGCTTCCGATCGGTAACGGCAGGATCGGCGGCATGGTGTTCGGGAACGTTGGCTGTGAGCGGATCCAGGTCAATGAGGATACCGTATGGTACGGCGGTCCCATGGACAGGAATAATCCCAGCGCAAAAGAGAAGCTGCCCGAGATACGCAGGCTGATCCTGTCGGGAAGGATCCATGAGGCGGAACGGCTCTGTAAGCAGGCGATCGGCGGCACGCCGTCCGGCATGCGGATCTATCAGACGCTCGGGGATATCACGGTCGAATATGATCTGGGAGGCGCGGCCTGTGCGGAGGCGGTCAGCGAGTACGAGAGAGGGTTGAATGTGGGCGAGGCGGTCAGCTACACGCACTTTCGGCTGGACGACACGGCGTATGACCGGGAGATCTTCATGTCGGCGCCCGATGATGTGTGTGTGATGCATCTGACTGCCAGAGGGAAAAATAAGATGAACCTCGAGATCATGCAGTCAAGGCACCATATTTATGAGTATTCGGAAAAGGTTTCGGCGGACAGTATCGTGCTCGGCGGGAATCTGGGACGCGACGGTCTGGATTATGCCATGATGTGCAGGGCGGCAAGTCCTGACGGAAAGATCGAGGTGATCGGCGAGAGCCTTGTCATTCGTGACGCTGCGGAGGTCTGCCTGTACTGGAGCGCGCTGACGACATACCGGCTGCAGGTTAGTGTCAGTGATGGATCAGACGAGAGGCAGGGCGGTAGTCTGACGGAGAGTCTTGTGAAGAAGAAGGCGCTGAGGGAAGCGCTTGCGGCAAAGCTTGCGAAAGCGGCTTTAAAAAGTTATGGTGAGCTTAGGAAAAGCCATGTGGATGATTACAGGTCGTATTTTGACAGGATGTCCCTGACATTTGACCTGGATACAGACGCTGTCTGCACTGCCCGGAAAATGACGGATCAATGCCTGTCAGCAGTCGCGGACGGCAAAACGGACTTAAGTCTGGAACAGTTGTATTTTAATTTTGGCAGGTATCTGCTCATTAGCTGCAGCCGTCCGGGAACACTGCCGGCGACCCTGCAGGGGCTGTGGAACAAGGATATGGAAGCGCCGTGGGATGCGAAGTTTACGATCAATATCAACACGGAGATGAACTACTGGCCTGCGGAGTCCTGTGATCTGGGGGACTGTCACCTGCCGCTTTTTGACCTGCTGAAAAAGATGCTGCCCAACGGCAGGAGGACTGCCGAAGTTATGTACGGGTGCCGGGGGTTTGTGGCACACCACAACACGGACATCTGGGGGGATACAGCGCCGCAGGATCTGTGGATCCCCGGCAGCTTCTGGGTGATGGGAGCCGCATGGCTCTGCACGCACATATGGACACATTACGAGTATACGGGCGATGAGGGCTTCCTGCGGGAAATGTTTCCGGTCATGCGGGAGGCGGCTCAGTTTTTCCTGGATTTCTGCATCGAATATGAGATCGATGGCAGGACGTATCTGTGTACCTGTCCGAGCGTGTCGCCGGAGAATACTTTTCTATTGCCAAACGGCGAACAGGGCGCAAATTCGGTCGGCGTGACGATGGACAACCAGATCCTGCGGGACCTATTCAGTCAGTGCAACCGGGCGGCAGAGGTGCTCGGCGTGTCCGATGAGCTTGACAGACAGATCGCCAGAGCGTGTGAGCGGCTGATCCCCACGCGCATCGGGAGCGACGGCAGGATCCTGGAGTGGTGCGAGGAGTATGAGGAGAAGGAGCCCGGGCACAGACATATCTCGCATCTGTACGGACTGCATCCGTCGGATCAGATCACAAGGGACGGTACACCGGAGCTTGCAGAGGCGGCAGAACGCACGCTGCAGAGGCGCCTGGAGGGCGGCGGCGGACATACCGGCTGGAGCCGCGCATGGATCATGAACCACTATGCGAAGCTCTGGGACGGGGAGAGGGCGCACGAGCACCTGCGTCAGCTTTTTATAAAGTCGACGCTGCCCAATCTCTTTGACAATCACCCGCCCTTTCAGATCGACGGGAATTTCGGTTCGATCGCGGCGATGGTCGAGATGCTGGTGCAGAGCAATACGGACCGGATCGTTCTGCTGCCGGCACTGCCTGCAGTGTGGCGGAGCGGAAAAATAACAGGTGTCAGGGTTCGCGGGAATGCGCGCATGGATATCGTGTGGAGAAATGGAGCGCTTGAAAAGGCGCGGATCTGCAGTGGGTGCGACACGGTGAGAACATTTGTTTATCATAGCAGACGCACGGAACGGACACTGCAAAAGAACATATGGACAGAAATAATATTTTCATGAAAATGCAGGATATGGAGGAAAATACGTATGAAATTCAATTTCAGGGAGGATGCGAAGCGGATCGTCGTCATCTGTCTGGCATCGGTGATCATGGCGTTGAACATTAAGACTTTTGTGCGGACCGGCGGTCTGTATCCGGGCGGCGCGACGGGACTCACGCTGCTGATCCAGCGGGTTGTTGAGATGTTTTTTGGATTTGAGCTTCCGTATACATTGATCAATCTTTTGCTGAATCTGATACCGATTTATATCGGTTTCCGGTTCATCGGCAAAAAATTTACGCTCTATTCCTGTCTGTGCATCATGCTGACCAATATACTGACGGATGTCCTGCCGTCGCAGGCGATCGTCTATGATACGCTGCTGATCAGCGTGTTTGGCGGGATCATCAACGGGTTTGCGATCAGCCTGTGTCTGATGATGAACGCCACGACAGGCGGAACGGATTTTATCAGTATCTTTCTGTCTGAAAAGACGGGCATGGATTCGTTCAATCTGATCCTTGGCTTTAACGCGATCCTCCTGGTGATCGCGGGATTGCTGTTTGGCTGGGAGAAGGCACTGTATTCGATCATATTCCAGTACGCGTCCACGCAGGTGCTGCGCACGCTCTTCAAACAATACCGCAAGCACACGCTGCTGGTGGTGACGAACCATGCAAGGCGGGTGTACGAGGTGATCGCGAAGAACAGCAACCACGGCGCCACGATCATCGAGGCGGAGGGGTCCTACGAACATCAGGAGCGCAAGATCGTGTACTCTGTCGTGTCGAGGGCGGAGTGCAAGGATATCATCAAGGGGATTAAGGAGGTCGATCCGAAGGCGTTTGTCAACGTCATCAACACACAGCAGATCTCGGGGCGCTTTTACCAGAGACCTTACGAATAAAATGTGAAGAGAATTTCTAACCCTGTAAAATACACAGGGTAAGAAATTCTAAAACTTCACATAAAAAGAACGCAAGTGCGGCGTTCTTCACGGGTTAGTAGAGGCGAGGAGGACGTAAGGGCAGTGTTCTTCACGAGTTAGTAGAGGCGAGGAGGATGCAAGAGCAGTTGCATAAAAATATAAAGGAGTATAAGAAGATGGAAGATTTCAAGTTTTCAACACTGGAGTACACGAGGCCGGACTGCGAGGGATTCGCGGCGTTTGCGGCAGAGACGAAGGAGCGCATCGAGAAGGCGGGTAGCTATGCGCAGGCGCGGGAAGCCATGCTGGCGTACGATGAGCGGGGAAAGGACTTCTCCACGACTTGTACGATCGTACATGTGCGCCATACACTGGATACTACGGATGTGTTTTACGAGAAGGAGAATGAGTATATAGAAAATACATATCCAACGCTCATGCCCTCCTTTCTGGGAGTGAATGAGGCGCTGATGAACAGCCCGTTCCGCGCGGATTTTGAAAAAGAATATGGAAAGCAGTTCTTTGTCAAGATGGATCTCTCAAAAAAGAAATTCTGCGAGGCGAACATTCCGCTGATGCAGCAGGAGGCAAAGCTCTGCAACGAGTATCAGAAGATCATGGCGACAGCGAAGATCCCGTTTGACGGCAAGGAGCTGAATCTCTACGGCGTGCAGAAGTATTTTGAGCACGAGGACAGGGAGGTGCGCAAAGGAGCCGTCCGCGCTTACTCGGAATTTTATCACAAAAATGAGCCGCGCCTGGAAAAGATCTGGGATGAGCTGATCCGGATCCGGAACGAGATGGGACGCAATCTCGGCTATGAAAATTATATTCCGGTGGCTTATATGGAGCAGGGGCGCACCGATTACGGACAGAAGGAAGTGGAATCCTTCCGCGAGCAGGTGCACACGGTGCTCGTGCCGCTCTGCCAGAAGCTGTATGAGGCGCAGGCAAAGCGCCTCGGCGTGGAGGACTTTGCATTTTATGATGAGAAGCGCGTCTTCCCGGACGGCAACGCGGTTCCGGCGGGCGATGATGACTTCATGGTCAGCGAGGCCGCAAAGATGTACCATGAGATGAGTCCCGAGACAGGGGAGTTTATCGATTTTATGATCAGGCATGAGCTGATGGACTTGAAGAACAAGCCGGGTAAGGCGTCGACAGGATATATGACAGATCTGCCAAGCTACAAGGCGCCGTACGTGTTCTCCTGCTTTAATCAGACGATCTTCGACATGCAGGTGCTGACGCATGAGCTCGGGCATGCCTTTGCGGGATACATGGCGATGCGCAGCCAGCCGATCTCGGACTATTACTCGGAATCAACGGATATCGCGGAGATCCATTCCATGTCGATGGAGCAGTTTGCCTATCCGTATGCAGAGCGCTTTTTCGGGGATCAGGCAGACAAGTTCCGCTTTGCCCATCTGCAGGAGGCACTCACATTTGTGCCGTTTGGCGTGGCGGTCGACGAGTTCCAGCACATCTGTTATGCCAATCCCGGCCTGACGCCGAAGGAGAGGACGCTGGAGTGGAAAAAGCTCGAGGAGAAATATATGCCGTGGCGCGCGTATGAGCCGGACGGTTTCTTTGACAGGGGCGGGTACTGGTATCACAAGCTGCACATCTACCTCTATCCGATGTACTACATCAATTACACGCTCACGACGATGGGCGCGATGGAGTTCAAGAAGAAGGAGCGGGAGGATCATGACAGCGCGTGGGCGGATTACTTAAACCTCTGTAAGTGCGGCGGCAGCATGAGCTATCTCGAGACACTGCGGTACGCCAACATCTCTGATCCGTTTGAGCCGGGCAGCGTGGCGCGCGCGGTCGGTGTGGCGCGCGACGAACTGATGGGCAGCCCGTTTATGGCGTGACAGGGAAAATGTGAAAAACGGGAGGCACTGTTATGGGAATCTATCTGAATCCGGACAACAACGGTTTCTGGGAATCGACCCGCTCTGAGATCTATGTGGACAAGACCGGATTGATCGCATATACGAACAGATACATGAATACAGAACAAAAATATATGTGTGTCAGCAGACCGCGCCGTTTCGGAAAATCCATGACACTGAAAATGCTCAATGCCTACTATAGCTGCGGCTGTGACTCCCGGGATCTGTTCAGGGGGCGGAAAATAGAGGGTGATGAGACTTTTGAGAAACATCTGAACCGGTATGATGTGATCTATCTAAATATGCAGCAGTTTCTGATCCGGGCAAGGAAGCAGGAGGTGATCGAATATCTGGAACGTGTTGTAGTAGAGGATCTCAGGGAAGAATATGGGGATTTGTTTTCGGAAACGATAATGGTTCTGGCGGAGGCGCTTGAGAGAATTTATGTCCGGACGAAGAGGAAGTTCATCTTTCTGGTCGATGAGTGGGACTGTGTGATGCGTGAGCGGCAGGAGTCTGAGGCGCTGCAGAAGCAGTATCTTGATTTTCTGCGGGATCTTTTGAAGGATCAGCCCTATGTCGCGCTCGCCTATATGACAGGAATCCTGCCGGTGAAAAAATACGGACAACACTCCGCGCTGAATATGTTTACAGAGTACGCCATGACAGACCAGCGGGTATTGGAGGAGTATACTGGTTTTACCGAGATTGAGGTGAAAGCGCTGTGCGAAAGGTATGACATGGATTTTACCGAGATGGGGAGCTGGTATGACGGATATATGTTCAGGAAGTTTCATCATATCTATAATCCGAAGTCTGTGGTGGAGGCGATGCTCTGTCAGGGTTTTTCCAATTACTGGACCTCCACGGAAGTCTATGACGCGCTGAAGATCTATATGGACATGGACTTTGACGGTCTGCGGTCGGATATCGTGCACATGCTGGGCGGCAGGCATGTCACGGTGAACACGCGCAGTTTTAAGAATGATATGCGCACATTCGAGACGAAGGACGATGTGCTCACGCTGCTGGTCCATTTGGGATATCTCGCGTACGACGCGGAGAGGAAGGAAGCTTTTATCCCGAACAAGGAGGTTTTAGAGGAGTTCGAGAACGCCATGAGTGTCGGCGGCTGGACGGAAGTCATGCGCGTGCTGAAGGCATCGGAGAAGCTTTTGGAAGACACGCTGGACGGTAATGCGGAGAATGTAGCGGATGCGCTTGACAGGGCGCACACGGAGGTATCTTCGATATTGACCTACAATGATGAAAATTCTCTCGGGTGCTCAATTGGGCTTGCATACTACAGTGCGAGGAAATATTACAGATTCATACGCGAGTTTCCCACTGGAAAGGGCTTTGCGGACATCGTGTTTCTGCCGCTGCCGCACACAGACAAGCCGGCGCTTGTCGTCGAACTAAAGTACGGCAAAACTGCGGAAACGGCATTGCAGCAGATCAAGGACAGGCAGTACACGCAGGCACTCGAGGGTTACAGCGGTGAGATCCTGCTTGTCGGGATCAGTTACAGCAGGGAAAACAGAGATAAAGCGCATAGCTGTGTGATCGAAAGAATACTGAAGCGATAAAAAAAGATGCGAAGCCGGATAGGATATCCGGCTTCGCATCTTTTTTGTTACATATTTAGAACATGATCTCGATCACGTTTGCGCCCTGGTCCGGCGTGACGATGGAATCATTGCCTTCGATCGTCAGGAAGCCGTTCACGGCATTTGCCGCGCGCATGTTCATCATGCGGATCGTGTAGGGTTTGCTGCCGTCGGCTGTCACGAGGATGCTGCGTCCCTGCCGCTTTACGCTGACGGAGAGTTCGACCGTGTTGTTCATGCCGTAGACCTCCGTGTCGATCTTGACGCCGTCGTGGATGGCGTATACGCGCAGTTCACAGCCGTCGGCGTAATCATAGTCAGGCCTGTCGTCATGGGCGCCAACCGCCACGACGGAATTCTCGCGCACCATCAGCGGAATGCTCAGATAGCCGTGCTGCTCCTCGATCCATGTGCCGCCCCGGTATTCCTTGCCGGTGAAGAAGTTTGTCCAGATCCCCTGCGGCAGATAGTATTCCGCCCGGCTCTCGTCGTTGAAGATCGGTGCTACGAGCAGGCTGTCGCCGAGCATGTACTGCTTGTCGAGATAGTGGCAGGTCTTGTCCTTTGTGAACTCGAGCACCATGCTGCGCATGGTGGGGATCCCCTGCGTGGCGGCAGTGATCGCGGTCTTGTAGAGATAAGGCATTAGTCTGGCTTTCAGGCGTGTGAAGTAGCGCAGAACATCGACAGCTTCCTCGTCATAGACCCATGGTACACGGTAGGACTGGCTTCCATGAAGCCTGCTGTGTGAGGAGAGCAGACCGAAAGCCACCCAGCGCTTGTAGACGTCTGCCGTGGATGTGTGTTCAAATCCGCCGATGTCGTGCGCCCAGAAGCCAAAGCCCGACATGCACAGCGACAATCCGCCGCGCAGGCTCTCCTCCATGGACTCGTAGTCTGACCAGCAGTCGCCGCCCCAGTGCACGGGGAACTTCTGACCGCCGACGGTTGCCGAGCGGGCAAAGAGCACTGCCTGTCCTTTGCCGCGCTTTCTCTCGAGCAGCTCGTAGACACATTTGTTGTACAGGTACGTGTAATAGTTGTGCATTTTTCTCGGGTCAGAACCGTCATAGTAGACAGCGTCTGTCGGGATCCGCTCGCCAAAGTCCGTCTTGAAGCAGTCGACACCCATGTCGAGCAGGATCTCGAGTTTGTCCTGGAACCATTTCCATGCGGCAGGGTTTGTGAAATCCACGATCGCCATGCCGGGCTGCCACATATCCCACTGCCATACCTGACTGTTGGGACGCCTGATGAAGTAGCCCTTTTCCATGCCTTCCCTGAATAAAACGGATTCCTGGCCGATGTACGAGTTGATCCACACACAGATGTTCAGCCCTTTGTCCTTGATGCGTTTCAGCATGCCGGCGGGATCCGGGAATACCCTGCTGTCCCACAGAAAATCGCTCCAGTGGAACTCCTTCATCCAGAAACAGTCAAAATGAAACGTCCGGAGCGGGATCCCTCTGTCGAGCATGCCGTCGACAAAGCTCATGACCGTCTCCTCGTCATAGTCTGTCGTGAACGAGGTGGACAGCCACAGCCCAAAAGTCCACGGTGCGGGAAGCCCGGGCTTTCCTGTGATATCCGTGTATCGTCTGAGGACGTCCTTCATCCCGGGACCGTCGATCAGGAAGTAGTCCAGATAGGTGCCTCCGACGGAAAACTCAGCTTTTGTGACCATTTCGGTGCCGATCTCAAACTCCACGTTCTCCGGATGGTTTACGAGGACGCCATAGCCCTTGCTCGATATATAAAATGGAATGTTCTTGTAACACTGCTCCGTGCTGGTGCCGCCGTCCGCGTTCCAGATCTTCACGCTCTGACCGTTTTTGACAAACGGGGTGAACCGCTCGCCGAGACCGTAGATCTTCTCGTCGACGCCGATGCCAAGCTGCTGGCGCATGTAAGTGTCGTGGTTGTCTCCCCTGTCGTAAGCCATTCCGCGCCAGTCCGTCTTCATCAGGGCGAGATCCTTTGCCCGGGACTCCGTGATCAGCCTGCCGTTTCGCGTGTAGCGCATGTACCAGTTGGCCTTGCCGATCTCGAGGGCGAGGGAACCGCTGTAGATGATGATGCGTTCCTCGTTCTCGTCCGCCCTGAGCGGTCTGGCAGCAGCGTTGAGCTCAAACGCCGGGCTGGTGCTGACTGCGCCAAGGTGATGGTAAGTCTGTACACGGATGACTTCGTCCATCGGAGTTGTGATGACCAGCGTCAGATTGATGCCGCCGAGTGTGTCGCCTCTGTGGTTGATGCGTGTTGTTGGGGCGCAGACCGTCACCTTGTCCGCCTCAACTTTTGTAAAGTATGCCTGCTGTGGTGCGAAGCATTCACAGCCTTCCTGCTGGAGCCAGCAGCCGTTACTGAATTTCATCATTACCTCTTTTCTGCGCCGGTTCGATATAGAAGTGTGTCCTTGCGGTATGAGAATACTGCACCCGGCACTGTGCAGATGTCAGATCTATATGTATCATACCATATATTGCCGGAAAGGAAATGAAATAATTAGATTTTTTTAGCAGTATTTTTTAAATAAGTTGGTCAAAATCGCTGATGTGTGGTAAAATAATCATAAATACGGTTCGGAGGAAATATGATTGACATTTGAGTGGGATGAAGATAAAAATAAGATCAACCTGGAAAAGCATGGTATTGATTTTGAGACTGCGATATTGGTGTTCAATGATATGCAAAGAATTGAAATCTTTGATTTAGAGCATAGTGTAGAAGAAGATTGATATAATACGATCGGAATGGTAAACGATGTTCTGTTTGTGGTTTATACAGAACGAAAAGACAACATTCGTCTGATATCAGCCAGATTGGCAACGAAGACAGAGAGGAGCATTTACTATGATCAGGACAGTTACTTTGGATAGAAACCAGAAACCGACAGAAGAACAGATCCGTCAGATCAAGGAAGCCGCAAAGCGGGAGATCGTATTTGATGAGGATTCCCCAGAACTGACGCCAGTTATGGAGAAGGCATTCCGGCTGGCAGCTAAAAATAGAAATACACAGAGAAAAACGGTCATATCATAAATACAGCATAAAGGAGGAATTTGTATGAAGCTTACTTTTGTAGGTGCGGACCATCAGGTGACGGGGAGCTGCCATTTCCTGCAGGCTTGCGGCAAAAATATGCTCGTGGACTGCGGCATGCAGCAGGGATCGAATCCGTTTGAGTGCTGCGAGATGCCCGTCGACGAGGCGCAGATCGATTACGTCTTTCTGACGCACGCGCATGTGGACCATTCGGGAAATCTGCCGCTGCTCTACGCGAGAGGGTTTCGGGGACAGGTGTTTACGACGGAGGCGTCCGCCGACCTGTGCTCCATCATGCTGCGTGACTGCGCGCATATCCAGATGCAGGAGGCGGAGTGGAAGAACAGAAAGGCAAAGCGGCACTCGGGGCTTCCGCTGGTGGAGCCGGCGTACACCATGGAGGATGCGGACGGCATCATCAGAAACATTGTCCCGTGCGCGTATGGCAAAAATGTCGAGATCAGCGACGGCGTCAGGATCCGCTTCACCGATGTGGGACATCTGCTCGGTTCTGCCAGCATCGAGATCTGGCTGACGGAGGGCGGCGTGACGAAAAAGATCGTGTTCTCCGGGGACATCGGCAATAAGAACCAGCCATTGATCAAAGACCCGATCTACACGAAAGAGGCGGATTATGTGGTCATGGAGGCGACGTACGGCGACCGGTACCACGCGAAGCAGAAAGAAGGCTATGTGTCGGATCTCGCCGAGGTGATCAACAGGACATTTGCAAAGGGCGGCAATGTCGTGATCCCTTCCTTTGCGGTGGGCAGGACGCAGGAGATCCTGTATTTTCTCCGGAAGATCAAGGCTGACAACCTGATCCCGAATTTCCCGGGATTCGAGGTGTACGTCGACAGCCCGCTCGCGGTGGAAGCGACAGGCGTATTTCAGAAGAATATCTACACATGCTTTGACGAGGAGGCTATGGAGCTGGTGCACAAGGGGATCAATCCGCTGAATTTCCCAGGCTTAAAGCTTGCCATCACAAGTGAGGAGTCCAAGGAGATCAACTTCGATGAGACGCCCAAGGTCATCATCTCCGCGAGCGGCATGTGCGAGGCGGGGCGGATCAGGCACCACTTAAAACACAACCTGTGGCGGCCGGAGTGTACGATCCTCTTCGTGGGATACCAGGCGGCAGGCACGCTCGGGCGTATCCTGATAGAAGGCGCGGATGAAGTGAAGCTGTTCGGCGAGGCTGTCGAGGTGAGGGCAAAGATCACGCAGCTTCCGGGACTCAGCGGACACGCGGACAAGGGCGGTCTGATCGAGTGGGTGAACGCCTTTGAAGAGAAGCCGGATAAGGTCTTTATCACGCACGGGGAGGACACCGCGTGCACGCTGTTCGCGGAATGTCTGAGAAACGAGCATGGGCATGACGCGTATGCGCCCTATTCCGGCACAAGGGTCAATCTGATAACAGGCGATATCGAATTCGAGGCTTCCCCTGTCGCTGTCAAGAAGCGTCTGCGCAGCGTATCTGACGTATTTGCGAGACTGCTCGCAGCAGGGCAGCGACTCATTGCGGTCATCTACAGGAACGAGGGCAGGGCGAACAAGGATCTGGCAAAATTTGCGGACCAGATCAATTCGCTTGCGGACAAATACGACCAGTGAGGCGCCGCGGAAGGCAGAATATGCCGGTAGTTTTTGAAGTTTTGCAGCATGGAGCAGGAGGAAGGCAGATATATGAATATCATAGCGGCTGTGGACAGGAATTGGGCGATCGGTTTTCAGGGCAGTCTGCTGGTCAGGATCCCGCGGGACCAGCAGCGGTTTCGGGATATGACTGAGGGAAAGGTTCTCATCGTCGGCAGAAAGACGCTGGAGACGTTTCCCCAGAAGCAGCCGCTGAAAAACCGCGATAACATTATTCTGTCGTACGACACAAAATATACGGTCAGAGGCGCTGCTGTGGTTCATTCCGTGGAAGAACTCATGGAGGCGCTCAGACAGTACGATACGAACGATGTCTACGTGGCAGGAGGAGCGAGCGTGTATGAGCAGCTCCTCCCGCACTGCGACACGGCCTATATCACGAAGATCGACTATACATATCAGGCGGATGCGTATCTTCCGAGGCTTGATGCGATGGAGGACTGGGAGCTGACTGCGGACAGCGAGGAGCAGACGTATTTTGATCTGGAGTACTATTTTCAGAAATATGAGCGAAAAAAATGGGGGAAATGTTGACTTTTGCGCATTGTGGTATAAAATAAAAAGTTGAGGAGTGCCGCCACGGCATTCAACGAAAAGAGGAGGAAGTTTGAGATGGAGAAGAAAGATTTGGATTGGTCCGGTCTGGGATTTGGCTACAGACAGACTGAGAAACGGTATGTTACGAACTATAAGGACGGGGCGTGGGACGATGGCGTCCTCACAGAGGATGCCAACATCGTGCTGAACGAGTGCGCGGGTGTTCTGCAGTATGCGCAGACGTGTTTTGAAGGGCTGAAAGCGTATACGACACAGGATGGGAAAACGGTCGTGTTCCGCCCAGACTTAAACGAGAAGCGCATGCATGACAGTTGTGTGCGCCTCGAGATGCCGACGCTGCCGGAAGGCAGGTTTGTGGAGGCTGTGAAGCAGGTCGTCAAAGCCAATGAGGCGTATGTGCCGCCTTACGGTTCCGGTGCGACCCTCTATGTGCGTCCGTATATGTTCGGCATGAACCCTGTGATCGGTGTCAAGCCGGCTGACGAATACCAGTTCAGAATCTTTACGACACCTGTAGGACCGTATTTTAAGGGCGGAGCGAAACCGCTCACGATCAAGGTCAGCGATTTTGACCGTGCGGCGCCGCATGGGACAGGCCATATCAAGGCGGGACTGAACTATGCCATGAGCTTACATGCGATCGTCACAGCCCACAAGGAAGGCTTTGACGAGAATATGTACCTCGATCCTGCGACACGCACCAGGGTGGAGGAGACTGGCGGTGCAAACTTCCTTTTTGTGACGAAGGACAACAAGGTAGTCACACCCAGATCGGACAGCATTCTCCCCTCGATCACACGCCGCTCCCTGATGATCGTGGCGAAGGATTATCTGGGGCTTGAAGTGGAGGAGCGCGAGGTGCTCTTCGACGAAGTGAAGGACTTCGCAGAGTGCGGGCTGTGCGGCACTGCCGCCGTCATCTCGCCGGTGGGAAAGATCGTCAACAAGGGCGTGGAGATCTGCCTGCCTTCCGGAATGGACGAGATGGGGCCTGTGACCAAAAAGCTCTACGATACACTTACCGGTATCCAGATGGGACGCATCGAGGCGCCGGAGGGCTGGATCGTGGAGATCTGAAAACGTATTCTAACTGGATGGAGCACTAGAGCGCGTTTGAAAAAGAATAACTGCTATGCAAAAGGGTTATCCGATTGCACAGCAGTTTTCTTTTGTCTTTCTATTTGGTTTTCAGTTTTCGGCAGGCGGGAAAATCGCTGTGCCGGTGGTGCTGTGGGAAATATGCTGTCTACAAAATAGAACGCGGCGAACGGTCATTTCCGTAAAGGTGGTGTTGTTTCAAAAAGTCCGATGGTGTGATTGCGGGTATGTTTGAGTTTGAAAAATCATCGGTGTTTCGGGTGATGATATAGTCTGCATGGTTTTGTGTCGCACATTCATCCTGCAAGCAATCCTCTAAATCGGGGAAATCATTTCGATCTAAAGCATGTCGCACATTTTCGTGACTGACATTTGCCACTTGGAGGAATTTCAAGATTCCGAGAATTAAACGTCTGCGGTTTTCAGCGGAATAATTTTTCCGGAGGATATAAAAAATGTTTGAAACGGTGTGCAGCGCAATACATCCTTTTATTTTTTTAGACGCACAAAGGGATAACACATCATTGGATGATTCATAAAACGGCTCACGTTTCTCAAGCATGTCTAAAATAACATTTGTATCAATTAAAACGAGCATACTTTTCCTCCCTCATTTCTTCCAATTCTTTTTTATAATCGAAATCGGCGGGCAGCGTACCCGCAAAGGATTGTAACACACGGAATCCCTCCATACTTTCAGAAATATCAACGGAGTTTTCCACAAATTCTGTTTTCCCATCCTGATAAATCCATATCGAACGAATGAAATCATATAAGGATTCGAGCGATTGTTCCGGCATTTCCCGAAGCAGGACAATAGTTTTTTCTAAAGTTGACATAGATGTTCCTCCCTTTTAGATTTTATTATACTGAATCTTGTAAATTATATGCTGCTGCATGTGGTTCATTTCTATGTGCGAATCTTGTCACCTTGTAAATTTCCTTTTGAAAGGAGGTGGGCAGGGTGATTGTATCACACGCCGGACAGGATATCGGCAGCGGGTGAGAGTATTTCCATAATCATGGAAATTTGTGGTACAATGCGTATCGGAAGGGAGAAGATTCCCTTGAGTTACAAAGAGGATATACAAATTCATTTTGTATCCTATGTTCTTGCGGATAGAATATCACATGAAAGAGCAAAAATCAATAAAAAAGGTTTGCTGAACAAACAGGAGGGATGTATCAGCGAAAGTAGTTGCAGTAATGAGGCTATGGCAATAAATTGGCACAAAAATATTTTAAAAATAGCACAGGTACCATTGACAAATTGGAAAGGTACCTGTATTATATTAAATAAACAAAGATACAAGTACCAGTACAAAATGGAAGGAGCATGATATGGATGATATGTATACAGCTATTTATGAAAAGCTCTCTACGCTGCAATGGCTTATGAAACGCCGCCAGATGTTCAGTCAGGCGCAGTCAGGACCGTTTGCCGATCCGGCCAGGGGGCAGGGGAGAATCCTTGCCATGCTGAAAATCCAGCCGGAAATTAAGACAAGGGAGCTGGCGTATCTGCTGGGCATCCGGCAGCAATCGCTGAACGAACTGTTAAATAAGCTGGAAAAAAGCGGTTATGTGGAACGTAAGCCCTCTGAAAAGGACAAACGGGTCATGGTTGTTCATCTGACGGAAAAAGGAAAAAAGATTCAGCAGCCTGAAACAGATTACCAGGAAATTCTCGACTGCCTGTCACTGGAGGAATTGCGGCAGTTTGGAGAATATTTAGACAGGATTATTGCAGCGTTTGGAATACAGGAGGCTGATGACAGAGAGGAGGATCGGATAACAGACTGGATGGATCAGGCAAGGGAGCGTATGGGCGGGGAACCGTTTGAACAGTTGATGTCTATGCGGGAGCGGGCGTTCGGTTCTTTTGGGAGAGGGAGAAGCCTGGCGGACATACCAGGAGCGGAACGTTTTTCACCGGATTATGACGGCTTCGTTCCGGACAGGGGCGGATTTGGCGCATTTGGCGGCAGACCGGACAAATAAATAATTTAGAGGCACTATAGAATCTATAGCGATAAGTCCTATGGGAATAAAATCCATAGGACTTAATTTTTTAGGCACACGGGCGCAGAAGGAGGAAAAACAATGAATCCAATCATTGAAGTAGAACATTTTTCAAAGACATACGGAGATTTCAAGGCAGTAGACGATATTTCATTTACGGTAGATGAGGGAAGCATCTTTGCGTTTCTTGGACCCAATGGCGCAGGCAAGAGTACCACGATCAATACCTTATGTACAATATTGGATAAAACGGAAGGTAGTATCCGAATCAACGGGCATGATGTCTCCAAAGAAAAGGGGGCGGTCAGAAAAGATATCGGCATTGTATTTCAGGATTCCACGCTGGATGCGAAAATGACAGTGGAGGAAAACCTGAAATACCATTGCAGCTTTTATAAGGTTCCGAAAAATGAGGTTGCAGGGCGGATTGGTTTTGCCCTTGACCTAGTGGAGCTTACAGATTGGAAAAAGGCGGTTGTCGGCAGTCTTTCCGGCGGGATGAAACGCCGTGTGGAGATTGCGAGAGGGCTTGTGCATTTTCCAAAGGTTTTGTTTTTAGATGAACCGACAACCGGACTTGATCCGCAGACAAGGGCAAATGTATGGGAATATATCCAGAAAATGCAAAAGCAGAAAAACATGACGATTTTTTTGACCACGCATTATATGGATGAAGCGGAGGTATGCTCCAAAGTTGTGATTATGGATCATGGAAAGATTGTTGCCCATGACACGCCGGAGAACTTAAAACACCGTTATACCGGAACCGAGGTGGATGTAAGCTGTACGCATACGCAAACCTTGGAAAAGATATTGAAGGAGCAAAAGATTGCTTATAAGAAAGTAGAAAACAAGGTTGTTTTCAATACAAAGAAAGCATCTGATGCGCTTGCTGTTTTGGCAGAGTGTAAAGATACGATTCTTGATTTTGAGGCAAAAAACGGAACATTGAACGAGGTTTTCCTCGCAATCACAGGAAAGGAGATCAGACAGTCATGAATCCAGTTACAGCAATTATACAGAGGAATTTGTTAAATTACACCAGAAACAGGGGGAGGATGAT
>JAETQI010000036.1 GCA_021770755.1 Lachnospiraceae bacterium
GTTCCTTAACCATGCGGTCAGCGCTGAGCTCATACATCGTATTGGCGGCGGATTCCATATATTGATTTGTCGTAGCCATAGCCTTCAACTCCTCCCATGTCTTAGCCTTAAAGAGTCTTGCCCACTGGTCGATCCGGTATAGGCGGTCCTCCTCGGTGGCGAGTTTGATACTATTTAATTCTACCACAGACAGCCACATCTTGTCTGTATAAATCCTGTGATTTTTCACATTCTGCATCTTGTATGTGGCATAAAATTCGGGGGCATCTTCAAAAAGGGAAAAGTCGATAAAACCGATGTGCACCGCAGGAGGCAGGTCGATGTAATTGGCGCCTCTGGTGAGGCTGTCAAATGAGCGGCACAGATAACTTAGGGAGCGCTCCTTCCAGTTGCCGTAGTTGATGACCTGCATCTCAAGATCCAGATGCGTCTTCTTATTGACAGTGACCTCCACGTCAAGTACAAAGGTCTTGTCGTCGATGGATTCCCCGAGAATGATCGGATTTGCGATCTCCACGTCGAGTGTTTCGGGATCCAGATGGAGCAGGGAGCCGACAAGTCCTGCAAGAACCTTTTTGTTTTTCTGCAAAACGGCACGGAACATGTAGTCGTTTGTCATGTTGTATGGGATCTCGCCGCTGGCGTTGACAAAAGACGGCGTTGGGGTAGTATTTGAGTGGTTCATATGTTAAGTATGTCCTTTCCGGTTCAGTAATATTTTTATGTCCGATCGGTGTGGAGCACATCGTAACATATTAGAAAAACATCTGTCTACCCAAATGTAAAAATTCATACGTGAAATGTCAAAAATAATACAAATTCGGCAGTAATTCGTTTGAATTATTGCAGTTCATATACTGGGGTGGGGCTTTCGATGCGATTGCTATATTTTGGTCGTTAAACAATGCGGCAGATTACGCTGGATAAATCTTCGTGTCAGTCTTTTCTTCAAAGAGCTTTGCCTGCTGGCTGATCCTGCATGGCAAAGCTTCTTTGGCGGCGGGGTCAATTTTATCGATTTCTTCCTATTGTAAGACGTACCTAAATTTTACGCCAACGACGCTTTTCAGGATATATGTGTCAAATTCAGCCGACGCAGCCCACTATGCCGCCTTCATTTAGCACAAATCTTCCATGAACTGTGACGCACATCTGACGAAAAGCATTTTTCAAACACGCTCTGCAAAAGAAACTGACACAAATTGCGCCAATTAAATATACGAATAAAAAAATATAAAAAGTTTTCAGACAACTATAAAGTATATTGGGTATTGTCCGATATAATAAGTGAATGGAAACAGAAATGAGACCATTCATCAAAACCGGTAAAAACTTTAAGTGGATGCCGAAATGGAATTTAAAGCATTTTCCGGGGAATATAAAAACTTAATATAGTAAAATTTTGTGTAACAAATGGGGCGAAGGGAATCGCCGACATCCGTATGCGGGGGAGTCGCATGCGGTAATTATATGGTAGTACAGCACAATCTTAGAGCAATGAACGCAAACAGAATGTTAGGAATCACAACAGGTGTTTTGTCAAAGTCTTCAGAGAAGCTTTCTTCTGGTTACAAGATCAACCGCGCGGCAGATGATGCGGCAGGGCTTGCGATTTCAGAGAAGATGAGAAAACAGGTGAGAGGTCTCACACAGGCTTCCTCCAACGCTGAGGACGGCATCAGTGCAGTGCAGACAGCAGAAGGCGCTCTGACAGAAGTGCATGATATGTTACAGAGAATGAATGAGCTTGCAGTGAAGGCAGCGAACGGAACGAACGCTTTGTCTGACCGTCAGACGATCCAGGACGAAGTTACCCAGCTCCTTACTGAAATCGATAGAGTAGCAGAGACAACCAAGTTTAACGAGATCTACCTCTTGAAGGGCGACGCGAACAGGGTTGAGAAGTATCTTGCGGCGAAGGATGCAGGCATCGAGGGAACGCTTCAGGATGGCGCGACATTTGCGACATTTACTATGAATGCTTTGCAGTTCGGTGACAGCATCAAGATTGGTGGTAAGGAGTACCAGATTGGTAAGACTGTAGCTGAGGGTGGTGATACAGCCGTTAAGGATATGATTACCCAGTCAGCGGCAGCAGGTGAGCTTATTACAATCGATGGTGTTCAATATACAGTAGCTAGTGATCCAACGACTGAAAATGAAGACAAAAATATTTTAACGGCTGCCAATATTGCATCGAAAGTAGTGGAGCAGAGTTCAGTACTGTATAAAGGAAACACATATCATATAATGAAAGACGAGAAAAGCGTTAATGGAGCGGCTCAAAAGGATGGAGTGGATGATGTGGATGCATCTGTCATCACAGCGGCAAAGGCATATTCAATGATTCGTCAGGAGCTTGCACTTGCAAACAGTATCGGAGCAAAGGCAGGCGGAAATGCTGATGTAGATGACGTAGATTTGGCAACTGATCCTGAAAAGGCAATTTTTGCTATAACACAAAAAGGCAAATACGACGTCCAGGAATCACTCACTTTCAACGTTCACGTAGGTGCAGATGCAGACATGACAAACAAGATCGGTATCACGATCGATGCGCTGGATACCAGGGGGTTAGGCATCAATGGTCTAAATGTTGCGGACAGTACAGGAACATATGCGACTTACGCAGTCGATTCTATCGCAGAGGCGATCGCACATGTTTCCCAGCAGCGGTCTATGATCGGTGCGATCCAGAACAGATTAGAGCATACCATTAATAACCTGGATAACGTTGTTGAGAACACGACAGCCGCAGAGAGCCAGATCCGTGATACAGACATGGCAACTGAGATGGTGAAATACTCGAATGCAAATATCCTTCAGCAGGCTGGACAGTCCATGCTGGCACAGTCCAACCAGGCAAATCAGGGTGTACTTAGCTTACTGCAGTAATCACCGATTCCACAGGAAGGGAACGTTAATTTCTACCATGATTAAGAGACTGCTGATATTTCAGCAGTCTCTTTTTTGCACAGTCCTATGCAGAGGGAGTATGACACCAAAATGGTGCATATTTTATTTTTTCTGCAAACGCTAATTATGGAAAATGCAAAAGGAATTCGTCATTTTTCATAAAAATAATGAAAGAAAGGATACTTGAACAGGTCTTTGGCAGATATCAAGGAGGATGAATGTCATGAGAATACAGCATAATATAGAAGCAATGAATGCAAACCGCCAGTTGAATATTACAGGAGGATTCCTTGCAAAATCAGCCAGAAACCTCTCAAGCGGTTATAAGATCAATATAGCGGCGGATGATGCGGCGGGTCTCTCCATATCAGAGAAGATGCGCAAGCAGGTTCGCGGGCTGACACAGGCGTCCACGAACTCCGAGGACGGGATTTCCATAATACAGATCGCAGACGGCGCCCTGGCGGAAGTGCACGATATGATCGACCGGTGTCTGGAGCTGTCTGTACAGGCGTCAAATGGTACCAATAGTGCATCTGACAGAGAGAAGATCCAGGACGAGATCAACCAGATCATCACGGAGATCGATATGATCAAAGAGCGGACGATGTTCAACGAAGTCAATGTGCTCAAAGGGATCGGCGTGTATGCGCCGGACAAGATCGTTCGGAGTATGTTTCCTGTAGGAAGTCTGCCGGACTGGGTGGACTGTCCATCGATCAAGTATGAGAATGAACAAGATGGGAAAACAGTATTCGCGGAGAAATATACGGGTACGAACAAAAAGGGCGATCAGGGTACTTTCACTGCAGCAAGCATGGATTTTACGGATTATGCGGCGAATAAGAATGATCTGTATGGAAAAGGGTTCAGCACGACATGCTGTACATGCAATAATTATTATTGCGTGGAGTTTACAAAGGGTACGGGGCCGCAGCCGCCTATTCAGTCAGGAAGTTCCTACATTTATCAGTTGGGGATAGACAATATCAATACGGCATCGGATCTGATCGACGCGATTCTGGATCTGACAAAGGGCACGAACTTTCCAGGAAATCCGGCAGATCATTTTACCGAGCTGGTAAAGGATCCGGCAAATCCCAACAAGCTCTGGGTGTATGATAATCGTATTGGACAAAAACCGTATCCCAAGGGCGATCAGGGATTGTTTGCGGCGGGTGTCATGTACGAGCAGGAAAAGGTGATTCCCGGCTCGCGCGAGAATCCGCAGCAGCTCGCCCTGCAGGTGGGTGCGGATACAGGAAATCAGATGATCCTGAAGATGGCAGTCATATCGAGCCATGCACTTGGCATAGACACGGTGGACGTGCGGGGCGGATATGTCTATGAGAGACAGGTCGTGCGTACGTCAAAAGGTGAATACAGGAGACTCACGGTCGAGGTGAGCGGCGCAGACCAGGCGATCCGGGCGTTTAGCAATGCGAAGGACAAGGTCAGCAAGGAGCGCAGCCGTCTTGGTGCATACCAGAACCGTCTGGAACACACAGTGGGCAATCTGGACAACGTTGTGGAGAACACGACGGCAGCCGAGAGTCAGATCCGCGATACGGATATGGCAAAAGAGATGGTGCAGTATTCGAATAAGAATATTCTCCAGCAGGCAGGCCAGTCAATGCTCTCACAGGCAAACCAGTCGAGACAGGGAATCCTGTCCTTACTGTCGGCGTAATTAAATATTTTGGCGGAAACAGCCCCTGGGTGTTAGACACCTGGGGGCTGTTTTTGCACATTTTTGTAAAATAATATTAAGTTTTTCAAGAAATGCGCCGATAATCAAGATAAGGTTGAGTGCTATCTAAACAGTGCTGTACCTTTATAACTCGCGAGTAACATACCGTTATCCGGCTTGGGTTATATGCGACCAGAATGTTAAGGAGGATGATGGTCATGAGGATACAACATAATATCAGGGCAATGAACGCGGACCGCCAGTTAGGCATGACGGAAGGGATTCTGGGAAGATCCGCGGAGAAGCTCTCAAGCGGGTACAAAGTAAACAGGGCGGCGGATGATGCCGCGGGCTTGAGCATATCAGAAAAGATGCGAAAGCAGATCCGCGGGCTGACACAGGCGTCCGCAAACTCAGAGGACGGAATATCGATGATCCAGATCGCGGATGGGGCGCTGACGGAGGTGCACGATATGATCGACCGTTGCCTGGAACTGTCCGTCCAGGCATCAAATGGCACCAACAGCATATCGGACAGACAGAAGATCCAGGACGAGATCGACCAGATCATCACGGAGATCGATGCGATCAAGGAGCGCACGAAATTTAATGAGATCCAGGTGCTCAAAGGGATCGGCGTGTATGCGCCCGACAGGGTGGTAAGAAGCCTGTTCCCGGTAGGAAGCCTGCCGGACTGGGTGGAGTGCCCGTCTATTAAGTATGAGAACGAAGTTGACGGAGAGACGGTACTGTTTGAAGAGTATACAGACGGCGCAGGTGGCAGGCATGTTGCCGCCAGTATGGATTTTAAGGAATTTTCAAACGATACGAAAGCGGATCTTTATGGCAAAGGATTTAGTACAACGTGCTGTACCTGTGATAAATTCTATTGTGTGGAGTTTACAAGCGGCACTGGTGCGCAGGCGCCTGTTATTTCGGGTAATTCATTTGTATTTAAGTTGGGAATAGATGATATTCATTCTGCCTCGGATCTGGTGGATGCAATCATTCAGCTTACGACAAGTAATACTGGAAATCCGGGAAATCCAGATGATCATTTTACAGTGTTGGAAAAGGATGCGGCAAATCCGAACAAGCTCTGGGTGTATGATAACCGTACATGGGCAACGCCTACTCCAAGTAGGGGGGAAGGACTTTTTGCAGCCGGCGTCATGTACGAGATGGAAAAGGTCATACCTGGTTCGCACGAGGAACCGCTGCAGGTCGCACTGCAGGTTGGCGCGGACACGGGAAACCAGATGATCCTAAAGATGGCGACCATATCAAGTCATGCGCTCGGTATAGACAATATCGATGTGCGCGGGGGATACATTTATGAGAGACAGGTCGTGCGGACGTCGAAGGGGGAATACAGGAGACTTACAGTACAAGTCAGCGGAGCAGACCAGGCGATCAGGGCATTTGGCAACGCAAAAGACAAGGTCAGTGCGGAGCGGAGCCGCCTTGGCGCATATCAGAACCGTCTGGAGCACACGGTTGACAATCTGAACAATGTCGTGGAGAACACGACGGCTTCCGAGAGCAGGATCCGGGATACGGATATGGCTCGTGAGATGGTGCTGTACGCCAACCGCAATATACTCCTGCAGTCGGGACAGGCGATGCTCGCACAGGCGAACCAGTCCGGGCAGGGTATTCTGTCACTGTTGTCAGCGTGATTGAATAGTCAATAGACAATGCAAACTTTATAGAACATACAAGAAAGCTAAATCCGGCGATTCCGGTAGCAGCAAAAAGCCGTCATATAACTGACGGCTTTTTGCATGGAAATGGTTCTTTAACCTAACAGGCTGAGGACACCCTGATTGGACTGATTGCCCTGTGCCAGCATGGACTGACCTGCCTGTGAGAGAATGTTGGCATTGGAGTATTTTACCATCTCTGTCGCCATATCCGTATCGCGGATCTGGCTCTCTGCGGCTGTCGTGTTCTCCACAACATTGTCCAGGTTGTTGATCGTATGCTCTAAACGGTTCTGGACTGCGCCGAGCAGGGAACGCTGCGCCGATACGGTTGCGATGGCATCTGCGATGGAATCGATCGCGTAAGTGGCGCTTGCGCCTGTTGAATCCTTTACGTTCAGTCCGTCTATGCCGAGTCCGGCTGTGTCGAGCGCCTTGATACCCACGCTGATCTTGTTGGTCATGTCCGCGTCTGCGCCTACGTGGAGCGAGAAGTTGAAGTCCTCTTTTGCGGTGTACTGGCCTTTGTCGAAGGTGAAGGTGACTTTCTTCGCGTCCGTGATTGGCGTTGTATCCGCGGCGGTTGACAGATTAAGGGTTTTAGTGGCGTCTGCAGCATCTTTTATGATAATATCTACATCGGAATTCTCCTTGTTTGCTCCGATATTGTTTGCCAGACCGAGTTCCTGACGGATCATCTTATATGCCTGCAGGTCTGTGATGTAGGAGGGATTGATATCATCGATATCATCACCATTTTGCAGTGGTGGGCGGGCAGTAGTGTTATCTACAAGTGTATGGTATGTTTTGCCATTGTAAATGGCGGTACTGCCTGCTTGTATCTTTTCCATAATGTTGGAGAGTAACAGCATATTCTTGTCTGCGTTCTCCTGTGAACTGTCAGTGACGATCGTGTATTGTGTACCATCAACATCGATATGTGCGCCTCCCATTACCGCAGCGTTTAGGGCGTCTGGGGCGTTTAGGTCATTTGCTGTAAACTGACCGTTTGTCATAGCTTTGATAATGGCGTCCTGTGTCAGCTCTTCAAAATGAGAACAGATTGTATACTCCCTCCCGGCGATCGTAATACTGTCGCCATTCTTAAGCGCAGTCATCGTAAATGACGCCCGTGTCGCATTCTGTGTGATCGTACCCTCCAGACCGGCGTCCTTGGCGTTCAGATACCTGGTCACTTTGTCGGTATCTCCTTTTAATAGATACATTTCATTGAATTTCGTCGTCTCGGATACGCGGTCGATCTCCGTGAGGAGCTGGTCTACCTCATCCTGGATCGTCTGGCGGTCGGAGAGCGCGTTGGTGCCGTTTGACGCTTTGGTCGCAAGCTCGTTCATGCGCTGCAGCATATCATGCACTTCGGTGAGTGCGCCCTCTGCTGTCTGTACTGCGCTGATGCCGTCCTCTGAGTTCAGGGAAGCCTGTGATAAGCCGCGGATCTGTTTTCGCATCTTTTCGGAGATGGAAAGACCGGCTGCGTCGTCCGCTGCGCGGTTTACCTTGTAACCTGACGACAGCTTTTCGGCTGATTTGGATAGCGTTCCCTGCGTGATGCCCAACATTCTGTTGGCGTTCATTGCCCTGAGATTGTGTTGTACTACCATAATAAATACCTCCATGTGTTTCTATGGTGATTGGTTGCCAAATGGACAGCGCATTACTCCAGGGACAATTCCTTTTGCCCGTTGGCTTTCCAGCAGGTACTGCATCCGCCATTCTTTGTAAACTGGTGCTATATAATCTGCATCATATGCAAGACTATATTAACATATATATCGGATGATATCCACTCATTCTTAAACAATTTTATATGTTTTTGTGAAAACGGTTACTGTTGACACCGGACTGGGCATTTCCTGCTAAATCCGTATGAAAACGTATATATTGCAAATTACCATACGTCCAGCAATGCGGACGCCTCTCTCTGCTACGGATCTTTCGCAGATTGTGACACACATCGGACAGGAATGATCAATTAAATTTTTCTGTTGTTTTTTCAGCTATTTTCGTATAAAATATAGATATACCATTAATTTTTCAATAGAATTTGACGATATAGTAAATGAAATTATTTAGATTGCAGTTTGTTTGATGAAGTTGGTAACTGTTTGGGACAGGATTTTGCGGGGCATCGCGTCTGCGGGAATGAGGGACTGAACGGTTAAGAGAATTGCATGAAGAATGCGCATGCGTGACATGGAGGTGATTAGCATGTATATGGAGCCTATATCAGGGAGCAAGACCCGGCAGCAGACCGTTTCGGCTACACAGGCCGTTCAGAACAATCAGACAAGAAAGGTGCCTGAGCAGTCAGCAGCACCCGCTGCGGAGGCTAGAAAGACAGAATCCACGGATGGAGTAATGGATGTACAGATCGCAAAGGAATCAGATGAATCAGTAACGTTGTCTATACAGGCTGACAGAAAGCAGCTCATCGACGATCAGAAGGATGTCAATCTCGACAAACTCAAGAAAGTCATGGAGAAAGCTGTCGCATCACTGCCCCATTATTCCGACGCAAAGTTCGGGATTCACGAGAAGACGAACCGCATCGTCATCAAGCTGGTGGACAGAGACACGCAGGAAGTGATCAAGGAGATTCCGCCTGAGAAGACACTGGATCTGCTGGCAAAGCGGATGGAGCTTGCAGGCGTACTGGTTGATCAGAGAATGTGATCGGGAGTGAAATAGTATCAGTATAATATGGAGGGATTACAATGTCAGATTTATTGAGAATGACTGGTATGTATTCAGGTATGGATACGGAGTCGGTAATACAGCAGTTGGTTCAGGCGAAGTCACAGAAAGTAACGAACCTGAAACATGACCAGAAGAAACTGGAATGGAAGACGGCGAAGTGGCAGGATCTCAACAAGCGCATCTACAAGCTCTACACAGGTACTTTGTCCAACATGCGACTGGTGGGAAGCTATGCCAAGAAGAAGACGACAGTCTCTGATCCGGCGAAGGCGACGATCACGGCGAGTGAAGGCGCGGTGAACGGAACGCAGTCCTTGAGGATCAATAAGCTTGCCAAGGCAGGTTATCTGACGGGCGCGAAGGTGTCCATGAAGAAAAAGGGCGATGTCTCGATCTTTGACGAGGAGAAGGCAAAGGCAGCAGCAAAGGAATCACAGGATGTCCAGGACGGAACGATAACCGAAGAAGAGTTTATCAAGAATTACAATTCATCGCTGACACTGAAAGATCTGGGTGTTGCGGATGACAACGGCCAACTGACGGTTACGGTCGGCGCGGATACATTTACAGTTAACAATGTCAACAGCACGGATACGATCAGTGATTTTATAACGAAGTTTAATGATGCAGCGGCTGCCGCGGGCAAAAATGTTTCGATGGAGTATGACCGGGGCAAGGTTACAGTGACCGGAGCGGATGCGACGACAACGGTCAAGATGTCAAGCAGCTCGCCGTCAGGCACAAACAAGACGATCCTGCAGGGACTCGGACTCGCAGACATGAGCGACGGTCAGCAGGATACCTTCACGGGCAACGCGATCACGATGAAGGACTACATTTACGAGCCGGGCGATTTCAAGAACTATTCCGAGAAGGGTAAGGATTACAAGGCGAAGGTGAGTGATATCTCGCCGGATCTGGTCGGCAAGAAGCTTAAGCTCACAGTCGGCAAGGGTGCGGACGCGAAGGTGACAGAGGTGGAGATCACTGCGGACATGGAGATCGGACAGCTCGCCTCGAAGCTGTCGGAGGGCGGCGTCAAAGCGAGCTTTGACGAGGCGAACCAGCGCTTTTTCATCTCCGCGGCGGACACAGGAGCAGACAAGGAATTCGTACTCGAAGGACTCGACGCTGCAGGGAATACAGATGACAGCGTGCTGGCAGATCTGGGTCTTAAGGCGGGGCATAAGTATGCAAACGGTTCAGAGGCTACGCGTATCGAAGCACAGGATGCGGAGATCGTCTTAAACGGAGCGGTATTTACCTCCGACAAGAATACCTTTACGATCAATGGTCTCAGCATCACGGCAAACGCAGTGATGAAGGATACGGATGAGACGCTCAACATCACGACCGACACCGATTATGACGGCATCTACGACATGATCAAGGACTTCCTCAAGGAGTACAACGACATCATGAACGAGATGACGAAGCTCTACAGCGCTGATTCCGCTAGGAAGTTCAACATGCTCACCGACGAGGAGAAGGAAGCCATGTCCGACGACGAGGTCGAGCAGTGGGAAGATACGATCAAGGGTTCCCTGCTTAGGAAGGACAAGGATCTCTATACAGTGATGCAGTGTATGACGGGTGCGATCAATAAAGGATATGATATCGGCGGCGAGACATTGTATCTTGTCAATTTCGGTATCGGGACGGGCAGCTATTTTGACACGGAGAAGGCGGAGCGCAACGCGCTTCACATCTTTGGTGACAGTGACGACGAGAAGTTTTCCGACGAGAAGAATAAACTCAAGGAAGCGATCGCGGCGGATCCCGACAAGGTGATCGAGCTCTTTACGACCATGAGTAAGGAGATGTATGGTTCGCTCAAGGAGACGATGGCGAGCACAGAATACAGGAGCATCTACAAGGTATATGACGACAAGCGTATGAAGACAGAGTACGACGACTATTCCAAGAGGATCAAGGAAGCGCAGAAGAAACTGGATGCTTATGAGGATAAGTGGTACAAGAAATTCTCCGCGATGGAGGTTGCGCTGTCGAAGCTGCAGTCAAGCCAGAACTCCCTCGCTAGTATGCTGGGACAATAAATCGTGAAATGTAGTATCAATCGATATAGTGATATAGGTGAAAATGGAGTACAACGCGGATCCCGGGAGGGGTTCGCGTAGAAAGAGGGAAATGCATGCTCAAACAAAATGGATACGCACAATATCAGAACGCGAAGATTATGACAGCCTCACCGGCGGAGCTGACACTGATGCTCTATGATGGGGCGATCAAGTTCGGAAACGTGGCAATTCTTGCCATGGAAAACAAGGATCCTGCAAAGGCGCATGAGAATATCGTCAAGGTTGAGAAGATCATCCAGAATTTCAGGGATACGCTTGACAGAAAATATGCGGTATCGCAGGAGTTTGAAAATGTGTATGTATATCTGTTGAGGCGGTGTCATGAAGCAAATATAGCCAAGGATCCGGAGATCATGGAGGAAGTGTTGAAGCATTTGCGTTCCATGAGGGATAACTGGAAAGAGGTCATGAAGAAAGTTGCCGGAGATAAGAGCAATCCGGTGGCTCAGGCGAGAGTGGCTGGCGGGCAGGGCAATCTGGGCGCTTACAAGAGAACTGGAACCTGAAGTATGGAAGGGGAACAGACATGACAGAAAATTATCTGCAGATCATGACAGAAAGTCTGGAAAAGAAACTTGAAGTACTTGACAAAGTCTATGAGATCAATAAACGCCAGTTGGCGGTTTCTTCAAAGAGACCTTTCGACACGGAGGCGTATGATGAGATCATGGATGAGAAAGGTGAGCTGATCGAGGAGCTGAACCGTCTTGATGACGGGTTTACATCGACCTACGAGCTTGTCAGAAAGGAAGTACAAAGCAATCCTGACAAGTACAGGGAAAAGGTTCAGATCATGCAGGATCTGGTCCGGGAGGCAGTTGCAAAGGGCGTCTCGATCGAGGCACAGGAGCAGCGCAACAAGGCTTCGATGGAGACGGCATTGACCTCGAAGCGCCAGGAAATCAAAGAGCGCAGGGTGACAGCGAGCGCGGCGACGAAGTATTATAAAGCTGTCAGTAGGCTGAACACAGTTGACCCACAGCTTATGGACAGCAAGAAATAGGAATGTTATAACGTCATGGATGACGCGCAGGCATATTTGTTCGAATATGCCTGCGCGTTTGTTGCATTAAAAAGTATTGGAGGAACAAAAGTATGTCAAAGGTGCCGGTATCGGTATGCATCATCGCGAAAAATGAGGAGAAATTTATAGAGGACTGTCTGAAACATTTGCTGCCGTACGGTATGGAAGTGATCGTGGCGGATACGGGCTCCACCGACAGGACGAGGGAGATTGCGGAGAAATATGCCGATAAGGTGGTTGACTTTGAGTGGATCAATGACTTTGCGGCAGCCAGGAATTATTGTGCTTCCTTTGCGTCCAACAACTGGATACTGGCAATCGACTGTGACGAGATCGTCCAGTCGATCGACATCAGGATCCTGCGGATGCTGATGCAGAAGCACGTGAGGTACACAGGTGTGCTGCGGCTGAAAAATATCACAGATAACGGCAGGGGGAACAAGGGATATGTCAATACGGACGTCCCGCGTCTGTATAACAAGAATTTTTATACATTTGACTATTCCATTCATGAGCAGATCGTGCCGATCGATCCGGCTAAGCGGGATGATGCGATGGATGGATTTCTGCTCCCGATCGATGTCATTCATTATGGATATGCGCTCGACAATGAGACCATGAAGAAGAAACAGGTCAGAAACCTCGAACTGCTCTATCAGGAGCTGGACGCGTCGCCGGACAAGGGCTATGTCTATTTTCAGATCGGCCAGTCACAGCTAACGCTCAGCGGAGCGCAGGAGGCGATCGAAGCTTACGAGAAGGCGATGGAGCATATACCGGGTCTGGAGAAATATTACGTGCCGGAGCTGATCATGTCCCTCGCAAACACGTATGCCGACGCGGGCAGGATACCGGATGCGCTGGCGCTGATGGAGAAGTATGCCAAAGATTTCAACACGGCAAAATACGTGTTTACATATGCCAATATCCTGTGGAAAGACGAGCAGATATTGAAGGCGCTGGGAAATTATATCAAGGTGACGACGCTGCCCGACATGGGAACGCTGGGCGGGGAGCTGACCGACTGCTATGGCAGGATCATACAGATCTATGAGGCGTTCGGGGAGAAGGAGATGGCGGAGAATTTCCATCAGCGCTTCCTCGCTTACCATGCGGACAAAGAGCGCGTGACCAGCGCGGAATAAAACACAGTAAGGGGAGAAAAGTATGTCCAAGCTACCGATAACAGTGTGCATCATCGCGAAAAACGAGGAGGAGCATATAGAGCAGTGTCTCAGACATCTGAAAAAATATGACTGGGAGATCGTCGTGACAGACACCGGATCCACGGACCGCACGAGAGAGATCGCCGAAAAATACGCGGATAAAGTGGTTGATTTTGAGTGGGTAGATGATTTTGCGGCCGCGAGGAATCACTGCGCTTCCTTTGCCCAGAATAACTGGATCCTGGTGGTCGACTGTGACGAGTATGTCACCAGCGTCGATGTCAGCGCACTGCGGATCCTGATGCAGCGGTATCCGCGCTATGCGGGTGTGATGCGCCTCACGAATCTGGTCACCAAGGAAAATGGAGAGACCGGATATATCTCGGATGATGTTCCGCGGATGTACAATAAGAATTATTATCAATACTTTTTTCCGATCCACGAGCAGATCTGCACGACGCAGTCCGGCAAGGATATGGATTCGCTGGAGGTGTTTCTGCTTCCGATGGAAGTCATTCACCACGGTTATGCCTTGTCGGGCGAGGTGATGGAGAGGAAACAGCGCAGAAATCTCGACCTTCTGCGGAAGGTCATCGAGAAAGACGGCGGCAGCGGATACCACTATTTCCAGATGGGACAGTCCTACTTTGTGCTGGAAGAGATGGACAATGCGATCGATGCATATGAGAAGGGACTGAGCATGGCGGAGAGCGCAGAGCGTGCGTATGTGCCGGAGCTGATCATGTCGCTGGCAAAGGCGTACTGCCGCAGCGACCGCTTTCCGGATGCACTGGAACTGCTGGAGAAATACAATCGGATATACAATTCGGCGAAGTTTACGTATGAGTACGCAAATCTTCTGCGGGAGAACGGGCGGATCGTCAAGGCACTGATGCTGTATGTCAAGGTGACCACGATGAAGGATCTCGAGACGCTCGGAGAGAACCAGTTGTCATGTTATACCCACATTGTCAATCTATACAGAGGAATGGGCAATATGGAGATGGCGGAGTTGTTTGACCAGAAGCTCCAGCAGTGTGCTGCTGAGAGGGAACGGGTTGTTAAGGAGGTGGGGCCTGGAAAGAATTGATCCATGCCGCTTCAAGGATGGAAATTGCGCGGCGCCTAACGATAAGGAAATCAGGGGGAAAAATGTATGGTAATAACACACAATCTTAAGGCTATGAACAGCCAGAGGCAATTATCTATAGTAAGCGGTACGGTATCAAAGAAGGCAGAGAAGTTATCCAGCGGATATAAGATCAACAGGGCAGCGGATGATGCGGCAGGTTTGTCGATCTCCGAGAAGATGAGACGTCAGATCAGGGGACTCACCAAAGCTACAGTAAATGCAGAGGACGGGATCTCCATGGTACAGATCGCAGACGGCGCACTCAGCGAAGTCCAGGAAATGCTCCAGCGCATGAACGAACTCTGCGTGCAGGCTGCAAACGGCTCAAATGCTGCATCCGACAGACAGAATATCCAGGATGAGATCTCTCAGCTCATCACAGAGATCGACAGAGTAGCTGAGACGACAAAGTTCAACGAGACAAACCTTCTTGACGGCACTCTTTCCAAAGGCGGCAGGGGTGCGTATCTGAAAGCAATCGACAACAGAAAACTGGAGGCTATCAAGGAAAAGTATGAGGAAGACAAGAAGAAACTTTATCTGAAAGCCTTGAATGGCGACAATGCAGGTAAGGTTTTGTCTGCTGACGAGCTGGCTGGCATGGAAGGCACAAAACTGGTCTACACAGTGGAATACGGTGTCAATGCAGCACAGCAGGGCAACAATGTCTCTCCGACACAGGGGTTGTCCGGAAATGATCTGACAAAGGCAACTGCACTGATGCCAGTGCTTCAGCAGTCGATTGTGCCACAAGCAGTCACGTCTCTGATGAATACATTTCAGAATACATTCGGTTATCTCCAGGGTTCAGAGATCGGGATCGGGCTTAAGATGTATAGTGATCCTAGCTCAAGCGTTCTGGCATCAGTAGGGATGCAGTTCGGTTCAAGCAACAGTCTGGGATTTAATCTCAGTGTCAATATGGCATCGCTGACAACGGTTCCGTTGAATGATGTAACCAGGGATGAGCTGGAAGTGACCATCGTCCATGAGATGATGCATGCATTTATGGATGAGGTGCTCACGAACGGTATGACGGGAAATGTCAACGGAGAGTTTATGAAGGATAGATTTCCGTTATGGTTTATCGAAGGAATGGCGCAGAGTGCTGCGGGCGGATGCTTTCATGGAAATCCATGGGTACAGGGACTTGGGATTAACAAAAACTCCTCTGAGGCAGCAATCACAAGCGCAATCAACAGTGCGCCGCTCACCAGCTCGGGAAGCAGCAGCGGTAAGTCGGATTATGCGACTGGTTATCTCGCAAGCATGTATTTGGGATACATGGCAGCAGGCGGAAATTCTGTGAAGCAGGCGGATATGAGCCGTGGACTTGACATTGTTTTAAAAGAGATCAAGGACGGGGCAAGTCTCGATGCAGTCCTTCAGAAATATACGGGCAAAGGTTTGAAGCAGTTCCAGAAAGATTTCGGGCAGATGGGTGCAAGTTTCGTGAAGAAGCTCATGAATGAGGTGGATCAGGGAACAGGCGGCGTTGCAACAGGAAGCTATGGAACTCCGACGAGACCAAACGGCGGTGCGGATATCCTTGCGGATGGTACGATCAACAATCTTAAGTTGTTTGAGGTGAGTGGTACAAGTCAGTGGGTGACCAATACTTATCCTAACGGATATGATATCTATGTTGGTGGCACAGCCACCAACGGAAAAGGCTACAGCGATGGACCGCTTGAGATCGTAGCGAGCAAACGTCCTATAGGTTTTGGCGCAGCGATCCACGCAGGTACGGATGCAGATATGAACAACAAGATTCATCTCTACATCGATGCTATGGACGCAGAAAGTCTTGGTGTTGACCAAGTTGACGTTCGCACGGAAGATCTTGCAAGCATTTCGATTGAGCGTGTAGCGTTCGCGCTGGCTCGGGTATCTGCACAGCGTTCCGAGCTTGGTGCATGCCAGAACCGTCTCGAGCACACAGTCAACAATCTCGACAATGTGGTGGAGAATACAACAGCATCTGAGAGCCAGATCCGTGATACGGACATGGCGAAAGAAATGGTAGCATACTCCAACGCAAACATCTTACAGCAGGCTGGCCAGGCAATGCTTGCACAGATGAACCAGAGCAGCCAGGGCGTGCTTTCGCTGATCGCATAACCGTTTACAAACTAGACATATTGTCTGAAACGAATCAAATGGTTTTGTGCATATTGTTGCACGGATCGTAAGAAAACTGAATATGCAACATTTATTTGACAAAAAGGGCACCTATAACTGCAAATGCCCTTTTTGTTTTGCTTTCTGATAGAAATAAGGGTGAAATTGTACGAGTTTTCTGAAATTAAAGAAATTTACATAAAATTTGAAATAATTAGTTGACATAGTCTGACAATTCGGGTACAATAATAATTGTCAGGAGGGTGACATAATATAGTGTCATCGAAAGAATATAAAGGAATAATTGTTTTTCACAAGGAGGTATTAGTATGGATATCAAGAGTAGTTTCACCTATGACAGCAAGATCGCAAACGAATCATACGCGGCAAAGGCAAGTGCATCGATGGCAAAAGAGAACAGGCTTGCAACAGGACAGAAAGTAGCTGATTCATCTTCTGACGCAGCAGCATCCCTTCAGATCAAGTCCAGGACGAACGAGGCGGCGCTTGAGAACATCAACGCAGCATCCAGCGCAGTCGAGGACGTGGCAAGGGCAGAGGAGATGATCCGTGAGGCGAACCGCCGCATTCTGGAGCAGTCTGATGATTCTGTGCTCGCACAGGCAAACCAGTCAACGGACGCCGTTACAAAGCTGTTGGGTTGATATTGAATTATAAGAGTGATAAAAAAGCCAATCAGGGGATTGGCTTTTTTGTTGTCTGTTTTTACTAAATTGTATAAATTGTGTATTTTTTTAGAAAAATATATTAAATTCACATAACGACTAACCGATAACATAAATATGTAAACTTTTTAATTTAACTTATTATGGCATATATGACATACCACCAAGGAAGGAGGGGCATATGGTCATACAGCATAATATGGCGGCGGAAAATAGTGGGCGTATGCACAAGATCATCTCTGGAAAGCTGGCAGGGTCATCGGAGAAACTGTCGTCAGGATACCGGATCAACAGGGGAGCGGACGATGCAGCAGGGCTGTCCATCTCAGAGAAGCTGCGGTTTCAGATCAGGGGACTGGACAAGGGGTCGGCAAACATCGACGACGGCGTCGGATACTGCCAGGTCGCGGACGGCGCGCTCAATGAGATGCATGACATGCTGCAGCGCATGAATGAGCTGTGCATACAGGCGGCAAACGGCACGCTCTCGGACACGGACCGCGAGTGCATCGATCTGGAAGTCCAGAAGCTGAAAGAGGAGATCAACCGCATCTGCCGCACGACAAAGTTTAATGAGGAGTACATATTTCTGTGCGAGGACGTTGTGCCGAACCTGTCGCATGAGGTCTACAAGATGTCCTTTTCAGGCAGGCCCAAAGATCTGTTTATCTATAACAGTTCCTACGACGCGGTCGATCAGTATGCTGGCGTCGCGTTCCGGGGAAGGCGTTATTCATGGGACGAGATCGATCCGCTGATGTACAATAAGAACACGCATGAGTTCCGGGAAGGGAAGTATTCGATCCGCGCGGACGACGGCACAATCCTCACGCTTGTCTGCGAGAAAGGCGCAAAGCTGCCGCAGGTGTCGCGCCAGTTCATGACGACCGCTGACACGAAAGGGATCTATGTCAACAGTGACCTCGTGAAATGGCAGGATATCCGGCAGTCGGGTGACACATATACCTTTGACTACCATGGCATGACGATCTCCTTCACCAAGGAAGCGGACGATAGCTGGGATGATATGCTCACCAAGCTGTCGGGAACTTTGTGGGAGAGTACTTATGAGACGCCGGTGGAGGCGTACTCGGTGGATGCATCGTTCAGCTTTGGGACGACCTATCGGTTTGTGAGCAATAAGCGGATCCAGAGCTACCTGGCAAGAGGGTCGATGCCAAAATATATCCTGCATGCGGAGGATGGCAACCACGGGGGAACGATCTCTGTGCATGATGCCAATGGCAACTTTCTGCGGTATGATCCCTTTGACGGCGTGTGGCTCGAGGGTACGAACGAGGACGGGACGCCAAACGGCAAAGTCGTGTATGAGCTGCTTCCCAACGGGGATAAGAAGCTGTGTACGATGACGTGGGCGGAGTTTGGGTTTGACTGCGGTGAGGACAACGGGGACTGGGGCAATCAGAGTACGGATATCTGGTCAGGCGCGGGCAGCATCAAAGACGATCCCAGGCCGCCGTACCCTGCGGATTCGGCGCCGGACGTCAATCTTGGAACGCAGTATTTTCCCAATTATGACCCGTACAAAAGGTTTGAGTTTTATGTTTTTAACAATACGGTAGCGCCCCCGGACGACCGGGAGCACGTCAGCTTTTATTTCAGCGTGATCAACGAAGTGAGCAAGGAGCAGGTGATCAAGACGCTCGACAACATTGTGATCGGTTATCCGCGGATCACGCCGCATGACCATGCGGAGACAGCGCCTGTCACTAATAATAAGGTAACGATCAGCAAAAAAGATCTGTATCTGTCGCTGTCTGATGAGTATGCCCTGGGAAGGGACTATGAGAACCAGCTCGCCCAGTACATGCTGAAAGGACCGCAGCAGCTTGCGTATTCAAACGGCGTGTTTTCCCTGACCTATGGGTATGATCCCGGCAGAAAAGGCGGGAATATGGTGCTGAGCGGGAGAAGTGACCTGAATTTGTACGATCTGAAAGAAAAGATCATCACAGGAGGGACTCTTAGTGGAAGCGGAAATAATCTGAAACTGAGTGCGAGCAATACCAATCCGTCGTTCAATGTGAATCTGACCGGCGGCGTGGGAAGCGAACTGGACCTTTCCTTCCGTTACAATATTTCGGACTTTTTTTCCGGCGGCGGCGCGTCGGTCACAGAGACACAGAATCAAAACGGAAAGTATGTCAAGATCAATAACAGGTATGTGGAGTACCGCGCATGGGATCCGTCGCATAAGAACCTACAGCGGTACAATGTGGATATCACCGGCGCGGGAGGCCAGTCACTGGACGATTATTTCACCAATACCGTATATAAGGATATTGCCAACGCGACCACAGTCAGCCTGCACACGGACGATTATCCGACTGGCGGCATAACGGGCTCGGAAGTGCAGCAGACAGCGATGGTCACGCGCTGGCAGACACCGTTCCAGCACAAGCCGGGAGAGCCGGATCCGCCGCCGACCTATGAGCCGGAGTACCTCAAGATCCAGTGCAGCTCCAACACGATCGACTACATTACGATACAGAAGCAGCGGCTGTCGGTCTAACGTCTGGGTTTGTTAAATGTAGGGACGCTCTCGGAGATCCAGGCGACCAGTTGCATCGATACAGTGGGGAAGGCGCTTGCCAAGGTCAATTCTGTGAGGAGCTTGTTCGGTGCGTATCAGAACCGGCTCGAGCACGCGTATGCGATCAACCGCAACACGCATGAGAACACGCAGGGCGCAGAGTCGGTGATACGCGATACGGATATGGCGGAAGAGATGGTCGGACACACCAACAACAGTGTCCTGCAGCAGTCGGTCAACGCGATGCTGGCACAGGCGAACCAGGCAAACCGTGGGGTGCTGACAATGCTGGGGTAGCTGCCTGCGGCGAAGGCTGTTTCAGAGAATAATCTGAATTTTTGGATAAAAATGAGAAAAATTTGAAAATTTCACACAATAAGCTAAATTTTCAGAAAATAAAGCCGATATATATACTGTAAACGGAGTTACAGAAAATATTAACGATAATAAAAACGACCGATTCAAGGGGAATGGTCAAAAAAATAATAAATAATAATATGGGAAAGTTGCTTGGTGAAAGGGATGTCCTGGGCTGCTAAAGGAGGAGAAATTATGGTAGTACAGCACAATCTTAAAGCTATGAACGCGAACAGAATGTTGAACATCAATACGAATGCGTCAGCGCGTTCCACAGAGAAACTTTCAAGCGGCTATCGCGTGAACAGGGCTGCTGACGACGCGGCAGGACTCGCGATCTCAGAGAAGATGAGAAAGCAGATCCGTGGTCTGACACAGGGTTCGCGCAATGCGGAGGACGGTATCTCCTGCGTGCAGACAGCAGAGGGCGCACTTGCGGAAGTGCAGGATATGCTGCAGAGAATGAATGAGCTCTGCGTGCAGGCTGCAAACGGCACAAACTCCGTCACAGACCGCCAGTATATCCAGGACGAGATCGACCAGCTCGTGACAGAGATGGACAGAATCGCAGAGACGACCAAGTTCAATGAGACTTATCTTTTGAAGGGTGACAAGACACAGCCGGAGAATCTGGTACATACCTTTAATTATATCAAGGGCGATGAGATCGACCAGACTAAGATGTCCAAGGTCGTAAACAGCTCCGGTGCCCTGGTAAAAGTAAATTATAACGGAACGGATAATGTATATGTGGTAAATGCGGCAAGCATCAGCGCTTCTACCGTGAACAGCCCGATGACAGCGGATGTTGTCTCAAAGGGATCTGATTTTACGAAGTATCTGGATGGAGATCCGGACAAATTTAAAGCTGACCCGACTACATATGACGATACAATGGGAACGATGGTCGGTGCGAGCTCTTCAATCACACAGTTGAAGCTCAGCCAGGATTATGCGATATTCAGGAATACAAAATTAGATCCGGAGTCACTTGAGATTCAGCCGGGAACAAAGAATCTTGTGAGCAAAGATGACAAAGATGCTTACATTTACGATACATCGACAAAGAATATCATCCATGTAAAGGCAGGGGAGGATCTGTCAAAGTATGTGAAAGAGATCAGCGGTGAGAAAGGCAAGTACACGATGGATGACCGCTACAGATTGCTTTATAATGCAAATCCGAAGGCGACGAGTGTAGGCGATACTACATTAGGATATCCTACAGGTGCTGCCGAAGAGATAGAGAAGAAGGATCTGATCGGTGCAGTATCAGAGAATAAGCTTTATAATAAGGACGGCGAAGAAGTATCTGGTATGGGATTATACAAGTACTTTAACGAGAACGGCGACTACAAGGGCGGTTTGTTCGCAGACAAGGATGCTACGATGAAGATTACTGAGAACAAATTTATTGTGGATAAGGATGGCAATCCTGTTATGGATGCAAATGGTAAACCACAGCCAGTATCCCTGTATTTCGGCGGCTACATCAGCAATCTGCGCGAGAAGGTTACAGCGGCATTGACATTCAGCGTTCATGCAGGTTCAGACTCTGACCTCACCAACAGGATCTCTGCAACGATCGACACGATGTCAGCAGCAGGACTTGGCGTGAATAAGTTAAAGAGCACATCGATCGGTATCGTGGATGAGACCGGTGACAATGCGAGAGAGGCGATCGACGTTGTCGGCGAGGCGTTAAAGGTCGTATCCACACAGCGTTCTATCCTCGGTGCAGTGCAGAACCGCTTAGAGCACACGATCTCGAACCTGGACAATGTCGTTGAGAACACCACGGCAGCGGAGTCCGCGATTCGTGATACAGATATGGCGGAGGAGATGGTGAAGTTCTCCAACAACCAGGTGCTCATGCAGGCAGGCCAGTCGATCCTTGCACAGGCAAACCAGGCAAACCAGGGTGTACTCTCACTCCTGCAATAATATTGCATTCACTCTAACCAATCTAACATATGTGAAAAGAACCGTCCAGATTCTGGGCGGTTCTTTAACATTTTTATCTTTTTAAAATTTTTCTAAAATGTATTGACTAAGATGGAAAATAGTGTTAAACTGTACGAGTACGTTTGGTAGATATACCAGAAGTGTACACAGCTCACTCTAACTATTTAATAATGTAAGCGTGCAGGAAAGATTAGTCTCTCCTGCACGCTTATATTATTATCCGTATACTGTTAATTTTTCTTCTCAGGCACAAGCATAAAAATCTGTTTCTGCGAATCCGGAACTTCGCTGAGCGCCTTGTCCAGCTCGAGCGATTCCTTGTAATCGTTGAGGCGGTTGATGATATCCGGATTGTTGATATCCTCCTTGTTGATGACCTGCCGGATATAGTAGTAGACCAGTAGCTGCAGGTCCGTCAGGTGGAGGTACATCGGATGATCGTCGATCTCCTGGCAGAGTGCGCGCAGACCGTCAAGCTGGTCGTGTATGGGATCGATGGCGATCGAAATCTGGTCCATGGTGACGATCAGGCGTTCCTTGTATTCGGTGACACGGCAGACCTCCTCGACGCTGGGACGGTTGATCCGGGACAGGCGCGAAAGCTCCTTGTCGCAGTGTTCCACGCCTTCCAGCAACTTGAATATTTTATTGTATGCATTGCACAGCGTCTGCAGCAAACGCTCATATTTCTGCTGATATTCCATATGAATCCTCCTCGAATTATTTACATAATTATACTACATAAGTTATATCGTCAGAATATTCTGAAAACTTAACCTCTTGCGGCATATATTTAGACGGAAATCACCGGATATTTCGATATTTTATCAAAGAAACAGTTGAGAAATTATGTAAAGTTCGTTACAATAATATCAAGCAAAAATATGAGACCATGGAGGATGCGTATGAAATTCAGTTTATGCATGATTGTAAAAAACGAGTCTGCAGTATTGCAGGACTGTCTTGATTCCCTAAAGGACATTATGGATGAGATCATCATAGTGGACACCGGCTCCACGGATGATACCAGGAAGATCGCGGCACAGTACACGCCATATCTGTATGACTATGAGTGGAATGATGACTTTGCGGCTGCCAGGAATTTTGCGTTCTCAAAAGCGACCGGGGATTATATCTACTCGGCGGATGCCGACGAGGTGTTAGACCGCGAGAACCAGGACAAGTTCAAGGCGCTGAAGCGTGCGATGCTGCCCGAGGTGGAGATCGTGCAGATGGTCTATGTGACAGAGCAGATCAACCATCCGACAGAAAATTTTGCGCGTGACCTGCGTCCCAAGCTTTTTAAGCGTCTCAGGGAGTTTACATGGATCGAGCCGATCCATGAGACTGTGAACATCAACCCGGTCATCTATGACAGTGACATCGAGGTTCATCACCGCCCCCGGGGGAGCCACAGCACACGGGATCTCGGGGTGTTTGAGAAGATCATAGCGGAGCGGGGAGTGCTCTCCGACCGGCTGATGGGAATGTATCTGAGGGAACTCTACAAGGCGGGCACGGAGGAGGAGCTTAGGACAGCGGAAGGATTTTTTGAGCGGTCACTGGTCGAAAAGCGGGCGGAGGGGAAAGAACTGTTGTGCCGTCAGATGATCGCGGTGCTGTTGAAGATCTACAGGATAGCGGACAATCCGGTCAGCATATTAAAGGTCGCTCTGAGCGAGGAGGCGACGGTACCATCGGCGGAGATGTGCATGGAGCTTGGATACTTCTTTATGAAAAAGGAGGATTTCGAGGAGGCGGCAAACTGGTTCCACAGGGCAGGTTATGACTGCGAGAGCGAGATCGACGTGGCGAGCAGCGGAACATCCGCGTTTATGGCGCTTGCGCTGTGCTGCAGGAAGCTTGCCAAGTCGCCCAGGACAAAGGCGCTGCCGCAGCGGGAGTATGACCTGGAATGTGCGAGACTGACAGAGCAGGCGGCTGAGTACGAACAGCTTGCGCGGGACTGGAAGCCGGTGGAACCAAGGCTCTTTAATTAGAGCCAGTTAGAACAAATACGATCAGTTAGGAGAACAGAGAATGAAATATGACTATTTGGTAGTCGGCGCAGGACTTTTTGGCGCCGTGTTTGCCAGTGAGATGAAGAGATCCGGCAGAAGATGCCTCGTGATCGACAGGAGGGGGCATATCGCAGGAAACATTTATACAGAGGAGGTGAACGGAATCCATGTCCACAGATATGGCGCGCATATTTTCCATACTTCCGACGCGAAGATCTGGCGCTATGTCAATGAACTGGCAGAGTTCAACCATTACATTAACTCTCCGGTGGCAGTGTATAAGGACGAGCTTTACAATCTTCCGTTTAATATGAATACATTTGCGAAAATGTGGCATGTGAAAACGCCAAAGGAAGCGGCGGAGCGCATCCGCTCCCAGATCGCAGACCTCAACATCGGGGAGCCGGCAAATCTGGAGGAACAGGCGCTGTCACTGGTCGGGAAGGATATCTATGAGAAGCTCGTGAAGGGCTATACGGAGAAGCAGTGGGGGCGCGACTGCAAAGAACTGCCCGCATTTATCATCAAGCGGCTCCCTGTCCGCTTCACGTTTGACAACAATTACTTTAATGATCCGTATCAGGGGATCCCCAAGGGCGGTTATACAGCCATGGTGCAAAAACTGCTGGACGGCATCGAGGTGCGGCTTGACACGGCGTTTGAGGACTTTGTCAGAAAGGATGGGCAAAACGGTACATATGTTACATGTGACGGGCAGCACTCGTTTGGGAAAGTGCTGTACACGGGCATGATCGACGCGTTTTTTGATTATTGCGAGGGCGCGCTGGAGTACCGTTCCCTTGAATTCCAGACAGAACTTCTGGAGGGTGAGGAGAATTATCAGGGAAATGCGGTGGTCAATTATACAGAACGTGAAGTGCCGTTCACGCGCATCATAGAACACAAGCACTTTGAGTTCGGACATCAGCCGGATACCGTGATCACAAGAGAGTATCCAAAGGAGTGGAAGCGCGGCGACGAGCCGTACTATCCGGTCAATGACGAGCGGAACGCTGCGCTGTATCAGAAGTATCTGCGCCTTGCGTCGGAGCAGAAAAATGTGCTTTTTGGAGGACGGCTGGGGCAGTACAGGTATTATGACATGGACAAAGTGATCGCCGCGGCACTTGAAATGGCGGAAAGCGTAAAGTAATATGAAAATGAAAATACAAGCGCATGTGCGCTTGTATTTTTTTGCTACATATAATTATTGTACAACATTCCTGTGTAGATGCTCGTCATATAAGGGTTCGGGTAGCTCGCGTTGGGATTGGGGTACGCACAGATCCTCCTGTCGATGTACTCCATCGGGTCGAGCGAGATCGCGCTGAGCTTGCGCAGGACCTGTGAGCCAAAACCCTTGATGGCGGCCGCGTCGGTGAGCACATCGCTCTTCTGATAGTCGAGTGTCGCATCCTCGTTGATATGGATACCATATTTCTCGAGATTGTAGCTGTGCAGATCCAGGAATTTGTGCAGATCCTTGGACAGCAGTTTCGTGAGCGCGGTGTCTGTCTCGTTGTTGATCACGCCGTTCATAAAGCTGTTGTAGCCTTCCACAAAGGTTTCGATATTGTTGGAGAGCGATTCGGCGTCGGGATACAGACCGATCCTGGCACTGGCATTCTGGGCGCGGGCGTTGTTCGCGCTGGTCATCGCGGCAGCGCGCGCCGTGATCTGGTCGGACATGGAAGCCATGCCCGCAGCAGAGTTCTCGGGATGCAGCGTCACATGATAGGCACCGTGTACGTTGAACGTGTTGGAATACGAAGATTCTTCATTTCCGTTGATGCTGTAGATCGCGTTGGTGGCTTCCTTGATACTTTTGTTCAGTCCCAGATAATCAACGATACCGCTGCGGTAGGTCGTGTTGTCGTCCGTGATCGTGAAATGCCGTTCTCCCTGGACGGGGAGACCGTAGGCATCGGAGGTTACCTCCAGCGCCGTGAGCCCGCGGGTTTCGACGACCTTTGCCGACACCCCGATATCGGAGTTGTTGATCAGGCGGGAGAGCTTGTTCTGAAGGTCCTTGTTCGTGTCGCCTTCATGTACGTTAAACTGCAGCTCGTAGTGGAGCTTGTTGGTCAGGATGTCAAAGGAATAACTGCCCGGATCCAGTGAAACGGGCTGGTTTGCTTTCAAAAATTTGCTGGTGTTGACCTGCGGCGAGGCGAAATTTTCCACCTCGAGCGTAAAGTCTGTAGGAACCTCGCCCTCGGCATCGTCCGGCTCATACTCCACACTCGCCAGCGATTCGTTGTCGCTGTAGGCGGATTTCATAGAGAACAGGTCATCATCCTCGCTGAGCGCACCGATCGTCTGCTTTAAGTTGTTGGCGCTCTCTTTTAAGTGGATCGCGTATGCGATCGAGCGCGGCGTGGGATCTGTGAGATAGAGTGGTGCGAAACGGTTTTTCCACTGGATGGTGCTGTATAGGTTCTGCAGTTCGCTGGAATCGTGCATGGCAAACCGGGAACTTCGCTTGTTGTATTTCCGGTTGGGATTGCTGTTGTCACTGCTGGCATATGTAGTCATATACTGATCCAGAGCCTGCAAAGTGTTCATGGTAACTGACATACTGATGTCCTCCTTCCTTGGGTAGTACAGGCTTTATGTGAACTTGATTTTGAACACATAATTGAATATAAAATTCAATAAACTTCCCTGTTTTAGAGCGATACAAGACTTTTATTGTGCGAATATTCACAAAAATGTTATGTATATCTCTTTTTAAATTTAACTTATCACGAATTGTGCGAAAATGCAAGGGGTTTACCGCAGAAAAAATGAAAAATTTTTCCATAATTGATTTAAAATACTGAAAATAGCATGAAATGTTTCAAAAATAGGCACAATAAGAAAAATAAATGTTTTAAATAAATATTGACGCAGGGCTGCCCGTATGGTATATTGGTAAAGCAAGATGAATATGAGGTCTTTTTTTTATGCAATTTATCCTGCTTAGGAACATTTGAGGATTTTTAGAACGCTAGCGGAGGTGGAATTATGCGTACAAAGATTACATTGGCATGTACAGAGTGCAAACAGCGCAACTACAATACGACAAAGGAGAAGAAGACGCATCCTGACAGGATGGAGATCAAGAAGTATTGTAGATTCTGCAAGACTCATACACTGCACAAGGAAACAAAATAAGCAATCGCATCAGGTGGACGCAAGGATCGCAAAAGGATCAGAAATAGGAGGCACATGATGGCAGATTCAGCAAAGTCGGCTAAAAAGGAAGCGAAGAAGGACAGCTTCTGGAAAAGTGTAAAAACAGAATTTAAGAAGATCGCCTGGCCTGACCAGAAAGAAACTGTGAAGCAGTCCGTAGCAGTTCTCTGTGTTTCGGTTGTAGTGGGACTTATCATTACCTTTTTGGATACCATTATCCAGTATGGCATTAACTTCCTGACAAGTATCGGTGTGTAGAAGAGGTGATTATATATGGAAGAAAAGAAACGGGCAGTGGCAAAAAAGCTCATTACTCCCAATATGCAGGAGTGGCTTCCTGTATCGCCAAAGATGCCGGAAAAACCGTACGGGGAGCCGGCGGATCCGGAGACGGAAGCTGTTGAAGGATCAGAGGAGTCAGCACAGGACACAGAAGAGACGAGCCTGGCGGACGCTGCCGGGGAAGCTTTCGAGGAGACACAGACGATAGAGACAGAGCCTGTTATGGAGGAGCCGGTCGAGGAGGAGCCTCACAGCAGGGTTGCGCTCAGCGACAACAAGAGCGGTCTGGGCATGGGCTGGTATGTAGTCCACACCTATTCCGGCTATGAGAATAAGGTAAAGGCAAACATCGAGAAGGCGATCGAAAACAGACATCTTGAGAACGAGATCCTTGAAGTGAGGGTTCCGCTGCAGGATGTCATGGAACTCAAGAACGGTGTGGAGAAAACATCACAGAAAAAGATGTTTCCGGGCTACGTGCTCCTGCACATGGATGCGGACAATAACGATGCATGGTATGTTGTCCGGAACACGAGAGGTGTCACAGGGTTTGTCGGACCGGGAAGCAAGCCGGTGCCGCTCACGGAAGCAGAGCTCAAGGCGCTTGACTTTGGCGTTGACACGACTGTTGAATTTGCGGAGGGTGACGTGATCAGCGTTACGGCAGGTGTGTGGAAGGACACGGTCGGCACGGTTCAGAAGATCGACGTATCCAGACAGACACTCACGATCAATGTCGAGATGTTCGGACGCGAGACGCCGGTTGAGATCAATTTTGCAGATGTGAAGAAGATGTGGGACTAAAACATGAAAAGTTATTGACAATAGGATCGTATAGGGTTAAAATGAGTAACGGACTCATGTTCCCGTGGGAGGGTTATCCACCCAGAGTACCACAAAACAGTCCTGCAGCGAGCAGGGCTGAGAATAAATTAGGAGGTGCCTGACATGGCAAAGAAAGTAGAAGGATATATTAAATTACAGATTCCTGCCGCAAAAGCAACACCGGCTCCGCCGGTTGGACCTGCTCTTGGACAGCATGGTGTAAACATCGTAGAGTTTACGAAACAGTTTAACGCAAGGACAGCAGATCAGGAAGGTATGATCATCCCTGTTGTCATCACGGTATATGCAGACAGAAGCTTCAGCTTCATCACAAAGACTCCGCCTGCAGCAGTCCTGTTAAAGAAGGCGTGCAACCTTAAGTCTGCTTCGGCAGCACCTAACAAGACAAAAGTTGCAAAGATTTCAAAGGCAAAGATCCAGGAGATCGCTGAGCTTAAGATGCCTGACCTGAATGCGGCGAGCCTTGAGGCCGCTATGAGCATGATCGCAGGTACAGCAAGATCTATGGGTATCACAGTAGAAGATTAAGCGGAGGTAAAGTAGAATGAAACATGGTAAGAGATATAATGAATCCGCGAAGTTGGTCGATCGCGCAACATTTTATGAGATTGAGGACGCTATAGCACTGACAAAGAAGTGCGCTGTTGCAAAGTTCGATGAGACCGTGGAGGTTCACGTCAGGACAGGATGTGACGGACGTCACGCAGAGCAGCAGATCCGCGGTGCTGTCGTGCTTCCGAACGGAACAGGTAAGTCTGTTAAGGTATTGGTTTTCGCCAAGGGCGACAAGGTGGCGGAGGCTGAGGCAGCCGGTGCTGATTACGTTGGCGGCGACGAACTCATTCCTAAGATCCAGAATGATGGCTGGCTGGATTTTGATGTAGTGGTTGCAACACCGGATATGATGGGTATTGTCGGCCGTCTCGGTAAGGTTCTGGGACCTAAGGGTCTGATGCCAAACCCGAAGTCTGGTACTGTAACGATGGATGTCACAAAGGCGATCAACGATATCAAGGCTGGTAAAGTTGAGTACAGGCTTGACAAGACAAACATCATCCACTGCCCGATCGGAAAAGTTTCTTTCTCGGAGGAGCAGTTGACGCAGAATCTCAATACGCTGCTGGAAGCGATCGTAAAGGCAAAACCGTCATCACTTAAGGGACAGTATTTGAGGAGCATCACGCTTTCATCGACAATGGGACCTGGCGTAAAGGTTAGTGTTGCTAAGTTCTAATCATTAATAAGATATCAAAAGGTCTCGTTTGCAATAGAACGGGACCTTTTTTCAATATAGAAGCAGGTGGGTAAGTGGCTGGAAAGAGGACAGGGAAGAACGCTGGAAAAAGCGTACATAGGAAGAAAAATAGGAATCTGGGCGTATTTTTCATGGTACTGGTGATCGTGCTGGTATCAGGGGGGGCTGCGATGCTGGGATACGCTGCCATGACAGGGAAAAAAGCCCCGGAGGTGCCGCCGGTTGTTGTCGATTTTGCGGGACTTGGACAACAGGGCAGTCCGTCCCATGGCGAGAGTGCAGAAAAACCCGAGGATACGACTGTCAGTGAGACGACAGACGAGCCCGCCGTTCCAGAGCAGACAGAACCTACGGCAGAGGAGCAGATGGCTGCAGAGAACGAGAGGCTCTATAATGAAGCAGTCCAGAAGGGTGAGAAGGTGTATCTCGTAAACTGCATGGACAGTGAGCGCGTCACATTTGCGTTCGCGGGCGACATCCTGCTCGACGATGAGTATGCCATGATGTTTCACTACAGGACCAGGGGCAGTGATATCAATGACACTTTCTCGGCGGATCTGCTGGAACGGATGCGCAGTGCGGATGTCTTTATGCTCAACAATGAGTTTCCGTTTTCGAAGAGGGGAACGCCGACGGAGGGAAAGACCTTCACATTTCGGGCAGATCCGGCAAATGTAGAGCTGTATGAGCTTCTTGGGGTGGATATCGTGTCGCTTGCCAACAATCACGCCTATGACCACGGCGAGGAGGCGCTCCTTGACACATTTACCACACTCGAGGAGGCGGAGATCCCTTATGTCGGCGCGGGGCGGAACATTGACGAGGCGAGAAAACCAGTGTATTTCATCGCAAACGGGATCAAGATCGCCGTTGTGAGCGCGACCCAGATCGAACGCAATGCAGTGCCCGACACCAGGGAAGCCACGGCAACGAGCGCCGGCGTGCTCCGGTGCATGGATCCGGCGGCGCTTCTGGAGGTCATCGCCGAGGCGAAAGCCAACAGTGACTTTGTGATACTCTATATTCACTGGGGGACGGAAAGCCAGGCGGAGACAGACTGGCTGCAGGATAAGCAGGCGCCGGTCTATGCGCAGGCGGGGGTGGACCTCATCATAGGCGATCATCCGCACTGCCTGCAGAAACTGGATTCCGAGTCGGGCGTTCCGGTCGTGTACAGCCTCGGAAATTACTGGTTCAATTCAAAGACACAGAACACCTGCCTTGTCGAGGTCGGGATCAGGAAGGAGGGGATGGAGTATTTCCGCTTCGTCCCGTGCATACAGGAGAACTGCCGCACAAGGCACCTCGAGGGCACCGAGAAGGCGGAGGCTTTGAACTACATGCGCGGCTTGTCGCCGGGTGTCACCATTGACGACGAGGGATATGTGACATTTGGCTGAAAAATCAGGAATTTGAAAAAAATGGGTTGACAGCCGCATGGAAGATATGCTATGTTATTAGAGGTTCTAAGACCATGCCGAAGACAGTAGGTGCAGACATATTTCACGAAGATGATCATGTGTTCTGCGTAAGTGTAACGCCTACCGAGGAAAGAGTTTTTATGATGATGACTTTTACCTCCCGTTTTCTGTGTATATAGGATCGGGAGGTTTTTATGCGCAGACCCGTGCAGAGGAAATATGCCGTCAGTGCGGCGCACGGGTCGCGCGAGTCGGGAAGATGTTTTTTCCCAACTTGATTATATGGTCAGAAACTCCTGTCGGCAGGACGGACGTCTCTAATACAGCGTTCGTTTATCAAATCTATAAGGAGGTAAGAAAATGGCAAAGATTGAATTAAAGCAGCCGATCGTTGAGGAAATCGCAGCTACGGTCAAAGATGCAGCCACGGTTGTGATCGTAAGTTACAGCGGGATCACTGTAGCTCAGGACACACAGCTTCGCAAGCAGCTTCGTGAAGCGGGCGTTACGTACAAGGTATACAAGAATACCCTGATGACCCGTGCGTTCAAGGGCACTGCATTCGAAGGTCTGACAGAGAGCCTGAAAGGCACAAATGCGATCGCGGTCTGTAAGGACGATGCGACAGCTCCGGCAAGGATCCTGAGCAAATTCGCAAAGGATTGTCCTGCAATCCAGCTCAAGGCAGGCGTTGTGGAGGGCATTGTTTACGACGAAAAGGGAATGGCAGAGATCGCAAAGATCCCTTCAAGGGACGAGCTTATTTCCAAGTTCCTTGGAAGCATCCAGTCTCCGATCACGAACTTCGCCCGTGTGCTTAACCAGATCGCGGAGAAGGGCGGCGCAGGCGCTTGTGAGCCGGCTCCGAAGGAAGCAGAGGCTGCTGCAGAAGAAGCCGCTGCAGAGGCTCCCGCGGCTGAGTAGCATGTAAGGCAGTGTTCAGCGAAAATAAAAATGATATCAACAAATTATATTATGGAGGGAAACAATAATGGCAAAGTTAACAACAGCAGAATTTATTGAAGCGATCAAAGAGCTTACAGTTTTAGAGTTAAATGATCTTGTGAAGGCTTGTGAGGAAGAGTTCGGCGTATCAGCAGCGGCAGGTGCGGTTGTTGTGGCAGCAGGCGATGGCGCTCCGGCAGCAGAGGAGAAGGACGACTTCGATGTAGAGCTTACAGAGGTAGGTCCGAACAAGGTTAAGGTTATTAAGGTTGTTCGTGAAGTGACAGGTCTTGGCCTGAAGGAAGCAAAGGATCTTGTAGACGGAGCTCCTAAGCTCGTTAAGGAGGCAGCGGCTAAGGCTGAGGCTGAGGAGATTAAGACAAAACTTGAAGCAGAGGGCGCAAAGGTTACACTTAAGTAATCTGAACCAAAGGACTATTACAGGTCGGGATCGAATCCCGGCCTTTTGGTTTTTATTCCAAATTTTTGTATTTTTTCATTGACTTCAAAAAGGACTTGTGGTAATATGTAGAGTGCACTATTGTGAAAAATTGTACCTATTTCAATGAGTGTCATTGGCTGTGGCAGGAAGCTGGAAGGTGACCTGCTGCGATGTATTAAAAAAGAACGGGGTGAAATGTCATGGAAAAGAACAGAATACGTCCAGTGGTCTCCGGTAAGACGATGCGTATGAGCTATCAGAGACAAGAAGAGGTTCTGGAAATGCCGAATCTGATTGAAGTCCAGAAAGATTCCTACAAATGGTTTCTCGAGGAAGGCTTTCGGGAAGCGTTAGCAGATATCTCTCCGATAACCGACTACAGTGGACGTCTCAGTCTGGAATTTGTAGATTACGTTTTGGCGGAGGACGAAATCAAGCATACGATCGAGGAGTGCAAGGAGAGAGACTTAACATATGAGGCTCCCGTTAAGATCAAGGTTCGCCTTCACAATAAAGAAAAAGAAGAGATCACCGAACATGAGATCTTTATGGGTAATTTTCCTCTGATGACAGAGACAGGTACTTTCGTGATCAACGGCGCGGAACGTGTTATCGTCAGCCAGTTGGTGCGTTCACCTGGCATCTACTATGGCATTGCACATGACAAGATTGGTAAGAGACTGTTTTCGTGTACTGTCATCCCCAATCGCGGTGCATGGCTCGAGTATGAGACCGATTCCAATGACGTTTTCTACGTTCGTGTAGATAGAACAAGAAAAGTACCGATCACTGTGCTGGTCCGCGCGCTCGGTGTAGGTACAAATGAAGAGATCCTGGAGCTCTTTGGCGAGGAGCCCAAGATCCTGGCAAGCTTTGCCAAGGATACTTCTGAGAATTATCAGGAAGGTCTAAAGGAGCTGTACAGCAAGATCCGTCCCGGTGAGCCGTTTAGCCTGGACAGTGCTGAAAACCTTGTGACAGCGATGTTCTTTGATCCCAGAAGATATGATCTTGCGAAGGTTGGCAGATATAAATTTAACAAAAAACTTGCCTTGAAGAACAGGATCAGAAACCAGATCCTCGCGGAGGATGTGGTGGATCCTTTTAGCGGAGAGGTTCTTGGGCAGAAAGGCGATAAAGTTACGGTAGAGATGGCTGAGAGTATCCAGAACGCGGCTGTTCCTTTTGTGTGGATCCAGACAGAGGAACGGCTTGTAAAGGTACTCTCCAATATGATGGTCGATATCACGAACTTTGTCGACTGTGAGCCGAGAAGCCTTGGCATCACAGAGCAGGTCTATTTCCCGGTACTGCGCCAGATACTTGAGGAGTATTCCGAGAATCCGGAGGAACTGGCGGACGCGATCACCAGAAATGTACATGAGCTGATCCCAAAACATATTACAAAAGAAGATATTTTAGCGTCGATCAACTACAACATGCATCTCGAGTTTGGCCTTGGAAACAGCGACGATATCGATCACCTGGGCAACAGGCGCATCAGGGCGGTCGGCGAGCTGTTACAGAACCAGTACCGCATCGGTCTCTCCAGGATGGAGCGCGTTGTGCGTGAGCGCATGACGACGCATGACTCGGATGAGGTGTCGCCGCAGGCACTCATCAACATCAAACCTGTACAGGCTGCCATCAAGGAATTCTTCGGTTCCTCACAGTTGTCGCAGTTCATGGATCAGAACAATCCGCTCGGCGAGCTGACGCACAAGAGGCGTCTCTCTGCACTGGGACCAGGCGGTCTCTCCAGGGACCGTGCGGGATTTGAGGTTCGGGATGTGCACTATTCGCACTACGGCAGAATGTGCCCGATCGAGACGCCAGAAGGACCAAACATCGGCCTGATTAACTCTCTTGCATCTTATGCAAGGATTAATGAATACGGATTTGTCGAGGCACCTTACCGCAAGATCGACAAGTCAGATCCCAAGAATCCGCGTGTCACGGACGAGGTGGTTTACATGACTGCCGACGAGGAGGACAATTACCATGTAGCGCAGGCGAATGAGCAGCTTGACGAGAATGGTTATTTTGTGCGCAATTCCGTGTCCGGACGTTATCTTGACGAGACACAGGAGTATCCCAAAGCGATGTTTGACTATATGGACGTGTCTCCGAAGATGGTGTTTTCTGTCGCTACGGCGCTGATCCCGTTTTTGCAGAACGACGACGCCAACCGCGCGCTGATGGGTTCCAACATGCAGCGCCAGGCGGTTCCGCTCTTGTTCACGGAGGCGCCGGTCGTCGGGACAGGTATCGAGGTGAAGGCTGCTGTCGACTCCGGTGTCTGTGTGGTGGCAAAGAAGCCGGGCACGATCACTTATGTCTCGTCAAGACTGATCAGGCTTACCTATGATGACGGTGAGAAGGCGGAGTTTAAGCTGCACAAGTTTGAGCGCAGCAACCAGTCAAACTGCTACAATCAGAAGCCGATCGTGTTCAAGGGAGATCATGTGGAAGCTGGGCAGGTGATCGCTGACGGTGCGTCTACCAGCGGCGGAGAGCTTGGACTTGGCAAGAATCCGCTGATCGGTTTCATGACATGGGAGGGTTATAATTACGAGGATGCCGTTCTTCTGAGTGAGCGGCTTGTCATGGAGGATGTGTATACCTCCATTCATATAGAAGAGTACGAGACAGACGCGCGCGATACAAAGCTCGGGCCGGAGGAGATCACAAGAGATGTGCCCGGTGTCGGCGATGATGCGCTCAAGGATCTCGACGATCGGGGAATTATCAGGATCGGTGCGGAGGTTCGCGCCGGTGATATCCTTGTCGGCAAGGTTACACCGAAGGGGGAGACTGAGCTGACAGCGGAGGAGCGTCTTCTCCGTGCGATCTTTGGTGAGAAGGCAAGGGAAGTGCGTGATACTTCATTGAAAGTGCCGCACGGTGAGTACGGTGTTGTTGTCGATGCGAAAGTATTTTCGAGGGCAAACGGCGACACGGAGCTTGCGCCCGGAGTAAACCAGACGGTGCGTATCTATATCGCCCAGAAGAGAAAGATTTCTGTCGGTGACAAGATGGCTGGACGTCACGGCAACAAGGGTGTCGTTTCGCGTGTGCTCCCGGTGGAGGATATGCCGTATCTGCCGAACGGGCGTCCGCTTGATATTGTGTTAAATCCGCTCGGCGTGCCTTCCCGTATGAACATCGGGCAGGTGCTGGAGATTCATCTCTCGCTGGCGGCAAAAGCGCTTGGCTTCAATGTTTCCACGCCCGTGTTTGACGGCGCAAACGAGCTTGATATCATGGATACGCTCGATCTTGCAAACGACTATGTCAATCTCGATTGGGAGGAGTTTGAGGCAAAACACAAGGAGGAGCTTCTGCCCGAGGTGATGGACTATCTGTCGGAGAACAGGGAGCACAGAAAGCTCTGGAAGGGTGTGCCGATCTCGAGAGACGGCAAGGTGAGGCTGCGCGATGGTAGGACAGGCGAGTACTTTGACAGTCCGGTCACGATCGGACACATGCATTACCTGAAACTCCATCATCTGGTAGATGACAAGATCCACGCGCGCTCGACAGGACCGTATGGTATGGTAACGCAGCAGCCGCTCGGCGGTAAGGCGCAGTTTGGCGGACAGCGTTTCGGAGAGATGGAAGTGTGGGCGCTGGAGGCATATGGCGCATCCCATACACTGCAGGAGATCCTGACCGTAAAATCCGATGATGTTGTAGGACGAGTTAAGACTTATGAGGCGATCATCAAAGGTGAGAATATCCCTGAGCCGGGTATTCCGGAATCGTTTAAGGTGCTGCTCAAGGAGCTCCAGTCGCTTGGCCTTGATGTAAAGGTGTATGATGAAAATCAAAACGAAGTGGAGCTCAAGGAGTCGGTTGATTATACAGAGACGGATTTCCGTGTTGAGATGGAAGGTGACCGCAAGTATGACAACAGGGAGAATCTCGACGGCTATCAGCAGAAAGAGTTTGACACGGTGAGCGGCGACCTGGTTGATGCTGAGGATGATTTTGAGGACGATGATTTTTCCGACGATGATTTCGAGGGCGATGATGATAATTTTGATGACGATGAATTTTAATAAAAAGATTCGGAAGGAGTACCAAAATGTCTGAAATGAAAAATGAACAGAGTCAGTCGATCTCTTTTGATGCGATCAAGATCGGTCTGGCTTCCCCTGAAAAGATCAGGGAATGGTCAAGAGGCGAGGTAACGAAACCGGAAACCATCAACTACAGGACGTTAAAGCCTGAGCGGGATGGCCTGTACTGCGAAAAGATCTTTGGACCCAGCAAAGACTGGGAATGCCATTGTGGAAAATACAAGAAGATCCGCTATAAGGGCGTGATCTGTGACCGCTGCGGGGTGGAAGTTACAAAGTCAAGCGTGCGCAGGGAGCGCATGGGACATATCGAGCTTGCAGCCCCTGTGTCACATATCTGGTACTTCAAGGGGATCCCGAGCCGGATGGGACTCATACTGGATCTGACGCCGCGCGTGCTGGAGAAGGTATTGTACTTTGCGTCCTACATTGTGCTGGATCCAAGAGAGACTACGCTGGAATACAAGCAGGTGCTGTCGGAGAAGGAATACCAGGACAATGTGGAGAAGTGGGGCAAAAGCGCCTTCCGTGTAGGTATGGGGGCAGAGGCGATCAAGGAGCTTCTCGAGGCGATCGATCTGGAGCGCGAGTGCAACGAACTCTCGGCAGAGCTGAAAAATGATAATACAAAGGGGCAGAAGCGCGCTAAGATCGTGAAGAGGCTTGAGGTTGTCGAGTCCTTTAGGGCATCCGGAAACAGGCCGGAGTGGATGATCATGGATGCGATCCCGGTGCTCCCGCCCGATCTGCGCCCGATGGTTCAGCTTGACGGCGGCAGATTTGCGACTTCTGACTTAAATGACTTATATCGCAGGATCATCAATAGAAACAACCGTCTGAAAAGACTGCTCGAGCTTGGGGCGCCGGACATCATTGTCAGAAATGAGAAGAGAATGCTCCAGGAGGCAGTTGATGCGCTGATCGACAACGGCAGACGCGGACGTCCTGTCACCGGACCCGGAAACAGGGCGCTCAAGTCCCTGTCCGATATGTTAAAGGGTAAGGGCGGACGTTTCCGTCAGAACCTGCTTGGCAAGCGCGTTGACTATTCGGGTCGTTCTGTTATCGTCGTGGGACCCGAGTTAAAGATCTATCAGTGCGGTCTGCCCAAGGAGATGGCGATCGAACTTTTTAAGCCCTTTGTCATGAAGGAGCTTGTGTCAAGGCAGATATCACAGAATATCAAGCATGCCAAGAAGCTTGTGGAGAAACTGGATCAGGCTGTGTGGGATGTGCTCGAGGAGGTCATCAAGGAGCATCCGGTTATGCTGAACCGTGCGCCGACACTGCACAGGCTTGGTATTCAGGCGTTTGAGCCGATCCTGGTCGAAGGTAAGGCGATCAAGCTCCATCCGTTGGTATGTACGGCGTTCAATGCTGACTTTGACGGCGACCAGATGGCGGTGCATCTTCCGCTCTCGGTGGAGGCGCAGGCGGAGTGCCGTTTCCTGCTGCTGTCGCCGAACAATCTGCTGAAGCCTTCCGACGGCGGCCCGGTGGCTGTCCCTTCACAGGATATGGTGCTTGGCATCTACTATCTGACGCAGGAGCGGCCGGGGGCAGTCGGCGAGGGCAAATATTTTAAGAGTGTAAACGAGGCGATCCTCGCCTATGAGAATAAGGCGTGTACACTCCACTCGAGGATCAAGGTGCGTGTGGCAAAGACGCTGCCGGACGGCGAGGTGCTCACAGGCATCGTGGAGTCCACGTTAGGACGCTTCATATTCAATGAGATCCTTCCGCAGGATCTGGAATTTGTGGACAGGAGCAAGCCTGAGAACAGGCTGCTTCCCGAGGTGGATTTCCATGTGGGCAAGAAGGGATTGAAGCAGATCCTCGAGAAAGTCATCAACATTCACGGCGCGACCAAGACGGCGGAGGTTCTTGACAGTATCAAAGCGATGGGATATAAGTACTCGACGCGCGCGGCGATGACAGTTTCCATTTCGGATATGACAGTGCCTGCCGAGAAGGCGCAGATGCTTGCGGAAGCGCAGAAGACAGTTGACCGCATCACGGTGAATTTCAGGCGCGGACTGATGACGGATGAGGAGCGCTACAAGGCTGTCGTGGAGACCTGGAAAGAGACGGATGACGCGCTTACCGAGAAGCTGATCGGCGGTCTTGACAAGTACAACAATATCTTCATGATGGCGGACTCCGGTGCGCGCGGATCCAACCAGCAGATCAAGCAGTTGGCAGGCATGCGCGGACTGATGGCAGATACGACAGGACGGACCATCGAGCTGCCGATCAAGTCAAATTTCCGGGAAGGACTTGACGTATTGGAGTATTTCATGTCAGCGCACGGCGCGCGGAAAGGTATGTCCGATACAGCGCTGCGAACCGCGGACTCGGGATATCTGACACGCCGAATGGTCGATGTCTGCCAGGAGCTGATCATCCGCGAGATCGACTGTTGCGAGGGCAAGGATTTCATACCTGGCATGGAAGTGGCAGCGTTCATGGACGGCAAGGAGACGATCGAGGGCTTAAAGGACAGGATCACAGGCAGATATTCGTGCGAGGACATCAAGGATCGGGACGGCAATATTCTCGTGAAGAAGAATCATATGATCACGCCGAGCAGGGCGGCAAAGATCCTGGGCAGGGGCGTTGATGAGAAGGGCGAACCGATCGAGAAGGTTAAGATACGCAACATTCTCTGCTGCAAGTCCCACATTGGTATCTGTGCGAAGTGTTATGGTGCCAACATGGCTACAGGCGAGCCTGTCCAGATCGGTGAGGCTGTCGGCATCATCGCCGCGCAGTCGATCGGCGAGCCGGGTACGCAGCTTACCATGAGAACATTCCACAGCGGCGGCGTTGCCGGTGATGATATCACACAGGGTCTTCCCCGTGTCGAGGAGCTTTTCGAGGCGAGAAAGCCGAAGGGACTTGCGATCATCGCCGAGTTTGGCGGTACAGCCACGATCAAGGATACCAAGAAAAAGAGGGAGATCATCGTGTCGGACGGGATCAACGAGAAGACGTATCTGATCCCATATGGATCCCGCATCAAGATCGCGGACGGCGCGGAGCTTGAGGCCGGCGACGAGCTGACAGAGGGTAGTGTCAACCCGCATGACTTGCTGGAGATCAAGAAGATCGGCGCTGTTCAGAATTACCTGCTGCGCGAGGTTCAGCGAGTATACCGTCTGCAGGGTGTTGATATCGCTGACAAGCATATCGAGGTCATTGTGCGCCAGATGCTTAAGAAAAAGCGCATCGAGACGAGCGGCGATACGGACTTTCTGCCGGGGACACTCGTTGACGGCATCGAGCTTGAGGACATCAATGAGCAGCTTCTGCTGGAGGGCAAGCAGCCCGCAGAGTACAAGGATGTGATCCTTGGTATCACGAAGGCAGCACTCGCGACAAGCTCGTTCCTGTCGGCGGCATCCTTCCAGGAGACGACAAAGGTGCTCACAGAGGCTGCGATCAAGGGCAAGATCGATCCTTTGATCGGCCTTAAGGAGAATGTGATCATCGGTAAGCTCATTCCGGCTGGTACAGGACTTAGGCGTTACAGGAATGTCAGGCTCAATACGGATGTGGATCTGGACTCTACACTGGATCTGGATGACGAGATCGATTTCGGATATGATCCGGAGACAGAGGACGAGGACAGAATGGCAGGAGTAGCACGGCCGGTAGGCGTTATGGAATAAAGAACACAGGATCGGGAAGACAGATGTCCGCCCGGTCCTGCATTTTTATGCACACGGGCGCCCAGAGGAAGAATGTCAGCATGCGCTGACGGGTGCCCGGCGCATGAGTAGGGGAAGAAGGCTCTTCCCTACTCGATTGCACACGGGCGCAAATTGTTTATAATAAAAAACAGCAAAATGTAAAAAATAATGAAAAAAGTGATTGACATTCCCAAATACTGTAAGTATACTATTCTAGTGTGTGTAAACGCACCATTTAATGTGCCTATTTAGGCGTAGATCTTTGCATCAGGCTGCCGTAAAGCGGCATGCATTGTCTGATGCCTGGCATTTAGCGAATAAAACAGGAGGTGAAAAAGAATGCCAACATTTAACCAATTAGTAAGAAAAGGACGTCAGGAAACAGTAAAGAAGTCTACTGCACCAGCACTTCAGAGAGGATACAACTCTTTGAGAAAGAAAGCGACAGATACATCTGCTCCTCAGAAGAGAGGCGTATGTACAGCAGTTAAGACTGCAACACCGAAGAAGCCTAACTCAGCGCTCAGAAAGATCGCCAGGGTACGTCTTTCCAACGGTATGGAAGTGACAAGCTACATTCCGGGAGAGGGACACAACTTGCAGGAGCACAGTGTTGTACTGATCAGAGGCGGACGTGTTAAGGACTTGCCAGGTACAAGATACCATATCATCAGAGGTACACTTGATACCGCGGGAGTTGCTAACAGAAAGCAGGCTCGCTCTAAGTATGGAGCGAAGAGGCCAAAAGCAGGTAAGTAGGATTTACTGCCTTGTACCACAAAAAACTAATTAGTGTTGGGATTCTGATTTCATACCCTTATCGTATAAAATGATCGTGATCAAGTAAGGTTAGAATAGAAAACCGCACGAACACAAAGTTTTTATTCATGTGAGTACCGTTGATTTAATCAAGTAGTGTACAGTCCGCTGGAGCGGCGGTCATACTATCAGTAATTAAGGAGGGAAGAATCGTGCCACGTAAAGGACATATTCAAAAAAGAGATGTATTAGCAGATCCTATTTACGGGAATAAAGTCGTTACCAAGCTTATCAATAACGTTATGTTAGACGGTAAGAAGGGTGTAGCGCAGAAGATCGTATATGGAGCATTTTCCAGAGTAGAGGAGAAGGCGCAGAAGCCTGCGGTGGATGTATTTGAGACGGCTATGAACAACATCATGCCGATGCTTGAGTGCAAGGCAAGGCGTATCGGCGGTGCTACGTATCAGGTGCCGCTTGAGGTAAAGCCGGAGCGCCGTCAGACATTAGGTCTTCGCTGGCTGGTATTTTTCGCACGCAAGAGAGGCGAGAAGACCATGGAAGAGAGACTTGCAAATGAGATCCTGGATGCATCAAATAACACAGGTGCTGCAGTAAAGAGAAAAGAAGATATGCATAAGATGGCAGAGGCAAACAAGGCTTTCGCGCATTACAGATTTTAGTGATATTTGGCATTATGCGCGCGAAATCCTCAGCTTTTGCGCATCATCGTTTCTAATTTTTTTAAGGAGGAAGAACTTTGGCTGGAAGAGAATATCCTTTAGAGAGAACCAGAAACATCGGTATCATGGCGCATATTGATGCTGGTAAGACTACTCTTACAGAGCGTATCTTATACTATACCGGTGTTAACTATAAGATCGGCGATACACACGAGGGCACTGCGACCATGGACTGGATGGAGCAGGAGCAGGAGAGAGGTATCACGATCACATCAGCCGCGACAACATGTCACTGGACACACCAGGAGAATGCCAAGCCACAGGAAGGTGCTCTGGAGCATCGTATCAACATTATCGATACACCGGGACATGTGGACTTCACTGTGGAGGTTGAGCGTTCCCTTCGTGTACTTGACGGCGCAGTAGGTGTTTTCTGTGCAAAGGGTGGTGTGGAGCCACAGTCAGAAAATGTTTGGCGTCAGGCTGATACCTACAATGTACCGAGAATGGCATTTATCAACAAGATGGATATCCTGGGTGCCGATTTCTATGGTGCTGTAGAGCAGATCCGGACCAGATTGGGCAAGAATGCGATCATTCTTGAGATACCGATCGGCAAGGAAGATAATTTTAAGGGAATCGTCGATCTGATGGAGATGAAAGCCTACATCTACAATGATGACAAGGGCGACGACATCACCATTTGCGAAATTCCTGCAGATATGGCAGACGACGCAGAGCTTTATCACTCGGAGATGGTGGAGAAGATCTGCGAGCTGGATGATGATCTGACAATGATGTACCTGGAAGGTGAGGAGCCAACGGTGGAGCAGCTTAAGGCAGTGCTTAGGAAAGGCACCTGCGAGTGTACGGCTGTTCCGATCTGCTGTGGTTCTGCGTATAGAAATAAGGGTGTCCAGAAGCTGCTGGACGCGATCCTTGATTTTATGCCGGCACCTACGGATATCCCGTCGATCAAGGGTACTGATCTGGAAGGCAACGAGGTGGAGAGACACTCCTCAGACGAAGAGCCGTTCTCGGCACTCGCATTTAAGATCATGACCGATCCGTTTGTCGGCAAGCTTGCATTCTTCAGAGTGTACTCTGGTACGATGAACTCAGGTTCTTACGTGCTGAATGCGACAAAAGATAAAAAAGAGCGTGTGGGACGTATCCTGCAGATGCACGCAAACAAGAGGCAGGAGCTTGACAAGGTTTACTCCGGTGATATCGCGGCGGCAGTCGGATTCAAATTCACGACGACCGGCGATACGATCTGTGATGACCAGCATCCTGTGATCCTCGAGTCCATGGAATTCCCAGAGCCGGTTATCGAGCTTGCGATCGAGCCGAAGACAAAGGCTGGACAGGGCAAGATGGGCGAGGCGCTCGCAAAGCTTGCGGAGGAAGATCCTACATTCCGTGCTCACACAAATCAGGAGACAGGACAGACGATTATCGCAGGTATGGGTGAGCTCCATCTGGAGATTATCGTGGACAGACTCTTGCGCGAGTTCAAGGTGGAGGCGAACGTTGGTGCACCTCAGGTTGCATATAAGGAAGCGATAACGAAAGAAGTCGAGGTGGATTCCAAGTATGCGAAGCAGTCGGGCGGACGTGGACAGTACGGTCATTGTAAAGTCAGATTTGCCCCGATGGACGCAAACGGCGAAGAACTCTACAAGTTTGAGTCCAGCGTGGTCGGTGGCGCGATTCCGAAGGAATATATTCCGGCGATCGGAGAAGGTATCGAGGAGGCAACCCATGCCGGTATCCTTGGCGGATTCCCGGTAGTCGGCGTGTACGCAAATGTATACGACGGATCTTACCATGAGGTGGACTCTTCCGAGATGGCATTCCATATTGCAGGTTCCCTCGCATTCAAAGAGGCAATGCAGAAGGCTGCTCCGGTGCTGCTTGAGCCGATCATGAAGGTGGAAGTGACAATGCCTGAGGAGTATATGGGAGATGTCATCGGTGACATCAATTCACGCCGCGGCCGCATTGAAGGTATGGACGACCTGGGCGGTGGAAAGATCGTCAGGGGATATGTTCCGCTTGCGGAGATGTTTGGCTATGCTACAGACCTGCGCTCTAGGACACAGGGACGTGGAAACTATTCGATGTTCTTTGAGAAGTACGAGCAGGTTCCGAAGTCGGTGCAGGAGAAGGTGCTTGCGGCAAAAGCGAAATAATTGATCTTCAAGGTATGATTTTATGAAATAATGCTTGAAAATTCCAACTGTTTTTACTATAATGAAAACAGTTGGGTTAAGTTTTATAAAATATGAAACTAATGTAATGAATATTAACTATTTTAAGGAGGACTTTTAAAATGGCAAAGGCTAAATTTGAAAGAAGCAAACCCCATTGCAACATTGGTACGATCGGACACGTTGACCATGGTAAGACAACTTTGACAGCCGCGATCACAAAGGTGCTGGCTGCAAGAGTTGCTGGTAACGTAGCTACAGATTTTGAGAACATTGATAAGGCTCCGGAAGAGAGAGAGCGTGGTATCACGATCAATACTGCTCACGTTGAGTACGAGACAGAGAAGAGACATTATGCACATGTGGACTGCCCGGGTCATGCTGACTATGTAAAGAACATGATCACAGGTGCTGCACAGATGGACGGCGCTATCCTTGTTGTTGCTGCAACAGACGGCGTTATGGCGCAGACAAAGGAGCACATCCTTCTGTCCCGTCAGGTAGGTGTGCCTAAGATCGTTGTATTCCTGAACAAGTGCGACATGGTTGACGATCCTGAGCTGATCGAGCTTGTCGAGATGGAAGTAACAGAGCAGCTTGAGGAGTACGAGTTCACAGACTGCCCGATCATTAAGGGATCTGCGTTGAAGGCTCTTGAAGATCCCAGCAGCGAGTGGGGCGACAAGATCATCGAGCTGATGGATACAGTTGACGAGCATATTCCTGATCCTGTTCGTGAGACAGATAAGCCGTTCCTGATGCCGATCGAGGATATCTTCACGATCACAGGTCGTGGTACAGTTGCTACAGGCCGTGTTGAGCGTGGTACACTCCATGTCAACGAGGATGTTGAGATCGTTGGTATCAGCGAGGAGACAAAGAAGACAGTATGTACAGGTATCGAGATGTTCCGCAAGCTTCTTGATGAGGCTCAGGCAGGTGACAACATCGGTGCGCTGCTCCGTGGTATCCAGAGAACAGAGATCCAGAGAGGACAGGTTCTTGCAAAACCCGGCACAGTTACATGCCACAAGAAATTTACAGCTCAGGTTTATGTACTGACAAAGGACGAGGGTGGACGTCATACACCGTTCTTCAACAACTACAGACCCCAGTTCTATTTCAGAACAACTGACGTTACAGGTGTCTGCAATCTTCCAGATGGCACAGAGATGTGTATGCCTGGCGATAACGTAGAGATGACGATCGAGTTGATCCATCCGATCGCTATGGAGCAGGGACTTACGTTTGCTATCCGTGAGGGTGGTCGTACAGTAGGTTCAGGTAGGGTTGCTACAATCATTGAGTAATCTTGTAATTAGAGCCAAATAATAAAAATAAGCACCGCAATCCTTTGAAAAATCAAGGGATTGCGGTTTCTTAATGTCTAAAAATAATAGCGAACAAAAGGAGAAGCCACTTGCCGGAATTTCATTGAAAATGGCTTGTGGCTCTAAAATGGCTCTATTTTTATTCGCTGTCACTCTGATTTTTCTTAAATTGCCGCTCTAAATGTTCATTTCGGAGTTTCATTCTTGTAGCATTGTCTATATCCTCATACACTTTCTTTGTCACTGGCAAGGTGGAGTAATCAGCAATTTTCTGTTTTTTCCAAATATCAAACATATCCTTTGGCGTAAAGTAGGATTCAAAACTTTCCCGGCTCTCATTCAGTGAAGCAAGGAATTGACACATATCCGCATTATACAAGTGTCCTTTTTCATTCCCATAGAATTTAATATTGGCATACCAACGGTTATCTTCGGTTTCTATGTCATTGAAAAATTTATCATTGATTTCCAGTTCATAGCGCAATTCTTTTAATTCGTTCAATTCCAATAAAAAACTAATAATATCGCCCATAGACGATAAAGAAAATTCATTGTCTGAAATACCAAAAAGCCAATCCAAAGAAACGTGATACTGCTTAGCTATGGCATAGAGTACCTCATTGGACGGAGATACCGTTCCGTTTTCATAACTGGATAGGGTGGATTGCTTTATGCCTAGCTTTTTGCAAAATTCACTTTGGTTCAAACCTAGATTTTTACGGAGTTGTTTTATACGTTCTGCTATCTGAATTGTATTATCCATACCGTTACCTCTTTTCTTTTTCGCTTTCTTATAGTATAGCACTTTCAATAAATATTGACAACAATAATAAATATGAAAAATACAGATAAAAATTATTGACATAAATGATAGAGGGTGCTAGAATATCATTAACACTAATAAATAGTGAAATAAATGATAAGGAGAGGTTGCATGAACGGACAGAACTACTTATTGACTGCCGGAGAAGTTGCGGAAACATTGGGTGTTTCCAAAGGACACGCTTACAAACTGATAAGAGAATTAAATGAAGAATTACAGAGCAAAGGCTATCTTGTTGTTGCCGGGAAAGTGCCAAAGGCATTTTGGGAAACAAAGTTTTATGGTTACAATCAGCCGAACCAAACCGCATGAAAGGGGGATAAGAAATGTCTGCTTCAAGAGATGAAAAGACCGGGAAATGGACTGCTCAATGCTATTACGAAAACTGGAAAGGGGAGAAGAAGCACAAAAAGAAGCGTGGTTTTGCCACGAAAAAAGAAGCGTTGGAGTGGGAAAGAGAATTTCTGAAAAGTACATCTGCCAATATGGATATGATGTTAGGCGCATTTGTTGATGTGTATTTTCGGGATAAGGCAGGAGAACTAAAGGAACGCACGATAAAAAACAAGCGGTACATGATAGAAGCCCATGTATTACCGTATTTTGAGAATAAGCAAATGAACGAAATAAGCCCCTCTGATATTATCCAGTGGCAGAACGCTATCAGAGCAAAAGGGTATTCGCA
>JAETQI010000096.1 GCA_021770755.1 Lachnospiraceae bacterium
AGGGGCACCTCCTCTTTTTATGTGTATGTTTTATTGGTAATTACATTATAACATAAAAAGAAGGTGCTCCATATTATTTTTTGGAAAAATTCCCCAAGTAAAGTTACACTATCACATTTGAGACAGCAATGACACTTAAAAATTTATTCATATTCCCGGCTCCATTCTTCTGCAGCTTTATATAATTCTTCATTCATAACTAGCGCCATTACCAGATGATTTAAGTTGGCGCAATCTATCTTTACACGCACCATTGGATAATAGCGTTCATATGTTTGCGGATACTGTTCCATATCTGCAAATATTCTGGTCCAGTCCTTATCCCGGAGCAGGAGATACTGGTTTTGTTCCATCAGAAAAGTGCATTTTTCCTCGTGGGATTTTTCCATCAATTCTATATAATATTTTTCCTGTGTCATACCATGATAAAACAAAAAGGATTTTCCAACCGCTTCCTTCAAAGCTGGTGCAATCGTGCTGCCCTTATGGTAGGAAAGCAGGGTTTCATGATCAGAAATATCGTACTGCCCATGCACATGTTGTAATGTATCTATTTTTCTGCGCATTAACTGGTTAAAAACTTCTGCCGCATCTGCGTCTGCCATTTCCTCCAGCTCCTTTTCTGTTACATTTTCCCTGGAGACATCTATTTCAGGTGCCGCTGCTTCACGCTCAAGATAGTGGTCTATATAATGGTCTACGTCGCATTGGCTGCCGATTCCATTTCTCAAAGCCATCCTGATCTCCTCTATTGGTATATAACGGTCCACCTTGGGGTTGTGTGCAGCGCCATATACAAAATCCGCAAACAGCGCCCATATATTGTATGGCTGCTCCGCCTCCTGTGGTATATCCAGACAGTCAATGGTATTTTTCTCTTTGATGTGCAGCTTGGAATCCATAACCGCATTGACAAATTTTTCATACTGGAGGTTTCCTTTCTGATCCTCCATGTGTACTATACTGCACAGCCCCTCAAGTCCTGCTCCCGAAGTCAGGTATTCTCTCAAATTTCTTGCAAATCCTCTTGTTCCGATAAAGCTGTCTGCAAATCTTTTTTCCCAGTATGCCTGTATGATCACTGCATCAAAATGCCTTTTTATATACTGATAAAACACCTGGTCTTTCTCACCCAGATAAAAGTGCTCGAATGCCTCCGCCTTTTCAATCTCCTCTAATGGCAGCCGCTGAATGCGCCAATACAGCCGGTCCATATCACAGCGGGCTGGAACCTGAATGGGTTCCTGCAGATACTGGTTTGCCATCTCCACCGCTTTGCGGCACTGCCCCCGTGTAATATCACCATAAACAAACGCTTTTTCCCCCAATCTGTCCTCTATCAGACAGGCAATCGACAGCAAATACATATGATAGGGTTCCCCCTGTGTTTTCGCTCCCCATAAAGAATACGTATGGTCAAACCTCTCCTCATTCCAGTCATAGTCCAAGTAGGCTGGCAGCGCACTCATCATAGCATCATAAGTCTCTTTGTCTATATTTTTGCTGTCAACAAGATTTCTGGGCAAATAATAATCTTCTGCCTGTTTTAAGGTGTCATAGTCCATTTCTGCACACCAGCCATATTCCGCGCCGCCGCGATAAGGCTGTTGCCGCTCCCTGGTCCGAACGGCACACATGACCTGCTTCCCCAGATAAGTAATCGTCCCCCTCTCTGCAAGTGGAAAAGCGTCGACGAGCACCAGTGATTCCTGATATACCCTGCTCCATTCTTCCTCTGTCGTGCTTTTTGATACTTCTAAGTGAATAACTATTCCCATAAAATTGCTCCTTTCTGGTCAACCGGCCTTTTTCAGAATCCGGTCTGCAATATGCTATGGGAATAGTATAGTTTATTTTCTTATAAAATTCATTGGACGGTTAATCCAAAACGGATTCAAATATTTGTTTGACTAATATGCCGCCTTAGTGCCGCTTTCATCTATAAAGAAACAGACATTTTTAATTATTCTTGTTTTATAATAACGTCACACTATTACCACTTCTTTTATACAAAAAAGCAGGATACTTTAATTGTAAATTTATGAGTACATCATTCGCATTTTCTCCCCATGACTTTACAATAAATAACCGCCACTACCGTACTAAAAAATGTCGCAACTATTGCAGGCGCGATAACCGCCGCCGGATTAGCACTTCCATACTGGCTGCGATACGCGATAATATTCACCGGTATCAACTGCAATGACGAAATATTCATCACAAGAAACGTGCACATCTCATTGCTTGCCGTCCGCGCTCCATAATCCATGAAACCATTCGCGGCTGCGATACCTACTTTCTCATCCATGTACTCGCTGTTCTCACGCTCTCTTTCCAGCTCCTCCAGATCGCTCATCGCCCGCAATCCCGCCGGCGTCGCCGCCCAGCCAAGTCCGAGGATATTTGCCACGAAGTTGGCGGACAGGGAATCCCACGCCCGGTGTCCTTTTGGAATACCTGGAAACAGAAAGCGCATGAACGGCGCGATCAGCCTTGTGAGTCCTGTGATGACGCCCGCCTCCTGTCCCACTTCCATCAGTCCTGACCAGAATGCCACGATGCCGAGCATGGAGATGCCAAGTGTCACCGCCTCCTTGGAGGACTGCAGCACTGCCTCCGTCACCGCCTGCATATTTCCTGTCACCACACCGAAAATGATCCCTATGATCAGCATACCGCCCCAGATATAATTCATCATTGTCCCGTCTTCTCCCGATCGGTCCCATATTGATTTATCCTATGTGTCTTCGGGGAAAAATATGTTATACTGTTTTGTAGGTAAGGAACTGTAGAAAGATACGCAGCATTCTATGCAGGAGGTTACACCATGCTCGTTCTTGGTCTGAACAAAACAACTTTATTGGATTATCCGGGACATGTGGCGGCGGTTTTGTTTACCGGCGGCTGCAATTTCCGCTGCCCCTACTGCCACAACAGGGATATTGTCTTACGGGACAGCTCCCTTGTCCCGCTTACAACGGAAGAGCTTTTTGCTTTTCTGAAAAAACGGCAGACTGTCCTCACCGGCGTGTGCATCTCCGGCGGCGAACCCACCCTGCATCCGGATCTGCCGGATCTGATCCTGCGGATCCGGGAACTTGGCTATCTGGTAAAGCTGGACACCAACGGCTCCAACCCGCAGATGCTCCACGACCTGATCGATGCCGGGCTGATCGATCACTGTGCCATGGATATCAAGAATTCCCCTGAAAAATACGCTGTCACCGCGGGTATGCGGGCGGATCATTTTGAACCGGTTCTCGCCGCTGTCCGGGATTCTGTCGGGATACTGCTGCATCAGCGGCGGATCTCTTATGAGTTTCGCACAACGGTCGTTCAGGAGCTCCACGATGAGGCGGACATGTGCGCGATCTCACAGTGGATCGCCGGCGCGCAAGCGTATTTTTTACAGTCCTACACGGAAAGCGACGGTGTATTTCATAAGGGATTTCATGCTTATCCTGCAGAGACGCTGCATGCGTATGCCGCGCTCTGCAGGCAGTCTGTTCCCAACACGCTGCTGCGCGGAATATGATAATATATTAAATTTTTATATCGCGTTACATTTTTAATAAAATAGTGTACAATCTAATATATATGTTATCTAAGAAGGGATATGCTCTATGAAACGTATAAAACAGACTTTTAATAGATTGCTTGCGGGTGTGGCGCTGCTGTCCCTGCTGGTGTCGGATCTGTCCTTTACCGATGCCATGCTGCCGGGAAGTGCGGTATCATACGCCGAGGAAGACTACCTTGCGCAGATGGAGCAGCGCAAGTCGCTCCCGATCCAGTCCAATGAGATCGCAAACTGGCCAAAAGGTCCCGCCATCGGTGCCAGATCCGCCATTCTGATGGAGATGAACACACACACGATCCTCTACGCCAAGAATATCCACGAAAAGAATTATCCCGCCAGCACGACCAAGATCCTGACATGCCTGCTCGCGATGCAGAATTGTACCATGGACGAGATCATCACTTTCTCTCATGACTCGATCTATGATGTGCCGGCCGACGGCTCCAGGCTCGGCGGCGTCGATACCGGCGACACCATGCAGATGGAGCAGGCGCTCTACTGTGTGCTGGTGCAGTCTGCAAACGAGGTCGCAAGCGCTGTCGGGGAGCACGTCGCGGAAAAACTGGGAAAAGAGAAATCCGCGGATGCTTTTGCGGAGCTGATGAATGAAAAGGTCGCTTCGCTTGGCGGAACCGACTCGCATTTTACCAACTGCAACGGACTATTTGACGAGAACCACTACACCAGCGCCTATGACCTTGCGCTGATCGGCTGTGAATTTTTTAACAATGATCTGCTCTGCAAAATGTCCTCCACGGCAAGCTATCATTTCCGGTTGAAGCCGGACGACGAGGACGATGTGTGGATTGCCTCCAAAAACCAGTTGTTTCAGGGAAAGCCCTATGAATACCAGTATCTTCTCGGGAGCAAGACAGGGTTTGTATCACAGTCGCGTCAGACGCTCGTCTCCGCCGCTGAAAAAAACGGAATGAAGCTTGTGTGCGTCGTTTTCATGGATGAGACTCCGTATCAGTTTGAGGACACGGTCACGCTTTTCCAGTATGGATTTGAGAATTTCCAGCGCGTGTCCATCAAGGAGCACGAGACCAGATACAATATTGACGCGATCGATTTTTTCGACACAGAGAACGATCTGTTTGGCGACTCGACGCCGCTCATTTCCATAGAAAATGACGCTTATGTCATATTGCCCAACACGGCGGATTTTTCAGATACCGTCTCAACGCTGACCTATGCGGATCAGACACGGGATACGAATGTGATTGCCTCCATCGATTACACCTACTCCGATGTCCCTGTCGGCGGATGCGATCTGGTATTTTACAAATCAAGTGTGCCTGCCTTTCATTTCAGCTCCAATGAACCGGGATACGAGATCCTTCCCGACACTCCCATGGAGGAGGCGGAAACCGCGGCGGGGGAGATGGTAACATCTTCCGAGTTATCCACAGAACCGCCGGAAGAAATGAAAGTTATCTACATCGATGTCAGAAAAGTCATCGCAGGCATCATCATCATAGCCGCAGTTGTGGTGCTGATCCTGTTTGTCATATCCATCATCCACAACTACAGCTTTTCGCCGAGAGGGCAGAGCAGCAGGCGGCGGCGCAGCCGCAGAAGGGAGATCCGCGCTGCCAGGCGCGAGGCAAGACGGCGCGCGCGGTGGCACCAAAAAGGAAGGCATTAACTGCCTTCCTTTTTGTGACGCCGCTCTTTTCTGCTTTTGCGGATCTGGTTTTTCTTGTCCGCGATATCCTGCACCATTTCGGGGCTGATCTGCTTCATCGTCTTTTCCACAAAGATCCTGTTGTTCTCCGTCCTGCGCAGCCGGATCTTTCCCTTGATCGCTCCGTGGCGCGCGCAGGTCACAACGGTGTAATAATGCTTTCCGTTATTGGTAAACCACGGGATCTTTTTACGGGTTCTCGCGCCGCAGATAAAACAATGGGATGCGATCACCTCCCGGTCCGCCATGGCAGCGATCTTATCCGGAAACTCTCTGGAAATGTATTTGGCATAATCCTCAAAACAGATCCTGATCTCCTCGGATCTGTTTCTTGGCAGGCGGTACGTGTCAAAAGAGTAGTTTTTAAAAACGCTTTCCTCCCCGATCCTTTTGATGATCTCCGCCGTATAGCGCGCGTCTGTGTACGCCCTGTGAAATGCCACATCCTTCTCGATCCCCAGAAAGTCAACGGCATACTGCAGCGTTCGTCTCGACTTCCTGTCCTCGAATGCGATGCTGAACAGTTTCTGTACGTCGTAATATTTCAGCGTCTTTTCGGACACCGGTGTCATGTTGTAGTAGTCCATGTTCTTCTGCAGCTCTGTGAGGTCGAGATTTCCCCATGTGCAGAAAATGTAATCCCCGCCGCACCACCTGACAAAATCAGCGGCGACCTCCGGAAAGGAGCGGCAGTTTTCAAGCTGCTCCATTTTCAGGTGGATCAGATCCCCTGTCACCTGATTCATCGTGTGGAACACCTGCGGTCTGATCAGCTCATGAAATTCATCGATATATTCTTTTTGCTCATTCAGCCTGACTGCGCCGATCTCTATGATCTCAAACAAGAGGCTATTCGCCCGTCTTGTCCGCAGATCGGCAGCCTGATTCCACTCAAGATCAAAAACAATGTAATTCACTCTGTTCTCCTTGTTTTGACGTATCATAATGCATTATAGACTATTGTATTCAATTTCTATATGCCTGTCAACCGCCAAAACAATCCGGATAGTGTAACTTTACTTGGGGGATGCAGTGGGCAGTCCCCCTTATTCTATCATCATAAGCTTGCAATCGTATTATAGAAGTTCAACCGCCCTGAAATCTGGCTGCTTATATGCG
>JAETQI010000037.1 GCA_021770755.1 Lachnospiraceae bacterium
CGCATATAAGCAGCCAGATTTCAGGGCGGTTGAACTTCTATAATACGATTGCAAGCTTATGCTGACAGAATAAGGGAGACTATCCACTGCATCCCCCAAGTAAAGTTACACTATCATGCAAAACGGGTTGTTTTCTGGCTGAGATTTTCATATAATATAAGTGGACGAGAGGTGTATATAAAGAATGCCTTTTTGCCTATATCATAGAATTTAAGGTGCACAAGCCCATGAAAGAAAAAGACCTTGCAGAAACGGTTGCAAATGCCCGCAACCAGATTGAGGAAAAAAGGTATGAGGCAAAGCTTCTTGCAGATGGATTTATATCGGAGAATATCAGAAAGTATGGTTTTGCTTTTAAGGGGAAGGAATGTCTGATCGGGTAATGCGGTATGATCGTGAAGAGTTGTCTGCTACATGGTTTTGCATGCGAGGTTTCCTTCAAAAGAATCCGAACCACATGAGCTGGTACAGTTGTTAAGGCTGGTTTGGATGTAAAAATTTCATAGAAACAGTAACTTTAGGTGTATGGTATAGAGAAGATCAAAATCATGCACCTTTTTTGATCCATGACGTTTTGGATACTCTAAATACACAGCAGCGATATTATGATAAAATAAAATGTAACCTTTTGCTCGCTTTGTGCGTGTTTAAAGCAAAGGAGGTGAGACACATGGATAGCGGGAAGGACATAAGGGAAGCGGTCATAAAATACAGCGATATCCTCTATAAGGTCTGTATCGTCATACTCTGCAATGAGCATGATGTTCAGGATGCCATACAGGATACATTTTGCCGTTATCTGGAAAAGAAGCCGGAGTTTCGCGATGAGGAGCATGAAAAGGCCTGGCTGATCCGGGTGGCTACCAATATCTGCCGTGACATGATACGCTTCCGGATCCGGCACCCAAAGGTTTGCATCGACGAAGTAGAAAACACTCTTGCGGCACCGGAGGATAAAGAGATATTAAGAGAACTTCTCGAACTGCCAGTCAGGCAAAAAACAGTCCTTTATCTGCACTATGTAGAAGGGTATCAGATAAAGGAGATAGCGGATATTCTTGGAATCACGGAAAGCGCGGTTAAGACAAGATTGCTGCGGGGAAGGAAACAGATGCGGGATGCGGTTCGCATGGAAGGAGGCATATAATGGACGGATATGAGGTAAAGAAAGTCATGGATCAGGTACATATTTCACCGGAAATGCAGGAGGAGGTTATTATGAATATTCAGAGACGGATGGAACATGGAAATAAGAATACAGGTGTATGGAACTTTAGAAGGATGGCGACGGCTGCGGCAGCGTTCGTACTGGCGGCAGGTGTAGTCAGCTTTCCGGTGCGGGCGCTCGTGGCAAGCGTGGTACAGGAGAGAATGGAGAGCGTTCCCGAAGAGGAAATGAAAGGTCTTAACGATATGGTGCAGTCGCAGCATGATGTACTGGCGGACGGTTTCTCAAGGGCGTATTCCGACAGTGAAAAGGAACGAAACAAAGCACTCTGGCAGGCATACGAAAACGGGACATTCCCTGAAAAGGTCATCGCACAGGCAGACAGTGCGGAGGATGTGCCGGAGGGTACGCTCTGCTATATCAGGGCTACGGGCGTTTTCAATCTGCCGGCGCAGGAAATGACGGACGAGGAGATGCTTCAGATCATTGATTTCCAGCACAAGATGAGCCATGCCGTTGCGCATGGTCCGCAGGTGCAGGCAGCCGCAGCCGAGGCACGGGAAAAAACAGCACGGCTTGAAAAAGCCGTACAGGACGCAAACGGGATCAGCAGGGATGAAGCGGTAGAAATTGCAAAAAAGCAGTTATTGACTGACCTTGGCGATAAAGCGGATGAACTGGAATTAATGACGTACAATGACGGGACTCCCGGCGTGAGCCTGTTGGACGCATCGGATTATTCGGAAGCAGCGTTTGTGGGTGAGAGCAAGGCGGGCGTGATATATGACGTAGGTTTCGGTAATCCGGATACCCATGCTGTTTATGGATACATTATTGACGCTGTGGATGGAAGTATTCTGTACACATACAAATAAGACTGGAAAAAGATTGCAGTGGCGGAGCCGGAAAAGTAACAGCGCTTTTTCCGGCTTTGAGCCAGGGAATGACATACGTCAAAGATCCTTGCGGCAGTCGTCAAATGGACATGCCAGCATGTCCGCCTGGTTCGCTGCCCGCGGAAATAAATGAGAAACGAGAGGATAAAATGTTGAAAGAAATGCACTTTCAACGATTGAATTTGAGTGTCTGCTGAAGCAGACAGATGGGAGTAGGAATGAAGAAAAAGTCTCCAAAATTAGTAGCTGCTTTCGCCGCAGTGTTAACGCTTGCAAATATTTTCTCTCTGACAGGATGTGGGAAAACAGAGAATACCGGTTCACAGGCAAATCAGGAAGTACAGTTTCATATTTCAGAAACAGAACAGGAGATAACGTCAGCACAGACGGACGCGTCAGTCCAAACGGATGTGGATACTGCCCAGACACAGACTGACGGGCAGGGTGTGGGAACGGGCGGTATGATGAGGGCATACTCTGACAAAGAAAAAGAGCGTATGGCGGATTTGCAGCAGTCCTATCAGAACGAAACCGCAAAGCCTGAAAAGATGATTCAGGAGGTGGACAGCGCGGATGATGTGACGGAAGGAACGCTCTGTTATATCGTATCCACCGGGGAATACTATCTGCCGGACAGGGAGCTTACCGATGAGGAACTTTTGGAGATTATTGACTGCAATTTTCGGATAGCCGTTGCACACAGCGGTGTGTCTGAGGAGGAGAAAGCGAAATATTTGGCGGAGATAGCACGACTTGAAAAAATCGTGCAGGACAACGATGGGATCAGCGTTGACGAAGCGGTAGAAATTGCAAGGAAAAAGCTAAAGGCTGACCTTGGAGATGCGGCTGCTACAATGGAATTAATGACATACGATGACGGCGCCGGCGCAGGTATATTTGACACCACGGATGAAGCCTATGAGGGGATAGACAGTAAGGCGGATGTGGCTTATGATGTGGGTTTTGGAAATCCGGATACGCATGATACTTATTCCTATATCATTGATGCTGTAGATGGGCGTATTTTGTATGCCTATCATTAGAAAGGAAAAATACATGAAGAAAAAGTTTAGAAAAGCAATATATACAGTATTTACAATTTTAACGCTTGCAAATGTTATCTCTTTGACCGGATGCGGGAAAATGGAAAATGATGGAACGCGGATGGATAAACAAATACAGGCTGAGGTATCAGAAGCGGAGAAGGAGAATCCGAAAGTACAGATGGATACGGATACAGTTCAGGCACAAAACGACGAGCAGGTGCAGGGTGCAGAAACAGATATTGTGATCAGGGCATACTCCGATACGGAAAAAGGGCGTATGAAAGAATTGCAGGAATCCTATCAGAACGAAACCGCAAAGCCTGAAAAGATGATTCAGGAGGTGGACAGCGCGGATGATGTGACGGAAGGAACGCTCTGTTATATCATATCCACCGGAGAATATTATCTGCCGGATAGGGAGCTTACCGACGAGGAGCTTTTGGAGATTATTGACTGCAATTTCCGGATATCTCTCAACACGAATCGAAAGACGCAGGCAGAATATGAGGCAGAGGATCGTGCTAAAAGAGCGGAACTTGAGGCAAAAGTGAAGGCGGCAGGCGGCATCAGCGAGGAGAAAGCGGTAGAGATTGCACAGAAAGCAATGGAAACAGACCTTGGTGAAAAAGCAAAGGAATTAAAACTATGCATCAATACTTATGGATGGAGCTCGGATTTGCGTGTTTCGGATTGGAGCGAAATTAAGGAAAAAGATAAGGGAGCGTTAGCATATTCCGTTGGTTTTAATAATGTGAAAGAGGGGATGGAGATAGAGGATTGGCTCAATTATGTTTGCGTGGTCAATGCTGCGGATGGCAGCATTTTAGAGGCTTACACGATACAGGGATTGGGAGATAATACTGTCTGTTATGAGCACTAACTCTGATAAATCCGGACAGGAACGGAAATGATGTCTGCTTTTCCGTTCCTGTAATATAGGCTAAAGGACGGACGCATTATTTCATGCGGGAAATACAGAAGAGAGGAAGAAAAGTGGGACATGAGGATGCATCGAAACGACTGCTTGGCGATGTTTCAGAATATAAAGACAAAGTACGAAAAAATATTTAGGAGGCGTTTGTATGCCTCCTATTGTTTTAAGGTAATAACCGTGTGAAACGTCAGCGTATCTTCATTATAATACATCTGCATATCCCCATGATAATTGCCAACAGTTTTCCGGATGCTTTTTATCCCAAAGCCGTGCCCGCGTTGGTCGGGTTTTGTGGTGACAAGACTCTGCTGTGAATCCGCAAAGGGGTTTCTCCTGCAGGAATTTACGACGGATATTATGATCAGGGGCGTGTTGGCTTTCCGTGTGGTATTGACTTCGATAAAGGCATCGGGAATGCCGCAGGCAGCTTCATATGCATTGTCCAACAAATTGCAGAACAGGGAAGTAAGGTCGTTGTCCGCGATAAAGTCAATCGTTCCATGCCGGATATCCGCGTGGAAGGAAATCCGGTTGCTGTCACACCTGCGCTTATAGCGGCACAGAATGGCATTGAGCATTTCATGGTCACACAGGCGGGCGGATTCTTTCAGGTCGGAGGAAAGCAGCAGTTGTCCGACATAGGCGGCGATTTTATCATTTTCTTTCTTGTCGCTCAATATGGCAATGGACTGGAGGTGCTTTTTCATATCATGGATTAAGATACTCTGGTTTTCGTTTTGGGCGAGCAGCATCGCATAGTATTCGGCTGTGTTTGCCTCTTTTTGGAGGAGTAGCTGCATTTCTGTAAATTCCATATTCTTTTTCTGGTTGTACTGGTTGATTCCAAACACAAGCAGGTTCGTGAACAGCAAAAAGACGGCACCGAGCGTAATCATAAAGACCAGTGTGGTTGAAAGAGTGCAGGCGTCGCTAACAGACACAAAAATCAGCATGACAAAAACGGAGGTCAGCGGAATGAACACAAGCAGCAGCGCGTATTTGTCCTGCCTTTGGCTTACGTCCTGACGTTCCCGTAATAAATGGATTAAAGTATAAATAACGGTAAAAAATATCATTTTGCTAAAGACGGCAAAAAGGATAACATTGTGGGGACGGGTGGCTTCTGTAAAAAAATGGGGCGCAAAACGCCCGATGATACTGTACACGGTCAGCTCGCACAGGGACATGACGGCAGTCAGTATGGCGGCGTGAAAGAGAGCCGAATGCCATTTTAGCTGGTGCATGGTAATCAGAAAGAGGAAACTGACAAGAAGGTACAGCAGTGCGTTCAGCCATTTGTAATCAAATACTGATACGGCAAACAGGATGAGATAAAGGACGCACAGAAAAAGAAGCCTTGTCTGCATTCGCTGTTTCGGGATAAAGAGTGTGGAAGTGTACTGCCAGAGAATCACTGCCTCCACCAAAAAACTGAAAAAATAGCAGATTATTGTAATCACCAAATTCCTCCTCAATTCTTGCGAATTTGTGCCTTTGCACAAATTTGCCGTGTGAAGTTTTAGAATTTCTTAGTCTGCGTATTTTGCAGGCTTAGAAATTCTCTTCACATTAACGTGAGCTTTCCAGGTAAAGAAGATAGGCTTCCTTAAATGTGTTGTATTTTCTTTTTGTCAGGTATGCGCGAAATTGTCCTCCTGTCATATGAATCAGGGTATGGTCAAAGTCTACGATGTGTTCAAAGTTAACAATGAAGCTGCGGTGTGTCTGGAAGAAACAGTTTTTAGGCAGCAATTCCAGCCAGTATTGCATATTATGGATGGAGTCAAAATCGCGCATGGTGGTATGGACGACTACTTTTCGTCCGAAAGCCTCTACCATGATGACAGCGGATGCCGGGAGCGTGTGTATGCCCTGTTTTGTTTCGATTGGGACTTTGATGGTCATGGTATTGTAAAGGCTGACAGCCTCTTTCATATTTCGGAAAAACCGGTGAACGTCCAAAGGCTTTGACAGGTAGCGGAACACATGGAAACGCATGGCGTCGTCCAGATATTCGGCATAAGAGGTCACGACAAAGATAATGATATTCTCATTCTGCCTTTTTAGTTCATTTCCCACATAAATCCCATTGATTCCCGGCATTTCGATATCGAGGAAAAGGATGTCTTTCTCCCCTTTGTCCGAAAGCAGGGATTCCCCGTCGGAAAAGCAGACGATCTCAGGACATTTCACACAGGCTTTCTCAAAATAGGCTTTGATATATTTTTGAAGCTGCTCCCGCATCAGGGCATCATCATCACAGACTGCTATACGCATGGTAACCTCCATTTCAAAACAGTTCCTAACGTGCGGAGAATGCCGCTTTTCAGGCATTCTCCTGTGTGAGAAAGATTTGCCTTCGGCAAATCGTAGTAATTCTTCGCGAAGCAGCTTCTGCTGCGAGTGATTAGAATTACTTCCCACACTTTTCACCCTATTATACTTGAGCCGGATAAAAAAGCATAGAAGGAATGTATGAAAAGACGTTTTTTTGTTACTTTTGCAAAAAACGGTTTCAAAAGACGGCGGAAAATGTCGCTTCGCACAAAATGGGTTGAAAGGGCAGCAAAAACAGGGATAATAGGACTTACAAGAAATTTGATTGCTTGCAAAGGCAAAGCAGTTTTATAGCAAGTAATGAAAATTAATAGTACAAGGACGCGTTCAAAACACGTTCTGGAAAGAGAGGAATTAGAAGATGAAAATCAAAAGATTATTTTGCACGGCAATGGCTTTCATGGTTCTGCCAATGTCATTATATGGCTGCGGGAAAGCAGAGCAGGAATCTAATGCGGAATTGGTTTCTGAGAAGCAGGAACAAATAACAGAGTCCGCCATAAGTCCGGTTGAAGCCGCCGGAACAAATGCGGAATCAGACAGGAAGCCGGAGACGGAACTGGGCATCGCTTTCCCGGAAAATTTCAGTGAGACGATAGGAAATGTTACTTTTAACATGGCTATCGTTGTAAATGGCGACTTGACAGAAGGCTCTGTCGTGACGGCAAAAGCGCAGATGCAGAAGGTGAGTCAGGAAAAGGCATTCGAGCTGTTTTTCAGTGATATCGCAACTTATGATACATATGATTACGAGGAAGAGGATGAATATGGGAAGATGGCACATTCGGTAACTTATGTAAGTCCGGAAGAGACAACGCTGACATTTGGTCCGGTGTCCAGTAAACTGGAGTACATGGAAAGGGATCTGATGCCGGCTGTCCGCAACACGTTTGTGACATTCGGGGATAACCGGTATAATGCAGATTTATATTCCACAGAGGGGCAGCTATCCTTTATGACGCGGGAGGAGGCTTTTGCAACAGTACAGAAAACCCTGCAGGCGCTGGATATCAATATGGAGACGGACTATACAGGATATGCTCTGGATCATGAAACGATGCAGACACAGGAATATTATGAGGATATGAACGGCAATATTGATAAGTCGCAGTATAAAGCGCAGTGGTCGGGGGCGGATGACTGCTATTATTTCTATATTGACCAGATTTACAGGGGACTGCCGTTTTACCATGTGTACAACAAGGTATTTGGAGATGCGGGGGAGATCCATGCCCCGGTACAGGCGGTAGTGTCGGCAGAGGGGATTGAGTATTTTGAGATAGAAAAAGTGTTTGCGGTTTCAGAGGAAAAAGGGGGCGTATCACTGGCGGACATGGATATGGTTGTGAAAACCGCAGCGGATAAGTTTAATCAGGTACTTGGTGATACCGACTATGAAATTACAAAGGCACAGTTGTATTACTATGTAGACCTGTCCTCCGGTATGGGAATTTATGATGTCAAGCCTGCGTGGATTCTGAGCGGAAGTGAAAAAGGCGGTAAGAAAATGCAGATGATCATAGACGCGCAGACGGCAGAGGAAATACTGCCATGAAGAAATTCTGTTCTTATCTGCGGGCAGACTTAAGAAGGCTGCTGTGTTCAGTAAAGATGATCCTGTCAGTGGCGTTGACTGTGGTCGTGCTGCTTCTGGCGACGCTGGAGGGGATTGTAATGCTGTCTGTACAGGAATTGCGTATTTTGCCATAATGCTGTTTTTGTATTTTATGCCGCTTAAAATCAGGCGTATGGTACGGTTTTGTCGGTTCATTGTGGGAGGATAACAGGATTGTGGGAACAGGCTGTTATCAATGAAACAGTCACACAGCCGCAGTACAGGCGAATATTGATAAACATGTAGATATCCGTCTGTAGGGGGAAGTGTGAACCGGAGTGATGCATCAGCATCGCTCCGGTTCCGGGTACTCTACGCCGAACGTATCGACCGTAACGCTTTTCATCACCTGATCTTCCAGCGGTCTGTCGGAATAATCGGTGTTTGTGGTGGCGATCTTGTCCACGATATCCAGTCCCTCGATCACTTTTCCAAACGCCGCATAAGCGCCGTCCAGATGCGGGCTTGTCTTGTGCATGATGAAGAACTGGCTTCCCGCGGAGTCGGGCATCATGCTTCTTGCCATGGAGAGTACGCCGGGCGTGTGCTTTAATTCATTCTCAAAGCCGTTCTGAGCAAACTCTCCGGCGATCGAGTAACCGGGACCGCCCATTCCGGTGCCCTCGGGGCAGCCGCCCTGGATCATGAAGCCGTTGATGACTCTGTGGAAGATCAGTCCGTTATAGTAGCCCTTGTTGATCAGGCTGATATAATTATTGACCGTGTTTGGTGCGATCTCAGGATAAAGCTCTGCTTTGATGAGATCACCGTTTTTCATTTCGATCGTGACAACTGGATTCTGTGCCATAAAATATTTCCTCTTTTCTTTTATTTTCTTTCAAGATCTTTTGTCAAAGATTTGAATCGATACCGGCTTATTATACAATGAAATGGGTTTAAATGGTAGGGCTGATTCAAAAATTCTCAAAAAAGATGCAACGAACCGGCTGCGGAATCCGAATATATATGCAGAAAACATCGAGAGATGTATTCAGAGGATATGCGCCTGGATTTTGCCGGGAAGGTACGGAGGAGGTGAGGGAGTGGACAAGGAGCAGAGATGGATCCGCCAGATCCAGCGCAGGGGGTCCCGGGAGGCCGCGGACTGTCTGGTCCGGGCTTACTATGATGAGATCTACCGCTTTGTGTACCGCCAGGTGGGCAACAAGGAGGATGCCCTGGATCTGACGCAGAGCATTTTTGTGGCGGTGCTGCGCTCCCTGCCGGGATATCAGCCGGGGCAGGCAGGTTTCCGCACATGGCTGTATGCGGTGGCGAACAATAAAGTGATCGATGCGCGCAGAAAAGTGCAGCATGTGCCGATCTCGGCAATGCCGTTTGAGGAGCCGGAACCTCCGGCGCGCGATGATTTTGTTTCCCGCATACAGGACAGGATGCTCCTAGCGCAGATCGAGTCATATGTGTCCTGCCAGTCGCTGGAACAGCAGGAGGTGTTCCGGCTGCGGGTGTACGCCGGACGGTCGTTTCCCGAGATCGCGGAGATCCTGGGCGAGCGGGAGGAAGCTGTGAAGGCGCGTTATTATCGGTTGATCAGAAAGATCAGAAAGGAGTTTTCGGATGATGAATGATCGGGAGATATTTCCAGTGGAAGTGCCCCTGCTGACGGAGGATGAGAAGAAAAGGGCGGTGGCGATGATCCTTGACACGGCAATGCCGGCGATCTTGCCAAAGAGCGCCATTTGGCGGGAACTGTGCCGGACGGCGGGCATGGTCGGCCTGCGCACACTGTTTTTTGGTGTCGGTGACTGCTTCTTTCTGGCGGCGCTGGTGATGTGCGTCTGCCTGTTTCCGGCAGCAGCGGTGATGGCAGGCATGGCACGCGCGGCGTCCTGCCTGTTTCTGATTTCGCCGGCTTTCTATGCTTTGTCACACCTGCTGACGTTGTGGAAGGAATACCAGACGCGGACGCTGGAGTGGAAATGGACATGGCGCATATCGTTCCGGACGATCCTGGCGCTCCGGATGCTGGTGCTGGGTGCGGTGTCCGTGGCGGGAAGCATTCTGGTCTGTGCGGTGCTGTGGAGTCTGGAAAGGCAGGCGGTGTCCTTTGTCTGGATGTTGTCGGTAGCATTTTCGGCGCTTTTCCTGTACGGCAGTTTATCTCTGCTGGGGCAGCGGCTGTGGGGAATGCGCGCGGTGCTGCCGGTGCCGCTTGCGTGGGTTATGGTCAGTCTGGTTCCTGTATTCTGGGAGCCGGCAGCGGTCTGGCTGATGCAGATACCGGCTTATGTCTTTCTGGCGGCTGCGGCTGCGGGAGCAGGATTTTATCTGATACAGATGTATTATTTTGTCGCGGCTGGTATATCGGGACTTGACCGGAGGCTGGGTATATGATGATTTGGAAAGGAGAGGGATCATGCTGTCAGTAGAACGGGTTACGAAATGTTATGGGAATCTTACGGCGCTGGAGGATATCAGTCTGGATCTTGCACAGGGGGTTTACGGGCTGCTGGCGCCAAACGGCGCCGGTAAGTCCACGCTGATGAAGATGCTGGCGACGCTGCTGTTTCCCACGAAAGGGAGGATACTGTGGGACGGGGAGGAGATCGTTGCCATGGGGGAGCGCTACCGCGGGCTTCTGGGATATCTGCCGCAGGATTTTGGATATTATCCGAACAGTACGCCGCGGCAGTTTATGCGCTATGCGGCAGCGCTGCAGAAGATACCGCGCGCGGAGACGGATCGGCGGATCAGCCGTCTGCTGGAGCTGGTGGGATTGTCCGACGCGGCGGACAGGAAGCTAAAAAGGCTTTCCGGCGGAATGCTCCAGCGTGTGGGGATCGCGGTCGCGATGTTGAACGATCCGCGGCTGCTGATATTGGACGAGCCGACAGCGGGGCTGGATCCGGGGGAGCGGGTGCGGTTCCGGAACATGATCCATTCCCTGGCGGAAGACAGGATCGTGATCCTGTCCACGCATATCGTGTCGGACATCGAGACGATCGCGGGGCGGATCATCATGCTGCGTGATCATAGGCTGCTCTGCTGCGACACGCCGGCGCAGATCTGCGGCCGTTTCCGGGGAAAGATCTTTCAGCTTCCGGCAGATGCGCAGATCATGCCGCATCAGCATGTGCTCAGCGAGGGGCAGGGGGAAAATGGAACGGTGCTGCGCGTCCTGTCTGAGATGCCGCCTGAGGATGGCGTGGCTGTCGCGCCGTCCCTGGAGGATGCGTTTCTTGCGATCTATGCTTCAAAAAGGGAGGGTGCCTGATGTGAGACTGATCGCATGTGAGATGAAGAAAGTGGTCTATTTCCCGGCGCTGTGGACATTTTTAATGTTGAGCCTCGTGCTGAACGGGCTGCTGATCCTCGGGAATGACGATGTACGGAATTATTTTGATACGGAAAAAGATGACAGCGGTGCGATTATAGACGCGTCGGAAAATGTCTTTGAGGGATATGACACGGGTGTGCTGGCGTCATTTTATGCGGACATCGTGAGGGAGTCGCCGACAGCGGCCGGCTGGATCCGGAAAAAGTACAGTCTGCTGCAGCCGAGGGCGGAACAGCTTGCAAAGAGCGGTGCGGCGCTGGATCATTATGCCGGGAAAGCCACGTACGAGTCGCATCAGCTTCTCTTTGGGACACTGATGCGCGCCATACTTGCGGAGGGCAGTATCTGTGCGATGCTTGTGATCCTGTATCTGATGGGGTACGAGCAGCTCAACCGCACGGAGGGGCAGGTGTGTGCAAGCTGCAAGGGGCGGCGGTTATGGATGACAAAGCTTGCGGCGGCAATGCTGTCGGCGGAAGCGCTGTATGTCCTGCTTGCCGGGATGACACTGGCGTTTTACCTTGGCAGGTGGGATTACGGAGGAATATGGGGGGACAGTGTGTCCAGCCGTTTCAATTATCTGACGGATATGCTGTATAAACGCCCGTTTCTCACCTGGCATAACTTTACGGTGGGCGGGTATCTTGCGGCTTCGCTGAGTCTGGGCGCCGGACTTGTGGCGGTGTTTGGCCTGCTTGCGGCAGTGTGCGCGATGCTTTTGCGCAACGTTTACGCTGCGGCGCTGGTGCTTGGCACGGTGTTGTTTGGGGGGATCGGGCTGGGCAGCCTGTTCTCGCAGTGCAGGGTATGGGCAGCCTATTTTGTCATGACGCTGCAGCCGTCTGCGGTCTGGCTGGACGTAAACGTATGGTTTACGGAATCAGGGATCGCCGCATTCATTCCGTGGCAGGAGACTGTGGCTGTGGTTTTGAACCTGGCAGTGTGCGGCATGGCAGTATGCGGTATGTTCAGGCGCTTTATGCGCAGGGATCTGAGTTGAGGATCTGCAGAAGGAGAGGATGAAAATTTGGATTAAGGATTTGTAGAAGGAGAGGATGAAGATGGAGATTTGGAAATGGGAACTGCGTAAGATCGCTAATCCGGGGATCCTGGCGGCGGTCGTGCTGCTCGGGATCGTATATTACTATATGTTTCCGTCATTTTATATCCGGTATTTCCGCAATGGTCCCAATGCGGAGGCGGAATTTGCGCTGTCCGCGGAGTGGGCGGCGAAGTATGGGGTGACAATGGAGCCTTCCGAGCGGGAGGAGCTTGATGGACAGCTTGCCGGGGAAAAGGCGGATTTTCAGGAGATGCTCCTTGCGATCGCGGAGGCGTCGGACGCGGGGATCGCGGACTATGACAGCTTTTGCGCTTATAGGGACAGCTATTATGACCAGACTGCCGCGGCTGGAAGTGTGGCGGACATGGAGCAGGAGTGGCTGCTCCACCGGATCATGGATGGAACGAATTATTACAGGGTCCAGACGCTGGCAGGATTCATGGACGCCTACGACAGGAGGGCTGAAAGGACGGCAGACCGCACTGGTACGGGTATCTGCCGGTCTGCGCCGGACGATGATACGGACGCCATGAGACGGCGTGAGAGCGGGCTGATGCAGTCTGCGCGCTGGTATGGATATCTGCCGGGCTGTGTGTGGCAGTCCACGTGCGAATATGCAAAGGATCTCGCGGTCTGGTGCGTGCTCTGCAATGTCCTGCTGCTCTCCCCGGTGCTGGTGCGCGACCGCATATACAGGACGCGGCCGATGCAGTGGAGTTCCCGCCATGGAAGGGCGGTGCTGCAGACACAGATGACTGCGGCGTGCATGACAGCGCTGGCAGTTACGGCGGTGAATCTGGTGCTGTACGGGATTCCTTTTTTGCGGCAGGGACCGTTGGTCTTTAGAACTTTTGGACTGGAAAGTATCTGGAGTGATGCGACGCCGTGGTTTGACTGGACTTATGGGACGTATCTGCTTGTGCTGGCGGCGCTGATCACAGTCCTGTCGGCAGCCGCCGCGCTGTTGACGGTATTTGTGTCGCAGTACAGCGGGAATTATATCGCCATGCTGCTGAAGGCGCTGCCACTGTTTGTCGCTGTGGGTGCCATGGCGGGAAGCTGGCTGCTGGATGGTTCCTTTTATTTCCGCAGCCTGTGGCAGAATGCACCAGTGTGGGGATTTTGCGGCATGGAGGCGGTGATGGCTTGTCTGCTGCTGTTTTGTGGAATGGTGCTCTGCATGTCTGCAGTCCGCAGGCAGCGGCGGGCGGAGCTGTGAGGGCGCGGCGGCGATCATAGGGATTGAATATAGCGCAGGATCTCGTCAGCGGCGGACACGACAAAATGATCCAGTTCTTCCGGTGAAAGGTAGGCAGCGCGCTCGACGACATTCGCAGTGCCATGCGCATAAAAGTCCAGGATAAAACGCCTGCGCTCCTCGAAGGCGTTTTCCGAAAAGAAATCCAGATAGGTATTCCGGACATCGGGGGCGTCCCGGTAAATGCAGAATGCCTCAAAGGCGGGATGGGCTTTCAGGTACATAAAGTCGAGGTCGTACCAGTCCCGCTTGACCGTCTGCCAGAACAGCTTCCGGTCGCTTTGGAACAGCGCGCCCTGTTTTTCTTTTGCTGAGTAGACGATCTTTTCTGCCCAGAGCTTGTCTGTGAGCAGATGGGTCAGATAGCCGAGGAAAAAGGCGTATTCCTGATCGGTGCAGGCTTGGCGCCGCTCCGGCGTAAAATAGCGTGCGATAAACAGGTCCTCTTGTATCAGCTTGATCCCGTTTTCGTCCAGGGAACGGAAATGGGATATTTCCGCGTCCGGTATAAATCCGGTGCCGTCCGCTGTGGGGACGCCGCTGTCGGGCGCGATATTTCCAAGGACAAAGGTGTCGACGGGTTCGATATGTAATTGTTGGTAGAGCTGCTGTGCAACTCGCAGATGAATGATCCAGGATGCCATGATGATACCTCCTCTTAATAGGTTTCGAGAGCCTATCCTAATTATAAAGGTTGACGGTAGGTCAAAGTCAAGTATTTTATGTGCACGGGCACACAGTGGTAATATGCTGGCATACTTTGACGGAGCGCGGGCAGGGAAAGGGATCTGCCGGATTGCAATGCCTGTTATATTGTCTTATAATAGAAAAAATGTCAGATATAGACTCTGATTGATGATGGGGAGGAATGGAAGTGGAGCAGGTGCAGGCGCCCGTGATCCTGATCGCGGAGGATGACAACGATATCAATCATATGCTTACTGAGCTGCTGGGCAGCCGCGGCTATCAGACGCAGTCTGCTTTCTCGGGCACAGAGGCGCTATTATATATAGAAAGAAATGCACCGGCAGCGGTGGTGCTCGATCTGATGCTTCCGGGTATGACAGGGCAGGAGCTGCTGGCGCGAATCCGGGAGATCGACGCGGGGATCGCGGTGGTCGTCGCCTCGGCGAAGGATGATGTGTGCACCCGGGTGGAGCTGCTGCGCGCAGGGGCGGATGACTATGTGGTGAAGCCGTTTGACACGGAGGAGCTGCTGGCGCGGATCGAGGCGGTGCTGCGCAGGAAAGGGCAGGGAAAACGGCACGGGGGCGGAGACGAAAAGCTGGTGTACAAGGACATTGTGATGCTGCCGGACGAATTTGGCATCACCGTGTCGGGACAGGAGGTCGCGCTCACAAAGCGCGAATACAGGATCCTCGAGCTGCTGGTCCGCAATCCCGGGAAGGTATTTACCAGAAACAATATCTACGAGTCCGTCTGGAACGAGGAATATCTCGGCGAGGACAATGCGGTCAACGTGCATATCAGCAATATCCGCCAGAAGCTTGCGCGGGCAAACGGAGGGGAGACCTATATCCAGACGGTGTGGGGGATCGGGTTTAAGATGAAACTTTAAACTTTCTTTATGCTTTCCCTACTATTTCTAAAAATATCCGTGTTAAACTGAATGATATCAGGATAGGTACATAAGAAAGGAATATCATATGGAAATGAACACGGAATACGCATTGAGAACATATGGTCTCACAAAGACATACAGGCAGCACAGGGCGGTCGACAATGTCAGTATGAATGTCAGAAAGGGCGATATCTATGGCTTTATCGGCAAAAACGGGGCGGGAAAGACTACCTTCATGAAGATGGTGGCGGGTCTTGCCAATCCGACACAGGGGACGATTGAGCTATTTGGGAAAAAGGAGGCGCTGGAACGGCAGCGAAGCCGCGTCGGCTGTCTGATCGAGGAGCCGGGATATTATCCCTATATGACAGCGATGGACAATCTGGAGATCGTGCGCAGGAATCTCGGGATAGCGGAGCGGGATATCACGCACGAGATGCTCGATCTTGTGAAATTGTCGGGTGCCGGGAAGAAAAAAATAGAACATTTCTCGATGGGGATGAAGCAGCGGCTGGGTATTGCCATCGCCCTGATGCGGAATCCGGATCTTCTGATCCTGGACGAGCCGATCAACGGGCTTGACCCTTCCGGCATCAGGGAGATCCGCGATCTGCTCATACAGTTAAACAGAGAGCGGCAGACGACTATCCTGGTCTCGAGCCATATTTTGGGGGAGCTGTCAAAGATAGCGACGAGGTACGGGATCATCAGGGAGGGTGTGCTCGTCGAGGAGTTTGACGCGGAGGCATTGGAGGAGCGGTGCAGGCGGTGCCAGAAGGTTGTGGTGGATGACACTGCCGCGGCAGCGGCAATCCTGGAGGTGCGCTTTGGCATCACCGATTATGACGTGCCCGACACGCATATGATCCGTATCTTTGAGCGGTACGACGAGGCGGAGGAGATCAACAGGGCTCTGGTCACGGGAGGTGTCGCGCTGCGCGAGAGCGTGTTTGCGGGGCAGGATCTGGAGGGGTATTTCATGGAGCTGCTCGGCAGTACAATGGCATAGCGGGCTGCTGACATGTTTGGGTATGGAGGTGTTTTGTTTCGATGTATAATTTAATGAGTTCTGAACTGTATAAATGGAGGAAGAGCAGGGCGTTTTATGTCTGTCTCCTCTCTGCGCTGGTCTGCATCGTGCTGGTCTGGCTGTCCTTCTGGGTGGAGGATCAGGTGGAGCGCGGAAATATCGAGAATGGGACGATGGGTTTTGCCGTGATGGAGCCGGATGCGGAGGGCGGGGAGGCGACTGGCATTCTCGATGACCTTGACATCATGCTGATGATCCAGACTTTTGTGGGAGGCGGTTTTTCGACCTTGTTCATCGCGCTCTTTGTCTGTGTGTGGGTGGTTGGCTAGTACACGAACGGTGCGGTCAAAAACACGGTCGGAAAGGGATGCTCCCGCCTTCATGTCTTCATGGCGAAGTACATTTCATCAGTGGTGTCCGCACTGGCGCTGAATCTGGTGATCATTCTGGCAGTAGTGCTGACGGGGGCGGCAGTGACAGGGCCGGCGCGGATCGGTGAGACTTTCTGGCTGGATTGCCTGGTCTATGCCAGCCTGCAGTTGATGCTTGGTCTGGCTTATGCCGGTGTGATCGCCATGGTCGGTGAATGTACCAGAAACATGGCAGCCAGTATCGGGATCAGTATCCTGCTGGCAGCGCTGTCTCCCGCGCTGGCAAGTGCGGCGGATCTGATTTTTAAGGCAGTGCACAGTGATTTCAGGGTGAGCGATTACTGGATCGTGAGTTTGATCGAACATTGCCCGTATGAAGGCATTGACATGGATTTTGTTGGCAGGGCGGTGTGTGCCGCGGCGATGTGGATGATCGTCTCGCTGTCCGCCGGACTGGTGCATTTTCGGAATGCAGATGTCTGACAGCGCCGTGCTGAAAAGATCGCGCATCAGAGAAGGAGGTAAGAATGCAGGAGCTGTTCGGTGTGGTGGTTGTCTGGTCTGTGCTGATGACAGGCGCGTCATTTTTCTGTCTGATCCGTCTGGGGCGTTACAGGCGTCAGATCCGGCATATGGTGGAGGAGCTTTCGATGATGCAGCAGGAGGATACCGATCACAGGTTATCCTCCTGCTGTCGTGCCGGAAGGACGCAGGAGGTGATCCTGCTGATGAACCAGATTGTCGGGAGATACCGCAGTGAGCGGGTGTTGCTGCGGAGGGAGAACCGTGCATACAGGGAAAGCATCACAAGCATCTCACACGATATCCGGACTCCGCTCACGAGCGCAAAAGGTTATCTGCAGATGCTCTCAGAGGGCACACTGTCAGATCCGGCTTCGGTGAATAAATGCCGGGAGTACATCGCAGCGGTGGAGCGCAGGGTGGACGACGTGACAGACCTGTTGAACCAATTGTTTGAGTACACGCGGATCGAGGCGGGCAGTATGGCGTTTTCTATGGAACGGATTAATCTCACCAATCTGTTTGCGGATGCGGTCTCCATGTTTTATGATGATTTTGTGAAAAAGGGCTGCGAGCCGGTCGTCGATATCCCCCAGACGCCCTGCTATGTCCTTGCGGACCGGCATGCCCTTGTCCGGATCATCGAGAATCTGATCCGCAATGCGCTTGTCCACGGGACGGGGGATTACCGCCTTGCTTTGCTAAAACAGGACGGTGCTGTCTGCCTGTGTGTGTCGAACCGGACAGACAGTATTGAGGAGAGGGATCTCGACAGGATCTTTGATCGTTTTTACACGACAGATGTCTCGCGGACGCACAAGGCGACAGGGCTTGGACTGGCGATCGTCAGGCAGTTTGCAGAGCACATGGACGGGCGGGTGGAGGCATCGCTCGAAGGCGGTATATTTTCGATAAGTGTGAAATGCTCTTCTTGCATATCGCGCACAGATAGTGTAGACTGTAATAAGGAACTGTCAGGAAATAGTTGACGATTCCTGAGAACAGTTGAAATATTGGAGGAGAAGATGCAGACAAAGCGGATCAGGTCATTACATATCATTATCATATTGCTGCTGATCATAACGATCATTTCACTGACTTTTGCGGGGGCGATGGGAGCGCTGTACGTGCGGGAGGTCAGGGAGGTAGGCCGCCTGCGCGGGGAGCGGGAACAGCTATTGGCGGACCAGGCTCTGCCTGCGCTGTCCGTCGACGTGGAGGATGGAACGTCCGGCAGTCAGGAGCCTGGAATGGAGGACGCGGAATCGGCGGGCGGCGTTGCGGCAGCCGGGCAGGATGCACCGCTGGATCTGGACGATGCGGGGATCGCGGCGCTCATGCAGTCGAAGGAGGCCGAGGTCGAGCAGTCCATCAAGGACAGGATGCGGGAGCTTGTGACGGGGGAGGACGGCAGTCCGCTCAAAATGCTCCGCTCATTTTTTCCGGAAAATCTGATCTACAGTTTTGAAAATGAATATGTGTTTGCACCTGTGCTGGACGAGGTGACAAAGCACAGCCTTCTCGACGAGAATTTCCAGAAGACGGAAGAAGGGCTGATGCAGTATGTGGAAAACGGTACAGTCACGTCGCACAAGGGGATCGACGTGTCAAAATATCAGGGCGATATCGACTGGAACGCTGTCCGGGAGGAGGGCATCGAGTATGCTTTTATCCGGCTGGGACTGCGGGGATATGAGTCGGGCAAGATCGTGTTGGATGATTTTTATGATGCGAACATGAAGGGCGCCAACGAGGCAGGCGTCCGTGCCGGCGTATACTTCTTCACGCAGGCGGTCACGGTCGAGGAGGCGCAGGAGGAAGCGGCATTTGTGATCGAGCATCTGGCGGGGTATGATGTGTCCTGCCCGGTCGTGTTTGACGTGGAGCGGATCTCCGGCGGCAAGGGGCGCGCGGATCAGATCACGAAGGAGGAGCGCACTGCCATCACGATCGCGTTCTGCGAGGCGGTCAGGGCGGCGGGATACACGCCGATGATCTACGGAAACGTTGTCTGTTTCACACAACTGCTCGACATGCCGCAGCTCAACGCCTATGAGAAGTGGTACGCATTTTATGACGATTATATGTATATGCCCTACGAGGTGGCCTGCTGGCAGTACACGGAGAAAGGGCGGGTGGACGGCATTCCGAACAATGTGGATCTGAACATATCATTTAAAGTGTGGTAAAGGAGTGTATGGAAATGAGTAAGGAAATCGAAACATTGCAGCAGATGATCGACGCGAGCAGCAGGATCGTTTTTTTCGGGGGAGCGGGTGTGTCCACTGAGAGCGGGATCCCTGATTTTCGGAGCGTGGACGGACTCTACAACCAGAAGTATGACTATCCGCCGGAGACGATACTGAGCCATACGTTTTATATGAAGCGGCCGGACGAATTTTTCCGGTTTTACCGCGATAAGATGCTCTGTCTGGACGCGAAGCCAAACACCGCGCACAAGGTTCTGGCAAAGCTCGAGGCGCAGGGGAAGCTGACTGCGGTCGTGACACAGAATATCGACGGGCTGCATCAGGCGGCGGGCAGCAGGAAAGTGCTCGAGCTTCACGGCAGCGTCCTGCGCAATTACTGTGAAAAGTGCGGTGCGTTTCACGCGGTGGAGGAGATCGTGGACAGCACCGGCGTGCCGGCGTGCACGTGCGGCGGCAGGATCAAGCCGGATGTGGTATTGTATGAGGAAGGGCTTGACCAGAGTATTCTGCAGGAATCGGTGCGCGTCATCAGCGAGGCGGATATGCTGATCATCGGCGGCACCTCGCTTGCGGTGTATCCTGCGGCGGGACTCATTGATTACTACCAGGGAAACAGGCTCGTGCTGATCAACAAGACGCCGACACAGCGCGACACCAAGGCGGATCTGGTCATCACAGGGAGCATCGGGGAAGTATTTGCACAGATCGATCTGCATGAGTAGACAGTGCGGAAAAGCGAGATGGGTTATGGGATTTGAATATGAAGTTGGCGATATCGTCAGACTGAAAAAGCCGCACCCCTGCGGCAGCCCGGAGTGGGAGATCCTGCGCGTGGGTGCGGATTTCCGGCTCAGATGCGCAGGCTGCGGGCATCAGGTCATGCTCCCGCGGCGCCAGGTCGAGAAGGGCACAAAGGGGTTAAGGAAAAAAAATAGTGACAATAATTTGTAAAACAGCTTGCAAATTCAGGAAAAATATAGTATCATAAACCATTGTGATATATAAATCCTTGCTTCTTCTTCGGGAAGAGGCCAGAGACCAGAAGGAGGTAACAAAATGAACAAGTATGAATTAGCCGTTGTTGTCAGCGCAAAGCTTGAGGACGATGAGAGAGCTGCCACCGTTGAGAAGGTAAAGAACATGATCACAAAGCATGGTGGCACGATCACAAATGTGGATGAGTGGGGCAAGAAGAGACTTGCTTACGAAGTGCGCAAGATGAGGGAAGCTTTCTATTATTTCATTCAGTTTGATGGCGAAGCAACTGTTCCGGCAGAGATCGAGTCAAGGATCCGTCTCATGGAGAACGTTGTCAGATATTTGTGCGTTAGACAGGACGAGAAATAGGATGCGCGCCTGTTTCGGGGAAAAAGAGACGGGGCGTACAGTGGAGACTTCAATATATGAATAAAGTAATTTTGATGGGACGTTTGACAAGGGATCCCGAGGTGAGATACACACAGGGTGAGAACCAGATGGCGATCGCAAGGTACACGCTTGCCGTGGACAGGCGGTTTGCCCGCGGCGGCAATAACAACGATGAGAACACGGCGGATTTCATTCCGTGTGTCGCTTTTAACAAAGCGGGCGAGTTTGCGGAGCGCTATTTCCGCAAAGGAACCAAGATTGCCGTGTCCGGCCGGATCCAGACCGGAAGCTACACCAACAAGGACGGTGTGAAGGTATATACCACGGAAGTCATTGTTGACGACCAGGAATTTGCTGAGAGCAAGAACAGCAGCAGCAACTCCGACGGCGGTTACGGAAATAACAATTACGGAGGCGGCTTCGGAGGCGGAAACAGCCAGCCGGCGGCGCCGATGGCAGCAGGCGACGGCTTCATGAACATTCCGGACGGGATCGATGAGGAGCTGCCGTTTAACTAAGATCTGTTTTTAACGTTTTTGAGTTTGAAAGAATAGGGGGCTTTATCATGGCTTTTAATAAAACTGAAAAAGCGGATTCTCCGATGAAGAGAAGAGGCGGGATCCGTAGAAGAAAGAAAGTTTGCGTATTTTGCGGCAAGGACAATGTGATCGATTACAAGGATACGGCGAAGTTAAAGAGATATGTGTCTGAGAGAGGCAAGATCCTTCCCAGACGTATCACAGGAAACTGCGCAAAGCATCAGAGAGCGCTCACAGTGGCGATCAAGAGAGCACGCCATGTGGCATTGATGCCGTACACGATCGACTGATCTGATCATGAGGAACCAATGAACTGATAAGCGGTTTATTGGTTCTTTTTTTATTTTCATTTTTTGGAAAAACGTGGTATACTAGGAAATGGATTAGGAAAAGGAGAGATTGGCAATGGCATATTCGAAGGTAGTAGAGAATTTTTTGAGGTATGTGAAGATCGACACGCAGTCGTCGGAGGAGTCGTCGGACAGGGTTCCCTCAACGGACAAACAGCGGGATCTGGCAAAGATGCTTGCCGGGGAGCTTGGAGCGCTGGGAGCGGAGGAGGTGCGGTATGACGAGGAGCACGGTTATGTCTACGCAGTGATCCCTTCCAATGTCGGGGGAACAGACGGGGGGAAAATACCGTCGGTCGGATTTATCGCGCACATGGATACTGCTCCGGCGGTGAGCGGTGCGCATGTCGAGCCGAGGGTGATCGAGGATTATGACGGAAATGATATCGTACTGAACGAGGATGCGCACATCGTGACATCTGTGTCAGATTTTCCGATGTTAGCGAAATGTAAGGGCAAGAGCCTGATCGTGACGGACGGCAATACACTGCTCGGCGGTGACGACAAGGCCGGCGTCGCCGAGATCATGGCGATGGCGGAGCATCTGCTGACACACCCGGAGATTCGGCACGGCAAAGTCTGCATCGGGTTCACGCCCGACGAGGAGGTCGGGAACGGTGTGGCGTATTTTGATATCAGGGGTTTTGGCGCGGATCATGCCTACACGGTGGACGGCGGTATGCTCGGCGATATGAGCTATGAGTGTTTTAACGCGGCGGGCGCGGTCCTGACAGTCACCGGGAAGAGCGTACACCCGGGCTATGCCAAGAATGTCATGAAGAACGCCATTAAGCTCGCGTATGAATTTCAGTGCGCACTCCCGGATGAATGCCCGGAGAACACGGAGGGGTATGAGGGTTTTTATCATGTGGATCATATGAAGGGCAATGTGGAAAAGGCTGTCGCGGAGTACATCATCAGAGACCACGACAGGGCAAAGTTCGAGGAGCGGAAAGCGGTCTTTGAAAAAACAGCGGCTGAGTTAAACAAGAAATATGGCGAGGGGACCTTCTGTGTGGAGATCACAGATTCCTACTGCAATATGCGCGAGATGATCGAGAAGGAGATGCACATTGTCGACCATGCGGTGGAGGCCATGAAGCGGGCGGGCGTGGAGCCTGAGATCTCACCGATCCGGGGCGGCACGGACGGCGCGAGGCTGTCTTTTGACGGCCTGCTGTGCCCGAATATATGTACGGGATCGGAGGGGCACCATGGCAGAAATGAGTTTGCCTGCATACAGGATATGGAGAAGATCGTGGAGATCTTACTGAATATTGTCGCGATCGCTGCAGGCGCATAACAGGATTTTTGTGTTTGCGACCAGAACAGACAAAATCTGCTATGGAACTTTTTCGTATTTAATGATATACTATCTATGGATATGAGCATATAGAAAACCGCGTGGACGGATGCCATTTGCGGGAGGTATTATACATGAAGCAAAAAGTGAAATTAAAGGGACACCTGAAAGCGTATCTTCAGACTACCCTGATCCTGGGAATATTGTTGATATTGGTAAACATAGGAATCTATTTTCTGAATATAAGGGCCGGCATCTGCGTCTCGGGGTTTCTGCTGGTCTACCTGATCTCCATGCTTATTCTATTATATAGAAACAGACCAGTTATTATGAATGAATTTATCAATTTTGCAACGCAGTATGGCCAGATCCAGAGAACGTTGTTGTGGGATCTGGAACTTCCCCATGTGCTGATGGATGATGACGGCAGGATCATATGGATGAATGCGGCGTTCGGGAAGGTGATCCATAAGGAGAAAGGCTATCATAAGCCGATCGACACGATCTTTTCTTCTGTCACGAAGGACAAGCTTGAGTTTGAGCAGGAGACACAGATAGAACTCGCCTTTGAGGAGCATGAGTATATTTTTAAGATGAAGCGGATCTCCATCGAAAATGTGCTGGACAACAGTGAAGTGATCGAGAGCGCCGGCAATGAGAATTTTCTGATCGCGGGCTATCTGTTTGACGAGACGGCGCTCAAGCGCGCACTGCGCGACCGTGATGAGCAGAGCCTTGCCATCGGTATGATCTATATCGATAACTACGACGAGGCGCTGGAGAGCGTGGAGGATGTCCGAAGGTCGCTGCTGATGGCGCTGATCGACAGGAAGATCAATAAATATATCGCATCGATCGACGGGATCGCGCGAAAGACCGAGAAGGACAAGTATCTGGTCATCATGCGCAAGAAGGCGCTGATCAATCTGAAAGAATCGCGTTTTGAGCTCTTAGAGGATGTCAAGACGGTGAACATCGGCAACGAGATGGCGGTGACGGTGAGCATCGGCGTCGGCGTCGATGCCCCTACATATGCGCAGAATGCTGAATTTGCGCGCACTGCGATCGATCTGGCGCTGGGGCGCGGCGGAGACCAGGCGGTGGTGAAATCGCCGGATTCGATCGTCTATTACGGCGGCAAGAGCCAGCAGATGGAGAAAAATACGCGCGTGAAGGCGCGCGTGAAGGCAAATGCCCTGCAGGAGATCATCACGAGCAAGGACAAAGTGCTCATCATGGGCCACCGGCTGGCGGACGCGGACGCGTTCGGGGCGGCGGTGGGTATCAGTTGCATTGCCAGGGCGCTTGGCAGGAAAACGCACATCGTGATCAACGATATCACGACTTCGGTGAAACCGCTGGTGGAGCTTTTCAGGGACAGGAATATCTACGAGGAAGATTTTATCATAGGAAGCACGGAGGCGCTGGAGATCGCGGACAGCAGTACGGTTCTGGTGGTCGTGGACGTCAACAAGCCGAGTATCACAGAGTGTCCCGATCTGATCAGAAGCTGCAGGACAGTCGTGGTGTTAGACCACCACAGGCAGGGCTCGGAAGTGATCGAGAACGCAACACTCTCCTATGTGGAGCCCTATGCGTCGAGCACCTGTGAGATGGTGGCGGAGGTCGTACAGTATATAGCCGGCACCGTCAAGGTGCGCAGCAACGAGGCGGACTGTATGTATTCGGGGATTATGGTCGACACCAACAATTTTACGGCAAAGACAGGCGTCAGAACCTTTGAGGCGGCGGCGTTTCTGAGGCGGTGCGGGGCTGATGTGACGAGAGTACGCAAGATGTTTAGGGACGGCGCGCGCGAGTACAAGGCAAAAGCCGAGACCGTGCGGAATGCCGAGATCTACAAGAACGCATACGCCATGGGGATCTGTCCGTCGGAGGGGCTTGACAGCCCGACCGAGATCGGCGCGCAGGCTGCCAATGAGCTGCTGGGCATCAACGGCATCAAGGCAAGCTTCGTCGTGACAGAGTACAACGGCAAGATCTACATCTCCGCGAGATCGATCGATGAGGTCAATGTACAGATCATCATGGAGCGGCTTGGCGGCGGCGGGCACATGAATATCGCAGGCGCGCAGTTGACAGACACGACGCCGGAGCGGGCAGTGTTCGTCGTGAAGGAGACGCTGAACCAGATGCTGGAAGAGGGCGCTATATAGTGAAACCGGGTATCGTCGATAGAATATAGTTAATATAGAAAGGATAAAGCGAGTATGAAGGTAATATTGCTAGAGGACGTAAAATCCGTAGGGAAAAAAGGAGATCTGGTAGAGATCAAGGAAGGCTACGCCAAGAATTTTATCATTCCCAAGAAGCTGGGAGTGGAGGCGACGGACGCCAACAGGAATACCTTAAAGCTGCAGAAGAAGAACGAGGAGAAGATCGCAAAGGAGCAGCTTGAGGCGGCGCAGGCGCTGGCGGCAGAACTTGAGCAGATGACCGTCCGGATGGAGATCAAGGGCGGTGAAGGCGGAAAGACGTTTGGCTCCGTGTCCTCCAAGGAGATCGCAAAGGCAGTGGAAGAGCAGTACGGAAAGGAGATCGACAAGAAAAAGATACAGCTTGGCGAGACGATCAAGGCGGCAGGAACCCATGAAGTTACTGTGAAACTGCACCCAAAGGTGACTGCGAAGCTGAGAGTGCATGTGGAGGCAAAATAAAAGGACAGGGGGACATTGAACATAATGCCGGAAATGGATGAGGCAGTTTTAAAGAGAGTCCTGCCTCACAGTATCGAGGCGGAACAGTCCGTGATCGGTTCCATGCTGATGGACAAGGAGGCGATTACCATCGCGAGCGAGCAGATCAGCGGCGATGATTTTTACGGGAAACAATACGGTATTTTATTCGATGCCATGGTTGAGCTCAACGATGAGGGAAAACCAGTCGACCTGGTGACGCTGCAGGAGCGGCTCAAGGAAAAGGGGACGCCGCCTGAGATCTACAGTCTCGAGTACATAAAGGACGTCATGGCAGCGGTGCCGACCTCCGCGAACATCAAGCACTATGCGAATATCGTGGCGGAGAAGGCAATTCTTCGGAAACTGATCCGCGTCAACGAGGAGATCGCAAACAGTTGTTATGCCCAGAATGACTCGCTGGAGTCGATCCTGGAGACTTCGGAGAAAAGTATTTTTGATATCATACAGAAGCGCAACAGCGGCGATTTTGTGCCGATCCGGCAGGTTGTCATGAACGCGATGAATCTGATCGAGGAAGCGTCGAAGAGCAAGGGGGCAGTGACCGGGATCGCGACGGGGTTTCTTGATCTGGATTACAAGACAGCGGGAATGCAGCCCTCTGATCTGATACTGATCGCGGCTCGTCCCTCGATGGGAAAGACCGCGTTCGTGCTGAATATCGCACAGCATGTGGCATTTCACGAGAGCAAGTCTGTCGCGATCTTTTCTCTGGAGATGTCCAAGGAGCAGTTGGTGAACCGTCTGCTGTCGCTGGAGTCCAAGGTGAACTCCCAGGCGATCCGGACAGGAAATATGAAGGACGACGAGTGGGAGCGGCTGATCGAGAGCGCGGATGTGATCGGGCGATCCGGACTGCTGATCGACGATACGCCGGGCATCAGTATCGGGGAGCTGCGTTCCAAATGCAGGAAGTTCAAGCTGGAGTATGATCTGCAGATGATCATCATCGACTATCTGCAGTTGATGACCGGTTCGGGGAAGGGCAACGAGTCGAGACAGCAGGAGATCTCGGAGATCTCCAGATCCTTAAAGGCGCTGGCTCGTGAGCTGCATGTGCCTGTGATCGCGCTTTCCCAGCTATCGCGCGCCGTGGAGCAGCGGCCGGACCACAGACCGATGCTTTCTGATTTAAGGGAGTCTGGCGCGATCGAGCAGGATGCCGATGTGGTCATGTTCATCTACCGCGACGATTACTACAACAAGGATACAGAGCTGAAAAATGTGGCGGAGATCATTATCGCGAAGCAGAGAAACGGTGCGATCGGCACGATCAATCTGGCGTGGCTGCCGGATTATACGCAGTTTGCCAATCTGGCGAAATAGATAAAATAATCATATTACAGAAGAGGACAGGGTGAGAGCCGGTCCTCTTTTTCTATATAGAATCGACAAAATGACATCATAAATGACAAGAAAGGAGCTTACAAGTGGTAAAGGAAAAGTATTTGATCAATGAGGCTGCAAAGGAAGTTCATGTGGAATCGCATGTATTGAGGTACTGGGAGGAGGAGCTTGCGCTCCCGATCAAACGCAATGAGCAGGGGCACAGGATCTATACGCAGGAGGATATCGACAGGTTTATCGTGATCAAGGATCTGAAGGATCAGGGGCTGCAGCTCAAGGCAGTCAGGACGGTATTAGACCAGATACATAGTGATGATGGAGGCGGGGAGGATATGAGAGCAGACAATCCATTTGCACAAAAGCAGCTAACGAAAATATCAAAGACAGGAGAGGCAAAGATGGCGTCGATCAAAAATTCAGAGGATGTAAAATGGAACGAACGATTTGGAAAAAAGCATGAGGCGGCAGAAGATACCGCGTCCGATGCACAGGAGAGGAGCCAGGATCCGTCTGGGGAGGGCAGGGAGGATATGAGGAATATGATCGAGATCAAGGAAATGAAATCGCTTGACAGCAGACCGGACTATTCCCGGGACAGCCGGCTGCCGGAGGCGGGACAGGCTCAGACACTGCGGCTGCAGTATCTGTTCCAGAAGCTGATCAAGGATGCGGTGGCAGCCAACAATAAGGAGATGGCAGACCTTCTGGTGGAGCGCATCACGGAGAATGTGAAGGGCGATCTGTGCAAGGAGCTGGATTATCAGTTCCGGCTCATGGAGGAGCGCGATGAGGAGCGCGTGGCGAACCGGCATGAGCAGGAGGATCAGCGCAACGAAGAGTACTACAAGCGCATTGACGAGTTGCTGCGGCAGTACAGCGGCAAGTCATCGAAGCGAAAAGAGCGGAACAAGGCAAAGGAGAAAGCGAAGGAGAAGCAAAAGGAAAAGACGATCGAATTTCCAAATGCCCAGGAAAAAGGAGAGCCAAAGGCAAAGAAAGAGTTTCATTTTTTCAGAAAGGCTGTCGAGGCGAAATAGAAAAAAACGAGCAGGGAAGATGCTCTTCCCTGCTCAACTATGTTATTGACCATTATGCCTGGTCGATCGATCCTGTAGGGCATGCGCCTGCGCAGGAACCGCAGTCAATGCACTTATCTGCATCAATCTCAAACTTGCCGTCCCCCATGCTGATCGCGCCAACAGGGCACTGGGACTCACAAGCGCCGCAAGATACACATGCATCTGAAATCTGATATGCCATAGTAAAAATTCCTCCTTTTATCATCAATAATATGTTGCTACAAATATTCTAATATATATTCATACGAAATACAAGGTAAAAAGTATAAAATATTGTAAAGTATCTGATTTAATACATGGTCTATCTGGCCGGAAGCCCGCGTCTCTCGCGGATGCCGTTCAGGATATGCTGCTTTAATTCGGGTACCTTGCCCTTGTCCATCTCAGGGACACCTTCAAGGCGGTACTTCATGCCAAGCTCGTCGTATTTCTTCTTGCCCATGGTGTGGTAGGGGAGGACATCGAGCGCCTTGAGGTTTTTGAGTCCTCCGATAAAGTAACCCAGCCTGTGCAGGTCGTCCGGATCGTCCGTGATGCCCGGAACGACGACATGGCGGATCCAGATCTCGACATTTTTGCGGTCGAGGTACTCCGCAAAGGCAAGGATGCCGTCGTTAGGCTGCTGTACCAGCTCTTTGTGCTTCTCGGGATCGATATGCTTGATATCAAGCATCACCAGGTCGGTCACCTCACAGAGCCTGTCCAGCTTTGCAAGCCACTCCGGATTGCCGTCCGGGCGGTAGGCGATGCCGGAGCTGTCCAGACAGGTGTGTATGCCGCGCCCGTGCGCCAGCGTAAAGAGCTCCAGCAGAAAATCGATCTGCATCAGCGGCTCGCCGCCGGTAACAGTGATGCCCCCGCCGTTGTAGAAGGGTTTGTTGCGCTCGTAATTTTCCAGAATTTCTTCCGGTTCCATGAGTGTGCCCGCATTCATCTCCCATGTGTCCGGGTTGTGGCAGTATGCACATCTCATAGGACAACCCTGCACGAACACCACATAGCGCACGCCGGGACCGTCAACAGTTCCAAAGGACTCTAAAGAATGGATTCTTCCTTGCATAGTATCAACCTTTCCTGTATCATTATAATCTAATATATCTATTATACCCTATTTTGGCGCGGGGGGATATATCAAAAGAAGTATTTTTTTATATTTGGGACACTTTTTTGCTTTCAGTCGTCTAATAAGTGTAGGGAACAGTGATGGGATAGCTGATCGCGGTTTCCGTGTACAATGATCATTGGCTACAAAATATGAGTAACGACAGTTACAGAATAGAGAGGAAAAGGCATGAAAAACCTGGTAAAACGCGCCCGGAAAGGGGACGCAGATGCGTTTGCAGCGCTGATGCAGTCACAGATGCAGAATATGTATAAGACGGCAGCGGCGATCTTAAGCAACGATGAGGATATCGCAGACGCCGTGGGAGATACGCTCCTTGCATGCTGGGAAAAGATCGGACAACTGCGGAGTGCAGAGTTCTTCCGGACGTGGATGACGAGGATCCTGATCAATAAGTGCAATGATATCCAGCGAAAAAAGAGAGAGCTGTATTACGGTGATGATCAGCAGGAATTTCCGGAGGAAGTACAGGAATACAACAACATTGAATGGGTGGAAATGATGAAATGCCTGGATGAAAAGTACAGGCTGGTGATGGTGCTCTACTATGTGGATGCGCTGACCACCGTGGAGATCAGCGAGACACTGAACATGCCGGCGAGCACAGTTCGCACGCGGCTTGCACGGGGCAGGGATCAGATGGCGTCGATCTATCAGATCGGGGAGAAGCGCAGGGCAGTAAACGGAGGTAAAGTATGAGTGAGGATAGGACGGCTGAAAGACTGCAGGAGACGATCGTGGTTCCGGACATTGTCCAGCAGAGGGCAGATCATGTATTGGCACAGATCAGGAAGGAAAGCATTACAGAACGAGAAGGGGGAAAACAGATGGGATATGCGGGAAGAAGAACGAGAAGAGGTATGTGGGCGGCTGTGGCAGCGGCAGTGCTGGTGCTTGGGTTAGGCACTGTGGCGTGTGCGGTATATCTGCATTGGAGCCGCGGGATGGAGGAATGGTTCGAGGCTACACCGGAACAGAAGGAGTATCTGGAAGAGACTCAGATCACGGTACCGATGAACGACAGCGTCACACAGGAAGGTGTCACGGTCACGGTGCAGCAGCGCATCGTGGATGCCCGCTTTGTATACCTGTCCTTCCGAATAGAGGGCTATCACGTTGAGGACGGCATCGAACCCTGCTTTGAGTATGTGGATACGACGGTGGATGGTGAGCCTGTCAATATGATCGGCGGACACTTTTTTGACAATCTGCATCGTGATGCGGACGGAAATATTACGTATACGGATGGCACGCCGGCAAAGGAGACTGCGGACGGCAGCATTATCGGGAAATATGTGGGTGATGACGGCAGCATGGAGTATCTCATGACGCTCATGACGGCAGACGGCAGGAGCCTGATCGGACAGCCGGTCCACATAGAGTTCCGTAATCTGGGAATCGTCAGCAAGGCGGCGTATACGCCGGATATCGAGGCGGCATGGACATTTGATTTCCCACTGGATGCTTCCGAACAGGTCAGAAGCATCGAGCTGTCACAGCCAGTCGGGGACAGCGGCGCCACGTTAACAAAAGTGGAGATCTCACCGATCTCGCTCTACGCCGAATTTGATTTTCCGATGCAGACAGTTCCGATCGAAGGGACCGATCAGAATGGAAATACCATCCAATCCACTACTTTTGCGGAGGTGCCCGGTCTTGTGGGCGTGCGCCTAAAAGACGGAACACGGCTGACAGGCATCATACAGGGCGGCTCTGATGGAGATGATGGAGATGACCACAATACGTATATATTATCCCGCGGAATAGACCGCATCATTGATCCGGCAGAAGTCGATGCACTGCTGTTTATGAAAGCCGGGGCTGAAACGGATGAAGAGTATTACAATATGCCGGAGGAGAAGCTGTATATCATATCGTTCTAAAGTGTGTTTGAAAAATGCTTTTGAAAAGCAGCAGTATTAAGGAACAGTTCTGTTTTGATTAAAAAACAGGACTGTTTTTCTTTTATGCACACGGGTACCCAAAGGAAGATTGTCAACATGCGCTGACGGGTGCCCGGCGCACGAGTAGGGGAAGATGGCTCTTCCCTACTCGATTAAGGCACGATCATGGACGGATGTCTTTCTGTTATGGTAAACTTTGAAAATTGACGGATAATGCAAAAACATGCAAAAAATGCTTTACAGTTGTGCAAAAAGCAAGTAGAATAGAATTGATAGATTAGTATGGTAGAATATTATCGTACCAGATTTCATTTAATGGAGGAAGTCATTATGGAGAATAATGTTAGATGTGAGATGTCGCAATCAGAGAGTCTGATTATGGATTATTTGTGGAAAAACGATGGCGGAAAAGGCTTTAGCGAGATTATGGAATATTTAAATGGGGAATTACATAAGAACTGGAAAAAGCAGACGATCAATACCTTTATCCGGCATTTGATCGACAAGGGACTGATCGCTGTGGATACGAGTCAGAAGAGCAGGCGCTATTCCGCGGCATTGACAACAGCGCAGTATGCGCGCGGGAAAGCAAACAAGATCCTGGCGGACTATTATGACGGGTCGGTCGAGGTGTTCTTATCGGCGCTGACCGGAGGAAAGCAGCCCAGTAAGAAGATGGTGGACGAGCTGAGCGAGATGATGAAAGGTGAATAATAAAAGCCCTGAGAAAGTTCTCAGGGCTTTTGTATGCCTTGCTATGAGATTAGGGCGATTAGATCGCCTCGTGGAATGTACGGGAGATAACGTCTGCCTGCTGCTCCGGTGTTAACTTGATGAAGTTAACAGCGTATCCGGATACGCGGATCGTCAACTGGGGATAATTCTCAGGATGCTTCTGCGCATCTAACAGCGTGTCTCTGTTGAGTACGTTCACGTTAAGGTGATGACCACCCTTTGTAGCATAACCATCCAATAAAGAAACTAAGTTATCAACCTGTGCTGCATTATTCATTGCCATCGTTATATACCTCCTGATATGATCTATATATTTTACTCTTTGTCCAATCCCTCGTGGAGCGTTGGTACGCTGCACGCCATCGGATTGCTGGAACAGTCTGTACATCCAAGTGTCTGGACTTCTTTTGTGGACGCATCCTCACTGACATCTACATTGAAATGCCCCACAGCTTTCTCGCTGGAAAAACCGGCGTCAAGCTGGGCTACGAGGTCGTCGATCATTGATTTCTCATCCATCGGTTACACCTATTCCTCTCTTTGGATACACAGGGGCATACGCCCCTGTGCAGTTGTAAGACTAATTGTTCAGATCTAACTCGATATCGCCGGAGAAGACCGAGGGCTTCTCTGGCGCGTAGCCTTAGTTGTTGAGGTCAAGCTCGATATCGCCGGAGAAGACCTTCGCTTCCTTACCAAGTGCGTTCGGAATGATCGTAAAGGTATTGGAGATACCGTCCTGAGCATCCTTGAACGGAAGCTTTGATACAGAAGACAGGGAAGCGACTGCACCATGTGTGTCACGTCCATGCATCGGGTTTGCACCAGGAGCAAACGGCTGTCCCTTCTTACGTCCGTCAGGTGTGTTGCCTGTAGCCTTACCGTATGTCACATTCGATGTGATCGTAAGGATGGAAGTCGTAGGGATACCATTTCTGTAGGTATGATGTCTTCTGATCGCTGTCATAAACTTGTGAACGATATCCTGTGCGATCAGGTCAACACGGTCGTCGTCGTTACCATACTTAGGGAACTCGCCTGTTGTCTCGAAGTCAACGATGATGCCGTCCTCGTCGCGGATCGCCTTAACCTGCGCATACTTGATCGCTGATAAAGAGTCGGCAACGATCGAAAGACCTGCAACACCTGTTGCGAAATATCTCTTGACATCTCTGTCATGAAGAGCCATCTCTGCTCTCTCATAGCAGTATTTGTCATGCATGTAGTGGATGATGTTGAGTGTGTTGACATACACGTCTGCCTGCCACTCCATCATATCCATGAATTTGCTGTAAACATCGTCATAGTCAAGCACATCGCCTGCGACAGGGCGGTACTTCGGACCAACCTGCTTCTTCGTAACTTCGTCAACACCGCCGTTCAGCGCATAGAGCAGGCACTTTGCAAGGTTTGCACGAGCGCCGAAGAACTGCATCTCCTTACCGATGACCATGGAAGATACGCAGCATGCGATACCGTAGTCGTCGCCGTGTGTCACGCGCATCAGATCATCGTTCTCATACTGGATCGAAGAAGTCTGGATAGACATCTTTGCGCAGTATCTCTTCCAGTTCTCAGGAAGCCTTGTAGACCAGAGTACTGTCAGGTTCGGCTCCGGGCTGGGTCCGAGGTTTGTCAGTGTATTCAGATAACGGAAGGACATCTTTGTTACCATCGGACGTCCGTCAACACCGACACCGCCGAGGGACTCTGTCACCCATACAGGATCGCCAGCAAAGATCTGGTTGTATTCCGGTGTACGTGCAAATTTGACGCAGCGCAGCTTCATGATGAAGTGGTCAACGAACTCCTGGATCTGCTCCTCTGTGAATGTTCCGTTCTTTAAGTCTCTCTGTGCGTAGCAGTCAAGGAATGTAGATGTACGTCCAAGGGACATCGCAGCGCCGTTCTGCTCCTTAACGGAACATAAGTATCCGAAGTAAGTAGCCTGGATCGCTTCCTGTACATTCGTTGCCGGCTTGGAGATATCGCAGCCGTAAGAAGCAGCCATTTCCTTCATCATCTTGAGAGCGACCATCTGCTCGGAGAGCTCCTCGCGAAGACGGATCACGTCGTCTGTCATGACACGTCCTGTCGAATCCTTCTGAGCCTGCTTATCCTCGATCAGTCTGTCGATACCATAGAGGGCAACTCTTCTGTAGTCGCCGATGATACGTCCGCGTCCGTAAGCATCAGGAAGACCTGTGATGATGTGTGAGGAGCGGCATGCCCTCATCTCCTGGTTGTAAGCATCAAAGCAGCCTGCATTGTGTGTTTTTCTGTGCGTAGAGAAGAACTCACTAACCTCAGGATCTACTTCGTAGCCGTTGTCTGAGCAAGCCTTCTCTGCCATTCTGATACCGCCGTAAGGCTGTAAAGAACGCTTGAAAGGCTTATCTGTCTGGAAACCAACGATCGTCTCCTTGCTCTTGTCGAGGTATCCGGGACCATGAGAAGTGATGGTAGAGATCACCTTTGTGTCCATGTCGAGAACACCGCCTGCTTCTCTCTCCTTCTTCTGAAGATCAAGAACCATGTCCCATAAATCTTTTGTGTTCTGTGTAGGTCCTGCTAAGAAAGACTCATCACCTTCATACGGTGTATAGTTCTTCTGGATGAAGTCACGCACGTTAATTTCGCTTTCCCATTTGCCACCTACAAAATCTGTCCATTCTGGTCTCATTTTGCAAAGCCTCCTAAATATAAATAAAATTTTATGCGGTATGGCACCGCGGGTTACTGAAGTTTAGAATGTTGATTGTTACGAAAATGTGAAGTCCTGTCTAACATTCATAACTGTATTATATCCTTAATTTTGTATACACGTCAACACTATTCTTTGTACTTTTTTGTGTACAGAGGGGTAAAAATTATTAAAAATTTGTGAATTATAACGGAGGTTTATTTTCATAATCGTTTCACATTGTGTGCAGAGATGGTATAATATACTAAAATAAACAAAGGAGGAACAAATAAGGTGCTGAGAAAATTACGTATGGGACAAATCAAAGGAGCGGTCGGGATCATCCTGTTCTGCGCTGTCGTGGGTATCTGGATGCTCTGTGATACAGGCTTATCCTGCATTACCGCCCTGATGGGGGCAAAGCCGCTGCCCGCGGAGGCAGAGCTTACGGACATGGTTGGAAAATATGTATCCTGGGAGGTCCGGTATCCTGTGGACGAATATATGGAAACCACCAAGACGACAAAGATCAACGGCGTCTCCACCGGGACGAAGAAGGACCGCTCCTCGTGGCTGGTGCTGGATGAGGAACGGGGCATCGGCATCTCGGTCGAGGTTGCGTATAAGCGCTATGACGAGATGGCTGATCAGGCGCAAGCGTTTTATGGTGCCATAGAACAGGATCAGGAGCTTCCGGAAACGGGCGTGAAGATCGCCGGTACGCTGGAGGTTCTGGAGGGGGAAGAGCTGGATTATTATGAACGTGTGTCGAGACAGATGGGACTGGATCCGGACACGGTCGTGTATCACATCGGCGACGGCAGGATCCACGGGCAGAGTCTTGGCAATGTATACGGCATCACTGCGATCGGTTCCGTGTTCTTTCTGTTTGCCGTGCTTATCCTCATATGGACGATAAAGGATTCGCCCCAAAAACAGATAAAGAAATACCTGGAAGCCAATCCCGCTGTCACGATGGAGGCGCTGGAAAGTGATTTTGCGTCTGCAGACAGGCAGGGCAGTGTCTTTATCGGAAGGAGGTGGACTTTCAGCGCGAAGCTGGATCCCCTGATCCTGGATAACAGCCAGGTGATCTGGGTGCACACCGCCAGCCAGCAGTCCAGATACGGGCTCACCTACTATGTGCTGTGGGAGATGCTGGATGGCAGCACACGGAAGGTGGTCCTGTCTTCCGAGAAAAAATGCAAGGCGCTCGTGGATGGCTACAGCGGATTTTCCCACATTGTCACAGGCAGTAACCCTGAATATTCCTATCTGTTCCGAAGTGACAGGGAAGCATTTCTGGATCTGAAATACCGGACGCTGGAGTAAATAGTGATATCAAAAACAAGAAAAAAGTCATTTTGAAATGACTTTTTTCTTGTTTTTGATACGGAAATAATGATATAATATTCAAAAAAAAGTACTTAAAAGGAGAACAGTAGCTGTATGGAACGAAATATGATGCAGGAGTTGATCGAATGGAAGAACATGGGTGCAGGAAGAATGCCGCTTCTTCTGCACGGAGTGCGCCAGGTTGGGAAAACATATATTCTGCGTGAGCTCGGCGACAGGTTTTTCCAAAATACGGTATATATCAATTTTGAGAGGATGCGTATCGTGTCAGACTATTTTCAGGGCGAGCTGTCCCCGGACAGGATCATCAGACTCTTGGAGGAGTATTTTAACCAGAAGATCATACCGGACAGGACACTTCTCATTTTCGACGAGATCCAGGCGTGCGAACGTGCGCTGACTGCGTTGAAATACTTTTGCGAGGAGGCGCCGGAGTACCATATCGCAGCAGCGGGAAGCCTGCTGGGAGTGGCGATCAACCGTGAAAAATATTCGTTTCCGGTTGGAAAGGTCCTTATGAAAACATTGTATCCGCTTGGCTTTGATGAATTTCTGCGCGCTGTAGGAAAAGGGTACTTTGTGGAAATGATAAGGGAACACTACAGCAGGATGCAGGAGCTGTCGGCGGCGGCGCACCAGGAATTGTCTGAATGGTACTACAGATATCTATACATTGGCGGAATGCCGGCGGCAGTCAATGAGTATCTGGACAGAGGTTCGCTGATCAATGTGCCGGAGATACAGAGCCTGCTGCTGAACGCCTACACTGCGGACATGGCAAAATACACCACAGACAGCGAGAGCACCAGGATTAGAAATGCCTATATGTCAATGCCGGCACAGCTTGCAAAGGAAAATAAAAAATTTCAGTATAAGCTGATCCGAAAAGGTGCGACGGCGGGACTCTTTGGGGACTCGATCGCGTGGCTCGTCTATTCGGGCGTCGTGCTCCGGTGCGACAGGGTGAGCAGGGGCGACATGCCCCTGACAGCTTTTCGCGATGTCTCCGCGTTTAAACTGTATCTGTCCGATGTCGGGCTGCTGTCGGCGTTTACAGGGATAACGCCGGAGAGCATCGTCAGAAAGGAACTGTCAGAGATCTACCGTGGCAGCCTGACGGAAAACTATGTCGCGCAGGCGCTGAGGACAAACGGCTATAACTTGTACTACTGGACAAGTGATTCGCCGGCGGCGGAGGTGGATTTTGTGATACAGCAGCACGGGCGGGTGATCCCCATCGAAGTGAAGTCGGGAGAGCATGTCAGGGCAAAAAGCCTGCAGCATTATATCAAGATGTATGCACCTGAGAGGGCGATCCGGCTGTCGGAGAAGAATTTTGGCGTGGAGGGGGATCTCTGCGCCGTGCCGTTGTATGCGGCGTTTTGCATCTGATGAATAAAGGGGAATTACTGATGATGAAAAAGCGAAAAAATGTGTTGAAGGAACCGCTGCAGTCGGAGCAGGAGTTTGCCGTATTTCTAAAGCGGGTGCGTGAAGAATCGGGCGTAACGGGCGAGGAGCTGGCGGAGGGACTGATGGATGCCAGCCAGCTCTCCAGGATCGAGAGTGAGATCAGACCCGTCCCGAAAACGATGCGAGACCGCCTCCTGGGGCGGCTTGGCGTCACGTCGGACAGATATGAAAACCTGCTGAACAATGAGGATCATGCGGAGTGGGAATGGCAGCACAGGATCCTGTGGGCGGTAGACCGGAGAGACTTTCCGAAGGCAGGGAATCTGATCAGGGATTACGAAAGGCAGGATCCCTCCGACCGGATGAGACGCCAGTTCTGCCTTATGATGCAGGCAGAATGCGTAAAGCTCCAGGGGGCGGACAGGGCGGAGCTTGCCCGCCTTTACGGGGAGGCAGTGCGGCTGACTGTGCCGGAGGTGGATCCGGTCTATATACAGCCAAAGCTGTTGTCCGTGCTGGAAGTGAACATGGTGCTGGAGTATGAGTGCTGCAGGGCGTCAGCGTCCGGTTTCGCTGACAAGTGCAGATACTGGCTGGAGTATGTGAAGGATTCCCTGTATGATGAGCTGTCCACAGCGCAGATCTATTCTAAGACCGCGTATTATTATCTGAGGGAGATCCTGGCTGAGGATCATACGATGGCGCAGGCAGAGCTGCAGCAGTTACTGCAGCTCTGCGATGACGTGATCGAGCTATTGCGGAATACGGGGCGTGCGTTTTATCTGGTGGAACTGTTGGAGTATAAGGGAAAGATATTGACAGATATGGTCAGGCAGCTCGCGGAGAGCGGGAAACAGCAGGAGGCCGTTTTGTATCAGAATGTCCTGAAGGAGAGCGCCGAACTGGAAGCGCTGCTGCGGGAACTCTATACAGCATACGGCATACCAGTCTATATGCAGGACTGTACGTACCTGTACCGACAAAGATGGGTGTACGCGGTCGGCGATGTCCTGCGCATCCGCAGAAATATGCTCGGACTGACGCAGGAGGAAGTCTGTGACGGGATCTGTTCTACCAAATCCCTCCGAAAGACGGAGCAGGGAAAGTCGGATATGCAGCGGGAACCGCTTGGCAGGATCATGAGGCGCCTGGGGTTGTCCAGGGAGGTTCAGAAGACAGCGCTTGTGACGAACGACAGGAGTGTGCTGGAGCTGATGACAGAGATGACATACAGCCGGAATAACCGTGATCCGGTCAAAGCCAGGTTACTGTTGGAGCGGTTAAAGGCAAAGGTCTGTCTTGAGATACCGGAAAACAAGCAGTATGTGATGGAGGCGGAGGCATCGCTTGACCTGATGGAAGGGAAGATCACGGAGGAAGCGTTTGCAGTAAGGGAGGCGGACGCACTCAGGTGTACGCTGAAAGCAGAAAAAATATATGAAGCCGAAGATGTGTACCTGACGGAAACAGAGATGTCATGTGTCTGCAAAAGGATTCAGGGGCTTGAACAGGCGGAAAAAAGGGAGGTGATCGGGTTCCTGATACACTTCTTTGAAAAGTTTGCAGAGAAAGATCAGCTGTCAGAGTATATTTCCATGTATGAATTTGTCATGGCTATTGTCGCGAGCGAGCTTGGCAATCTGGGAGAGTACCAGCTGGCAACAGAACTGGATAAAAAAGCTTTAAGAGAAGTATTAAGATGCAGAAGACTATATATGGTGAATGAGTTTCTTTATGATATGTTGTGGAATGAGAAGGAACAGAAGGCGTGTAACGGGCAGCAGATGGAGACAGTAAAAATGACTGATGGCTTGCAAGTTTGTCGCGCACTCAGTCATTTTAGTAAAAGAACATTTTATGAAAAACTTTATAATGATAAAATAGATCAGTCTACACGAGTGTCTGAAGAAGGAGTATCATTACATGGTGCAATGGATTCTTCATCAGAGTAAGGATATTCCGGCAGGTCAGGCAATAAAATAGATCCATGCTGCATAAAAAACACGAGTGTAAGAACTAACAGTACATTCCTCAAATTAAGATGTTTCATTCTTAAATACCTCCATATCCGTTTTTGTTTTGAAATTTTTCTTGGGATATTCTTACTGTAAATAAGCAGAGGATTCATTGCAAGGGACAGAATTGGAAAGTTAAATTGTTGATTCTGTCCCTTGTATGATTGCCAAGGCAATGCTAGTATAACAAATATTAAGTTGTTGATAGTTTAAATAGTGGCTGCTTTATCGGGATTAATTTCATCTATTTATATGTCCAATGATAAACAATCGGATCAGCATTGATTTCATAGAAGTAGCGGTATATCCACTCTGACAATTCATCCTTTGAATTCACACGAATGCCCTTTAACATCTGCTTTGTCACTTTACTAAAGAAACTTTCGATCATGTTTAGCCATGAAGTGTGTGTCGGTGTAAATACAAACATAAAACGTCCCTCAGGTAATGTTGCAAGAAACCGGCGTGTTTCCTTTGATGTATGCGCCGAATGATTGTCCAGGATCAACCGTATGGTGTCACCCTCCGGGTATTTTGTATCGAAAATCTTTAAAAATTCGATAAAATCACAACTTTTGTGTGTCTGGCTGACCAGCGGGATTGCTTCACCTGACAGCAGATCGATTCCGCAAGCAGAGACAGCGTTTCAAGTCGCACATACTCGCAATCCCTGCAGACATAACCGTTTTCCTTTGTCGGGTTATGGTCGGGATATTTGTTGGCAATAGCTTGGATGCCGGGTTTTTCATCATAGGAAACTGTGTGTGTCAGATACCCGCATTCCGGTATGGTGACAGTCCCGTCTTCGCCAAACTGCATCTCGACCTGTTTGTAAACCAGAAGGACGTCATGCATCTTATTCTCAAAATCAGGATCTTTCCGTTCAAGATAATACTTGATCCTGAATGGCTTTATATCCATTTATACCACATATTGAAACTATCAACAACTTGATTTGCGTTATACTAGAGCGTGTTTGAAAAATGCTTTCCGTCAGATGTGCGTCACAATTTGTGGGAGATTTGTGCCAGATGAAGGAGTCGTAGCGGGCTACGGCGACTGAATCTGGTGCAAATATCGCGCAAAGTGGGGCGTGCAGATAATGGGAATGATTTTTCAAACACGCTCTAGGAGTCGATACATTTTAATAATGAATTACATTCACAGAAAATATGGGTAGATATTAAAAAAATGAAATATAAAAAGATAATAATTTGTTTGATGATTAGCTTAGTAATGATAATCGGAGTATTCAGTCTATTTATATTATCAAAGGATAATATAAGTTCTGTTTATTTATTAGACTCCGAAATACATTTATATGATTGTGATGGAAAAGAAATCATAGAAGTTGAAAGTGAAAAAGGTGAAATTCAACTTTGGGGAGACTTTATCTTTAAATCTTCAGAAAATAAAGAAGGAACGTTAATACTTTTAAAGAATTTTAAGCCCTGTCCTTTTTCTTTAAATGGCAGTGAATATTTTGAGCGACATAATATAGAAATACCTTCGTCAAAAGAAAACTTATATTCTAGAGATAATTGTATTGAGATTAAAGGACTAGATTTGAATAAGAATGATATGTGTTTAATTTTAACTATTGATAATATTATTGTGACGAAACGCTTTCAGGTAATAAATGTATCATCGGACAAGAAAAAAAATGTGAAAAGCGAAAATTGTTTTTTTGTTAATCAAACACTGGAAAGGAAAGTACAATATATGAAGGACAGATTGACGTTAGTGGATTCAGAAAATGAACAATTCTTTTTAAATGAAGTTATTGAAAAAGGAACGTTATGTTGTGCTATCAATATAAATAAATGTTTTGCAGGCTCGCAGTTGCAAAATGAATTTGAAAATTGCAATAGAAACGAGATATCCTATGCTATTGTTCCAATTGCATATAGTTATAGTGGTGAAGTTGAATTCTGGGAACCCTTTTCTGTAAAAACAGATTATGAAGCGTTTGGATTTGAAGCTAGAATAAATAGTATTAGTGATGTATATGGTATACGTTTCTTAATTTTTCCATTTGCCAACGAATATGATGACAATTTTTTAAAAACATTTAAGGCTTTTTTATGGTCAAATCCAATTACAACATATATAATTTTTAAGGAGGAAAAATAAGATGAAAAGAAAAATTACAGCACTGTTAGTAGCTTTGTCATTAAGTTTTGTAATGCCTAGTACAATATTTGCGTCAGAAACTTTAGATGATTCAAGTTCAGGTACTTTACAAGCATTTCATAAAGAAAGTCAAGAAGAGATTAGTGGATATGAAAGTGATAAATTGACGCGAGGTTATGAGGAAGGCATTTGCTTTACTGGTGCAGATATTGAAAAAAAGTTTTAAAAAAAAGAATGGCGTGGAAGTGGAGAAGTGACTATTGTTGGCGATGTGACATGGGACATTACCATAAATTGTGATTTCTATAAAGATGGTTCTTACTATACAGGAAATGATGAAACAGCATATAATACAAATCATGCTTACGTTGTAACTTCGTATGTATCAGGAAGCAAGGAGAGTCAATTTGGGGTACATTGCCAATTTACTGTAAAAGATGATAATAATGTAAAGATACATGATAGTCAACTTTCAGCAGGAAATCCCTTTGATTGATTGTAATTAGTACTAGACCATAAAAAAGCAAAGATAAGTTGTTGTAATATTTCAAGTGTTATAACAACTTTATTACTATAAATGGGCAAATTTGAAATCTAGCACAAATGTGTCTGCCATAAAACGACAGATTTGAGATTTTGTATTTGTTTTGTCCACGAGTGAAATACAAAATGCGGAATCTTTTGTGCAGTTTTCTAGGTTTGCTCATTTTTAGTTTATTAATAAAATTGCAATACTTAAATGTGGTAGTTAGATAGTAAAAATCTCTTTTCTAAATAAGTTTTAGTGCCTTTGTTTAAATAATTTAACTATATTTTTCGGAATACTATAGTATTTATAGACATTTGGTAAAATTTTCTTAGTACTAAAATGTTATTTAGCTTGGTGATATTAGTCCCGCTATTATGGAAACTACCGTTTATATTCAAGATGTTTTTTAGATATGATAAGGGCATTGACATTTGAATGAAAATAGGTTTCAAAAATTACTGGCGTGGGATATATGTCTAGATATCGCATGTCGCTTTCTGTATGCTTTATTCATTGTGAGGGCGGCAGCAAATCTTAGAAACAAGATAATTGGTTACATTCACGAGTTCTGTAATAAACCAATTGCCTGCAAGGTAATATGACAAAGACTCATAAAAGGCGAAAGTTTATCGGTGGCAGAGTTTCACAATTCCATTGATGCTTTCCGCGGAAAGGCAGATTATAAAAATGAGTAATAGAAGTAGCAGCATGGTTAATATTTTACTTCAAGAATATGCTGGAAAGCTGATTAAGCAAACTAGAGAGGAAAGTGTTGTCTATATAGATGATTTTATGATATTGGAAAAACTTTTTAATACTCAAGAAAAAGAAAGACAGAGTTATAATAGAAAACGATTGGAAACAAGACTAGAAAAATTAAATTATGAAGAAAATACTCTTATTGGCAAATTGATTATAGTAAAAATATATTATTCAATTTATAATAATAAAACATCGTTCACAATATCTCCATCTTGTGAACGATTGGCATCAATATTAAAAACCAGTACCAGGTTTTCAATGAAAGGAATAATTAAAAAGTAGGTTAAGCTTTCTCTGGTGTTTATATATGAAAAAAGTGAATGTTACAATTATAGATAGTGGGATACAATTAGATAGTCCAGAGCAGTATCAATTGCTCACGCACAATCAGGATATCATGTCATATGAATTTAATATTATAGATGGTCAGGAGGAGGAAGCGGAAGTATTCATGAAAAGAATTGTGACTGACAATCATGGAATTGATTATCAGTCTAAGGAAACGCTTGCAGAGGAATTTGAATCTATGAAATGGCTGATGGAAGTGATCAGTATTTCTCTGTGTGGTATATTGGCTTTTATCGCGATCATGAACCTTGTAAACGTGTTTGTGTCAAGTATCATTGTCCGCGAAAAAGAAATAGCAACACTACGGAGCATTGGCATGACACGAAAACAGCTGAAAACGATGTTGATGTGGGAAGTCTTCTACTATACAGGAGCTGCATTTGGGTTTTCCGCAGTGCTTTCGCTGCTTCTCTCAGGTGCGGTTATGGGAGATCTGTGTAACGAAATTTCTTTTCTGACGTATTCGATGCGGTGGGAGAGCTATTTCTTTATTCTGGCGGGAACGATGCTTGTCGGATATGGCACTGTCTCGCTTGTTGAAAGTTGGATCGGGACTGGGAATATTTCGGAACAATTGAAAGTGTAATGGTATTAAGAGCAATATGCTTAACCTGACTTGCCTGCCAGAAAGCAGCGATCAGAAAGAAGATCTATCACGAAATGAAAAAATATATTCGATAAATCAAAAAATACATCATCGCGGAGATTTTGCCTGACATGCTCTGCACGGTCTTTGCGGAATATATTCCCGTACTTCAAAAGGAGATGTTAAGGCGGGGCTGGAAGATAATGTGACAGTCTATGGAGCTTATCCCGGCGTCAGCAGACAGATTCTGGATCGGTTCTGGATCAGGAAGCAGGACAACGGCGGGGAATCGGACTGTCAGAAAATGAGCGGCGGGGAGAAGCAGATCATAGCATTTCTCCGGGTTGTCGCAAGGGACGCTTCGATCCTTATCATGGATGAACCATTTGCGGCAATGGATGCAGAAAACACAGAGAAAATACAGGATTATCTGCTGCACAGCGAAGAGATGTCCGGCAAGACCGTGATCCTTATCACGCATGATACTTCTGAGGAAACACTTGCAAAGTATGACCGTATTGTCAGGGTAAATGAATTTCATTGCTGATGCGGATCCGGCTGTTCGTGAGCAGGCGGCAAAAGCGGTTGACATTGTTAGAGCCGGGGCATATAATGACAGTAATAGGTAAGTGCCTAGAATAGCGGAGCGGGCAGGCGCGGATGGTGTGATGCGGCTGGGAAGCCAGCGCAGGATTCTGAGGGAATGGAGGGATGAAGCAATGAAGATCATTGTCACTTATGGACCAGTTATAGGTGCAGTTATCCTGGCAGTCTATGTATTTGTTTTGCGGATCTACGTTTCTGTAAAGGAGAAAGATACGGTCGCTGAAACATGTAAGAGGATCTATAAACTGATGATCATTGCGGAAGTAGCGCTCTGTGGAATTGCTTTTTTGGTACCGCGTGTTACCGGAGAAAGTTATCTTCCGGATGGAGCGACACAGGGCGGCGTGATCGTCAACACAAAGAGTGCCTTTCAGATTGCCTACAAGGAGTCCAACAGAGGATATAGCGATACGCTGGAACTGGATGAAGAAGATCTGGCAAGAGTGCGTGTTCGATGCAGCAGCGACGAGGGAAAGGTGTTTCTGCGGATCCAGCAGGAGCAGACACACAAGGAGATCGACATCACGAACACGGACAGTCTGCTCGATATGACAGATTTTCTGCCGGGCAGGATCACATTCACGATGGTAAATGAAGATGGCAGGAATGTTGATTTTGAATTGGAATGGAGAGAGGCATGACATGAAAAAATATAGTATCATAGCACTTTTAACAGTCATACTGCTATGTTCCTGCACTTCAGATAAGGGAAACGAAAATCTAGAATTTCCGAAAACAACATGGGATATGGGCAGGGAAGAGATCATGAAGGCGTGGGATCTCACAGAGGAGGATCTGACGGACTTCGAAAGAGAAGATGTGATATTCATAGAGGGACATAAGCTGTTTGGGGAAATGACAGATTCCATTAATTTTCAATTCTATGATTTTGGGGATGATGGATCCTATGAATTAATGCAGGTGTTCGTCAATTATCCGGCGGATGCGGATATGGACCATGTGTCAGAGGAGATGCAGAAAATATATGGGAAGCCCGATCCGGATATGAGCTTTTATTATCCGTATTCGGCTTTGGAAAGTTTATCAGCCTATGAGGCAAAAGAACCCGGAAGCATGACAAACTGGGGGCTTGGAGATGTAGGGGATCTGATTCCGGCAGAAGAGCAGGCGTATTACAGAGAGCAATGGGCGTTTTACCAGAGCGGATTAAACGAAGACAACTGGGACGAATTTATCCAGAATTCAAAGCTCGTGAGAATTTCCCTGCTTACAGACGGCGGATGGAACCGTGTGGAATTCAACGCAGCGAATCGGATGATATATGAGACGATCAAAAATTCTTTACAGGATTGATTTCACACGTGCACATGCGGAATTCTGGGAATATTTGTATTCATAAAGTCTATAATATGTAGAAAACGATTGATTTTGGACTGGGTATCTGATAGACTTTAGCAATGCAGGAGGAACAGTTCCGCATTTGACGAAACATAGGAAAGTATTATATACGATAGTGTAACTTTACTTGGGGAATTTTTCCAAAAAGTAATATGGAGCACCTTCTTTTTATGTTATAATGTAATTACCAATAAAACATACACATAAAAAGAGGAGGTGCCCCTA
>JAETQI010000038.1 GCA_021770755.1 Lachnospiraceae bacterium
CTTTAGGCGGAAGAATAACAAGACAATGGTTTGCCAGACCGCCTTTAGGCGGAAAAGTAACATCGGCCCCGTAGGGCCAACAGCAAACCACCAGCAGGGCTGGTGGTTCGTGACTTAGGATAAGCAGACAAGGGGGAGAGGACTATGCTGACTGTGAGACTCGGAAATACGGGGATCATTGCAAATAAAAATGGATTTGGGGCGCTTCCGATCCAGCGGATCGATGTGGACAGTGCTGTAAAACTGATCCGCATGGCACTGGATGGGGGCGTGAATTTCTTTGACACGGCGCGGGCATACAGCGACAGTGAGCAGAAGCTGGGTATCGCGCTGGAGAGGATCGACAGGAGCAGCTATTATCTTGCGACAAAGACAGCGGCAAAAACAGGCAAGCAGGTTCTGGAGGATCTGGAGACTTCGCTTCGCCTGTTAAAGACAGATTACGTAGATATATACCAGCTACACTGCGCGCCGAAATGCTTCCGCCCGGGCGACCAGGACGGGGTGTATGATGCGGTTGTCCAGGCAAAGAAAGCAGGCAAGATCAGACATATCGGCATCACTGCCCATCTGCTGAATGTGGCGGAGGAAGCGGTTGAGAGCGGATTGTATGAGACGCTGCAGTTTCCGTTTGCGTACATCTCCTCGGAAAAGGAGATCGCGCTTGTCCGGAAATGCGAGGATGCCGGAATGGGATTTCTCGGCATGAAGGGGCTTGCCGGCGGACTGCTCACGAATTCGAAGCTCTGCTACTGGTTTGCATGCCAGCATGAGGCGGTGCTGCCACTGTGGGGAGTGCAGCGGGAATCCGAATTGGCGGAATTCCTAAGTTATCAGGAGAAGACACCGCAGATGGACGAGGAGATGAAGGCGGTATATGAGAAGGATCTGACCGAGCTTGCGGGGGATTTCTGCCGCGGCTGCGGTTACTGTATGCCGTGTCCGAAGGGGATCCAGATCAACAACTGTGCGCGGATCTCGCAGCTTCTGCGCCGCTCGCCGTCGGCAGGCTGGCTGGGCGAGGAGTGGCAGGCACAGATGGCAAAGATCAGGGAATGCATTCACTGCGGGCAGTGTGCTTCCCGGTGTCCGTACGGACTTGATACGCCGAAGCTTCTGGAGAAAAACCTGGAGGATTACGAGAACGTGCTGGCGGGAAGAGTGAATGTAAATTAGATTTTGAGGGAAAGGGACAGGTAACTATATGGAGTTTGCATCAGTTTATCACAGAACAGCCGACAATTATTGCTACATGCTCGATGAGGATCAACTGATCATCAATCTGAAGACCGGATATGATGTCAGGGAAGTGAACATTGTCTATGGAGACCCGTTTGCAAACGGGATTCTGGGCGGCGGTGAGGAGTGGACCGGCGAAAAAGCAAATATCCCGTTCAAGAAACGTCTGAAATATCAGATCTGGTGGACAACAACACTCAGACCGGCATTCAAGAGATTGAAATATTATTTTGAACTGGTGACGGACACAGAGCGCTGGTTCTATTTTGAGGATGGATTTGTCAGTGAGGAACAGATGCAGATCAAGGGCAGGAGCAAACAGTGCTTCACCATGCCGTGGATGAATCCTGCCGATATCAATAAAGTGCCGGAGTGGGTGAATGAGACGGTCTGGTATCAGATCTTTCCGGACCGGTTCTGCAACGGCGATCCGTCTTTGAATCCCGAGAACACAAAAGAGTGGAAATATGAGGGCGGTGTCGGCCATAAGGATTTTTATGGCGGCGATCTAAAGGGCATGACAGACAAGCTTGACTATCTGAGAGATCTGGGCATCACGGGGATCTACACGACGCCGATCAACGAGGCACCCTCAAACCATAAATACGACACGACAGATTACGAAAAGATCGATCACCATTTTGGCGACGACGAGACCATGAAAAACTTTGTGGATCAGGCACACAAACGCGGGATCCGCGTGATGATCGACGCGGTATTTAACCATGGCGGATATTATTTCAAGCCGTGGCAGGATGTGCTGGAGAACGGGCGCAGATCCGCATATTTTGACTGGTTCATGATCAGGGAATGGCCGCTGTCTGATCAGTGGGACGCGGCAAAGCGGGGGCAGTTGTACACGTTTGCCTTTTTTGACACGATGCCCAAACTAAATACCAACAATCCCGAGGTGCGCGAATACCTGATCGGCGTTGCCTGCGACTGGGTCAGGAAATATGATGTGGACGGGATCCGTATGGACGTGGCGAACGAAGTGTCCCATGTATTTTGCAAAGAACTCAGAAAGGCGCTCAAATCGATCAAGCCGGACATTTACCTTCTGGGCGAGATCTGGCATGACGCCATGCCGTGGCTTAGGGGGGACGAATACGATTCTGTCATGAACTATCCGCTTGCGGGGAGCATGAAGGACTTTTTCCTGGACAAGAGCCTTACCGGAGAAGATTTTGAGTTCATGATCAACCGCTGCTATACGAATTATATGCAGCAGACAAATGACGTGCTTTTTAATATGCTTGACTCGCATGACACGATCCGCCTCCGGAATGTGACGAGCGGACTCGATGAATATAACTGCCTGTTTGCGCTGCTGTTCATGATGCCGGGCAGCACCTGTATCTATTATGGGACAGAGATCGGCATGGAGGGAGGTTTTGATCCGGACTGCCGCCGCTGTATGCCGTGGACGGATATTGAGCAGGGCAAGTACAACGAACAGATTTCCATGACAAAGCAGCTCATAAAGCTCAGAAAAGAGGAACCGCTGATGCGGGAGCGCAACTTCCATTTCCCGGCTGATTATGCCGATCCGAGGGTGATCCAGTTCCAGAAGATGGGATGGGGCGAGACACTCGAGGTGATCGTGAACAGCAGCGGGGAGGATATCGACATCATCAGGGATGAGGACAGCAAGATCGTGTTCTCGCGCCGTCTCGAGGGCGATGTGCTCCATGTGAACGGAGTGTGCATCCGGTATCTGAGCAACAAGCAGAATATCTGATGTCAAATACCTGAGGGGCATTTACGGCCCCTTTTGGTTTTGAACAATGGCTTGAAAAAGTCATGGAACTTGGTATAATAAAAAGAAGCAAGACAGGGGGCGCAGGGATGGATATCAATCTACAGATTACAGATATGACAGGAGCCAGACCTGAACATTCAGCAGTGATCGTAAACTTCGTTGCCGCAGTACGCAGGCAGTTAAAAAATAGTATGTGTTACGTGTTTTCTGATAATGTACAATACAGATTCAAAACAGAAGACGGGGAAAACAAAACGGTCATACCGGACGCATCGATCAATTGCCGGATCAAATCGCGCAGAGGGAATACCTTTATCGACGCGCCGCGTTTTGTGATGGAAGTACTAAGCCCCTCGACGGAAAAATACGACCGGGGTGAAAAGAAGGAATTGTATCGCCAGCAGGAGATTGACGAGTACTGGATCGTTGATCTGCGAGATAAAAAAGTAGAGATCTATGAACTTGATTATGACGAAACAGGAAAACCGCAGTATTATCTGTGGAAGATCGTCACAGAGAAAAATAAAAACGAGTTGAAGATGATTCATTTTCCGAATGTGAAGATCACATTTGATGATCTGTTTGATGAAGTGGATATGGAATATTGACTGGAAGAGGAGGAGTCAGATATGGCAGTATTTAGCGGTTTGGAAGATATGGATGAACTAGAGGCAAAGAAAAGGGACCAGCAGGAGCAGGAGATCGAGAATATCATCAACATGCTTGACAACAAGACCCTGAGCGGTGTGAGCCGCATCAAGGTAAACGTGTCCGAGGAGCAGCAGGAGGGCACCGTCAATACACAGTATCATCATGGCCGCTGTGATGTGGGCAGCCCGTGGGCAAAGGGGACCACCAGAAATTTTGGATGCGATTAGGGATGGATGGGTATTGAATACATTTTAAGAAATGAGGTACAAATATGGCACTGAACAAGAAACCGGTGAATGGTATGAAGGATATCATGCCGGAAGAGATGCAGATCCGTGATTATGTGATGGGTGTGATCAGGGAGACATACGGGAAATTCGGTTTTACGCCGATGGAGACGCCCTGCATGGAAAATATCGAAAATCTGAGCAGCAGGCAGGGCGGCGAGAATGAAAAACTGATCTTTAAGGTGATGAAGAGAGGTGCACAGCTCAATCTCGAGACAGCAAAGACGGAGGAGGATGTCGTTGATTTCGGGATGCGCTATGACCTGACCGTCCCGCTTGTCAGATATTATGCAAACCATGCAAATGAGCTGCCGTCGCCCTTTAAGGCGCTGCAGATGGGAAATGTATGGAGGGCGGACAGGCCGCAGAAGGGCAGATACCGCCAGTTTATGCAATGTGACATCGATATCCTTGGCGAAGAGTCCAACCTTGCGGAGATCGAGCTGATCCTTGCGACGACAACGACGCTTGGAAAGTTAGGATTTCGGAATTTTGAGATCCGCATCAATGACAGAAGGATCCTGAAAGCGATGGCTGCGTACAGCGGATTTGGCGAGGAGGATTACGACAATATCTTTATCACGCTTGACAAGATGGACAAGATCGGGATCGAGGGCGTGGAGCGCGAGCTGACCGAAGCAGGATATGACAGCGGAAATGTTGAAAGATATCTTGCACTTTTCAAGGATATGAACGCGTCGGGCGACACGCTTGCGTTTATCGAGGAGAAGATGACAGGTTTTCTCGATGAAACGGTGAAGGCTGGTTTCCGGGAGATCATCGAGAGTGTCAATGCCACGAAGGGCGATCACTTTAAACTTGTGTTTGATCCGACATTAGTCCGCGGGATGTCTTATTATACAGGCACGATCTTTGAGATCGCGATGCCCGAACTGGGTGCGAGCTGTGGCGGCGGCGGGCGCTATGACAAAATGGTGGGCAGATTTACTGGAAAGGATGTGCCTGCGTGCGGTTTTTCCATCGGATTTGAGCGCATCATACTGATCCTGATGGAGAGCGGGTTCAAGGTGCCGGATCAGAGCAGGAAAGTGGCGTATCTGATCGAGAAAGGTGTGTCCGGGGAATCGCTCTGCAAGATCATCGCGGAGGCGCAGGAGGAGCGGCAAAGCGGTGCACAGGTGCTTGTGGCGCGCATGAACAAGAACAAGAAGTTTCAGCGGGAACAGCTTACGGCGCAGGGATACGAAGCGTTCAGGCAATTCTACAAAGAAGGCTTAAAGAATTAGCGGCGGGAAACAGGAAGAGAAAGATGAGAGCAAAGAGCAAAAAGCAAAAGAAAGCGCTTGCACTTGAGATCATAGAGCGTCTCAAGAAGGCGTATCCTGACTCGGACTGTACGCTGGATTACAACGAGGCGTGGAAGCTTTTGGTGAGCGTGCGTCTCGCGGCACAGTGTACAGATGCGCGGGTCAATGTGGTGGTGAAGGGACTATACGAGAAATATCCGACGATTGAAGCGCTTGCCGATGCCGATGTCGAGGATATAGAACGCATCGTTAAGCCGTGCGGACTAGGGCACAGCAAGGCGCGGGACATCAGCGCATGTATGAAGATGCTCCGCGACGATTTTGGCGGCAGGGTGCCCGATGATCTTGATACACTGCTGAAGCTCCCGGGAGTCGGCAGGAAGAGCGCAAACCTCATTGTGGGAGATGTGTTTGGCAAACCTGCGATCGTGACGGATACGCACTGTATCAGGCTCACAAACCGCATGGGACTGGTCGACAACATCAAGGAACCCAAAAAGGTGGAGATGGCGCTGTGGGAGCTGATCCCGCCCGAGGAGGGCAACCAGTTCTGCCACAGACTTGTCGATCACGGGCGGGAGATCTGCACAGCGCGGACGAATCCGTACTGTGACCGGTGCTGCCTGAATGATATCTGTGAGAAAAGGCTATGATGCGCCCATCCTGCCGCAAAAATTCAGAACAGAGAGACGGGAAAGGATATATATACAAACAAGAAAGTGAGGAAAAAGTATGTCTATATTTAACAGGATTTCGGATATACTAAAAGCAAATATCAATGATCTGCTGGACAGGGCGGAGGATCCGGAGAAGATGGTCAAGCAGATCATTGCAGATATGGAGGAACAGGTCAGGGATGCAACAGAAGCGCTCGGACAGGCTATGGCAAGTGAAAAGCAGGCATACGCACAGCTCGAGAAGGCAAAGGCGGGCTCTAGGGAATGGGAAGACAAGGCAAAGACTGCGCTGAAGGCGGGCAACGAAGCGCTCGCGAAAAAGGCGCTTGCGTCGAAAGTCGAGATCGACAAAAATGTGCAGTCGCTCCAGGCTTCTTACGACCAGATCGCTGCGCAGACGAGTGAACTTCATTCGAGAGTCGGGGTGCTCCGGCAAAAGCTTGAGGAGGCAAGGCAGCGGCAGAACATGCTCATCGCGAGGGCGAAGATGGCGGATGCTACAGAGAGCGTAGCGACAGCGGTCACAAACACAGATCCAGACAGCGCGTTTGCGAAGCTCGATAAGATGGAGCGGAAAGTGGAGGACAGGGAAGCGAGGGCGGAGGCGTTTGCTGCAATGTCCGGTGAGACGGTGTTTGCAAAGGATGAGTTTGCGGAGCTTGAGACCAGCCAGGCTGTTGACGCGGAGCTGCAGAGACTTATGAAGGAATTGAATGGCGGAAATGAAAATTAATTTTCATCCGATCTCGCTGGGTGACAGAGGCTGGATGATCGAGAAATTGAAAGAAGAGCACCCGGATGCCTGCGAATATACGTTTGCCAACAATTTTATCTGGGCAAAGGGATACAATGTGCAGGTTGGATGCGCCTATGGCTGCGGTGTGATCCGCTCCAGGGGACAGGAGCATTTTCAATATTCCTTTCCCTTTGGAGATGGGGACAAGAGGGCGATGATAGAGCACCTCAGAAAGATCTGCGCAGTGCATGGCTGCAAGCTGAATCTCTACCCTGTCAATGAAGAGAACAGATCAAAACTGATCGAGTGGTTTCCGGGAGAATTTGAGATCTGTTCTGACAGGGACAGCTTTGATTATGTGTACACGACAGAAAAGCTTGCTTCGTTAAGAGGCAGGAAACTGCACGGCAAACGAAATCATATAGCCCGTTTTATGGATGATGGAGACTGGCATTATGAGCGGATGACAGAGGAGAATATCGCAGAGTGCCGCAGCATGGCAAAAGAATGGATCGCATCGCGCGCTGAGAAGTGGAATGATGAGATGGAGCAGGAGATGGCAGTGCTGGAGGTGGCATTTGCCAATTTTAAGGAGCTGGGCCTGTGCGGCGGTGTTCTGTATAAGGGCGGCGGGATCGTGGCATTTGCGGTCGGTGAGCCGCTCAATGAGGATACCTTTGTGGTTCATTTTGAGAAGGCGTTTCCGGATCTGCAGGGAGCTTATCCGATGATCAACCAGCAGTTTGTCCTGCACGAAGCACAGGATTACAAGTATGTGAACCGCGAGGAGGATACAGGGGACCAGGGACTTAGAAAGGCGAAGATGTCCTACTATCCGGATATCCTGTTAAAAAAGTACAAGGCGGTGGAGAGCCGTGTCGTGTTTGCAGACGAGACGGTTCAGGAGCATATCGTGGAGATATGGAGCCGATGCTTTGGCGACAGCAGGGACTATATAGCGCTGTATCTGGAAAACCGCTTTGAGCGTGAAAACATGTATGTGATCTATCAGGATGGACGTCCTGTGTCGATGACGAGCCTGCTGCCGGTCCAGGTGACGATCGGCGGCAGGAAGGAACCTGCCAGATATGTCTACGCAGTCGCCACGCTGCCGGAATACAGGGAAAAGGGCTATGCATCGGAGATCATCAGGCATGCCGCGGATCGCTGCAATGAGCCGCTGCTTTTGCAGCCGGCTGACAGGGATCTGCAGGAATATTACGAGAGACAGGGTTTTCGGGATGCTTTTGGCGAGAGCCCCTGCTGGATCTATGCCGGAAGATGTACGAACAGGGCGGATATCCGATGCCTGCCGGACGAAGACAGCGGCCTGCGTGCAGCGGAAGAGGCGGAGGAGGATACGCTGGATATCCTTGGAGGCTGGCTGGTCTCTGACGCGGACGCAAAGGAATACAAGGCAGTGCGGGATCGGTTTTTTGAAGGCGAGGGTTATGTAGAGTGGGATGAGAAGGCGATCGCCTATGCGATAAGGGAAAACCACTTCTGCGGCGGAAGAACGCTGCTGCTGACCAGGGAGCGGGAGATGCAGGATCCCGGGAAGGCGGTGCTGATGTACCGGCTGGACAAGGACAGCCTTCATATCGTGGAGACGACACTTGACGATGATGCGCTTCATGCGGTACTGCCGGAGCTGCTCGAATATACAGGCGCATCGTGGGCATATGAGCGCAATATGGGCGGAATGATCCTGCTGCCGGATCGGTTTCAGAATTGGGATTGCAGGGAAGGATACCTCGGACTGACACTGGGGTGATATTTTGATTAAGATATATCAATTAAAATGATTAATTTTAATGCTTGCAATATGCTTTGAATCGTGTTACTATAGAACCATGAATAAAAGACAAAATGGCGATGAAAAGAAATAGTAGTGATACAGAACATTTCAGAGAGCTGTCATCTGCTGCGAGACAGTATGGGAAGTATGGCGAACTCATCTTGGAGCTGTGTGTCTGAACCGGTCGGAAGCAGATCAGTAGGACACAACGGAGCACCCACCGTTATAAGGGAAAGGCATGATCGTGCCGATGAGCGTATGTTTTTGTATGGAGCGCATATGGGAACATGAAGTAGAGTGGTACCGCGAAGGAATAGGAAAGTCTTTCGTCTCTGCAATGAAATGATTGCGGAGCGAAGGATTTTTTTGTTGGAAAGGGAGGATTTGAGACATGAAAAATGCGAGTAAGTATGAAAGATCCTATTTTTTGCCTCCGGTCTGTACATATGACTGGGTGAAGAAGGATGCGATCACAGCACCGCCAATCTGGTGTTCGGTGGATCTGCGCGACGGGAATCAGGCGCTGATCGAGCCGATGAGTCTGGATGAGAAGCTGCAGTTTTTCGAGATGCTTGTGGAGATCGGCTTTAAGGAGATCGAGGTTGGGTTCCCTGCGGCATCGGAGACGGAATATGAGTTTATGCGTGCCCTGATTGAGAGAGATATGATTCCTGACGACGTGACGGTCCAGGTGCTCACGCAGGCGAGGGAACATATTATCAAGAAGACCTTCGAGGCGGTCAAAGGGGCGCCGCACGCGGTGATCCATCTCTATAATTCAACCTCAGTAGCGCAGCGCGAGCAGGTCTTTAAGAAAAGTAAGGAAGAGATCAAGAAGATCGCGACAGACGGCGCGGAGCTTCTGAAAAAACTGGCGTCGGAGACGGACGGGAATTTTTCGTTTGAGTACAGTCCCGAGAGCTTCCACGGCACGGAAGTCGACTATGCGGTCGAAGTGTGCAACGCGGTGCTGGACATCTGGCAGCCGACAGCGGACAGGAAAGCGATCATCAACATTCCGACGACCGTTGAGAATGCCATGCCGCATGTGTTTGCCACACAGGTGGAATACATCCACAAAAATCTGAAATACAGGGATGCGGTGGTGCTCTCCGTGCATCCGCACAATGACCGCGGATGCGGCGTGTGCGATGCGGAGTTCAGCGTCCTTGCAGGTGCGGACCGCGTGGAGGGGACGCTTTTTGGAAACGGGGAACGGACAGGAAATGTGGATCTGATCACCGTGGCGATGAATATGTTTTCCCACGGCGTCGACCCGAAGCTCGATTTTTCCAATATGCCCGAGATCCGGGAGAAGTATGAGCTGTTCACGCGCATGAGAGTGCATGAGCGGCAGCCGTACTCCGGTGATCTTGTATTTACCGCCTTTTCGGGTTCGCATCAGGATGCGATCGCGAAAGGGATGCAGTGGCGCGAGGAGAAGGAGTCCGACAAGTGGACCGTGCCGTATCTGCCGGTTGATCCCAAGGATGTGGGCAGAAATTACGATGCTGACGTGATCCGCATCAACAGCCAGTCAGGAAAAGGCGGCGTGAACTATATCCTGAAACAAAACTACGGGATCTCCCTGCCGTACGCTATGCGCGAGGAAGTGGGATATCTCGTGAAGGATGTCTCGGACCAGGAGCACAAGGTGCTCTCGCCGCAGTGGGTTTATGACATTTTCTGCGAAAATTATGTGGACAACACGCCGCTGTTCCAGATCAACGAATGTCATTTCAAACAGGTGGACGGCATCATGGCGGAGGCGGTGATCACCTGCGGCGACAGAAAGACTACTGTGGATGCGAACGGTAACGGGCGTCTTGATGCGGTGAGCAATACGATCAAGCAGTATTTTGGGATCAGCTATCAGTTGTCGGACTATGAGGAGCACGCCCTCACAAAAGGCTCCTCGTCCAAGGCGATCGCTTATGTGAGCGTCACCTGCAACGGCGAGAAGTTCTGGGGTGTCGGGATGGATGATGACATTATCAAGGCGTCGATCCATGCACTCTGCGTCAGCGTCAATAAGCTCCCGCAGATCCAGGAGAATGAGGCGTGCCAGGATGAGCGCATGATGGAGATCATGAACTATATCCAGGCAAATTACCAGGCGACAGCACTCAGCGACGTGGCAGCGCACTTTCATTTATCCGAGCCTTACTTAAGCAAATATATCCATGAGAAATCGGGCAAGACCTTCGGAGATATTCTGATAAACATACGTTTAAAGAAGGCGAAGACACTGCTCCGGAATGGGAATATGACAGTCGAGAATGTGGCGATGGCGGTCGGATATCCGAATGTGGAGCATTTTAACCGCATTTTCAAGAAGAAGATGGGTGTGACGCCCGTACAGTACAGAAAAGGCAGCAGTAACAATTAATAGTGTGACAGATTGCGACAGATAAGAGAGATAGATGAGAAAAGAGATCAGGGATATACTGGCACAGTATGCGGATGAAAAATATAAGGAATTTTCGGCAGGACTCATTCCTGGGGCAAAGCCCCTTATGGGGGTGAGACTGCCAAGGCTGCGGCAGATCGCCAAAAGTATCGTAAACGATAAGGAAGAGAAGCTGAGATGGCAGGATGAAGCCGCCGTCTATGATGGCGTGTACGAGGATGTCTATTTTGAGGAGACGATGCTCCGCGGAATGCTCATCGGATATGGCACGGCCAAGAAAAGCGTTTCGTGCGGGGAGGGGCTTGCGTATCTAAAGTCCTTCATCCCGCATATCGATAACTGGTCTGTCTGCGACAGCTTCTGCAACTCTTTTTCCTTTGCGAACAGGTTTCGCGGCGAAGTGTGGGAGTTTATGCAGCCCTATCTGTATTCGGACAGGGAGTATGAAGTCAGGGTAGCGCTGATCCTGCTTCTGAGCCAGTATCTTAAGTACGACATGGACAACAGGAAGATCGCAAGGAACAAAAAAGTGTGCATGGCGGATCTTGTGGACAGAGAGCCGAACCAGGCGAATAATCCTTATCTGGAAAAGATCCTTGCCGCGCTGGACAGGGAATTTTCACAGGGATACTACGCGCGGATGGCGGCGGCGTGGCTCATGGCGGAAACCTTTGTCTGCTTTCCGTATGAAAGCACCCGCATGCTCGCGGGGGAATGCCATATGGATCAGTGGACATACAATAAGGCGCTGCAGAAGATACAGGAGTCCCTGAACTCAGATCCGGCGGTAAAGGATTATATCAAAAGCTTGAAAAAGGGATAACAGATCAATTGGAATATGTTGAGAATTTGGGAGGGACCGCATGAGTGATTTCAAGGAAAGCCTATACAAAAAGAAAAGTTTTATATATCAGATCGGAGCGGAGTACTACGCGATCGGAGCGAACACATTTTCAAAAGTGACAGACTCGCCCGAGGTCGATACCATAGAACTTTTGCACAATGCCCTGAAAAAAGGAAATGACAGACAGATCGAAAAGTATCTTGACAAGATCGTGCGCAATGCCAATTCTTACCGTGTGGATGCAAGGGAACACTACAAACTGCGGGATAAGCTGTTCCGGTTCCTTGACCAGCTCAAAGCGGGTGATGAAGCGGCTTTCCGGTCGCTTGAGGATCAGGTGTTCCGGTTTGACGAGCTGTGCGAAAAATATCAGATATTGTGATCAATTTCATTTCTGTTGTAGACAAATGAAAATATTTGTGTTATGATTACAGACGTGATGTAGATCATATCCGCACCCGTAGTCTAATGGATAGAACGGAGGCCTCCGACGCCTTTAATGCAGGTTCGATTCCTGTCGGGTGCATTTCCAGAAATGGGTTTGGCAGTGATGGATAGGAGCAGAGATGGATAACAAGAAGAAAAAGCGAAACAAGCAGAAGAGAAATCAATATCCGAATAAAAATACTGAAGTGCTAAATACAGAAGAGGGAAAAAAAGAGAACGATACAGATCACGATCCGGCAGGAAAGCGAGAAGATAAAAGAGAAGAAGATAAGCAGGAAAAAAAGGAAGAAGAGAAAAGGGTAGAAAAAAAAGAAGAGAAACAGGAAGATAAAAGAGTAGAAAAAAAAGAAGAAAATAAAGAAAAAAAAGAAGAAAACAAAGCAGGGGATCCCCCAAAAAAGAATAATATTGTATCGATCCAGAAGAACAGGGAAGAAAAAACAGAGGACAAAAAAGCTGAGAATAAAAAAATAGCGGAAGCGCCAAAAAAAAATAGCGCGGAGACTGTCCCCAAAGAGCACGCCGGCAAAGAGGGACAACTCCAGGCGGGCAGGCGGGCAGTGACGGAAGCTTCGTCAGAGCAGATCAGGGGAATTGCCGTGAACGCCGCAAAGATCCTGCTGCCGGTCGCAGCGTGTGCGATCATCATCGCCGTAGTGATCTCGTACATCGGTTCGCAGAAGACCCAGACAGTGGACAACCCGTCGCTGAATACGGAGGAGCAGGCCGATACGACCAGCGCGGTCACGCTGAGTGACGAGCCGCTGGCGGAGAACGCTTACACGAACGTCAATGAGCTGATGCAGGCGTTTTGTGCTGCGCTCGCGGACGGTGACATGGATACAGTCAGGACGCTTAAGGATTACAACACGGATCGCGAGATCATCACTTATGAGAAGAAGAGCGAGTTTATAGAGCGCTATGACAATATCAAATGCTACACAAAGCCCGGAATGGAGGAAAATTCCTACTTTGTGTATGTGACATATGAAGTCAAGTTCAAGGATATCGAGACAAAGGCGCCCGGCTTAAATGCTTTTTATGTATACACGGCAGAGGACGGAAGCCTTAAGATCGACGGGGATACCGAGGAAAATATCAAGGCGGCGTTTAAGCTTGTCACGAATCAGGACGACGTGGTCGATCTCTACAATGAGATCAACGTCAAGTATACAGAGGCAACGGCATCAGACGAGACGTTGGAGCAGTTTATGACAGACCTTCCGGTCGCGATCAGGGAATCTGTCGGAGTGGTGCTGGCACAGCTTGAGACACAGGGTGAGACGACCGATACGCCCCAGACAGAGGCAGGCGGGACACAGCCGGCGGAGACAGAGGCGTCAGGCGATAGCGAAGAGCTGCCCCAGAACCAGGTAGTGAATCAGATCGTGCGGACGACCGATACCGTCAATGTGCGTTCTTCTGACAGTGAGGAAGCGGACAAGATCGGTAAGGCGCAGGCAGGAACGGAACTGAAACGTGTTGAAGACAGGGTTAACGGCTGGAGCAAGGTCATATTCGAGGACAGGGAGGCTTATATCAAGAGTGATTATCTTGAGGTAGTGACGGCTGAGGCGGTGACAGAGACCGTTGGGACGGTCATGGCGACGACGAATGTAAATGTCAGAAGCCAGGCAAGCCAGGAGTCTGAGCGGATCGGATCTGCACAGGCAGGAACGTCGTATGATCTGCTTGAGGATCAGGGCGAATGGTACATGATCGATTACAACGGCACAACAGGTTATGTCAAGGCAGAATTTTTTGTGAGATAATTGTCAGTTTGACTTGAAATTGTATACATATATCGTCTATAATAGAATAAGTAATAAATGCGAACCCATGTAGCATCCTGCTGCATGGGCTTTCATTTATGCGCAGACCCGTGCAGAGGAAATATGCCGTTGTGCGGCACACGGGTCGAGCAGGGAAAGCGGAGAGTGATCCGTCAAAGAGATGCATGGGATTTGGGGTACATTACGAAAGGTATGGGATGGCATATGTTTAAACAAAAGCGCGTCGGTATCATGGGAACCGGAAGGATCGCAGGGATTATGGCAGGCACGATCAAAAAAATGAAAAATGTGAAGTGCTATGGTGTGGCGTCAAGGAGCGAGGAAAGGGCGCAGGCGTTTGCAAGTGAGAATGGTATCAAGGTAGCATATACTTCTTACGAGGAGATGATGCTTGACGACAAGATCGATCTGGTCTACATTGCAACGCCTCATTCCGAGCATTATGCCAACATGAAGCTCTGTATAGAGAATGGAAAAAATGTACTGTGTGAAAAGGCATTTACAGCAAATGCAGCGCAGGCGGAAGAGATACTGGCACTGGCAAAAGAGAAAGGTGTGTTCGTGGCAGAAGCGATGTGGGTGCGATATATGCCGATGCTGACCACGATCAAAGGGATCCTGAACTCCGGTATCATAGGAGAGCCAGCCATGCTGACGGCAAATCTCGGGTATCCCGTTGCGGACAAGAAAAGGCTGACGGACCCGGCGCTTGCGGGGGGCGCACTGCTTGATCTGGGCGTGTATACATTGAACTTTGCGGCGATGATGTTTGGCAAGGACATCGAGAAAGTGGATTCTTCCTGCACCTATAAAGACACCGGCGTGGATGCATCCGAGAGCATTACAGTCACATACAAGGATGGTAAGATGGCGGTGCTGAACTGTACGATGAACGGGGTGAGCGACAGGCGGGGCGTGATCTATGGTCCCAAAGGATACATCGCAATAGAAAATATCAATAATTTTGAGTCTGTCACAGTGTACGATGCGGGGTATAAGGCAGTCAGATCCGTAAAGGCGCCAAAACAGATCACCGGCTATGAGTACGAGGTATACGCCTGCATGGAGGCGATCGAGAAAGGCGAGAAGGAGTGCTGGGAGATGCCGCACGACGAGATCCTTCGCATCATGAGACAGATGGACGGGCTCCGTGCGCAGTGGGGAATTGTCTTTCCGTTTGAGAAGGAAGATGCGGATCCAAAAGAAAAAGTGGAGGTTCTGACCGGCGAGGTGGAAGATACGGTTCTGGAGGATACGGATATACAGGCATAAGCTGCTAAAATGTGGCAATACTATAGCTATCGAAATGATTGTGAAAAGGAGATAGCTATGAAAAAGGATGATCGGGAAATTTTGAAGGAAGTCCAGAAGAACACCGATATGGCGATCCATGCGATCGACACCATCGCGGAAAAAGTGAACGATGAGGAGCTGCGCCAGGAACTCTCCAGGGAAAAGCTTTTATATTCTGTGATACAGAATAAAGCAACCGACCGGCTGCAGAGCGAGCGTGCGGAGGGATATCACGGCAGCACGGTTCAGGAGCTGCTCCTAAAAAGCGGTATTCAGATGAATACACTCACAAACTGCAGTACCAGCAGGATCGCAGAGCTGATGATCCAGGGCAGCAGCAGAGGGATCACAAACATGTGGCGATCGATCAATCACCATCAGAATTCGGGCAGCACCTCGATGGAAGTTGCCAGGGAGCTGGTGGATTTTGAGGAAAAGTCGATCGGAAGACTGAAAAGGTTCCTGTGAGACGGAGAAAGAGGATACAAGGATTATGACCAGATTAAACAAGTACCTGGCGGAATGCGGCATATGTTCAAGGCGTGAGGCAGATGATCTGATCGGCCAGGGCAGGGTGAAAGTGAACGGTCAGAAGGCTGTGAGCGGGATGCAGGTAAGCGGCGCGGATCATGTGGAGGTGAATGGCAGGCAGGTGAAGCCCGTTCCGGCAAAGATTGTTCTGGCATACAATAAACCGGTTGGCGTCACCTGCACGGAAAAGGACCGGCATGCGGAGAAAACGATCACGGAGGCGGTGAGATACCCCGTAAGGCTGACCTATGCGGGGCGTCTGGACAAGGATTCTGACGGACTGATCATCCTGACAAATGACGGGGAACTGATACAGCGCATGATGCGCGGGGCAAACCGTCATGAAAAGGAGTACGTCGTCAGGGTGGACAGGGAGTACACGGATGATTTCCTTGTGAAAATGTCCCAGGGTGTTTATTTGAAGGAACTTAACGAGACGACGCGCCCCTGTGAAACGGCGTATATTGGGAAATATACGTTTGGGATCACACTGACGCAGGGACTCAACAGACAGATCCGGCGGATGTGTGAGAGCCTTGGGTACAAGGTAAGATCCCTGACACGGATCCGCGTGATGAATATTGAACTTGGCGGGCTGAAAAGCGGTACATATCGGGAAGTAAGGGGCGAGGAGCTCGCGACGCTCTACCGTATGTGCGGTATGTCAGGGAAAAATCAGGTGTAGGAGGAGAACATGACAGCAAACAGCGAAAAGTTACATAGAATGAAAGAACTTGTGGGAATACTTCGTGAGGCTTCCAAAGCGTATTACACGCAGGATACGGAGATCATGAGCAATTTTGAGTATGATAAGCTGTACGATGAATTGACGGAGCTTGAGCGGGAAACAGGTATGGTCCTGACGGGGAGCCCTACGGTCAATGTCGGGTATGAAGCGGTTGACGAGCTGCCAAAGGAAGCGCATGAAAGCCCGATGCTGTCGCTTGGAAAGACCAAAGACAGGGAGGAGCTCAGAGACTGGCTTGGAGATAAGGAGGGTGTGCTGAGCTGGAAACTCGACGGACTGACGATCGTGCTGACGTACCAGGACGGTGAACTGCTGAAAGCTGTCACACGCGGAAATGGTGCGGTCGGGGAAGTGATCACGAACAATGCGAAGGTGTTCAAAAACATTCCGCTGCGCATCCGGTATCAGGGAGAGCTGATCCTCAGGGGCGAGGCAGTCATCACGTATCAGGATTTTGAGGAGATCAACAGCCAGATCGATGACGTGGATGCAAAGTACAAGAATCCGCGCAATCTATGTTCCGGTTCTGTCAGACAGCTCAACAATCAGATCACAGCGGAGAGAAATGTGCGGTTTTACGCCTTTGCCCTTGTGAAAGCGGACGGCGCTGATTTCGAAAATTCACGGGAGAAACAGTTTGAGTTTCTGCAGGAGCAGGGATTTGACGTTGTGCAGTATCTGAAAGTAAACGCAGAGAATATCATCGATGCAGTCGCAGAATATGAGTCGCGTGTTCCGACCTACGAGGTGCCGTCGGACGGGCTCGTACTGATGTATGATGATATCGCATATGGCAGGTCGTTAGGGCGGACGGCAAAATTCCCGCGGGATTCTATCGCTTTTAAGTGGGCGGACGAGATACGGGAGACGACATTAAAGGAAATTGAATGGAGCGCGAGCCGTACCGGACTGATCAATCCCGTTGCGATCTTTGAACCTGTAGAGCTGGAAGGAACGACCGTGAGCAGGGCGTCTGTGCACAATATCAGTATCTTAAAAGGATTAAAGCTGGGTATTGGCGACAGGATAACCGTTTACAAGGCAAATATGATCATTCCGCAGATCGCAGAAAACCTTACGTGCAGCGATAATCTGGAGATACCGGATACGTGTCCGGTCTGCGGCGGCAGGACAGAGCTGCGGGCAGTCAACGAAGTGCAGTCGCTGTACTGTACGAATCCGGACTGTGATGCCAAGAAGATCAAGTCCTTTACCCTGTTTGTCAGCCGCGATGCCATGAACATCGACGGATTGTCGGAGGCTACGCTTGAGAAATTTATAGGAAAGGGTTTTCTCCATCAGTATCAGGATGTGTTCCACCTTGACAGGCATAAGCCGGAGATCGTGGAGATGGAAGGCTTTGGGGAGAGATCGTACAAGAAACTGATCGATGGCATTGAGAAGGCAAGGGAAGTGGAGCTTCCCAATCTGATCTACAGTCTGGGTATTGCAAATATCGGGCTTGCCAATGCGAAGGTCATCTGCAGATATTTTCAGTATGACATTGACGCCATGCGTCATGTGACAGCGGAGGAACTTAGTGAGATCGACGGTATCGGGGAAGTGATCGCAAAAGCGTTTGTGGACTATTTCTCCGACGCGAAAAAGAATGAAATGTTTGACAATCTTTTGAAGGAAGTTCATATCGTCAGGGAAGAGATCGATGAGATAGAACAGACGCTCGAAGGGAAGACATTTGTCGTGACAGGCAGTCTGGAGCTTTTCGGCAGCAGAAACGAGCTGAAAGAGCTGATCGAGAAAAAGGGCGGGAAAGTGGCTGGGAGCGTGTCTGCCAAAACCGTCTGCCTGATCAACAATGATGCCGCCTCAAACTCGTCCAAGAATAAAAAAGCGAAAGAACTCAACGTTCCGATCCTCACGGAAGAGCAGTTTATGGCAGCGTATCTGGGGATGGAGTTATCAAACGAGTAGGGAAGAGTCATCTTCCCCTGCGCATAATAAATAAACAGACAGGAGTGAAGAATAATGCCTATTAAAGTACAAAGCGATCTGCCGGCAAAGGAGATCCTGGAAAATGAAAATATATTTGTGATGGACGAGAACCGTGCGATGCATCAGGATATCAGACCATTGCAGGTCTGCATCTTGAATCTGATGCCGGTAAAACAGGACACGGAGCTGCAGCTTTTGCGCGCATTGTCCAACACGCCGCTGCAGGTCGACGTCACGTTTCTGATGGTGGCGAGCCATGTATCGCTCAATACATCGGCAAATCATCTGAATCGTTTTTATACAACATTTGAACAGATCAGGGATAAGCGCTTTGACGGATTGATCATTACCGGAGCACCGGTGGAGGATATCGCTTTTGAGGAGGTAGATTACTGGCAGGAGGTGTGTGCGATCATGGACTGGGCGGAGGAACATGCAACCTCCACACTTCATATATGCTGGGGCGCCCAGGCTGGATTTTATCATTATTATGGCATACAGAAACGCATGCTCCCAGAGAAGCTTTTTGGGATCTATTCCCACAAGGTACAGAACAGAAAGGTTCCGCTGGTGCGCGGCTTTGACGATCATTTTCTCGCGCCGCACAGCCGTCACACAGAGACTGCTGCTGCCGATATCCACCGATGCGACAAGATCACGGTGCTCGCAGAATCCGCGGAGGCAGGCGTATTCCTCGCATATGCCGAGAACGGCAGGAAGGTGTTTGTGAACGGCCATCCGGAGTATGACAGATACACACTTGATGCAGAGTATAAGCGGGATCTGGGAAAAGGACTGCCGATACATATTCCAAGAAACTATTATCCAGACGACGATCCGTCGCAGAAACCAAACCTGCAGTGGCGCGCGCACTGTAATAATCTCTATACAAACTGGCTCAATTATTACGTATACCAGGCGACGCCGTATGAATGGTAAAAAGTAAAAGAAAAATTTGTAAAAATTTTCTAACGCTGTTTGCACTTATGTGCTATAATGAATATATTATAGCACATTCACTGTGAGCGTAGACAATTTGCAGTATAGAATGCCACTGGTGTACCAATTATACAATATTATGGCAAAGGAGAAGATATACATGGGCAATCAATTAGTATGGCAGGATCAGTATAATCTAGGTGTAGAGGTTATTGACAAAGAACACAAGAAGCTGTTTAGCATTCTGAATAAACTGTTCGATTTCGGAAAGCAGGAAGAGAAGAGTCAGTGGGTATGTCAAGAAGCGATAAAGTACTTTAGAGATCACGCACTTAAGCACTTTGCAGATGAGGAAGCCTACATGCTTTCAGTTGATTATGAAGGGTTTGAGATGCATAGGCGCATTCACAAAAACTTTCGTGACAGGATCGTTCCAGCGCTTGAGCGGGAACTGGAGTTGACGAATTATTCAGAAGAATCAGTCAACCATTTTCTGAGTGTATGTGCGGGATGGCTGATCGGGCATACGATGATAGAGGACTATGCGATCGTAAAGGGCGAGAGCATAAAACAGTGGGAAAATCTCCAGCCGGAGGAGGAGCAGGCGGTGATGGGGCAGACGATCACGGGTCTGCTGCATAGTATGTTTCAACTGGATCCGAGGCTGATCAGTGACTGTTACGGCGGAGAGAAGTTTGTCAACGGCATTTATTTCCGTCTGATCTACAGCACCAAGGATAAGAGGAGATGGGAGTTCTTTCTGATATTTGAGGAAAAACTGATCATCAGCACGATCGGAAGTGTGATGGATACAAAGTCAGAGGCGGTCAATGTTATGCTGATGAACGCGGCAAGATATGTCGCGAAACAGCTTGTGGACCGTGTTAAGGGATACTTCCCGTCTTCTGATAATTTTGAGTTAAAGGAAGAGCAGTTGTTGACGTACGAGCAGTTCCAGAAAGTGTTCGAAAAGCAGAAACCACAGTTTAGCCTGCTGTTTGACACTGGAAAAGGCTACTTCGCATACTGTGTGACGTCAACGGATATGCTCCAGAGCGAGGGCGGCGTTTCGATCATAACAGAAAACGCCATGGCAGAGGTAGAGAAATATCTGAATCGGAATGAGGTCGAGAAAAAGATTATCAGCCGCAAGAAGAAAGTACTCGTGGTGGATGATTCCGATTTTATGTTAAAGACACTGCAGGATCTGCTGGGGAATGATTACGAGGTGATCGTGGCCAAATCCGGTTTGTCTGCGATCAGGGGCATCACCCTTGACAGACCGGATCTGATCCTGCTGGATTATGAGATGCCCGTCTGTGACGGCAGTCAGGTGCTGGAGATGATCCGCGGCGAGAAAGATTTTGCAGATATTCCTGTGATCTTTCTGACCAGCAGGGTTGACAGGGAGAGTGTCAAGAAAGTGATCGAACTAAAGCCCGACGGTTATCTGTCGAAATCGTTAGCACCTGCGGATGTGAAGAAGGAAGTGGATCATTTTTTCGAAAAAACTGCGAGAAGAAGTGCTAAAAAATAGAAAAGGATGTATATTTTTCCTTTCTTGTCCATATAATTTATTACATAACAATAATGATTCAGTTATGTATTCGTATGAATCGTTATAAATTGACAGAATAAGGAGAATCATATGGCAAGAGGAGTAAAAAAATCAATACAGGAGAAGATCGCGCAGAAAGAAGAGCTGATCGATGCACTTTCTACAAGGATCAAAAAGGAGAGAGACGAGCTCAATGAACTTTTGGAGATGCAGAAGATGGAGGAGCTCAACGAGCTTCGGGTAGTGGTGGAGAAATCCGGCATGGAGATCTCTGACATCATCCAGATGGCACAGATGCAGGCCGCACAGTAGAGAGTATCCGACAGCAAAAAAATATTTATGAAAAAGTCCAAACACAATTGCGTACATAGCCTGAAAAGGGTATAATGGAAAGCAGAGTGATTGGACTTTTTCAATGCAATCATACCAAACATACTTTAACGATGGAAAGGAAAATGAAAATGGTAAACATACGCGAATTATATCACAATTATAAGGAGTATGCAGATCAGGAGGTAACGATCGGCGGTTGGCTTAGAAGCAAGCGGGATTCCAAAACATTTGGTTTCCTGGTGATAAATGACGGTACATTCTTTGAGCCGCTCCAGGTCGTGTACAGTGATGTGCTGGATAATTTTGCAGGCATTTCCAAACTGAATGTGGGGGCGGCAGTGATCGCGACGGGTGTTGTGACTCTTACGCCTGAGGCAAAGCAGCCGTTCGAGATACAGGCGACGAGGATCGAGGTGGAGGGGGATTCGACACCGGACTACCCGCTGCAGAAGAAGAGACACAGCTTTGAGTATCTCAGGACGATCTCGCATTTAAGGCCGCGCACCAACACGTTTCAGGCAGTGTTCCGGGTGCGCTCGCTGTGTGCGTATGCGATTCACAAATTCTTTCAGGAGAGGGACTTTGTCTATGTCCACACACCGCTGATCACGGGAAGCGACTGTGAGGGCGCAGGCGAAATGTTCCAGGTTACGACGCTGGATCTGAAGAATGTGCCTATGGTCGACGGGGAAGTGGATTTTAGCAGGGATTTCTTTAATAAGCCGACCAACCTTACGGTAAGCGGGCAGTTAAACGGCGAGACGTATGCGATGGCGTTTAAGAATATCTATACGTTTGGACCGACCTTCCGCGCGGAGAATTCCAACACGACGCGCCATGCGGCGGAATTCTGGATGATCGAGCCGGAGATTGCTTTTGCGGATCTAAAGGATGATATGATGCTTGCGGAGGGTATGCTCAAATATATCATCAATTATGTTCTGGAGAATGCTCCGGAGGAGATGGCGTTCTTTAATCAGTTTGTGGATAAGGGACTGATCGAGAGACTGCAGCATGTGGCAAATTCGGAGTTTGGTCACATTACCTACACAGATGCCATCACGGAGCTTGAGAAGCACAATGATGAGTTTGAGTACAAGGTTTCATGGGGATGCGACCTGCAGACCGAGCACGAGCGGTATTTAACGGAAAAACTTTTTGGAAGACCTGTATTTGTCACAGATTATCCCAAGGAGATCAAGGCATTCTATATGAAGCTCAATGAGGATGGCAGGACGGTTGCAGCGATGGACTGCCTTGTGCCGGGGATCGGTGAGATCATCGGAGGCAGCCAGAGGGAGGACAAGCTTGCCGTTCTGGAGAAAAGAATGCAGGAGTGCGGCCTGAAACCGGAGGATTATGATTTCTATCTCGATCTTCGGCGCTACGGCAGCGCAAGGCACGCAGGCTTCGGACTTGGTTTTGAGCGCTGTGTCATGTATCTGACAGGCATGGGCAACATTAGGGACGTGATACCATTCCCGAGAACAGTCAACAACTGCGAGTTGTAAATATAAATCGAGTGCGCGACCCGTGCGCCGCACTGGCGGCATATTTCCTCTGCACAGGTCTGCGCATAAAAAGCTTTTCGGATCAAGGTCTGAAAAGCTTTTTTTGTGCTGAACACATTTTTATCACATTTTTACCATATTTTTTTCATGATTTTCCCATAGAATGTTATATAGGTTGTCTGACGACCACAACAAACAGGGAGGATGAGAAATTGATTGAGGTTAAGGATCTGACAAAGAAGTATGGAGACTGTGTCGCCGTGGATCACCTGTCGTTCCATATCGATCCGGGAAAGATTTACGGCTTTCTGGGGCCGAACGGGGCGGGCAAGAGTACTACGATGAACATGATGACGGGGTACATAGCTGCCACGGAGGGGACGGTGAAGATCAATGGCTATGATCTGTTAAAAGAGCCGGAGAAGGCAAAGCGGTCTGTGGGATATCTGCCGGAGATCCCGCCGGTATATCCGGATATGACAGTGTGGGAGTATCTGCAGTTTGCAGCGGAGTTAAAAAAGGTCTCTGGGACAGCGCGGAAACAACAGATGGAAACGGTCATGCAGCAGACAGGCATTGAGGATGTCAGGAAACGGCTGATCAGGAATCTGTCCAAAGGCTATAAGCAGAGGGTAGGGCTTGCGCAGGCGCTGATCGGCGATCCCGAGGTGATCATTCTCGATGAACCGACAGTGGGACTGGATCCCAGGCAGATCATCGAGATGCGGGATCTGATGCGGGATCTGGCAAAGAAGCATACCGTGATACTGAGTTCGCACATTTTGTCAGAGGTCAGTGCAGTATGCGACCACATTATGATCATCTCCAAGGGAAGGCTGGCCGCGAGTGATACGCCGGAAGGGCTCATGACGATGCTGCAGGGTGGGATCGAGATATCGCTGCGTGTCAAAGGAGAAGCAAAGAGGCTGGAGGAAGTATTAAAGGAGTATCCGCAGATCACAGGGTATTGCTTCGATACGATGAAGGATGAAGGGTGCACCGCGGTGGATCTGAAAGTACAGGGAGATGCGGATATCCGGGAAAAACTGTTTTACCGTCTGGCGGAGGCGAAACTTCCGATCATGGGGCTGACCCTTGTGGAACGTTCCCTGGAAGATGTGTTCATGGAGCTGACGGGAGAAGAAGAAGTGATGATCAATGAGGAGGCGCAGACTGATGACAGCGATATTGAAGAAAGAGTTTAAGTCCTACATGCATTCTGTCGTAGGCTTTCTGTTTATAGCGGTTATGATATTTTTCTTTGCACTGTATGCGACCGTCTACAATTTTGCGTCGGGAATCCCGTATCTGTCCTATACATTGAGCGCGATCCTTCTTTTATTCTGGCTGTCCATACCGATCCTGTCCATGAGGATACTGGCGGAAGAGCGGAAGCAGCGGACGGATCAGATGATCCTGACAGCGCCGGTCACGGTGGGAGAGATCGTAGTCGGAAAATTTCTGGCGATGGCGGCAGTTTTTATGATCCCGGTCGTTCTGATCTGTGCGGTGCCGCCGTATTTAAGCCGTTATGGGGCGGTGTCTTTTGGCGAATCCTACGTGGTGATCCTTGCATTTGTACTGTATGGTCTTGCCTGCATCGCAGTGGGACTGTTCGTGTCGAGCATTACGGAGAGTCAGGTGATCGCGGCAGTGCTGTCATTTGCCATTTTGTTTGTGACCTACATGATGGCTGGGATCGAGGATCTGATCTCCACGACCGGAAATGTGCTGACAAAGTTTTTGTCAGTCTTTGATTTTCAGGGACGGTTTGTGAACATGGCTTCCGGGATGCTTGACCTGACTTCTGTCGTATACTATGTCAGTGTGATCGTCCTGATGCTGTTTCTGACGGCACAGTCCATCCAGAAACGCCGGTACAGTGTATCGGTCCACAATCTTTCCATGGGAGCATACAGTCTGGTCACTGTCTGCGCTGTGACTGTGCTTGTCGTGATCGTCAATCTGATCGCGGGGAGCATTCCGGAGAGGTACACGAATATCGACGTTACCGACAACAAGATGTATACCCTTACGGAACAGACGAGGGATATTCTGGAAGCGCTTGACGAAGAGATCGACATTTATGTGATACAGGCTGAGAACAGCGCAGACGCTACGGTCGCACAGACCTTGAAGAAATACGCAGATGCCTCGCCACAGATCCAGGTCACGTACATTGATCCTGTCGTGAATCCTCAGTTTGTAAACAAATACACGACGGGCAGCATCACAACAGACAGCGTCATTGTCGAGAGCAGCAGGCGCTACAAGATCATATCGTATCAGGAGCTGTATGAGACAGAGCTGGATTATTCAACGTATCAGCAGAATGTCACAGGCTATGACGCGGAAGGACAGATCACCAGCGCGATCGATTATTGTGTCAGTGAGGATATGCCCAGGATCTACATGATAGCGGGGCACAATGAGTACACGCTGGATGCAGGATTTCAGAGTGCGATCGATAAGGAAAATATCGAGACGGAGACGATCAACCTCATGAATTATGACTCCGTGCCGGAGGATGCGGAGTGCATAGTGATCCATGCACCGGAATCGGATCTGTCACAGGATGATACGGACAAGATCATCGCGTATCTGAACAAGGGGGGTAAAGCGCTGATCACGACGGACTACGCGGGAATTGAACTTCCCAATCTGGAACGGATCATGGCGGAGTTTGGCATGACGCTTCAAAATGGTTTTGCGGTAGACAATGACAGCGGTCATTATTATCAGGAACCGACATATCTGCTGCCGGAGGTCGCATATGCGCCGGAGACAGAGGGACTTACCGGTGAATACACCTATCTTCTTGCGCCGTTTGCCCAGGGGATCGGGATCACAGACGAGGAGACAGAGGATATCATCTACACCAGGCTGCTGACTGGTTCGGAGCATTCGCTGGTAAAGACTGATGCAGAGAATGCGGTCAGCTATACTTACGAGGATGGCGATATTGAGGGACCGGTATGTATCGGGATAAAAGCGGAGAAGGCGGATTCGGTCCTCTATGTGTTTACCAGCGCCCGCATGTTTATGGACAATATCGATCTGGCTGTGTCCGGCAACAACAAAAGACTGTTCTCGAACATTATGGGTACTATGGCAGGGCATGAGTCGAGTGTGTCCATTCCGGCAAAGCGTTATCAGATGGACAGACTGATCGTCCCTGCAAGGGAGGTGATGATCTTTGGCGTCGTGATGGTGGTGGTAGTGCCGCTTGGGCTGATCGCTGTCGGTATCATGATCTGGCTGAACAGGAGAAAGAGATAGGAGGGGAAATAAGGATGATAAGACAGAGAAGGCAGCTACTGATCGTGACCCTGGTGCTGATCCTTGCAGTATTGGCACTGGTGTTTGTGTGGAGGCTTCCAAAAGAGGAGGAGACGGCTAATATACAGAGTTATCCGGTCACAGATATGGATCAGGACAAGATCAATCATTTTTCCTTTACAAATGAGAGCGGCATGTGCAATTTTACCAGACAGGATGGCGCGTGGGTAAATGAGGAGGACCGGTCGCTTGACGTCGATGCGGATGCCATTGAACGCCTTGCGGGAAAAGTTGCGTCGCTGACTTCTCAAAATCGTATAGAACAGGTGGAGGACAGCGCGCAATACGGACTGGATGAACCGGCGGCAACGATCCTGATCGCTGATGGAACGACAGGGTACACCCTTCTGGTCGGCGATCGCAATGACCTGACAGGAACGTATTACATTTGCATGGAATCTGATCCGGGAACTGTATATACGGCGGATTCGTATATTGTTTCAGATTTTATCGAGATGGATATCAGTGATCTGATCGTGACGCCGGAGGAGACTGGAACGGCATCAACATAAAAAAACAGGGCATTGCCCTGTTTTTTTTATGCTGATTTATTTTTGGCGTTGTTCTTTCTTCTGTTCTTAGAGTGTTTTTTCCGGGAAGTCTTTTTCTGGGAGGTCTGTTTTCTGGCCGCCTGTTCTGCCGCCTTCTTCTCCGCCTCGGCGGCTTCTTCCATAGCCTTGTTCAGATTCTTCTGTGCCGTGGAGAGCATCAGCTTGATCCGGTTGAGCTGGTTGACCTCGGATGCGCCGGGATCATAGTCGATGGCGACGATGTTCGCCTCTGGGTGGCGTTTTCTGAGTTCCTTGATAACGCCCTTGCCGACAACATGATTTGGCAGGCAGCCAAAAGGCTGCGTACATACGATGTTTGGCGTATCCGTGTTGATCAGCTCAAGCATCTCGCCGGTAAGGAACCAGCCTTCTCCGGTCTGATTGCCAAGCGAAACGATCTCCTGTGCGTGTTTTGCCGTTTCATAGATATCGGCAGGCGGTATGAAGTGCCTGCTTGCCGCAAAGGCTTCACTCATGGGTTTTCGCAGCATCTGGATCGCCTTGATGCCAAAGCGGCTGATATCGGCAGCTTTCTTGCTGGTGCCAAGGTTCTCTGCTTTGTACAACTGATTGTAGAAGCAGTAGAACATGAAATCCATCAGGTCAGGAACGACCGCCTCTGCGCCCTCGTGTTCCAGAAGCTCCACAAGCTGGTTGTTTGCAGCGGGTGAAAACTTCACCAGGATCTCGCCGACTATGCCGACGCGCGGTTTTTTGATGTTGAGGACAGGGATCGAATCAAATTCGGCGATCATCTCGCGGCACATCTTTTTGTAAGTGTTGAAGGACAGATACTTACGCCCGAGGAAATCGCAGCATTTCCTGATCCATTTCTGATGAACCTCCTCCACCGAACCCGGAACGGCTTCATATGGACGCATACGGTACACACAGCGCATAAAGATATCGCCGAAGTTCACAGCGTACACGGCGCGGAGCAGGAGCATCGGCGTCAGCTTAAATCCCGGGTTGCTCTCCAGCTTCGACAGATTGATCGAGATGACCGGGATATGCTGATAACCAGCCTTTTCCAGCGCGCGGCGGATAAAGCCGATATAGTTCGTGGCGCGGCAGCCGCCTCCGGTTTGCGACATGACGACCGCGAGATGGTCGGTATCGTACTTGCCGGAGAGCACAGCCTCCATGATCTGTCCGACAACCAGCAGGGAAGGATAGCAGGCGTCGTTGTTGACGTATTTCAGCCCCATGTCGATACTGCCCCTGTTGTCATTGTTCAATACGACCAGGTTGTAGCCGCATCTTCTGAAAGTCGGCTCTAAGAGGTCAAAGTGGATCGGTGACATCTGGGGGCATAGTATCGTATAATTTTTGCGCATCTCCTTTGTAAAAAGGACTCTGTTCATGCGGCTCGAGTGGATCGTCCGCTCCTGATGGCGCTGTTCGCGCACGCGGATCGCAGACAGCAGTGAGCGGATCCGGATGCGCGCAGCGCCCAGATTGTTCACCTCGTCGATCTTTAAGCAGGTATATATCTTGCCCGACCCTGTCAGAATGTCATTGACCTGATCCGTCGTGACAGCGTCCAGTCCGCAGCCAAATGAGTTGAGCTGTATCAGATCCAGGTCGTCGCGAGTCTTGACAAAGCTTGCGGCGGCATACAGCCTGGAATGGTACATCCACTGGTCTGATACGATCAGTGGGCGCTCCGGCTTTGCGAGGTGCGATACCGAGTCTTCCGTGAGGACAGCGATGCCATAGGAATTGATCAGCTCAGGGATACCGTGGTTGATCTCGGGGTCAATGTGATAGGGGCGTCCTGCAAGCACAATACCGCGTGCATGATTTTTCTCAAGGTAGCCGATCACTTCCTCGCCCTTTTTGCACAGATCCCTGCGCACATTGTCAAGCTCCTGCCACGCTGCGTCGACCGCCTCTTTCAGTTCATCGGCAGGAAGCTCCGGAAATTCTTTTTCCAGCGACTGCAGGATCAGGGCCGGCTCGCGGAAGGACATGAACGGGTTCTTGAACGCCACCTCTCCGCGACCGATCGCCTCCACATTATTTTTGATATTCTCAGAGTATGATGTGACGATCGGACAATTGTAATGATTGTTTGCCTCCTCAAACTCATTGCGCTCATAAAACAGGGCAGGATAGAAGATAAAATCAACATTCTGCCGGATCAGCCATTCCACATGACCGTGTGCGAGCTTGGCAGGGTAGCACTCGGATTCGCTTGGGATGGACTCGATCCCCATCTCGTAGATCTTTCTGTTTGACAGCGGCGAGAGTACGACCTGGTACTTAAGCTTTGTGAACAGCGTAAACCAGAAGGGATAATTCTCGTACATGTTCAGAACCCTTGGAATGCCGACACGCCCGCGGACCGCCTCCGCGTCAGAGAGCGGCTCATAGGAGAACATCCGCTTGAGCTTGTACGCAAAGAGATTCGGTATGTCATTTTCTGTCTTTGTCTTTCCAAGCCCCCGTTCACAGCGGTTTCCGGATATGTAGCTTCTGCCGTCGGAGAACTTGTTGACTGTCAGCCGGCAGGAGTTGGTGCAGCCCTGGCATTTTACCAGGGACGTGGTGAAGGCAAGCTCGTTGATCTGGTCTATGGTGAGCATGGCCGTGTCCTTTTCCGGGGCAGCCTGATAGCGTTCCCGCGCGATCAGTGCGGCGCCAAAGGCTCCCATGATACCTGCGATGTCAGGACGGATCACCTCACAGCCTGCGATCTTCTCAAAGCTGCGCAGAACCGCGTCATTGTAGAACGTGCCGCCCTGCACGACGATATTTTTGCCCAGTTCGCCTGCGTCCGATACCTTGATGACCTTAAACAGGGCATTTTTGATGACGGAGTAGGCAAGACCTGCGGAGATGTCAGACACTTCCGCCCCTTCCTTCTGCGCCTGTTTTACTTTGGAATTCATAAATACGGTGCAGCGCGTTCCAAGGTCGATGGGGTGCTTTGCAAACAGCGCCGCCTTTGCAAAATCCTGCACGCTGTAATTGAGGGATTTTGCGAAAGTCTCGATAAAGGAGCCGCACCCTGACGAGCATGCCTCATTGAGCTGCACGGAATCAACCGTCTGATTTCTGATCTTGATGCACTTCATATCCTGGCCGCCGATATCGATGATACAGTCCACCGCGGGATTAAAGAATGCGGCGGCATAATAGTGTGCCACCGTCTCGACTTCACCTTCGTCGAGCATAAATGCGGCCTTGAAGAGCGCCTCTCCGTAGCCTGTGGAGCAGGAGCGCACGATCGTTGCGTCATCGGGAAGCAGACGATAGATCTCCTGAATGGCAAAGATCGCAGTCTTTAGCGGGCTTCCGTTATTGTTGCTGTAAAATGAGTACAGCAGCGTCCCGTCCTCTGCGACCACCGCGATCTTTGTCGTGGTGGAGCCGGCGTCGATCCCCAGAAAGCACTTGCCGTGATAGTCCTCAAGCTTTGCGCTGTTTACATGGTTGGAACCGTGTCTGGACCGGAAGCTTTCGTATTCCGCCTCGCTGGAAAACAGCGGATCCATGCGGGCAACCTCGAATTCCATCCGGATATCGCAGGAGAGCTTATCCACCATCTCGGACATGGAGAAATGAACCTCCTCCTTGGCGTTGAGCGCGGATCCGATCGCTGCGAACAGGTGGGAATCTTCCGTGTCGATAATGTGCTCCTCATCGAGCTTTAACTTGCGGATGAACGCTGTCTTAAGCTCGGACAGGAAATGAAGCGGTCCGCCCAGAAATGCCACATGGCCGCGGATCGGTTTGCCGCAGGCAAGTCCACTGATCGTCTGGTTGACCACTGCCTGAAAGATAGAGGCAGACAGATCTTCCTTCGTGGCACCCTCGTTGATGAGCGGCTGAATATCTGTCTTTGCGAACACGCCGCAGCGCGCCGCGATGGTATATAGTGATTTGTAATTTTTTGCATATTCATTTAAACCGGCGGCGTCTGTCTGGATCAGGGACGCCATCTGGTCGATAAAAGAGCCTGTACCGCCGGCACAGATCCCGTTCATGCGCTGTTCTACATTTCCACCTTCAAAGTAGATGATCTTGGCGTCCTCGCCGCCAAGCTCGATCGCGACGTCTGTCCTGGGCGCAAGCTCCTGCAATGAGGTGGATACTGCGATCACTTCCTGTACAAACGGTACGCCCAGATGATTTGCGAGCGTCAGCCCGCCGGAACCGGTGATCATCGGATGGAGCGTCAGGTTTCCAAGCTTTGCGTATGCATCCTGTAAAAGGGAAGAAAGAGTTTCCCGGATATTGGCGTAATGACGCTGATAATCAGAGAAGAGCAGATCATGCGCCGCATCTAATATTGCAACCTTTACAGTGGTAGAACCAATATCGATCCCAAGTGTATAAAACTCCTTATTCTTTTTCATGAAGATAACCATGCCTTTCTGTTTTCGACTTTTCCAACATACATTTGCTATTATACGACAGCAATTTCAAAAACGCAATAAAGCAGATCATGAAAAGTTGCTGAAAAATTTAATCAGATTATAAACCACATCCCGTTATTTTTTGACAATTAGTCAGACATTTCAGGCGCGAATCATAATAAATTGTTATAATGTATGAAACGATCAGCGGGGATAATACTATAAATCTAAAAAAAATATAATATTTTTATTGTATAAATTTAGATTGGTTTACATTTCCAGAAGTGAATGCTATACTGAAATGGCGAGATTATTTTATAGGTGAAAGGCAGGAAGATAGAATTATGAATTTTCTGAATAAGATGGAGCGGAAGATCGGAAAGTATGCGATACCGAATCTTTCTTTGTATCTGATCATGGGGTATGTGCTGGGGTACATTCTTAGATTTATCAATCCGGCGATCGTGGATTTTCTGACGCTGAATCCGTATCTGATCCTGCATGGGCAGATCTGGCGGCTTGTCACATGGATCATCATTCCGCCGTCGGGTCTTGACTTGTTCACGGTCATCATGCTGATGTTTTATTATTCCGTGGGCACGAGTCTGGAGCGGACATGGGGAACCTTTTTCTATAATGTGTACCTTTTCATGGGAATGATCTTTACGATCATAGGAAGTTTCCTGATCATGGGGATCAGTTATGTGCCGGCATTCCATTCTTTTATCGTGAGGGAAACGTATGGGACGACAGCATTTTTCCTGCTTGTGGCGCGCAGCTTTAGCACCTATTTTGTAAATATGTCCATTTTCCTCGGATTTGCGGCGACATTTCCGGAGGTACAGGTACTGCTGATGTTCATCATCCCCATCAAAGTGAAGTGGATGGGCATAGCGTACGGTGTGCTTCTGGTCGTACAGTTTTTGCAGAGCGACATCGTCGGAAAGATCGTTATCGGCGCGTCACTTCTCAATTTTGTCGTCTTTTTCCTGATGACAAGGAGCGGGATCGGCATGCGCATCTCACCGCGGCAGGTGCGCAGGCGCCATGAATATAACAAGGAAATAAAGCGGGCGAAACCAGCCAGCGTGTCAAAGCATAAGTGCGCGATCTGCGGCAAGAACAGCGAGGACAATCCGGAGGCAGAGTTCCGTTTCTGCTCCAAGTGCAATGGAAATTATGAGTACTGCCAGGATCACCTGTTTACGCACACTCATGTTAAATAAGGAAGGCATGGATCTATGGAATTGAATCAGACGAATTTTGCGCAGATCCTCGAAGCGCTGCGGGATACCGCGAGACTGCAGGGAAATATGCTGACAAGCGGGCAGGTCAGTGAGGCTTTTGAAGAGTGGCAGTTAGATGACGGCAAACTGGCGCTGATCCACAACTATTTTCGCAGCAACCATATCGGGATCGACGAGCCGGGAGACGCGGAGGAAAACCTGTCGGGCGAAGATGCCGGTTTTCTCGAGATGTATCTGATGGAGTTAAAGGAGCTTCCGCCAGTGTCTGACGGTGAGAAGCGGGCGGTGATGATGTCGGCGCTCGCGGGCGACGGCGATGCGCAGGCAAAACTGGTCGAGATCTTTCTGCCGCAGGTGGTCGAGATCTCCCGGCTCTACGCGGGACAGGGAGTGCTTGTCGAGGATCTGATCGGCGAGGGAAATGTCGCTGTGACCACGGCGGTGACGATGCTCGAATGTGTGGAAGGCATCGACGAGGTGGAAGGGTTTATCGGAAAAATGATCATGGACGCCATGGAAGAAGCGATCAGCGACGACTCGGACAACCGCCAGACGGATGAGAACGTGCTGGGCAGGGTCAACGAAGTGAATGACAAGGCAAAAGAAATGTATGAGAACCTCCTGCGAAAAGTTACGATCAAAGAAGTGGCGGACGAGCTTGGCATCATGGAGGAGGAAGTCCGGGAAGCAGTGAAGTTTTCCGCGGACAGTATCGCGTATATAGAAGCCCTGGAAAAAGAAGAATGAATACAGACAGAAATAATTGGAGACAAGCATGCAAACACCAAACAGCAATGATTTCAAATATGTGATCCAGGATACGAACTGTGTCTATTTTGGCAGGGAACTCACCTATGCGGAGATGATGGAGCAGGACGATATCCCGTTCAAATTCAAGGCGGTCATCAGCGCCCATATTGCAAGGGACACGGATCTGGACAGGAAGATGACGGATCATCTGATGCGGATATCCGATCAGGAATTTTCGTATCGCATCTTTGAACAACTGAAACTGACGGTGCGTGTCTGCTACAAAGTGACAAGAAGAGGATTTGGCGGCAGGACGACAGACAGATGGATCCACAAGTCCTGTTCGCTCAAGCAGTTTTGCGGCGAGTACCGCAGTCAGGTCGCCAGCGCGGATATGATGATCGAGGATCTCTCGATCTCGAAGCTGTCGCTGATGATGCTGAATATATGATCGAAATAGAAAAAGAAAGGGATATAAAGTATGAAAAAGATTGAGGATTTAGTGTCTTATGAGGTAATTGAGAAACGTCAGATCGAAGATATCGGTTCGATGAGCTGGCTTCTGCGGCACAAGAAGACCGGAGCGAGGATCGCGCTGCTTTGCAACGACGATGAGAACAAAGTGTTCTGTGTCGGTTTCCGCACACCGCCCACGGATTCCACTGGTGTGCCGCATATCGTGGAGCACACCGTGCTGTGCGGATCGAAGGATTTTCCGGTGAAGGATCCTTTTGTGGAGTTGGTGAAAGGCTCGCTGAATACATTCCTGAATGCCATGACATACAGTGATAAGACCGTTTACCCCGTTGCAAGCTGCAACGACAAGGATTTTCAAAATCTGATGCATGTATATCTAGATGCAGTATTTTATCCCAATATCTATAATGAAAAGAAGATCTTCCAGCAGGAGGGCTGGCACTATGAGATGGAGGATGCGGACAGTCCGCTCACACTCAACGGCGTCGTCTACAATGAGATGAAGGGGGCTTTCTCGTCGCCGGATGAAGTCAATGACAGGGAGGTAGTCAATTCGCTTTTCCCTGATACGCCGTACGGCGTGGAATCGGGAGGAGATCCCAAAGTGATCCCGACACTTACCTATGAGCAGTTTCTGGCATTTCACGGGAAATATTATCACCCGTCAAACAGCTATATCTATCTGTATGGCAATATGGATATGGTCGAAAAGCTGGAATGGATCGATGAGAAATATCTGAGCCGGTTTGACAGGATCGAGGTGGATTCTGCGTTAAAGCTGCAGACTGCATTTGACAAGACGGCGGAAGCATATAAGGAATATCCGATCATGGAGGGGGAGTCGCTGGAGAACAACACGTATCTATCGTATAATACGGTTGTCGGGACAAGCCTGGATAAAGAGCTGTACTATGCGATGGAGATATTGGAGTATGCACTGTGCTCGGCTTCTGCGGCGCCCCTGAAACTGGCGCTGATCCACAAAAACATCGGCACAGAGGTTTACTCAGTGTACAATAACGGCATTTATCAGCCGTATTTTTCCATCGTGGCAAAGAACGCGAATGTCTCACAGAAGGAAGAGTTCGTGCAGACGATTGAGAGTGAGCTGGCACGCATTGTAAAGGAAGGGATAGACAAGAAGTCACTGCTTGCGGGGCTCAATTACTATGAGTTCAGATACAGGGAAGCAGATTTTGGATCGTATCCCAAGGGACTGATGTACGGTCTGCAGATGTTTGATTCATGGCTCTATGACGACAATATGCCTTTTGACATGATCGAGGCGATCGATATTTTTAGGGACTTAAAAGACAAGATCAATACCGATTATTATGAAAGACTGATCGAGAAGTACCTGATCCGGAACCAGCACAAGTCCGTACTCGTGGTGGCGCCCAGGGAAGGGCTTACGGTGAAGGAGGAGAAAGCGCTTGCGGATCAGCTTGCCGCGTATAAGGCGGGACTGACCGGCGAGGAGATCAGTCAGATCGTCGCGGAGACAAAGGCGCTGCGGGCGTATCAGGAGCTGGAGGACACCCCGGAGAATCTTGCCAGGATACCGATGCTCAAACGCGGGGATATGAAGAAAGAAGCGGAGGATTTTGTGAATGAAGTCCGAAGCATCGGGGATACGAATGTGCTGTTCCATGAGATCCAGACAAATGGGATCGGTTACGTCAAGCTGATCTTTGATGCGGCGAACATCCCGGCGGAACTGTTTTCGTATATCGGGATCCTTAAGAATGTGCTGGGTTACGTGGACACGGACAAATACACTTACGGGGAGCTGTGCAATGAGATCAATATCCATACAGGGGATATCGTGAGCAGCGTCAATACCTATGTCAATGCGAAGAAGCTGGACGAGTACAAACTTACTTTTGAGATGAAGACAAAGGCGATGTATGATGAACTGCCTGCCGCGTTTGAGCTGATGACAGAGATCATGACGGCTTCCAGGCTGGATGACGAGAGCCGGATCCTTGAGATACTTGAGGAGCTGAAATCAGTCATGCAGGGGAATATGACTTCCGCAGGACATACTTTTGCCGCGATGAGGGCAATGTCGTATTTCAGTGAGACTGCGGCTGTGTCAGAGCTTGTGAATGGTCTGCCCTGCTACCGCCTGCTCGAAAAGCTCACGGATGATTTTGACGGAAATAAAGCCGAACTGCTGTGCAGGCTTACAGAACTTACAAAATGTATTTTCAGACCGGAAAACCTTCTGGTCGATATCACAGCCACCAGTGAAGGCTACGAGAAGATGCGGCCGCTTGTCGCGCCGATGAAGGCAAAACTTTTTACGGAACCGGTCAGAAAAGAACGATTTGAGATCGCTACAGAGAAGAAAAACGAGGGATTTTCCACATCGGCGCAGATCCAGTATGTGTGCAGGGCGGGCAATTATATGACCGGCACGGACTATGCATATACAGGCGCGCTGCGGGTATTGAGAGTGATGCTCCGATATGAGTATCTGTGGATCAATGTGCGCGTCAAGGGCGGTGCGTACGGTATTATGTGCAATTTCGGCAAGACCGGCGACAGCTATCTTGTCTCATACAGAGATCCCAATCTCAAAAAAACAGTTGACATCTACGAGAAAACGAGTGATTATTTAAGGGAATTTAGCGCGGACGAACGCACCATGACCAAGTATATCATCGGAGCGGTCAGCGATCTGGATGTGCCTATGACGCCGGCAGTCAGGGGGAGCCGTTCTTCCAGCGCCTATCTGACGAACCTTGATTTTGCGGAGGTACAGAGAGAGCGCGATGAAGTGCTTGCCTGTGATCAGGAGAGTATCAGGGCACTGGCAGGCTATCTGGACGCGATCATGTCACAGGACGTGATCTGTGTAGTCGGAAACGGACAGTCGATCGAGGAGAATAAACAGATGTTTATGAAAGTAGAGAATCTTTTTCATTGATACACAGTTCTGTCATAACGGAGGGAGAATGCATGACAAATGAAACACACAAGTCGGGTTTTGCGGCGCTGATCGGAAGGCCAAACGTAGGGAAGTCGACGTTGATGAACTGTCTCATCGGACAAAAGATCGCCATCACATCCAAAAAGCCGCAGACCACCAGGAACCGCATACAGACAGTGTACACCTCCGATGAGGGACAGATCGTCTTTGTGGATACGCCGGGGATCCACAAGGCGAAAAATAAGCTCGGCGATTATATGGTCAATGTCGCGGAGCACAGCCTGCGGGAAGTCGATGTCATCTTGTGGCTGGTGGAGCCTACGGACTATATCGGTGCAGGTGAGCAGCATATCATCGAACAGTTGAAAAAAGCAAAGGCGCCGGTCATCCTGGTGATCAATAAGATCGATACCGTGAAGCGGGAACAGCTTCTCGGGTATATCGATGTCTACCGGAAACAGCTTGATTTTGCGGAGATCGTTCCGGTGTCGGCGCTGAAAAAGGATAACACCGATGTGCTCATCGCACAGATCATGAAGTATCTGCCGTATGGACCGGCTTTTTACGATGAGGACACGATCACAGACCAGCCCATGAGGCAGATCACGGCAGAGCTGATCCGGGAGAAAGTGCTCCGCAGCATCGATGAGGAGATCCCGCACGGCGTGGCGGTGACGATCGAGTCCATGAAGTACAGGAAGAAGATCGTTGATATCGATGCCACGATCATCTGCGAGCGGGATTCACACAAGGGGATCATCATTGGAAAAGGCGGCGCGATGCTCAAAAAGATCGGTTCCCTGGCGCGCCCTGAGATCGAGGAGCTGCTCGGGCAGCATGTCAACCTGCAGTTGTGGGTCAGGGTAAAGAAGGACTGGCGCGACAGTGATTTCCTGATGAAGAATTTTGGTTACGATCCAAAAGAAAATGGATCGATACAATGAATAAAATCGTCCCATAAGCACACCCTAGTTATGTAAATATTACAAATATCGTGTAAGCACGAGATACAGAAAGGGAAGGGACATTCGATGCACGAGGATGGATGGGGCCGGTTTATGGAGACAGGACAGGTATATGATTATCTGGCTTACAAAGGGCATCCTGATATGGAAGAGGCCATGTCCATGACTGCAGTCATGGACAGTGATAAGGCGGGAGAGATACATGAGTACGGGAATGCAGGATTTTGTGATACTGACAGGGATCATTATCAAGGCAGAACCGATTGGAGAGTACGATAGGCGAGTGGTACTTCTGACAAAAGAGAGAGGGAAGATATCAGCCTTTGCCAAGGGTTCCAGGCGCCCCGGCAACAGGCTGATGGCGCCTACGAATCCTTTTTCGTTTGGGCAGTTTAAGCTGTACGCCGGCAGGAGCGCCTACAATATGTCTGACGCGGAGATCACCAACTATTTCGAGGAGCTGCGCCAGGATTTTACGGGAGCCTATTACGGAATGTACTTTTTGGAGATCTGCGATTATTACACGAGGGAAAACAATGATGAGACGGGAATGCTGAAACTGATCTACCAGTCACTCCGGGCACTGACTTCGCCGAACTTTGACGACCGCCTTGTGAGGCATATCTTTGAATTAAAATCCATTATGCTGAACGGAGAATTTCCAGGACTAGGTGCGGACGATGTGCTGATGGAGTCCACGGCATACACGATCGATTACATAATGAAAACACCTGTGGAAAAACTTTTTTCATTTCAAGTAAGGACAGAAGTATTGGAAGAATTAGGACAATATAGCAGGAAAATGTGCAAAAGGATCATGGACAGGAATTTTAAAAGTCTTGAAATACTTGAAAATATTGATTAAGTTGTTTATAATAAAACGCATATAAAGATTAAGGTGGAAAAGGTATGAGGAAAGCTTTTATTTTAATGTTATGCTTTTGTGTGCTGGGGCTTACTGCGTGCGGGGAAGTGATACAGCAGGAGAATGGCGGCAGCAAAGAAGCTACAGACGAAATAGCATCGACGGTGTCGTCTCTTTCGATCGAAAAGGATGGAAGCATCTCCAGCACGATCATCGAAGATTTTTTTGAGAGCTATTACGATGAGGACGGCCTGAAATCCATGATCGAGTCGTTTATCGAGGCGTACAGAGCGGAGAATGCGGCAGCGCGGATCAAACTAAAAGGCTGCAAGGTAAAAGACGGAGTGGCGAATGTCCGCATGGAGTACGGCGATTATCAGGCTTATGCGGGATACAATGGAGAGGATTTTTTTGCCGGGACGATCAAGGATGCCAACATGGCAGGGTTTGACCTGAATGTGACGCTCCAGTCGGTCTCGGACGAAACGACCGTTTCAAAACCCGAGCTGCTGGGTATGGGGGACAGCCATATTGTGATCTTTGTGCGCGATGAAAGCCCGGAGCAGCCGGAACAATTGCGCGTCAATTGTTTTGACGAGATCTTATATGTCGGTGATGATGTCACGCCGGTAGGGAAAAAGAGCGCCGATGTATCGCTGGTGCAGGGTTATAAGATTATTGTATTCAAATAACAATATAAAATCAAATGAGGTTAGGAGAACTTGATATGGAAAAGACATTGGACAAGATCGTAGCGCTGTCAAAAAGCAGGGGATTTGTGTATCCCGGCTCTGAGATTTACGGCGGACTCGCAAACACATGGGATTACGGAAATCTCGGTGTTGAGTTGAAAAATAACGTAAAACGCGCGTGGTGGCAGAAGTTTATCATGGAGAATCCATACAATGTGGGCGTGGACTGTGCGATCCTGATGAACCCTCAGACATGGGTTGCATCAGGGCATCTTGGCGGTTTTTCCGATCCGCTGATGGACTGCAAGGAGTGCCATGAGCGTTTCCGCGCAGACAAGCTGATCGAGGATTACGCCAGTGAGCATAATATCACGCTGGAAAAACCCATCGATGCCTTCTCGCAGGAGGAGATGAAGCAGTTTATCGAGGAGAAAAATATCCCCTGTCCGACTTGCGGCAAGCACAATTTTACAGATATCAGACAATTCAACCTGATGTTCAAGACCTTCCAGGGCGTCACGGAAGATGCCAAGAACACTGTCTATCTCAGACCGGAGACGGCGCAGGGCATATTTGTGAACTTTAAGAACGTACAGAGGACTTCCAGAAAGAAGATCCCTTTTGGGATCGGACAGATCGGCAAATCTTTTAGAAATGAGATCACACCGGGCAATTTTACGTTCCGGACAAGAGAGTTTGAGCAGATGGAGCTGGAGTTCTTCTGCGAGCCCGGAACCGATCTTGAATGGTTCCAGTATTGGAGAGGCTTCTGCCGCGACTGGCTTCTGAGTCTTGGGATCAAGGAGGAGGAGATGCGCCTGCGCGATCACGCGCCGGAAGAGCTTTGTTTTTATTCCAAGGGCACGACAGATATCGAGTTCCTCTTCCCTTCGATCGGATGGGGCGAGCTGTGGGGCATCGCTGACCGGACAGATTATGACCTGACACAGCATCAGAATACTTCCGGACAGGATATGTCCTATTTTGATGACGAGAAGAAAGAAAAATACATACCATATGTTATCGAACCGTCACTGGGCGCAGACCGTGTGGTACTCGCTTTTCTTTGTGCTGCGTATGACGAGGAGGAGATCGGCGAGGGCGATGTGAGGACAGTGCTCCATTTCCACCCGGCGATCGCACCGGTCAAGATCGGCGTGCTCCCGCTGAGCAAAAAGCTCAATGAAGGCGCGGAGAAGATCTATGCGCAGTTGTCAAAGAAATACAACTGTGAGTTTGACGACAGGGGAAATATCGGCAAGAGATACCGCCGCCAGGATGAGATCGGTACGCCGTTCTGCGTTACGTATGATTTCGATTCGGAGCAGGACAATGCAGTCACGGTCCGTTTCCGTGATTCCATGGAACAGGTGCGGATCAAGATTGATGAACTGGACGCTTATTTTGCAGATAAGTTTGATTTCTAATGCGCACGGGCACCCAGAGCAATATGTCAGCTAGAGCTGACGGGTGCCCGGCGCGGCGGATAGGATATAAAATTTTGGAGGAATGATTGTGAAAAACTATGGAGTGAATGAACTTCGGAGAATGTTTCTTGAATTTTTCGAGAGCAAAGACCATCTATCGATGAAGAGCTTTTCGTTAGTGCCGCACAATGACAACAGCCTGTTGATCATCAACTCTGGTATGGCGCCGTTAAAACCTTATTTTACAGGGCAGGAGATCCCCCCGAGACGCCGTGTCACGACATGCCAGAAGTGTGTCAGGACAGGCGACATCGAGAATGTCGGCAAGACGGCAAGGCATCTGACCTTTTTTGAGATGCTTGGAAATTTTTCGTTTGGAGATTATTTCAAGCGCGAGGCGCTCACGTGGAGCTGGGAGTTTCTGACGAAAGTAGTCGGGCTTGACCCGGAGAGACTGTATCCGTCTATTTACTGCGAGGACGAGGAAGCATTTGACATATGGGTAAATGAGATCGGTGTCCCGGCAGAGAAGATCACACGCTTTTACCGCGACCCGGAGACAGGGGAGTGCGACAACTTCTGGGAGCATGGTGCCGGACCGTGCGGACCGTGTTCGGAGATCTATTATGACAGGGGTGTCAGATATGGCTGCGGTAAGCCCGATTGTAAGGTTGGCTGTGACTGCGACCGTTTTATAGAAGTATGGAATAACGTGTTCACACAGTTTGACGGTGACGGAAAGGGTCATTATGAAGAACTTGCGCAGAAGAATATCGATACCGGAATGGGGCTTGAACGGCTTGCAGTCGTCGTGCAGGATGTGGACACAGTGTTTGATATCAACACGATGAAAGCGATCCGTGACAAGATCTGCGAGACAGCCGGAGTGGCGTACGGAACGGACGAGAAGAAGGATGTCTCGATCCGGCTGATCACAGACCATATCCGTTCTGCGACATTTATGATCTCTGATGGGATCATGCCGACCAACGAGGGGCGCGGTTATGTGCTCAGGCGTATTATCCGGCGTGCGGCACGCCACGGAAGAATGCTCGGCATAGAAGGCACGTTTATGGCGGATTTCGCAAAGACCGTGATCGATGAGTGCAAGGACGGCTACCCTGAGCTGGATGAGAAACGGGATTTTATCTTCAAGGTGCTGACACAGGAGGAAGAAAAGTTTAACAGGACGATCGACCAGGGACTTGCGATCCTTGCGGATATGGAGGATAAGATGCAGGCGTCAGGGGAGAAGATCCTCTCCGGCGAAAATGTATTTAAGCTGTATGATACATACGGTTTCCCTGTGGATCTTACCTGTGAGATATTGGAAGAAAAAGGGTTCTCCATCGATGAGGACGGATTTGATGCGGCGATGGAGCAGCAGCGGACCAAGGCGCGCAAAGCGCGCAAAGAGACGAATTATATGGGAGCGGATGCAACGGTATATGAGTCGATCGATCCTGCCATCACGACCGTGTTTGTTGGATATGATAAACTGGAGACAACCTCAAAGGTTTCTGTGCTCACGACAGAGAGTGAGCTGGTGGAGGCGCTTTCAGACGGAGAGATCGGTACGATCATTGTCGATGAGACGCCGTTTTATGCGACGATGGGCGGTCAGCAGGGCGATAAGGGTGTGATCACGACTGCATCAGGGGAGTTTGTTGTGGAAGATACCGTTAAGCTGCTTGGCGGCAAAGTCGGACACATCGGTAAGATGACGCGCGGTATGATCAAGGCGGGCGACGAGGTTACGCTGCATGTGGACAAGACGCTCCGCGCGAAGATCTGCAAGAATCATTCCGCCACGCATCTGCTGCAGAAGGCACTCCGCGAGGTGCTTGGCACGCATGTACAGCAGAAAGGTTCCTATCAGGACGGGGAGCGCACGCGTTTTGACTTTAGCCATTTCGAGGCGATGACGGCTGACGAGCTTGCGGCTGTTGAAAAGATGGTCAATGAAAAGATCGCAGAGAACATCGCTGTCGATACACAGGTCATGACAATGGACGAGGCGAAGAAGACAGGTGCGATGGCGCTGTTTGATGAGAAATACGGGGAGTCTGTGCGCGTCGTGTCCATGGGAGAGTTCTCGAAGGAATTTTGCGGCGGTACGCACGTAAAGAGTACTGGCGATATCACAACCTTTAAGATCGTGTCCGAGAGCGGCATCGCGGCAGGCGTGCGCCGTATCGAAGCGCTTACAGGGGACAACGTATTTGCGTATTACCACACGATCGAAAGAGAACTTGACGCAGCGGCAAAGGCGGCGAAGACCACCCCGTCTAACCTGATCGAGAAGATCGAACATATGATGACAGAGATCAGATCACTGCAGAACGAGAATGAAGCGCTCAAGAGCAAAGCGGCAAAAGAAGCACTCGGTGATGTCATGAACCAGGTGGCGGAAGTGAAGGGTGTAAAGCTTCTGGCAGCGAGTGTGGACGGAGTGGACATGAACGGTCTGAGGGATCTTGGCGACCAGTTGAAGGCTAAGATCGGTGAGGGTGTTGTCGTGCTTGCATCCGGCATGGATGGAAGAGTGAACCTGGTGGCAATGGCTACAGACGGCGCTATGGCAAAAGGGGCTCACGCCGGAAATCTGATCAAAGGAATCGCCGGACTTGTAGGCGGCGGTGGCGGCGGACGGCCGAACATGGCGCAGGCAGGCGGCAAGAATCCCGCGGGGATCGACAAAGCGATCGCAGAGGCGAAAGTCGTCCTTGAGGGACAGATCCATAGCTGAGCACATTGTATATTATGCACAGGGGGCGTGCAGTAAAGCTGTACGCCCCCTGCGTGGTCTTGTCAGCGCTACTGTTTTGACAGCGTATGCAGGAGGTGCTCTTCGTTGAAGGCTTGGTGGGAAGATTCCTGCACTTGACCTCCCGCAACAGGTCAAGTCCGTTCATATCCAAAATCTCCTTTGTTTTTGCTGATCATGATAAAAGAAAAAATTAGAATTTGTTGTTGACATATGCAGAATGACGTGGTATCATAACATTCGTCGCTGGAAAATATATCAACAAACAGTGACAAAAAAACAGAAAATGTTTTAAAAAAGTAAAAAAAGTGCTTGACAGATGCGAAAACTTGTGATAAATTGAATGAGTTGCCGCAAAGAGCAAACAAAGATCAGAACCTTGACAAATAAACAGTAATGCAACCCTGAAAATTCTAAAAAGAATTATTCAGAACAAAAACCTTTAAAAGTAAATGCATTGAAAAATGCAACGGATCAAAGC
>JAETQI010000039.1 GCA_021770755.1 Lachnospiraceae bacterium
ATATAAGCAGCCAGATTTCAGGGCGGTTGAACTTCTATAATACGATTGCAAGCTTATGCTGACAGAATAAGGGAGACTATCCACTGCATCCCCCAAGTAAAGTTACACTATCAAATAGCACTATTGGTGTTGATTTGTGCCATAAATTATGATAAAATTCGATAAAACACGCAATGACAGTGCGTGTTCTGCAATTGCAGGGAAATAAAATGAGAGATTTTGGGGAGTGGCGCTATGGTAAAAGTTTCTATAATAGTACCTGTTTATAATGTACAGAGATATTTAAAAAAATGCATGGACAGTATTGTCGATCAGACGCTCCAGGACATAGAAATCATCTGTGTGGATGATGGTTCGACGGATGCGTCGGGGAGCATATTGGACGATTATGCGGCAAAGGACAGCAGGGTCAGGGTGATCCATCAGAAAAATAGCGGATATGGATATGCCATGAATGTGGGAGTCGCGGCAGCGGGCGGTGAATATATTGGAATAGTCGAGTCTGATGATTTTGCGGATGCAGAAATGTTTGGACATTTATATGAAATCGCGCACAAAAATCAATTGGATGTTGTGAAATCCAGCTTTTATTATTATGATTCACAGAAAAAAGAACGGAATGAGAAGTGTGAGATCGTTTCGCCGGTTCTGGCGGGAAAAACGATATGCCCTTCGACATTCTTTTCATCAAAGCTTGAGCTGGTGGAATTTTATAATATCAAGCCGACGATCTGGTCAGCGATTTACCGCAGTCAGTTCATAAAAGAAAACAAGATTACGTTTTTGGAGACGCCTGGAGCATCTTACCAGGATGCGGGATTCAGCTTTAAAGTAATGGCGCTTGCAAAGCGTGTTCAGTTGTTACAGGAAGCATTTCTGCACTATCGCCAGGACAATATGGAATCCTCTGTGAACTCTAAGGGCAAGGTATTCTGTGTGTGTGATGAGTACGCTGAAATGCATCGCTTTCTGGAAGAACATCCGGTTGAGAGAGGAAGACTGGAATATGTGCTGCAGAGAATAAAGTACGATACCTATATGTGGAATTATGAGAGGATCGGGCAGAAGTACCAATACATATTTCTGGAAAGGGCATCCATGGAATTTCGGGAAGGACTGAATAATGGAAGTATCAACAAAGAGTACTTTGAGTGGTACAAATGGGAAAATCTAAACAGGATCGCAAGAGATCCGGCAGCATTTCACACAAAAAGAGCGCTGTCTGATAATAAGGAAAACCTTTATTGGAAAAAGGAGTATGAAAGACTGCATAACTCAGCCACCTACCGCATCGGTAATGCGATCACGATCCTGCCGCGCCTGATCAGAAGAACATGCAAGTGTCTGCAAAGGCACGGAATAAAATATACATTTACGGTATCGCTTGGTGAATGGATAGGAGGGAGAAAAATTGTGTAAGAATCCCAAGTTTTCTGTGGTCATTCCCGTGTATAATGTTGGACAGTACATAATCCACTGTATGGAGAGTGTGATCGACCAGACCCTGAAAGACATAGAGATCATTTGTATCAATGACGGATCCACAGACCAGTCATTGGCGATCGTTGAAAAATATCGGGAGACGGATCATAGAATTATGATCATTGACAAGAAAAATGGAGGACTGGCTTCCGCGAGAAATGCAGGGTTAAAAGCAGTCAGGGGGGAATATGTATTGTTTGTTGACTCGGATGATTATCTGGAAAGCAATACATGCGACCGGTTATACATGGAGTTTATGCAGACGAATGCAGATATCGTGGTGTTTGGTGCGGCTGCGTTCCCTTCTTATACCGCCGCTGATAACGCATGGCTGAACAGCAGACTGAATGTCAATACCAGATACTATCACCACAATACGATCAAGGCGCTCTTTAGTGAGGAGTCATCTGTTCCGTTTGTATGGAATAAGTGCTATAGACGGATGTTCCTGGAAGAAAATAACTTTCTTTTTGATGAAGAGCTGTTATATGGGGAAGATACCCCGTTTCTTTTTTATACATTCCCGGCGGCAAAAGAAATTTCATTTATCGCGGACAAGCTGTACAATTACAGATGCGTCAGTGAAGGATCGCTTATGGCAAGAGCCAGAAAGGATCCCGTCTGGAAACTCAGGATGCACTTGGAAATCGTGAGAAGGATACTGTCGCACTGGCGGGAAAAAGGATATATGGAGAGTGCAATGGACGAGATCTATCTGTGGATACTGGATTTCTTTTTACATGATCTGGAAGATGACGCTATCCCGCGAGAAGACAGGAGAGAGATCCGGGATGCGCTGTTTGGAATTGTCAGATCCTATGGACTGCATTTTAGCGAACGGAAAAAGACAGGATATGAAAGGAAGGTTATGAGAAAACTGAGTGCTATATAGAAGAGTACGGAGGGTGGAATGTTAGACAGATTATTTGATGCGATCAGAGACAAAGTGACCGCAAGAGAAAGAAGATTATTTTTGCTGTCGGTATGTGTGGGATTTTCAATGCATTTTTACATATATGCGGAACAGTTGACAAATCCGGATGGCAGATGGATGGCAGGCGGATATACGTATCGTTCCACATATTGGGAGACTGCGCTTGGGAGATGGGGGATATTTTTAGTGGATTGTACGCGGGGGTATCTGACCTCGCCGATCATTACATGTGTGATCAGTATAGCGGGAATGGCGATATCAGGGCTGATCCTTCTGAGGATTTTAGAGATTCGCGGTAAAATCAATTCTGTGATCGTGATGATCATGATGATGGTTATGCCTTGTTTTTCTTATACGCTCTCTTATTGGTATTGCGCAGATGCTTATACGTATGCCATGATGTTTTCACTGATGGCAGTCTGGTCTGCAAAAAAGACTGGTAAAGGTATTGTGATCGGAGCAATATGTATGGCTTGTGCGCTTGGACTTTACCAGGCATATCTTGGCGTGACAGTCGGATTATGTATCATAGGTCTGATTGTGCATGGATTGGAAAATGGCGGAAAAACAGACACTTGGTGCAGGGAATGCGCAAACTATATGTTCATGGGGGTTTTGGGACTGATCATTTACTGGATCCTGCTGCGGATATCCCTGTTGATATGGAATACGCAGCTCAGTGCATATTCCGGTGCAAATGAAATTGGTATATGGAATACATTGCAGTATTTGCCAGATCGGTTTGTGCATACATATCATGTGCTGTTTCAATGGATGTTTGGAGATGAGATCATTTATAATGCATACTGGAAAAGACCTTTTCTGTATTTTATGCTGCTAATAGTGTTTGCAACGGCATTTGTGATCAATCTGTCAATAAACCGGGGGGGGGTAAAAAAGAAGGCTTTATTAGTTGGAATATTTTTTCTTGTGGCATTGTTTCCAGCAGGCATTAGTATTATTGAGATCGCAGCACCAAAAAGAAACATCAGTATATTGCAATCAGCAGGGATGTGCCTGCTGATACCTTTTGTACTCAAAATGACAGAAATCATGGAAGGGAAAGAGATTCTGAGAACAACAGCATCCATTTTGTCTATATTGATCGTATGGTCATATTGTCTGTCAGATAACGCTGCGTATCTGGCAGTGCAGACAACACAGAATCAGACAGAGACTGTGCTGAGGAATATATATGCAAGGGTAGAGGATACTGACGATTATCAGATCGGGGATAAGGTCATGTTTGCAGGATACGTCAATCGAATCAATTATCCCAGAGATGCAAAGATCTATAAAATGGCGGATGGACTGTGGTCAGAGATGAACTCATTTTGGGGAACATACAGTGGGGCGACAGGTGACTGGCGCAACCTTTATTTTGACTTGTTGGGAATGAGATTAAATATATGTACAAAGGAAGAGTACATGGCAGTCATTAATTCTGATGAGTTTCGTGATATGCCATTATATCCACATAAAGGATCGATACAGAAAATTAACGGAATCGTGTGTGTAAAGCTGATGGATGATCCGCCAACTGAGAATTAATGCAATGCTGTACTAAAGCGTGTTTGAAAAATCATTCCCGCCATCTATACGCCCCACTTTGCGCAATATTTGCGTCAAATTCAGTCGACGTAGCCCGCTACGTCTCCTTCATTTGGCACAAATCTCCCACAAACTGTGACGCACATCTGACGGAAAGCATTTTTCGAACACGCCCTGGCAGAATAATGATACGGAGGGATATTTATGGAACCAATTGTTATAGAAAATTTTGATTTGTCAGATGGAGCTTACGATGATGCGTATGGAAATCACATAGAAGGAGAGAGCGGAATTGTTAAGAAGGTGGTATTTGGCGGTCGTGATAATAAGATCATATTTGGAAAAAATGTGATCGGATTAAAAAATGTTGTTTTTTGTATGGGGGCAAACGGAACGATAGAGATTGGTGAGGGATCAAACTTTTGTGATAACGTTCGGTTTAGTCTGAATGGACTGAACGGCAGATCAAGCATTTATATAGGAAGATGGTGCCGGTTTGATAAAAGTTTTTTCAGACTGTTCAATCACCCCATGATTTCGACAGTGATCATTGGAGATAACTGCACGTTCGAACCCAATGTGGACTTTAGGGCCAATTCCGGCAAAAAAATAGTCATCGGCAGAGACTGTATGTTTTCGAGAGATATCCAATTGCAGTGTGGGGACGGACATTCTATGTTTGATGTCCATACAGGAGACAATATCAATACGTTTTACGGGGAATCGGAAAAAGAAAAGAATATACTGTTGATCGGTGAACATGTATGGGTGGCGGCGCAGGCATTCGTGTTAAATGGCACCTGCATTGGAAATGGAAGCTGTATCGGTGCAGGAAGCGTTGTCAAGGGGACATTTCCCAACAACTGCTGTGTTGCAGGTAATCCAGCCAGGATGATCAGGAAGGACATCGCATGGAGCAGGGAAGGTGCAGTGGAGAAGATCGGTGAAACAGTAAGAAGAGAGTATGTCGCGGAGACGAGGGAGACGAAGCCGGCAATTTATGGATGCGATGTGTTGGTGATCGGTGGGACAAGATTTATGGGATTAAAGCTGGTGAAAGAACTGCTAGCCAGAGGGAATCGTGTAACCATTGCTACCAGAGGAAATCAGAAGGATCCGTTTGGAGGACGGATTAACAGGATTATCCTGGATCTGGATGACCCGCAGAGCGTTGAAAGAGCATTAAAAAATCAATGGTATGACATCGTTTTTGACAATCTGGCTTATTGTTCTAACTATGTCAAAGAAGTTTTGGGAAACGTACGTTGTGGAAAATATGTACAGCTATCATCAGTGGCAGTATACATACCAAAGAAGGAAAATATAGAGGAAGAGTACTTTGATGCAAAGAATATCGAACTGGAATGGAGCTTTGTCGACGACAATTATGCAAAAGGAAAACGCAATGCGGAAGCAGCAGTAGTGCAGGGATATCCTGATACCAAGTATGTGATCGTAAGGATTCCCTATGTCAGCAGAACTGAAAGATTGTATTATTACTGTAGTCACATAATCAATGGCGAACTGATGAAGATAGAAGATATCGAGCGTGGATTTACATTTGTGAGGGATGATGAGGTCGGAAAGTTTCTGCCATGGATTGCCGCGCAGGATTATACTGGAACGATCAACCTGTCAAGTACCGGCATGATCACATTGAGAGAATTGATTCGTTATATAGAAAAAAAGGTTGGGAATAAGGCTTTATTTGATACGACATGCGGAGATCAATCGCCGTTCAATGAGCCGGCATTTAATTTAAATATGGCTAAGGCAGAGTCACTGGGATATGTATCTTCTTCTTTGGATGAGTGGTTTTGGACGGTGATTGACGAGTATATAGAGAAGGGATTAAAGGCATATGATAATGCAGCGGGGCAGAAAGAAGACCAGCCTAAGAAAAGATTTCATTTTCCGAAAATATTGAAGAGAGACATGGTGAAACGAGGAACGATTGAGGAAGTGGATGCAAATCTGTGCACAGGATGCGGAGCCTGCAGAAATATCTGCCCGAAAAATGCCATTGGATTGTATCCGGATCGAGAAGGCTTCTTAATGCCCGTGATCGACAAAAAGAAGTGTGTGTCTTGCGGATTGTGCCAGAAAGTGTGTCCGACGATGTCGAAGACAAGTCATTTGAAACAAAATATATCTTGCTATGCCATGATGGCGGAGGATACAGTGCGGGAGGTCAGCTCTTCGGGTGGTGCATTTACGCTGCTGGCAGAAAACATTTTGGGCAAAAATGGCGTAGTGTGCGGTGCGGCATGGGATGATGGCTGTCATGTGAAACAGATTGTCATTCAAAATGTAGATCAGATTACAAGATTAAGAGGTTCTAAATATGTACAGAGCGATACGGGGTTTTCATTTCGGGAAATCCAGAAGAGTTTAATAAAGGGAAAAGAAGTATTATATGTCGGAACACCATGTCAGATAGAAGGGCTATTGAATTTCCTCCAGAAAGATTATGACAATCTGATCACGGTAGATTTATTGTGCAGGGGAAATGCCTCCAATGAACTGTTCTTAAGATTTTTAAAAGAAAATTACAAAGATAAAAAGGTACGATCCATTAAGTTCAAAGATAAGAAGCCATTGGGGTGGGGGGCGACAACTTCCTATGTTTTTGCTGACGGAAGCACTGAGAAGCTCAATACACACAACAGTGCCTGGATGTATGCCTATTTGGCGGACTTTATGGATCGAAAGTCCTGTTACAGATGTAAGTTCAATCAATCCCGGAGGGTGGGGGATATATCGATCGGTGATTTCTGGGGAATTGAGAGATATGATGAGAGACTGAATGACAGGAAGGGGACAAGCATCATGATCACAAGCACAGCCAGGGGCGAGAAGCTTGTCAGAGAGATCGGGGAAAAGTGTAAAAAATTGGAAAAAATCCCGATTGAATGTGGGATTCCCTACAATTCTGCGCTGTGTTCCCATGTCAGGATGACACCAGCCAGGGATGTCTTTTTTCAGGCAATTGGGAAGATGCCGATTTTGGCAGCAATTGACCGTACTGCGTACAAAGAAAAATATGATGTCGGGATTGTGGGATGGTGGTACAACTTAAATTATGGCGGAACGCTAACCTATTTTGCATTAAATCAGACGATAAAAAAATTGGGTTATTCCGTGCTGATGATCCGAAGATCTTCATCGGGGCCTGCCATGCCAAATGACAATACGGTTCCCATGAGATTTGCAAAGAAGCACTACAATATCAGCAGATTATATACTGCGAGGGATATGCACTGGCTCAACTATTCATGCCGGGCATTTGTCGCTGGTTCGGATCAGTTGTGGAATCCGTATTTGGAGCAGTATTCGGGGGCGGAGTATTATCTGTCGTTTGTCAATGATAAGAATCTGAAATTGTCGTACGCCACTTCATTTGGCGGAAGCGATGAGATGCCGCCGGAATATATAGGAAAGTATAAGCATTATCTGGAGCGTTTTGACGGTATAACGGTCAGAGAGGATTATGCGGTGAAAATCTGCGATCAAAGTTTCGGGCTGAATGCTTTGCAGGTGTGCGATCCTATATTTTTATGTGATAAGGCAAGGTATGAGGCGTTGGCTGATATGTCTGAGCGAAAACTGCCAGAAAGGTATATTCTTAATTTTTTGCTGGATCCTAATGATGAAAAAGTGGACGCGTATCGTTTTGTACAAAAGTCGCTGGGGATCGCAGAAGTGGTGAATCTTACGGATTTGCAGGATGTTGCAAGGCGTGTGGAGCGATTCGGAACGGATGGGGCATACGGAGATGCGGAGATCGAGGATTTTGTGAAAGCATACAAAGAGGCAGCGTTCGTCATCACGGATTCTTTTCATGGAACATGCCTTGCAGTCATACTGAATAAGCCATTTATAGCGATCGTCAATAAGCAGCGCGGAGAGAAGCGATTCGTGTCTTTGATGAACTGGCTGGGACTAAACGAAAGATTTGTCTTTGATATTGACGAAATATATCACAATGCTGAACTGATGAGTTTCCATGGTTTTGAAAAAGCGAACGAAATCATCAGACAAGGACAGATCCAGGGCTGCCATTGGCTGCAAAGAATGCTGGAGAAGGCTGTGTGAATTAAGAATCACAAGAAAACTTTGAGAACTTGCATATATTTATATTATTATGAGGGCGTATGTGATATAATTGGAAACACTGGAGTGCTTGTTTTTGTCTTGCTCTGACTCGGAATTTTATGCACTTACGATCCACAAGATGAAAGACAACAAACAATAGGGGGGAAATCAGGTGTCAATCAGATCGATTAAAATATTAAATATAATGGCATTTCAAAGGCAGCGGTGTAAGGGCGATGAGGATTGCAAAGAATTTGATGCAAAAGAAGATGACGTATTGAGTGAGGCGTTTGCCTTAAGATTTTGTGATGGTATCAATATACTGATCGGAGAGAATGGTGTGGGCAAGACTACGATCTTAAAGATGATTTACGCTGCAACGCAATGGTCCATGACAAAAAAAAATACCGGAAAGACACAGGGACTGACGCAGTTTTTCTCTAATAATCTTTCTGACATTGATTTGTTGATGAACAGGCGCGAGGGCGGAAATTCTTATTTTGAGATATCTGACGGAACGCATAAATTTACGGACAGTCTGTCACATAAGACGGATTTGGATTTTGATGATTGGTCTGGATTGAATATTTCGTCGATTTTTATACCAACAATGGAAATGCTGTCACATTCGCAGGGATTTCTTGCATTGTATCAGAAATATAAACTTCCTTTCGATGGTACGCAGGTAGATATTATTGTAAATGCGTCTTTGCCAGAAGCAAGAGAATTACCAGATTACATGAATGCAGTTTTAGCCAGGATCAGTGATGTAATTGATGGGACAATCCTGATGGAAAATGATACTTTTTATGTGCTGAAAAAGGACGGAAGAAAGCTTGACTTTTCATTGGAGGCAGAGGGGTTAAGGAAATTAGGTCTGCTTTGGAAACTGATACGCAATGGTTTGTTGGAAAGCGGTACGGTCCTGCTTTGGGATGAGCCGGAGGCAAATCTGAATCCTGAATTGTTTCCGATTGTTGTAGATATATTATTGGAATTAGAAAAAGCAGGGATACAGATATTTATTGCGACGCATAGTTATAATCTTGCCAAATGGTTTGAAATCAGGAGAGCACGCAATGAGCAGGTGCAATACCATAATTTATACAAAGGTTCATCTGAATCAGATCCACTTTCGCAGGAAATCGGAATTTTTGGGAAATCGGCATATTATTTAAGCGGATTAAAAGGCAATAAGATTGTCAGGGCAGACGATGAATTATTGGATGAGGCACTAAAGAAAAATTTAGGAGATTAGGGCAAGGCATATGCAGAACGATAGGAGCAGAAAAATATTTTGGGACGAAAACCATAATGTACAGTTTGATTTTTCTAATGCAGTGAGTGTGTTTGAACCACATAATCTGGCAAATATGTATTCCGAATATTTGTCGGATGTCGATTTTGTGATAGAGGATCAAGAAAAACTGATCTGTCTTGAATACAAGAATGCAAATGTAAAAAATGCGAATAATACAGATGCTTTTAAACAAAAGATTGATACGGAAGAATTTTGGAAAAAAATAGCGAAAAAATATTATGGGACGATGTTCCTGGTATGGGCATGTAATAAAAATCAGACAGATAAAGTAGTGCAATATGTGTTGCTAATAGAGTGCAATCCCAGTTTTGACGATGCTTTGAAAAAAAGATTTGTTATGAAGATGATGCGCCAACTGCCATTTAAATATAATTCTCAAAGTGAAATTCATAAAAGGGTAATTGATGATTTCTGTTTGATGGATCTAAAAGAATGGAGAGTAAGGTATCCGCAATTTCCTATATATGATACGGAATTTTCAAAGGTATAATGTGAAATATAGGCTGAAAAGAATGCTGGAGAAGGCTGTGTGAATCTATTCCCCTTCAACCTTCTCCAATGTAAAGATAAACTCCGTACCGACGCCTTCGGTGCTGACAACATTGATATTTTCATTGTGGGACTGGATGATCTCCTTGGTGATGGAGAGTCCAAGTCCCGTTCCTTTCTTGTCCTTGCCGCGTGAGAGGTCTGTCTTGTAGAAGCGGTTCCAGATCAGGCGGATGCTGTCCTTTGGGATACCGATGCCGTTGTCTTTGACGGAGACCAGCAGCTTGTTGGACCTTTCCACGGTCTCGATCTTGATCGAAGAATTTTTGTGGCTGAACTTGATGGCGTTGTCCACCAGGTTGTAGAGCACCTGCTGGATCTTTACCATATCTGCGTTTACATACATCTCATCTCCGGTGAGGACCAGCTCGATGGAGATCAGTTTTTGGCGGCAGGTTCCCTCGAAGGACATTGCCGTATTTTTGATTACCTGATTGATATCAAAGTTGGTTCTGTCAAGGATCATGCCTTTGGTCGTCAGGTTGTTGAGCGTGAGCAGGGAGTTGGTCAGTTTTGTCAGGCGGTCGGTTTCGTTCAGCACGACGCCGATGTATTTCTCGTGCATCTCGGGAGGGATCGTCCCGTCGAGCATCGCCTCGAGATATCCGCGCATGGAGGTGAGCGGTGAGCGGAAATCGTGGGAGATGTTTGCCACAAGGCGCTTCTGATTGTCCTCGCTCTTGGCGACCTCGCTTGCCATGTAGGCGAGGGAGGCGGCGAGATAACCGATCTCGTCCTCGCTGTCCACCTGGAATTCGTATCTGAAATTACCGATTGCATACTGTTCTGTCGCGTGTGTGATCTTGCGCAGCGGCAGATATACCATCTCCGTGAAGAAGAGCAGGATGATCAGCGACAGCAGAAAGAGGATCACCAGCGTGATATAGGATATGTTCAGGAGCGAGTTGCAGGAGGACTGCAGGTTATCCACAGATGCGTGGATGACCACATAGCCTTTCACCTTGTACTTGGATGTGATCGGTGCAAACGCAGAGATCATCTCCTCGTCGAACATTCCGAAAAAGTTCCCGGTTGTATAAAACGAGTTCCCAGTGATCGTGGGACTGAAATTCGGGATGGTAGTGGGGTTTTCGATCTCAAGCGGCGAGCTGGAATCCAGCACGATCAGCCCCGACGGATTGACGATCCAGACCGAGGCGTCAAGGAAGGTGCCGATCGCCTCGATCTGACGCCATACGGATTCGAGTGTGATCTCGTTGTTGTAGAGATCCGCAGCGTAGGAGTCGGAGATCAGCAGGGCTTCCTTGTACAGGGAGTCAGCGCGCTCGCGCTTCATGTGTTCCAGCGTCATGCTCGATGTAAAAGTCGCGACGACGATAAAACCAAAAAAAGCAAAGATCAGATAAGCCAGTACAAATTTTAAATAAAGTGTCCGCTTCATTAATTTCTGACCTCGAATTTGTAGCCGACACTCCAGATCGTTGAGATGCGCCACGACTCATGATCCTTGATCTTTTCGCGGAGGCGTTTGATGTGTACATCAACAGTCCGCGTGTCACCGATGTAGTCGTATCCCCAGATCTGGTTGAGTAGCTGATCCCTCGTAAATACATGGTTTGGCGATGCGGCGAGGAAGTACAGCAGTTCCAGTTCCTTAGGGGGCATGTCCACGGTCTTTCCCTTGTAAATGACAGAGTAGTTGGTGAGGTTTACGGTGAGGTCGGGATAGGAGACCTGCTTGGAGTCAAACGCGGGCTGCGCGGGGGAAGCTGTCTTATAGCGTCGCAGGACTGCCTTGACGCGCGCCACGAGCTCCTTCGTGTCAAACGGTTTCTCCAGATAATCGTCGGCGCCAAGCTCGAGTCCCAGCACCTTGTCAAACACCTCGCCCTTTGCCGACAGCATGATGATCGGGGTCTGTGATTTCTGGCGGACCTCGCGGCAGACCTGATAACCGTCAATGCCGGGAAGCATCAGGTCAAGAAGGATCAGGTCCGGTGAGAAGCTGTTCACTTCCTGCAATGCAGATTCCCCGTCATAGACGATCTTCGTCTCAAAACACTCCTTTGTCATGTACAGAGAGATCAGTTCTGCAATGTTTTCATCATCATCTACGATCAGTATTTTTTGTTTGTTTGCCATTTTTTCGTCCTCATTCTTTTCGTTTTACTTAAATTCCACGATCGTCACGCCGGCGTCTCCCTCGCCGTACTCGCCGAGGTGGAAGGATTTCACATAGGAGACACGTTTGAGGTGCTGCTGGACAGCCTGCCGCAGTGCGCCGGTTCCCTTGCCGTGCACGACACGGACGCTGGGGGCATGGGACAGGTAGGCGTCATCGAGATATTTGTCAAGCTCCGAGATCGCCTCGTCCACGGTCTTTCCGAGCAGGTTGATCTCCGCGGAGAGGGTTGCAGCCTTGGACATGCCGATAGATCCGCCGCCGGAGCTTTTTCTGGAGCCGCCTGTACCGCCAAAGCCTTTTTTGTAGGCGGCAGTGCCTGACATCGCGTCCTCGTTGATCAGTACCAGATCCTTGATATTGACCTTGGAGCGGATGATGCCGCACTGTACGAAGAGGTCGCCTTTTGCGTCCGGCTTCGAGGAGATCGTGCCCTTTAATCCCATCGAGACCACTTTTACCATGTCCCCGGGTTTGATCTGGGTCGGTTTTAAGATCTTGTGTGTGGGTTTTTCCTGTGCAGCCGCAAGCTTTGTATTTTTCTCCGAGATCTTGTCGCGCACTTTGGTGCGCGCTTTCTCCAGCTCCTGAATAGAGGTCTTGTTGACGCTGACTTTCTGGAAGTCCCGGATCGTCTCGTCGGCGACGTCCTTTGCCTCCTGCAGGATCTTGCGCGCTTCCTCGTTCGCCTCGCGCAGGATTTTGTCCTTCTGCGCGTCGAGGCGCTCCTGTTTCTGTTCCAGTTTCTTTTTCAGGGATTCGATCTCGGCTTTGTAGCTCTGGATCTCATTGCGCTCGTTTTCGATCGTGCGCCGGCTGGTCTCGAGATCTGCCAGCAGATCCTCAAAGCTTTCGTCCTCCTCGCTGATGTGCTCCCTGGCGGATGCGATGATCTCGTCCGGCAGGCCGAGCTTTGACGAGATGGCAAAGGCGTTGCTCTTGCCGGGGATACCGATCAGGAGCCGGTACGTCGGGCGGAGTGTCTCCACGTCGAATTCGCAGCAGGCATTTTCCACGTAGGAGGTCGTGAGTGCGAACACTTTGAGCTCGCTGTAGTGCGTGGTCGCCATGGTGCGGATGCCCTTGTCGTGCAGGTGCTTTAAGATCGCGATCGCAAGCGCCGCGCCCTCCGTCGGATCGGTGCCGGCGCCGAGCTCGTCAAAGATACAGAGGGAATCTTCGTCTGCATTTTTCAGAATGGAGATCGTGTTCGTCATGTGGGCAGAGAAAGTCGACAGGTTCTGCTCGATGCTCTGCTCATCGCCGATATCCGCGTATACCTCCGTGAAGATGCCAAGTTCGGAGCGGTCGAGAGCCGGTATGTGGAGTCCGGACTGCCCCATCAGCGCAAAGAGCCCGACCGTCTTTAAGGAGACTGTCTTTCCGCCGGTGTTGGGGCCTGTGACAACCAGCAGGTCAAAGTCTTTGCCGAGATTGATGTCGATGGGAACCACTTTCTTTTTGTCTAACAGCGGGTGGCGCCCTTTGCGGATATTGATATAGCGGTCTTTGTTAAAGAGCGGGCGCGACGCGTTCATGTCGATGGCAAGCCCTGCCCTTGCAAAGATAAAATCAAGCTTTGTCAGGAGGCGGTAGTTGTTTGCAAGCTCCTCGGTGTGCTCTCCGGCGGCGCTACTCAGCTCCGCGAGAATGCGCTCGATCTCGTCCTTCTCTTTCAGGGCGAGTTCCTTGAGCTGGTTGTTCAGATCCACGACGACAGCCGGCTCGATGAAAAGTGTGGAACCAGTGGAAGACTGGTCGTGGACCATTCCTGGGACATTGCCCTTGTGCTCCGCTTTGACGGGGATACAGTAGCGGTTGTTGCGCATGGTGACTACCGCGTCCTGCAGGTAAGTCCGATAGCTCCCATTGACCATGTTGGTGAGCTGGCTGTGTATCTTTTCGTTGGTCAGGTGGATGCTGCGCCGTATGTGCTTTAAGGTCGGGCTCGCGTCGTCCGCGATCTCCTCCTCGGAGATGATACAGCGGTTGATCTCGTTCTGGAGCGGCGTCAGCGGTTCGAGGTTTGCAAAATAGTCCTGCAGACTGTCGGTGATCTCCTCGTCGTGCTCTGTGCGCGCAAAGGTCTTTGCCCTTGTGGCGCAGGCGAGGGAGGCCGAGATCTTTAGGAGTTCTACGGCGGAGAGGGCGCTTCCGATCTCCAGTGACTTGATACTGAAGCTGATGTCCTTGTTTCCGCTGAAGTGGATGCGCCCGCCTTTTACCAGGCGGGAAAACGCGTCGGAAGTCTGCTGCTGTGCCGCCTCGATCTCTTTGAGGCTGGTCATCGGTGTCAGTTTCTGGCACAGCTCCTTTCCGGGAGCCGAGCTTGCCTTGTCGACGAGCAGACTGATGATCTTATGATATTCAAGTATTCGCAATGCTTTATCGTTCATAATAGTCCTCCGTTTAGTTCATCATTGCACAGATATCAGGCACTGTCTTTCAACGGAATCTGCGCAGCACTGTACTAATAAATTCCCCGGATGCCGGTGTCGCCATCGAGGGTGTTCATGTTATATAGCAGTAATATATCCGTGATGTCCCCGTGTTCTGCCAGAAAAGAGGACGGTCCGTCCCTGTAGTATCTGGTGTCGAGCACGTAGATCTTTTTGTAATGGTGCGCGAGGAAGGGCACCATGGAATTGGCGTAACTGTCCTTGATCAGCATCAGTGTATCCTGTGAGGCCGCCGTGCTGTTCTCGATCTCGACAAGCGGATGGATATTGTTGAGAAAGAGAGAGTATTTGTCTTTCTCTGCCACATAGTCGAGGTTGTACAGTCTGTCGGTCACTTCCCCCGTATCTGCATAGGTGACAGTCAGGTCATCTGCGGGGTTGGTGTATATCGTGATCGCGTCTTTCGGGTGGCTGTAATCGTTCACCTTGGAGTACAGCGTGCCGGCAAAATCTTCTGTGACGGTCTGCGCTTCCATGGATTCAAGTGACACGGGTGTCATATTTTTGGCATCGCAGTACGCGAGATAACCATAGTATGCGCCCAGCGTCGTCCAGTGATGGTCCGTGCGGTAGTAGATCTGTCCCTGCGCGGCGCCCTCATAAAGCCTGTCCGTGCAGTCGATCGCGGGAATGCCCGATGCATCGTAGATTGCGTCTGCAACCTCCTTCTGATCAGACGATGGAGCATATGCAGGGAGTTTGTCGCTGTATATGGTCACGGCTGTCGGCACCAGCATCAAATTCACGTCGACTTTTGCCTGACCGATCTTGTCGTAAAAATGGACGAGCGTGTCCGTTATGCGCGCTGTGTTCTGCGGTTTGGCGTAGGATTCGATGAGATAGTCGTCCTGCGCCACATAGACGTGGTTGATCTCCCTCCTGCCGCTTGCGATCTCCACGCCACTCTTTAATCCCACAAAAAAATCCCGCTGCGGGAAGTGGTCGGCAAGCCAGTCGCCCAGCGACTCCGTGTATTCTCCGCCCAGCAGAGCATTCGCGGAAAAGGACGGGAATTTTGTGAGATATCTGTTTTCATTTTCAGAAAATTCTTTCTTCGGACTGACGAGCAGGCATACGGACAGCGATAAGATGCCGATGCAGAGCAGGCATACGACAGTCCTTTTTATTTTCATGTTTGTGATCATTGTTATGGTATCCTTTCGGAAAATGGACAGTTAAAACCGGAAGTACAAAAACGGATTGTAGGTGTCGCTCACCATGTATGCCGTTGACAATAGAAACAGCAGCAGCATACCGATCCCGGCGCACGCGGACAAAATGCAGCGTTTTCCAGCGCCAAGCCTTGCTGCCTTTTGGCAGATCCACGGATATACCGGGCATGCAAGGACACAGGCGGTGACAAGCACGGCGCCGTAATTGCCCAGATACCACAGAAAACGGGTGTCGGCAAGTGTACCGGAGGCGAAGGAAAAGAGCAATGTGATGTAGCCCCCAAGCTCTCCAAAGTCTGTGATCGCAAAGATCACGAAACCAAACACGACGATCAGAAACGCGTAGGCGTGCCGGATCCCTCTGGGTAATTTTGCAAGCAGTTTTCCCCATACGTATTTTTCCAGCATGAGCAGGATCCCGTAGTAGACGCCCCACAGGACAAAATTCCACGACGCCCCATGCCACATTCCGGTCAGAAACCATACGACGGCAATATTGAACAGGTGGCGCAGGACTCCCTTCCTGTTTCCGCCGAGCGGGATGTACACATAATCGCGGAACCATGTGGACAGCGAAATGTGCCAGCGCCGCCAGAAGTCCGTCACGGAGACTGCGGTCAGCGGGTAATTAAAGTTCTCATTATAATGAAAGCCGAGCATGTGCCCCATGCCGATCGCCATATCGCTGTAAGCGCTGAAGTCAAAATAGAGCTGCAGCGTAAAACAGAGCGCGCCAAGCCATGCCGTCGCAACGCTCGTATCCGCAGCGCCCAGGACGCGGATCTCTTCCCACAGGGCACCGGTCTGGTTAGCGATGAGCACTTTCTTGAACAGCCCCATCATAAAGCGCAGCAGCCCCTGCTCAAATCCTGCCAGCGTGAGTTTCCTGCCATGAAGCTGTTCCTGAATGTCGGCAAAGCGCACGATGGGACCGGCAACTAGCTGCGGAAACATGGACACGTAAGTGAGGTATGCCGTATAGCTGTGCTCCGCTTTCACCTCGCCGCGGTACAGGTCGATGATATAGCTCATCGTCTGAAAGGTATAAAAGCTGATACCGACTGGGAGATGGATCCCGGGCTGCGCAAACTGCGTACCGAGCAGTCCGTTTATGGACGCGACAGCAAAGTCGGCGTACTTGAAAAAGGCAAGTATGGACAGATTGATACAGATGCTGCAGCACAGGAAAAAAGTCCGCCTGCACCGGGTCGTGCCAAAGCGCTCCATCAGCCGCCCGTTCGTGTAGTCGAGCAAGGTGGAAAAGAGCATCAGGAGAATGTACAGCGGCTCTCCCCACGCGTAAAAAATCAGGCTAAAAATAAGCAAAATCCCATTTTTCCATGAAAATGGGACTGCGTAATACAAGATCAGGCACAGCGGCAGGAAAAAGAACAAAAACGGGATACAGCTAAAGACCATGTTACTCCTCCGCTAAAACAATCCGCCTTCGATGATATCTGTGATCGCGTCTGCGTTTTCGGATATCACGAGCCATACATAGTTATCTTTTGTCTGAACCTTGCTCTTCTCCACGATCGCGAACTGTTCAGGGATATAGTTCTCCATCTCATTTTTCTTTTCTTCCACAACAGTCTGGAGACTGGCGGTAAGTCCCTCCAGGTCATCGGTGTTCTTCACCTTCATGATGATGATGGTCTCCGCCTGCGCGGCGTCCTCCGACATGGAGAAGATGTATTCCTCAAGCAAGGCAGCATCGATGCCGTAATAGTTGGAGATAAAATCGTCCTCCATACATTGCGGTGAATATAGGGACACGGACTGTTCGATCTCCTGATAGATCTCCTGGATCGATTTGCCCGCAGTCTGTGACGGATCGGGTGCCGCAGTCTGGTCTGACGTGTTTGCAGCCGGTACGCTCTGATCCTGGCATCCCGTGCTGAGCAGCACAGCGGCTGCCAGGACTGCCGCGGCTTTGGTGTATTTTATCGTATTCATGGTTGTATTCTCCCTTTATTTTCCTGAGAAGCGGATGCTCCTGTACCGGTTCCGGCTTTTGCCTTTGATGTTTTGGGGGTAACGGATGCCGGATCCGATTTGCTGACGGAGCCGGTCAGGCTGGTGTCTGCAGGGACAGTGCTCTGTGTTGTCACATTTTCAGCAGCAGTGCTTTTGGGCGTATCGGTTTCTGGTACAGCCGGATGAAGCTGTTCGTCTGCGTAATCGATGAGCGCTGACTCCCACAAGGTGTAGGCGGCGTTGGACAGATGGACAAAACCGTCACTGCAGTATTCCTGGGCAAGATTTCCTTCCCCGTCCGATATGGGGGTACACAGATCAAGGTATCCCCAGCCGTTTTCCGCTGCCATCTCCTGCAGGAGCGTGTTGTACTGTGCGAGATTCTCGTTGTTCAGCTTTCCTTTGCCCTGATCTTTGAGGGTGTACGTGACGCTGATGATATGGATCTCGATGTCCGGCGAAGTCTCCAGGATCTTGCCGATCAGTTCCTTGTACTGGTCGCGCGCGCCCTCAAGACCAAGGATGCTGATATCGTTCATGCCCAGAAGGATGAACGCGCGCTTGCTCCCGATGAGGGGGATCGCGTCCCAGACCTGGCATTTCTTTCCTTTGTACATAGGATGGACATTTTTGTCCGCAACGGGCTTCATGGCGTTGAACGCCGAGTAGCTTCCGACTGCCAGAAACTGGATATCATGCACATAGGACTGCTGTTTGGCACTGTAATTGCGGAATCCGACCATGATCGAGTCGCCGACAAAAACGGAATCGCCGTAATAGGCTGCAAGCTCCGCGTCTGTCAGGACAGTATCTGTCTGTGCTTCCTCTGTCGGTGTGCCATCCGGTGCGGCATAGGCGTATGCTCCTGGATAATTGCCTAAAGTAAGTATTGTTGTAAGTGCTGCGCACATCAGTTTGCTTTTCATTCTTTTTTTCATAATTTTTCCTCTTTATCGTCCGTATTGATGCAATGTGCTTATACAAAGCATATTCTAACATCTTTTTTATATTCCTACAAGGTATTTTTCATCAGTAACGGTATGAAATTTTTGTCATAAATAAAATCCATTGACCATGGAAAATCTATCGGCTATACTATAAAAGGAGAAGGGAGGAAGACAAGGTGCGGATGAATGGTGATAAGAAGGAAGATCCGGAATCTTCCGAGGCGGCAAGTGATTTTGAATTTCTGCAGGAGAAGATCAAGGAGCGTCCGATCAATAAGCGGAGACTTTTGAAACGGACGATCATCACGGCTTCCATGGCAGTGCTGTTTGGTCTGCTGGCATGTCTGTCATTTCTGCTGCTCGAGCCTGTCCTCAACAACTGGCTGTATCCCGAGGAGGAGCCGGAGGTGGTGACATTTCCGCAGGAGCAGAATGAAATGCTTCCGGAGGATATGCTGACTGAAGGGACGGCTACAAGTCAGGAGGAAACGGTGGAGAGCGAGACGGAAGAAGAAAAACCGGATGAAACCGATCCGGAGACAGGTTCAGAAACAAGTCCGGATGACAAGGAATCCGAAAAAGTATCCGGTCAACAGGAATCCGGTGACAATGTCCGGGGTGAAACCAGTTCGGCAGCAGAAGATCCGGGCGGAGCAGGTACGGACGGATCCGTCCCGGGAGGGGAAAGTGCCGGCATGGAGGGCATGACCGCAGGAAATCAGGCGGAGAACCAGGAGGAAGCGATACCGGTCGATCCGCTCAAACCCTATCAGACACAATATGAGGAGCTGTATAAGATCTACAGGCAGATCGAGTCGGGCATGGTGACGGTCACAGCCGTGCATTCCGACGTGGACTGGTTCAACAACACGTATCAGAGCGAGGGAACGACAGCAGGCGTCATCATTGCAAATAACAATCGGGAGCTTTTGATACTCAGCAGGAAGTCCTCGCTGGACGGCGCGGAGACGATCAGGATCAGCTTCTGCGACGGCACGGACGCGGAGGCAGTGATCAAGCAGTTTGACCAGAACACAGATCTGGCAGTGCTGGCGGTGGATCTGAAATATATAGGAAGCGAGACGTTAAAATCTGTCACGGTCGCGACACTGGGCAGTTCGATCTCTTCTGTCATGACCGGTTCTCCGATCATAGCGGTCGGAAATCTATTTGGCTATAAGGACACGGTCTGCTATGGGATGGTCACATCAAAAGGAAATGTGATCACGATGGCAGACAGCGAGTACAAGCTGATGACGACAGATGTCTATGCGGGCACGAATCCCAGCGGTATCCTGGTCAATATGAGGGGGGAAGTGATCGGTGTCATTGACAACAGCCACAATCATGAAGATACCAAAAATCTGCTCTCCGCAGTGGGGATTACCGAGCTGAAAGGACTGATCTCAAAGCTTTCCAACGGGGAGCGCATTCCCTATCTTGGAATCTATGCGCAGGATATCTCTGCGCAGGCCAGAACGGAGATGGGACTTCCGCAGGGGGCGTACATTGTCGATATCGATATGGATTCGCCTGCGATGCGCAAGGGGATCCAGAAAGGCGATATCGTAGTACGTGTCGGGTCACAGGAGATCAAAAGTGCGGCGGATTACATGAACGTGCTGCGGAATGCCGCGGTGGAGAGCAGCATAAACATAGTAGTGCAGAGAGCGAGCGTCGACGCCTATGAGGAGATGCACTTTGTGGTGCAGGCGGAATAGGGACCGGTCATACGCTGGGGAAAGAAACGGAAAAAGAAAAAGGAAAGGATCTGGGCGGGAGAATGAAATATATCAAAGATTACAAAGACGGGGACAGAGTATTTGACATCTATTTTTGCAAATTCAAGAGTTCGGCAGTTACCAAAAACGGAAAGAACTATGACAATGTGATCCTCCAGGACAAGACGGGAACACTGGATGCCAAGATCTGGGATCCCAATAATGTCGGGATCGCTGATTTTGAGGCGATGGACTATATCGAAGTGTACGGCGACGTCACAAGCTTCAACGGTGCACTGCAGGTCAACGTAAAGCGCGTGCGCAGATGCGAGCAGGGGGAGTACGACGAGAGTGAGTATATGCCTGTGAGCAAAAAGAATCTGGATGAGATGTATACGGAATTGTCAAAGATCATTGAAAGTATCGGGAATACATATTTTAAGGCGCTGTTAAAAAAATTTTTTGCGGAGGATGAGACGTTTGCAGCCAGATTTAAGAGGGCGTCGGCGGCAAAGTCGGTGCACCATGGTTTTATCGGCGGGCTTCTGGAGCATACGCTCGGCGTCACAAAACTCTGCGAATACTATTGCACGGCATATCCGGCATTAAACCGTGACCTGCTGCTCACCGCGGCGATCTGCCATGATATCGGAAAAACAAGGGAGATCAGCGCATTTCCGACCAATGATTATACGGACGAAGGGCAGCTTCTGGGGCATATCGTGATCGGATCAGAGATGATCAGCCAGAAGGCGCGGGAGATACCGGGCTTTCCCACCGCTCTTGAGATGGAGCTGAAACACTGCATTCTGGCGCATCACGGGGAGTATGAATTCGGATCGCCAAAAAAACCGGCGCTCATAGAGGCGCTGGCACTGAACTACGCGGACGATACGGACGCGAAGATGGAGACGTTCACAGAGATCCTGGACGCTTCGCAGGAGTCCGGATGGCTTGGCTATAACAGACTGTTTGAGTCCAACCTAAAGAGGACGATAACTGATTGACGGATCGGGGAATGGGAGATCAAATTGGAATACAGAAAAGATGATATCATAACACTGCGCATTGATGACATGGGAACGGACGGGGAGGGCATCGGCAAGGCTGGCGGCTTTACATTCTTTGTGAAGGATGCTGTGATCGGTGATACGGTCGAGGCAAAAGTGATGAAGGTGAAAAAGGGCTATGCATATGCCAGGCTGGTGAGGATCGTCGAGCCTTCTCCAAACCGCACAGAGCCCAGATGTCCGTATCACCGGCAGTGCGGCGGCTGTCAGATACAGGCGCTTGACTATGCGGCGCAACTGGCATTTAAGGAGCACAAGGTCAGAAACAATCTGAACAGGATCGGCGGCTTTTCCATGGAACTGCTCGACCGGGTGATGGAGCCGATCGTGGGGATGAAGGAGCCATTTTATTATAGAAACAAAGCCCAGTTTCCAGTCGGTGCGGACAAGAACGGCGAGCCGGTGACAGGCTTTTATGCCGGGAGAACGCACGCTATCATACCCAATACGGACTGTGCGCTCGGCGTAAAAGAGAACAAAATGATTCTCGAGATCCTGTTAGGCTATATGAAAAAATATAAGGTGGCACCGTATGACGAAGAGACCGGTGAGGGGCTCATCCGCCACATTCTGATACGAAAAGGTTTTACCTCGGGTGAGATCATGGTGTGCATTATCTTAAACGGCGAAAAGCTCCCGCAGGAGGAGAGGCTGGTGGAGCAGCTTCGAAGCGTCAAAGGCATGACGAGCATTTCGATCAGCATCAACAGGGATAACACGAATGTGATCATGGGAAAAGAGTGCCGCACGATATGGGGGCGCGACACGATCAGCGATGTGATCCATGTGCGGAGTATCGGGGACATCAATGCCGGCAGGGACATTGTATCCGGGTCTTCTGACGATGAGGGGATCTCGTTTGCCATCTCGCCGATGTCCTTTTATCAGGTAAACCCGGTCCAGACGGAAAAGCTGTACAGCATCGCGCTGGACTACGCGGAGCTGACAGGCACGGAGACTGTGTGGGATCTGTACTGCGGTATCGGTACGATCAGCCTGTTCATGGCAAAAAGGGCTAAGCAGGTTTACGGCGTCGAGGTGGTCGGACAGGCGGTCGCGGATGCGAGAAAGAACGCGGCGCGGAACAATATCGAAAATGCCCGATTCTATGTGGGAAAGGCGGAGGAAGTGCTGCCAGTGCTCTATGAGGAGGAAGGGATTTATGCGGATGTGATCTGTGTGGATCCGCCGCGCAAAGGGTGCGATGCGGCGTGCCTGGAGACGATCGTGAAGATGGCGCCGCGCCGGATCGTCTACGTAAGCTGCGACAGCGCCACGCTTGCGCGGGATCTGAAATATCTGTGCGCGAACGGGTATGAATTGCGGCGGTGCAGGGCCGCGGACTTATTTTCGCAGACGGTGCACGTGGAAATGGTCGTGCTGTTGACCTACACAGTGCACCAATAACCCCCGATAAAGCTCATCGAGCGGGCGCAGGTCGCTGTCGTACATCACGTAGTTGTCCAGATAGCCGTTGTTTTCAATCCTGTTCGCATTCATCATATCTTCGTAAGAATACCAGCCTAAGAGCTGCACAGCAGAGCGCTCGGGGTACAGGCGGGCGGAGACGAAGATATCTTTTGGATGCGAATGTGCCTGCTCGACCATTTCCAGGGTTCTTGTGTGGAAGGACCGGGTTCTGGTCTTGACATCAAGGAGGTATTCGGCCTCGACGGTTTTCAACAGAAAATCGTACTCGTCACGTTCGTCCCAGGAAGAGTGATCCTCCATGAATGGGATGGCGTTATCGGTGAGGAACTGTTTAAAAGCCTTTTCGCCAAGCTTTCCCTCAAACATCTTGAATTTCTTGTTGTTCAGCCCGCCGGCGTGGAAGTCATGGCGGTCTGAGGTGTATGCCCCGGACAGATCGGCATAGGTGAGCGCCTCCTGCAGCAGCGCGCCGCCGATTATGTATTCCCTGCGTATGATCATCTGATATTCCCCCAGTATGTGACAGATATATGGATTATATCACAAAATCTTCTTTCCTTCAAAATAAAAGTGTGCTATAATTACGACGGCTTGGCATCAGACGGCTGGAAGCGGAGGAATTACAGTGCATAAGAGGAAATATAAGATCATCAGTTTTGTATTGGCAGTAACGTTATTGCTGACGGGAATCTATCTTGATACGGCGGCAAAGGACGCTTTTTTTCTGTGCGATCCGACAGGGGAGACCGATTATATCAACAGTATGCAGCTCTGTGGGAGTGAGATGTTCGTCGAGTGCGGCGGCAACAGGCAGCAGTCGATCGAGCTGCACTCGTTTCTGTCCCTGCCCCATCTGGTCCGCGTTTTTGTATTGCAGGGAAAATATTGTAGTCATCCGGAGCTGATCCAGCCTTTCTCCCAGACGTCGGACGGACTTGTCACGGACTATATGCATCAGTCTGATGGCAAAAAGCGAAACTAATATGATACCGTCACATACAATATCATATTAGGAACCGCGCAGTTCCGGGGAAAGAAGGGATTCATATGTTAGCGCAGGTATTTGCAGTGATCATTTTTATTGCAATGTTTGTTTTTATCGTGACTGAGATTGTGGAGAGACATATCGTCTCGCTGGTATGCGCAATGCTGACGGTCATTCTTGTGTTTGGCGTCGGGATGCACAGTATGACAGCGGTGATCGAAACGATCAATCTAAAGAGCATCTTTACGGCAGGTTTCTGGTATCTGTCAGGTGAGGCGGGCGAGAGCAGCGCCGGCATCAACTGGGAGACGATCCTGTTTATCTTTGGCATGATGGTGATGGTGGAAGGCATGGCGAGGGTCGGTTTTTTCAGATGGCTGTGCATGCGGATCGCAAAGCTTGTCAGGTATCAGGTGATACCGCTGTTTGTCACGTTCATGGTGCTGTCAACCGTGCTGGCGATGTTCATTGACAGTATCACGGTCATTTTGTTTCTGGCGGCAGTCACGATCGAGCTGTCACAGTTGCTGAAATTCAATCCGGTTCCGATGATCTTATCCGAGATCTTCTGTGCAAACCTTGGCGGTTCTGCCACGATGTGCGGGGATCCGCCAAACATCATCATCGGGACATCGCTTGGATACTCGTTTACGGATTTTGTGACCAATACGGGTCTGATCGCCGGGATATCGCTGATCGCGGTGCTGGTCTATTTTTACCTGATATTCGGCAGGGAGTTAAAGGCAAGCGCGGCGGAAGTGATCGACTATGACAGTCTGCCAAGCCCGGAGTCCACGATCACTGACAAGAAGGGCTTTATCGTGAGCAGCGTGATCTTTGCGGTCGCGATCGTTCTGCTGGTCACGCACGCGCAGACCGGACTTACGGTATCCACGATCGGCATGATCGTTGCGGTCGCGACACTGGCATCATCATGGAAGTATGCGGCAGCATTGCTGAGAAAAGTGGATTACAAGACGCTGCTGTTTTTTATCGGGCTGTTTGTCGTGATCGGCGGTCTGGAACAGACCGGGATCCTGGAGATCATGGCGGCATTTATCGGCAGGATCAGCGGCGGCAATGTTATGGTCATGATCGCGATCATCATATGGCTGTCGGCGGTCGCCAGCGCGTTTGTCGACAACATCCCGTTTGCGACGACCATGATACCGATCATCAAGAGCCTGTCCGCCGCGTACGGCGTGGATCTGTCCATGCTTGCATGGACGTTGGCGATGGGAACGGATATCGGCGGAAGCGCCACTCCGATCGGGGCGTCTGCAAATGTCGTCGGTATCGCGACGGCGGCAAGAGAGGGTTATGTGATCAAGTGGGGACAGTACTGTAAGAAGATGATGCCCGCTACGGTAATCGTAGTGCTGCTCTCCATGGTCATCATCTATGTCAGGTATTTATAAAGGGAGGCGAAGCTGATGGAAAAACAATTAATAATCTCTGTGGGCAGGGAATACGGCAGCGGCGGTCATGAGATCGCGGACCGGCTCTCAAAGCACTATGGGATCCAGCTACTCGACCACAATCTGCTGGACGAGATCGCTGCGGAGAAGAATCTGGACATGCAGCATCTGCGGGGACTGGATGAGAAGCACAGAAGCAGGCTCGCGTCGCGGACAGTGCGCGGTTACAGCAGTTCACCGGAGGAAAACCTGTATCTGCTGCAGTTTGATTATCTGAAAAATAAAGCGGCGTCGGGGGAATCGTTTGTGATCGTCGGCAGATGCAGCGAGACGATCCTGAAAGAATACGACAGTCTGATCTCCATCTTCGTGCTCGGAGACAGGGACAGGAAGATCGAGCGTATCATGAGGCTGTACGAACTGTCCAGGGAGCAGGCGGTGTGGAAGATCCGCGAGAAGGACATGAAGCGCAGGCGGTATCACAACGGGCACTGCGACAGGAAATGGGGCGACTCCCGAAACTACGATATTTCCATAAACAGCAGTAAACTGGGAATCGAAGGGACGACCGCACTGCTGGCGGACTATATTGACAAAAGGCAATACGATTCGTACCATTAAAAGTGCGAATCGTGCCAAATATATTTTTTTTCGACAGATCATCCTTTATAATGTAATAGAATTGCGGCGGCAATTCATATTACTCCTAAAAGTTGCTGAAGCATTCATTTCCCCAAGTGATGCTTTGGCAACTTCTTTTATGCACGCGGGTGGGGGAAGACGGCTCTTCCCTGTCTGATGGAGCCGTATATAGAGATTGAACAAAGAAGGGATGATTCATATGGCAGAGAAACAATATGGAAAAGAAAAGAGAGTCAATAAGTTCGTGCTCACGATCGTCACGATCATTGATATGTTTTTGTTTTTTGGGTATATTGGTGATTATATGCAGGGAAATATCAGCTTTGGCTTTATGCTCGCGGTGGATCTGTCAGTCATCATTTCCATGACAGCCTGCTATGCGGTCTATTTTCACAAGAAGGACAGCATGGCATTTCAACATATCTCAGTGATCGGCTACATGGCGGTCTACGGGCTTGCCGTGTTCGGTGCGCAGAATGACCTTGTGTTCATGATGGTCTTTCCGCTGACGGTGATCTATATTCTGTATTATGATCTGAAACTGATCCTGAGGATCGCAGTCGTATTCGGCGCGATCAATGTACTTGACGTGTTCTACATTGCGGCAGTGCTCGGCCATATGCATTCGGGGGCACCGCTGAACAGCACGTCGCTTTTGCTCCAGGGAGCGTCCGCGGTGGTGTACATGATCGTGCTCTGCGGGACCACGCAGATCTCAAATGACAACAATGCGAAGAAGATCGCAAGCATCAATCAGGAGAAGGAGAAGAGCACGGCGCTCCTGAATGAAGTGCTGCAGGTGGTTTCCGCTGTAAAACAGGACTCGGCGGAGGCTGCGGAGCATATCAGGCAGCTTAGCCAGGATGTCGATTCGACGGTGTCCGAGCTGGGGGATATCGCACAAGGGAACAGCAACAATGCGGAAAGTATCGGCAAACAGACAGTGATGACCGGAAATATACAGAGTATGATCCTTGAGACAAAGCAGATGTCCGATGAGATGCTCGCGATGGCAGAACGCTCCGAGGGGGCCGTCCGGGAGGGACAGCAGACAGTGGACCGTCTGCAGGCGCAGGCGGGCAGGAACGAGGAGGCAAATGAGCAGGTGGTCGCCTCCGTAGCCAGCCTGATCTCGAACGCAAAGGAAGTGGAGGACATCACGGAGCGGATCTTCTCGATCTCCAGCCAGACGAATCTGCTGGCGCTCAACGCGTCGATCGAGAGTGCGCGGGCTGGCGAGGCAGGAAAGGGATTTGCCGTTGTGTCTGAGGAGATCCGCGCACTGGCGGACGAGACGAGAAATCTGACGGAAGGGATCCGGCGGATCGTAGATGAACTCAAAAGTAACGCCGATATGGCAAAGAGCACTGTCGACAATGTCATGACAGCGGCAGGGACGGAGCATGATCTGATCGCAAATGCGAGCGCACAGTTCGGGGAGATCGGCAGCCGCATGGGCGGTCTTCACACCAATGTGCAGGAGATCTATCAGAAGATCGAGGAGATCCTGGAATCCAACAATGTGATCGTGGACAGCATCAGCCATATCTCGGCAGTCAGTGAGGAAGTGGCGGCGAGCACGCAGCAGGCTGCGGAACTCGGGGCGGACACCAGTCGCAAGGCGGAGCAGGCGCGTAAGCTGATGGTGGGGCTGCTCGAGACGGTGAAGGCGATCGACAAATATCTGTAGGAGAGGCGGGGTGTTATGTTAGGTGGTTCGGTATATGTAGCATTTATCCGGTTTGCACTGAGTCTGCTGGGAACCATTGTGCTGTTCTCCCGGCTCAGTGAGTCACGGTATCCGCCAAAGAAGACGGTGGCAGGATATGTGATCTTTGGCGCGGCTGTGATCGTGCCGGCGTGCGTCTGGTATGTGATCGACTGGGAAAGCTGTGTGCGCATCGTGGCGTTTGTGATGTTTGTCGCATTCTGTGTCTTTGCGGTAATCATGAGCAGGGATCCGATATACCTGACCGTGTATAAGCTGGCGCTGACATTTTATCTGCTCGCGGTGTTTCTGATCGGAGGCATTGAGATCTCCATTATCTTCTTTGACAGAAATGTGTGGGCGGATATCATCATGCGCGCTGTACTGATCACGCTCATGGCATATTTTATCGATACCAAGATCAAAAACTCCATCAGGGAATTTGGCCATTATGTGGAAAATGAGCTGGACAGGTTCAGTGTCGGCGTTATGATCATCAGTATTCTCTTTGGGATCGGGTTTATCATGAACCCCAAATTAAGGGAACAGACACCGTACCGCCTGTTTCAGATCCTCACGAACTTTTTCCTGACAGGCGTCCTGCAGCTTCTGATCTTCCGGCTGTATCTGCATATCGGGAAGGAGCGGGAATACCAGAAGGAAAACCAGTTGATGCAGATGAATCACAGGCTGCTGGAGCAGAATATGGAGCTTTTGCAGGAGTCGGTGGAGTCCGGGAAGCGGATCCGTCATGATGCCAGGCACCATAACGCGCTGATCGCGGAGTACGCCCGCAGGGGACAGGATGAAGAGCTATTGCAGTACCTGAAAGAATATGACAGGGAGATGGAGACACATATGGCGGAAAACATATGCGCCAACACAACGATCAATAATCTCCTGGCGGCGTACACCAGAAGGGCGGACAGGGAGCAGATCAAGGTCACGCTTGACGTGGATCTGGACGGAAATCTGACCATACCCAACATCGATCTCGTCACAATACTGGCGAATGCTTATGAAAATGCGATCTACGGCTGCATCGAGGTAAGGAAGCAGTCGCCGGAACGGGAGTGCTTTATCCACCTGGTACTCAAACGCAAGAAAAACAAGCTGGTGATCCGGTGCAGCAATACCTGCAGGATAGAGATGGAATTAAAGAACGGGCAGCCAAAACCTGAGTTTACGGGCGGTATCGGTGTGCTGAGTATTATCAAGACTGCGGAGAATTTTGGCGGGGAATATGATTTTAAGAATGATGACGGGGTGTTCGTATTCCGCCTGATCATGAATATCCCATCGACAGAGGAAAAAGAGGGGGGCTTGGGATGTATCTGATAGCGCTCTGTGACGACGAGGCAGCAGAATTGGACAAGACAGAATGGATGTTGAAAAGTTACATGAAACGACATCCAGGAGCAGAGCTTTCGATCGACCGGTTTGAGAGTGCGGATCAACTGCTAGAAAAAATCAAGGAGAAAAAATATTTGCCGGACATAATACTGATGGATATATACATGCCGGAAAAGCTGGGGATCGAGGCAGCACACGAGCTGCGCAGCATGGGGAATGACTGCAGGATCGTATTCCTCACAACATCCAGGGAGCACGCGCTGGATGCGTTTGGTGTGGAGGCATCACAGTATCTGGTGAAGCCGGTGGCTGAGAAAACACTGTTTCCGGTGCTGGACAGGATACTGGGAGACATGGAGGAGGCGCACAGGAAATATCTGCTGCTGCGCATCGACGGAAAGATCCAGCGTATCGCTGTCGACGAGATTGTGTACTGCGAGGCGGAGGGAAAGACACAGTATCTGTATCTGTTGAACGGTGAACAGTACGGACTTCGCCGGACGATGGCGGAGATCTATGAGATGCTTGCCGGCTACCGGGAATTTTCGAGGGTAGGGGTTGCCTACATCGTGAACCTGGAGCATGTGGAGGGTCTGAATGCGCAGGAAGTGCAGATGGACAATGGAAAGAAGATCTATCTCCCGCGGGGATCCTACCAGCCTTTGCGGGAGCGGTATTTTGGGTACTATTGTGAGGATGAGGTATTGTGAAATGATCGATATTTATTACGTGGAGGACGACGAGAATATATCTGGGGCGGTGAAAGAATTCCTGGCGCGGGACGGTTACCGTGTGTGGGTATTCCAGACGTTTTCGGACATCAGGCAGGCGCTTTGTGATATGCTTCCGTCGCTGGTGCTGGTGGACTGGAACATGCCGGATGGAAACGGCAGGCTTCTGTGTCAGTGGATCCGTCAGACGTGGAGCGAACTGCCGGTTATCCTCATCACAGTCCGCGGCGAGAGGCGTGATGACTATATCGTGAAACCTTTTGCGCTCGATGTGCTGCTGACGCGGATTCGCGCTATGCTGCAGCGCATGGGAAAGAGCGCACAGCGGTGCCTGACCTGCGACGCGGTGTCCCTTGACCGGGACAGGATGCAGGTGTACTGCGGCGCACAGCCGGTGATCTTAAGTCCGTCAGAATACCAGTTGCTGTTGTATCTGCTGCAGAATAAGGGCAGGACCGTCACGAGGGAAAAGCTGCTGGAAAATATCTGGGACGCGAATGGAAACGGTGTCAATGACAACACGCTCACTGTGACCATGAAGCGCCTGCGCGAGAAACTGAACCAGCCGGCCTGCTTAAAGACAGTGCGGAGCGTGGGGTACCGCATGGAGGAGACAGAGTGAAAAGCCGGTCAAAAAGTGCTTGCATTTTATAAAAGACTGTGCTATACTGTCAGAAATTTACGGATATAACAAGGATTCATGAGAACAGGAGCGATCGAGTATGACGAAATACAATCCTATCAATGTACTATTTATTTCGATTATGCAGCAGATTCAGATTTTTCAGCATACGGTCACAGACGGCCACCGGTAGGAAAACGGTGGGACGCATGGCCGTAGGACGAAAAGTCTTATTTGGCTATGCGGCGGTCGGAAGGGATCAGGACAGGTTATCATGATAAGTGAGGAGCCGCATGGTATATACACGAAAGTGTATGTAACATGGCGGCTTTTTTATTTATGAATATCTTATAAAATTTCTGAGGAGGGACAGGCAATGAGAGTGATCGAGGCGGAGGCGTTATCCAAAAATTTTCGGGTGAAGCACAAGGAGAAGGGAATGCGGGGCAGCATCAGGGCGGTCTTTCACCCGCAGACGGAGGAGATCAGGGCAGTCGACAGGGTATCGTTTGGCGTGGAGGAGGGGGAAGTGCTCGCCTTTATCGGTCCGAACGGGGCGGGCAAGAGCACGACGATCAAGATGCTGACGGGGATCCTGTACCCGGACGGCGGCAGGGTGGAGGTGCTGGGCATCGACCCTGTAAAGAAGAGAAAGCAGCTTGCCTACCAGATCGGCACGGTGTTCGGGCAGAAGGAGCAGCTCTGGACGCACCTGACGCCGTATGACAATTTCTGTTTCTTTGGCGCGATCTACGATCTCTCTGGCAGGGAGGCCGAGCGGCGCATCGCGGAGCTTACGGAGATCTTTGAACTTTCGGATTTTATCAACACGCCGGTCCGCAGTCTCTCGCTGGGGCAGCGCATCCGCTGCGAGATCGTGGCGTCTCTGATCCACAAGCCCAGAGTGCTGTTTCTCGATGAGCCGACGATCGGCCTGGATCCGGTCGTGAAGGAGAATATCCGCTTGCTGATCCGGCAGATGAACAAAGAGCTTCACACGACCATCTTTCTGACCAGCCATGACATCGGGGATATCGAGAAGCTCTGCAGGCGCATCGTCATCGTCAATTCCGGGCAGATCGTGATGGATGACTCCATGGAGCATCTCAAGTACCACTATCTCAACAGGAAGATCGTGGAGGTGAAATTGCAGGAGGAGACTGCGCTGCCGAAGACGGAGGGCATAACGATCCTGAAACAGAAGGGCAGCCGTGTCCGGCTGGAAGTGGATACCTCCGTGATAAAGATCAATGACGCGCTCCGAAGCATCGACGCGGAGCATGTGGAGGATATCAATATCTCGAATATCCCGCTGGAAAATATCATCATGGAGATCTACAAGTCAGAGGGGAGGGGCGCTGTACAATGAGAAAATATGTGGTGATCTACCGGTCGGTACTGATGGAAAATCTGCAGTATGCGGCAAATATCGCGATGGGATTCATCAGTTATTTTATGCTGATCTTCGTGTTCATCAACTTGTGGGACTACATGTACGCATCGCCGGGCGACCTGATCGCGGGATATACGAAGGAGCAGATGATCTGGTATGTGATGATCACGGAGATGATCTGGTTCGGCGCCCGCTCGGCGACCATAAGGCAGCAGGTGTCGGCGGATATACGGGGCGGGAACATTGCGTATCTGGTGAACAAGCCCTACTGGTATCCGCTGTATATCCTCTCGAGATACACGGCAGAATGGAACATACAACTGCCGATGTACGCCGCGCTCACCGCCGTGATCGGGGCGGCGATGGTCGGAGGGATACCGGGATTTCGCACGGTCACGATTCTGGCGGCAGTTCCCTGCATAGCGCTTGGCATGACGATCCACGCGGTGTTTAAGATCTGCATCAGCATGCTGTCGTTCTGGATCGAGGACGCCGATCCGTTTCAGTGGCTGTACGACAAACTGATCCTGATAGTCGGAACGATCTTCCCGGTTGAGATCTTTCCGGCTGCCCTGCAGCCGGTATTGAAGCTGACGCCGATCTATACGGTGTGCTATGGACCGGCGAAGCTGATCGTTGATTTCAGCGCGGAAAAGTATCTGGAGATCCTGTCTGCGCAGGTGGTCTATCTTGTTGCTGGCTGTGGGATCCTGTTCTGGATCTATCAGAGGGGAGGGAGGAAGCTGTATGTTAACGGCGGTTAGAAATCAGTTGAGGGTGTGCGCGCTCTCTGTCAAGTACAATATCATGCGGGAGATGCTCAACAAGGTCACTTTTGTGACAAATGTCCTGTTCATGATGTTCAACAATGCGACCTTTATCGTGCAGTGGGTGATCCTGCTGCGCCTGCGGGACGATGTCGGCGGATATACGATGCGCGAGGTCATGCTGCTGTGGGGGCTTGCGGCGAGCAGCTTCGGTCTGTCGAGGATCCTGTTTGCGCGGGTGTTCTCCCTGCCGGAGCTGATCATCAACGGCAAGCTGGACTCGTATCTGGTACAGCCTAAGAATGTCCTGCTCAGTGTGATGACTTCCGGGACGAATACCTCTGCCATCGGGGATCTGCTGTATGGTCTGCTGCTGCTCTGTATATTCTGTTTCAGCGTGAAGCGCCTGCTGCTCTTTCTGCTGTTCACAGTGACGGGGGCGGGCATCATGACGGCGTTTGCCCTGCTGGCGGGCAGCCTGTCCTTCTGGTTCGTGCGCTCGGAGCTGTTTGCCAGCCATATGGTGGGCAGCATGACCAGCTTTTCCACTTACCCGGACGGTATCTTCAAGGGAGCCGCGCGGTTTCTGCTCTACAATGTGATCCCGGTGGGCATGATGATCTATCACCCGGTACACATCATGATCGCGTTTGACGCGGCAAAGCTGTTTACGGTGCTGGGGTATCTGGTGCTGCTGTCCGCGCTTGCAGTGTTTGTGTTCTACCGGGGGCTCAGGCGGTACACTTCCAGCAGCCTGATGGCGGCGAGGATGTGAGTTGTAAAGGGTCGGGACAAAAATTGTTGGCCGATTCTGTCCCTTGTTTAATTTCTTAAATGTATTAAAATGGTTCTATAGAAGGTTTTTGATATTTATAAACCCGATAAAATTTGACGTTTCTGATGGAAAAAGCAGTGGCCGTTTTATCGGGTATTTTTGTATCAAAAATATCGGACAAATGAATCATTCAAAATTCCTTGAAATATTCGGTCTGGATGATTGAACACATGACAGGGAAAAGAAAGGAATTTCATGGGGGATACGAAGGAAGAAATATACAGAAAAATAAATGATTATTTTGTAAAAATTGATGCGCAAAAAGTATGGAACATGTGGTTTATAATAATCATATTTTCTTTTATTATAGATGTCGTATTTTCTATTATTGGGATAGAAACTCTCTTTTCAGATCAAAAAGGCACAATTGTAGCGATAGATGTTGTTATTTGGACGTTTACAATGTCAATTTTTGTGTATTGTCTTGGAAAAGTGGATCAAAAGTATTATGGTATTCAAGTGGTAGATATTTTTTTCAGGGGACTTTGTGTAAAAAAAATATATTTTGTGGCAGCCACGGCATTTGCTGAAATTGTATTGTTGATCATCATGACAGTTTTCGGAGTCGGAATAGGAGTGTTTGCGCTAACGTTGTTCCAGTGTTATTTGATGATCTATATTATTTTGATGGTTCTCCAGAGGACATCAGGCGTATTTGTAATGACACAGGTCAGGGAGGAGATCAGGGATACATACAGGATAGAATCATTTGAAAGTCAGGTTTGCTATAAAGATACAGGCATTTTTGGTTGTATGCTTCATAATATAAATTATGATTCTTATGATGAGACAGGAAAGCTTCTTGGAATGCTGCGTTATTATAATAAGAATTTTGAGCGGCAGATCAACAGTGAAATTGAGATCGGGGCAAAAAAATATATAAATGAGTGCAGCAAAGAAATAGCGAGGCATATGTACATGAATAGAATTGAGGCAAATCAGAAGGCTGTCATGGACTGGTACAGGGAGGGCGGATCCTGTATTGAAATTAAGCAGGGAATACTGATGCATATAATAGAAGAATGCGGGTCAGGGTATAAGGTGGCGGCACTTGAAAAACTACTTAACAGCGAAACGAAGTATTATAGGGAGCTGCATATCTGGGCTTTGGTTTATAATGTTTACCTGCATGAGTTTGAGGGGCAGGACTGGAGAGCGTTTTATATAGAATATTTAATGCGCAAGATGGGATTCGGAGCGGTGAAGACAGATGCAGTTACTGCAATAGGATATTGGAATCAAATAACGGATGCGGATAATCTATATAGCTTGTTCAGGTACATATTTTAGCTAAAGGGAGTATGGTACAATATGGAGATGTTATTATTAACATTATACAAACAGCACTATTTGGATCAATATGATAAGGAGATGGGAACTGATTTTTCCTGCTTGGGATATTATGATGGACTTAAAATTACATGTATACAAGAGAATGCTATGGCATTTCCTATGTCAGAAGTATGGGCGAAAACAGGTGAACGGATTCGCACGTTGAATGGACGTTTCAGTAACCAGAATATAGGGCTGTTTCGGTGCAATGCATCAGGGTATTCATGGAATGAACTTCCCCGACTGCCATTTATGGCATTGGGATTTGTCAAGCTCAAAGAGAGTATGAGGGCATCTGAAATATATGCAAAAATCGAAGAGAAATCCAGGAGTAACGCAATTGGTTCAGATGAGTTGTGCCAGGTATTGACTTATTACACGTTTGACAATGCGGACATTGTAATACTGGTTAAGGGTAACAGCCTTATTTTGCTTGAAGAAATTCTGCGTGATATCGAGGGAATGGAGGAGGTTACATATCTTCATTCGATATGGGGAATTGATGAAGGTTATTTAAAAGAGTGCAAAGATGGCGGACAGATACTGGATCCATGGGAGGGAACCAATTGTTATATAGACAAGCGCATTGAGGAAATTCGCATTCAATTGGCGACATCAGGGAACAGTACTGTATTGGAACGTTTTATAAGTGCATTTGAAAATTGGAAGGCCTGGGCAAAGGAGAACGGACAGGATATAGAAGGATTGGACGAAATAGTATATTCGTACATAATGGGACATGGGAATGTTAACATAACGATCTCTTCGAGTAATGTCAGGACATTGCTCCTGCTCCTGTTATCACAAAGTGTATTAACACACCAGAATGGTGTTTATGGGTATGGACTGTATAACATTGAAACAGAAATTCTCATCCAGAAACAGACGCGGACATTAAAGGAGATGAATGCTGCCGGCTGTGTCCAGTCCTTAAAGCATTTAAGCCAAGAGCATAAAAGTTGGTGCAGCATTACAATAAATAAGTACGAAATATTTTTTGACAAAATACCTATATTGAGTGCAGATGACGGATTGTATTCATATTTTAGGGCACTTATTCAGACCTTAAATACATTGTCTCAATATGAGTCCTTTACGATGTCAAGGGATATATTTGAATTGATTATTCCCTCATTTCGGCTGTTTGAGGAGCTGTTGGATAAGAGCCTAAGTGATATAAACAATGATACCTGGCGGGAGCGCATCAAGGAAAGCTTGAAAGAATATCTTGAATGCGTAAATTCTGTTATATATCATACAATTCATACAGATCAGGTTTATTTAATGATACCTGGGTATAGCGGAACATCGTTTTCGATTCCGATTAAGCTGAGCATGTTTTATTCATGGTTTATCGAGAGAGTTGGAAACATTTTGAATGATGCGGACAGGAAGTATGGCTGCATCATCAAGCCGGTCATGGAGTCCAGACCCATTACGAGGGTTATCAATATCAATCCACAAGAAAAGGATATGCTTGTGTGTGTCCAACTGGCACAGCATTCTCTATATAAACCAGGCGAACTGTTTATCATTTTGGCTCACGAGATTGCCCACTATATTAATAGGAATAGTAGGATACGTGAATATAGAAGCAATTGCATTGCCAGAACGCTTGCTTACTATATTGCAGAAGGAATCTGTAACATCCATATATTGGACAATTCAGTTGTATTCGGGGATGGGATTGCAGAGGAACTGGTGCGGCGGGTTCGTAAAAAGCTGCTGAATGAGATATATTCCCACATATGGGGAAGAATCCAAGCCGAATTTTCAGAGGGGGCACATTCCATAGAATTAGAGCCGGCATTAAAAAGGATATGCCGGGAATTAATATCGGAGGAAAATCGGGGAACCTGCATTTGCCAAATTATTCGAAAAATACCGACAGAAGTGATCGGGATGATAGACAATGGGGAAGACTGGTCTGTCGAACAGATGCAATTGATCTATAAAATACAAAGAGAGATGGAAAACAAAAGATGTGAGTTTTTGTTTTCCCAGATTATGGAAGGTGTTATTAATGATCTGATCGTTGTCTATAAGGAAGTGTTTTCGGATATTGCGGCATATGAAATTCTCGATTGTACCGAGGAACAGTTTATTGAAGCGCTCACTGTGTCTGAAGGAGCAAGAAAGGGGGGAGATGAGTGTATGAAATCAAGAGAACACAGGATCCGGGTAAAGGTGTTGAGAAATGTCGTATTTTCTGGAAAAAGCAGTGAAGAAACTACTATAAAGCAGGAGGTGTTAAAGAATGATCCGTCTGGAGAAATGTATGGCGACTTGTATCATTACAAGTGGGTACAGACATGGTTAATAAATTATGCAAAGCAAGTACATGAGAGACTTGTGGAATATTTATCGCAACGGGGAAAAAGTGACGAAGTGAAAGAGATTCGAAAAACGTTTCAAATTCTGAGTGACAAAGAAAGCGGATTGGAAAAAGTGTATTTGGTCATCGAAGATAAAATAAAGGATTATAAAGAAAATGTGACAAAGGAATTGAGAGGATATTGTGGAAACTGAATAAAGAAATAAAAACAGTTGAATTTTAGTATGTATTGTTTTACAATGAACATAATCTATATTAGTTGTATATAGTAATTGTTTTGGGTAAAACTAAGGAATCATAAAGAAATAATGTGACAAAGTTGTCGCGTTGTTTCTTTATGATTCCTTGCATACAGATGGAATGGAGGTATTTAAAATTTGGGCTATATAAGAAGTAATACAGTTAGTTTTCAGAGAGAAAACATAGCAGATGCGAATGTATTAACTGGGATGACGATTATGCAGAGTCCTTTGAGTAAGGATAATTCTTTTTCAAAGCCAGTGAATGACTTGGACTTGTTATTTTCGTCGGATTATGTGATAGGAGAGCTCGATCCGGAATTTGAGAGCATACCCTATGATGGAGACTGACTAAATAAAGCATTTAAAGTACATGGAACATGACAGCGTTTATGATCCATGTACTTTTTTGATGCACACGGGCATTCAAACGAAATATATCATTAGAGGCTGATGGGTGCCAAGTATGCGGGCAATTCAATTGTGCAGTCTGATTTAGATATAGGACTCAGCGCTTTTTCAGCGCGGGCGATCTGTCTGGATCATGTTTTCACGGTCGGCTGATCAGGAAGCTGTAGAACGCATCAAGATCCTGCGCGGTATCCCACGCCTCCAGCGCCTCGTAATAGCCCTGGTGTTCCTCCTCGTGGCAATTCTTTTATAAAAGCTTTGTCGAGTGTGCGTTTTTCATTAAAGGCTGTCAGGAAGAATTCGTGTGCGTCCCTGGAATTGCGAATCTTAAAGAGTGTCCGCAGGCTGCCGGTGTAGGAAGTCACGCCGTCGTGTTTGAAAAATCATTCCTGTCATCTATACGCCCCACTTTGCGTGATATTTGCAACGAATTCAGTCAACATAGCCCGCTATGTCTCCTTCATTCGGTACAACTCTCCCACAAACTGTGACGCACATCTGACAGAAAGTATTTTTCAAACACACTCTAAGACAGTACAAAAAGTATCAGGAGGCGGTTGATTTCCTGTATGAAGCGGCGGGAGTGCGCCTAGAATCCAATATGATGGCGGTGCTGATGACCGGCACATTTACCCTCGCCATCAAACAGAAGAAGGACAAGATCAGCACAGTGTCAGCGGAGGGCGGATATGCCGTAGAAACGGCAGTAAAGTCGCCTGTAATATCATGGAGCGTATGCAACAATTGTTGGATACGCTCTTTCATATCGCATCAGGCGGACGAGAGCCAGATCAAACAGGCGTACCGGAAGCTGGCAAAGAGATATCACCCCGACTTAAATCCAGGCAACCCCGAAGCCGAGGCAAAGTTCGAGGATATCGTCGAGGCGTATGAGACATTGGGCGATCTCGCAAAACGTAGGAAATATGATGCAAATATGATACAAATATGATACAATCGTCTGCTACAATGGGGACAGAGCCCAAAACACAGAAGGCCGCGCAGTGCAGGCGCCGCGCAGGGTGTCAATTATGGAAAATAAACGGCGCGGACAAAAACAGGAAAAATCCGCTGGACGTGACAGATTTGTTCGAGGCGTTTATGAAGATAAAGTGAGGGGGAGTGAATCATGAAATTTTTTCTATTAGGTACAGATAAGGGAAATATAATTGATATCAGGTATACGGACAGGCGATATTCCCACAAAATACCAGATATATAGATCCGGGAAATTTGAAAAGGCAAAGAAATTTCTAAAAACTTTATCTACATCCTACTGGAACTGAAGCTGATTTGGCTTGTAATGGACTGGGGAATGCGGAGGAATATCAGGAAAGATATGATAAGGCAGTATGGTAAAGGGAGACTCAAATAATGAAAAATCAAATCATAAAATATTTGTTAGTTATTTTATTGTTGTCAGGCATTTTCAAAACTGTAGGAAAAACGGGTTATGTACAGGGCAAAGAACTCGAGTCAGGACAATTAAAAGCATGGGAAACACAGGTTGCTAAAGACTATTTTCAGCTTGTGGAATGGCAGGATGTGGTGAAACAATCCATATTTATGCAGTTGGTGGAGAAATATAAATGTGAAGGTGAACATTCTTTTCAATTGGTCGATACACATATTCTGCAAAATGCAAAGGAAGAAAACTGTGAGGTATATTTGCTAATGTATAAAGACAGTTCTGTATTAAGAGGTGGCTGTTTTTATAAGGGTATTTTGATCAATTATGACAAGAATACCAGTGAAATGTTGTTTGAAGTGGAAAAAGACTATAAACTCGCATCATTAGGGAATGAATTTTATGATATGCAGGTAGCTGATCTCGATGGAAATGGGGAGAAAGATATCATACTTTTGCTAGGTGAACATAGACATCAGGGCGCGGAATATTATATACCAGATATCTATGGTCTGATAGGGCTTCAGAAAAACGGAAGTTTTCAATTTGTTAATTGCCATAAGGAAAAATGGCTGGAAGAGATCCTTTACCCATTGTATAAAGAAGAACATGATAATAGGAAAATTCAAAATATAATGGATGATTTGAAAATATATTTTAAAAATACCAATTCAGATACGGTAAAGGATAATGAAAAAACGCTTGAAGATTATATTCATAAAAAAGAAGAAAATATCGTAAAGAAATTGGACCAGCGTTCATTAGCGATGAGTAGGGAAGTGTTATGGGAGCACATATTTGTAAATGAGGATGACCAGATACGAAAGATCATGGTATGTGCTGAAGAGGGAGAACCAGGTTTTGCCCCTGTAGGGCAGATTTCGGTGTATGTTTATGATTATCAGACAGAAGAGGCAGAGAAACAGATTGTGCCTGATATTTATGAGGATATTTGTGATGAGTATGGTTTCTCTACAGAGATCAAATTAGAAGATCTTATATATGAGGATCAGAATGGAGATGGAGAAAAGGATATCGCTATAACGATAGTTGTTACAAATGGGAAAAAGGATAAGGATAAAAAACAGTCAAAATACAGGATTGTTTATTACAGCGGCAGGTATCAGGAAAACAATATGAAAATTTTTACGAAAGTATCTGTAGGATTTTCTGGGAACTAGAGCGTGTCTTAAAATTGCTTTCCGTCAGATGTGCGTCACAATTTGTGGGAGATTTGTGCCGAATGAGGGAGGCGTAGCGGGCTATATTGACTGAATTCGGTGCAAATATCACGCAAAGTGGTGAATACGACGCATACACGTCGTTATGCAGATGATGGGAATGAATTTTAAGACACGCTCTAAGGTTTCGTGAAATAGCAATTCGGCTGAATTTATAGGTTATGATGGTGTGTTTAATTATAAATAAAAAACAATCTGTAGTCATGATACTGGTACTCATGTTTTTATTAATTGTATCAAATATTTTATATCTATATATCTCAAAAAGGCACACAACGAATCAGGCTGTCAGGGTATATAACGAATTTATTGAGGGCAGACGCTGCAACGGTGGCGAAAGTATATTATCATATGCTACGCCAACCAGAGAGCCAGAAAAAAGGTATGCCACGGATTATTTTATGGCAGATTCAACAGGAGACGGGATACTAGAGCTGCATCTGCGTACATCCCGGGAATATGTCATATTTACTTATAGGGAATGTCCCCTTTTGACCAGTATAGTTTTACCGAATAATCTTGAAGAGTTTGATGTGAGTGCGTTTTGCCCATCGGAAGGAAGAGATGTCATTTGTATTATAGAAAAGGTACACAAACTCAGAAGGCAATATTGGAAATGGATTTGACGGATTCTTTTGATAATTCCAACATCAGGTTAATAGGGGATAGGCAGAAGAGAGATTTTAAACTTTGGTATTGTGATTGCCCTAGAAATGAGGAGGACGATATAAAACCTATGGGACAATTAATATTTCTGGCACAAAAGTAAAGAAAGGAAGGTCAATCTTCTCCAAAGGGATAGTAGTAAAAATTGTATGCGGAGAGCTTGCAGATCACAACAACTAGAGCGTTGCCTAAATAAGAATGAAAAATATATGAAGGCAATTATGATGGAGATGTTGACCAACAATATAAACAGGAGAGAGCTGACAAACGGCGGTCGATCCAGATAGAGGAAGAGATAAGGGTTTCGCAGGAAGCTGTTTATGAAAAGAGACAGAAAGGCTGTCATATGAGGAAAAAAATAGGATATGCAATTGGGTTATTCATGTTTTTAAGGTTGATCTTCGGGCTTCGGCTATTGGAAAATGGAAGTCATAATTTGGGCAATAAAAACGCAGAGGAAAAAAATGTGCAGGTAAGCATGGGACAAAGAAAGAAGGAGATATTTGTATATTCAGACAACATTAAAAATATTCTGAAAAAAAGGGGTGATGAGGAAATTGCATTTTTGGATAAGTATCCCACCGCTTTAAGATGGATTCGACTTTCATCGTTTGATTTTAACGGGGATGGAGTAGGGGAAATCATTTTGTCAGATGAATATGTGGAAACATCAACAATAGTTTCCTATAACCAGGTATATGATGTTGGCGGAAAACTGTTGTTTCGTTTTGTGGCAGGAGATATACTGGATACCGAGGTATTTGTGGATGAAGCGGGAAGCGAGTATCATATACAGAGTAGTCTGCACATTGCCGCAGGTCATGATGTCACATTTTATGAGAGGATTTTTTGGCTGCAAAAACAAGAATGGAAAACGGAGCTGATGTTTATAGAATGGGATTGTAGACATGGGAAAGAGAGAGAGGATACTGAGGAGAAGGGATATTTTATTTATGATTGTTTTACAGAAGATGAAACAGCAGACATTATGGAAACAGGGTATGAAAATACGGTAGACATTCTCAATACAAAAAAAGCAAATGGGACTAAGGAACAATTGGAAAAATATGTACAATCTTTTGAAGGACAACATAAAGAAAAAGTTACAGATATAGGAATTATTCTTAACTGGGAGGAGGGGATTAAATGGTCAGAGTGACGTGCCCTTTTGGCGCGGCAGTGATTGACGTGCAGAAGGACAGGGGGCAGGTGGAGACCGCAGAGGACTGCAGGCAGGAAATTTCCAATGGATTGGTCAGGTAGTGACAGTCAGGTAAATATTCAGATATAGTTATGGATATATACATGAATGCTAAAGACAGACAGCCTGAAATATTTTCAGCAGAGATAAAGTATAAGAAGCCGGAACAGAGGGGGTCTACTGGGAACAGATATTTTGATGAAGCGGAAGCGTATGTGAAAATATAGAAGATCTGATGTTTTATTCGGGTAATACAAATAGTGAAGTTGCTTCTTGTTATAATAATAGGAATGGACTACAACATGATTTTTCGGTAGACACAAACTGGCATTAAATCTTTAAAAAAATAAAGGTGATAGTCAATAATTGTGTTGGTGTTACCTTAAAGTATTACTAACTTATAGTTCCGAACATCATTTACACTATGCCAGTAACAGTTTTGACTGACTGTGAACAAGGATGAAAATAACATATCCTTTAGATTATCTGCACATCGGAAAGCAATAGAAAACAAAGCATTATAGCGGTTGATATACTTTGTAGCAACTCCATGATAATGACTATAGGTC
>JAETQI010000040.1 GCA_021770755.1 Lachnospiraceae bacterium
CACGGTGCGGATGTTGTGGAGATGTACGGAGGCGACGAAGCCTTGTTTTATGACGGCGAGATCAACAGGAGAAAGATTGATATATCAAGCCGGACATTGAAACAGGGCAACGTGTCGGAAATAAAGATCGGCGCGAAAGACTACTCGAAGAATAAAAGAGGACTTAATTTTGTTTTGTATGATAACGAGACGGAGGAAGTGATCGACGCTGTCAGCTTCGACACACATGTGCCCGAATTTACCTGCAGCAGATAGGAGGATCAAAAGATGTATACATTCAGAGAATTGCAAAAAGCGTCACGCCTGGACATCGATGGGAAAGAAATAAAGGTCGCTGTGTTAGGCAACTGCGCAACACAATTTTTTTCCAGCGCGGTACAGGGATATGCGAAACGATCCGGTCTGAATGCCCTGGTATATGACGCGGATTATGACCAGATCGATGCACAGCTTCTGGATCAGCATTCCGAGGTTTATGCATTCGGTCCTGACAGTATTGTCATCTGGCTGGCGACAGACAGACTTTATGAAGAATTTCTTGACGCGGATCTTGCCGCGCGGGAGCGCTTCGCGGAAAGCTGTATGGAGCGATTGGAGCGGTACTGGCATCTGATCACGGCAAACTGCAATGCCAAGATCATACAGTTAAATTTCTCCGAGATCAATGACAAGGTGCTTGGGAATTATTCGTGCAAGGTGACATCCACGTTTACATACCAGATCAGAAAGCTGAATGGTCTGCTCGGGGAAGCCATGGCAGGCCAGAGCGCGGTCTATCCCGCAGACTTGTTATCTGTACAGATCGAACTGGGACAAAACAGGTTTTATGATGCGCCGCTCTACTATAATGCCAAGATGACCGTATCGATTAATGCCCTGCCGTATATCGCGAAAGCTGTGGCAGATGTGCTTTTGGCGCTTGACGGCAGGATCAAGAAATGTGTTGTCTGCGATCTGGACAACACCCTGTGGGGCGGTGTGATCGGTGACGACGGTCTGGGAGGCATCCACATCGGGGAACTCGGGCAGGGACATGCGTTCACCAATCTCCAAAGATGGCTGAAACAATTAAAGGAATGCGGCATTATTCTGGCGGTGTGCAGCAAGAATAACGAGGAAACTGCCAGGGAACCGTTTGAAAAGCATGAGGAAATGATCTTAGGGCTGGAAGACATATCATTGTTTGTCGCAAATTGGGACGATAAAGCGTCCAATATCAAAATGATCCAGAAGAGCCTGAACATAGGAATGGATTCGATGATCTTCCTGGATGACAACCCGTTTGAACGCAATCTGGTAAGGGAGCTGATCCCCGGGATCACAGTGCCCGAGCTGCCGCAGGATCCGGCATTATATCTTGAATACCTTCAGAGCCAGAATTACTTTGAGACAGCATCCTTTGCGGGAGCGGGCGCGGACAGGACAAAACAGTATCAGGCTGAATTGGAACGCAGGAAACTGGAAAAGACCTTTGAATCCATTGACGGGTACCTCAGGAGCCTTGAAATGAAAGGTACGGCAAAGCCGTTTGAACCAGTGAGATTTGCAAGGATCGCACAGCTTACGCAGCGCTCAAACCAATTTAACCTCAGAACGATCCGGTATACGGAAAGTGATATCGAGCGGATTGCAGACGACGGGAATTATCTGACGCTCTATTATACGCTGAGAGACAGATTCGGCGATCATGGTCTGGTGTCTGTCGTGATCATGAAAAAGATCTCCGAAACCAGGCTTTTCGTCGATACATGGCTGATGAGCTGCCGGGTATTAAAAAGAGGCATGGAGGAATTTATCGTAAATGCTTTTGTGGACACTGCCGCAAAAAATGGCTTCGAATGGATCAGCGCCGAGTATATTCCGACACCCAAAAATAAGATGGTCGAGACAATATATGAAACAATGGGATTTACATGCACAACAGATCACCACTACGAGTTGAAAGTGTCAGCGTATGTGAAAAAAAATAATTATATAACAATGGAGGATTAAAAAATGAGCAGGGAAGAAGTTTTGGAGAAAGTAACAGGCATTATCAGGGAGGTTTTTGAAAAGGACAGCATTGTCGTCAGTGAGACGACCACCGCTGCCGATGTCGAAGGCTGGGACAGCCTGACGCACCTGAATCTCGTAAATGAGATTGAAATGGAGTTTGACATACGTTTTATGCTCGCTGAGGTGCAGGGCTCTAAGAATGTCGGCGAGCTGATAACGGCGCTTATGAAGCATCTGGATGAAAAAAATTAACGGGGGTGATGCCATGAAACTGGATGAGTTTCTGTTTTCTTCCGATCATATATGGGTTAAAAAAGATGCGAATGATGTCCTGCTGGGCTTAAGCGATCATGCCCAGAAAAAGCTGAAAGTCATCATGTTCGTCAATCTGCCCGACGAAGGCTTTGAACTAAAGATCGGTGAAAAATTCGGGGATGTGGAGAGCGTAAAGACAGTATCCGATCTGGTTTCTCCAGTATCAGGCAGGGTGATCGGGATCAACCAGAGCATCGTCGACGAACCCGATGCGATCAATGAGTCGCCCTACGAGAGCTGGCTGCTGCGGGTCAGCGCCGATGCGCTTTCGGACAGTCTGATGAACCATGAGATGTACGAGGAATGTAAGGAGCGGTTATGATCTATGATGTAGCGATTATCGGAGGAGGTCCGGGCGGTTACGCCGCTGCGTTTGAGGCTGTCAGATCCGGGCTTTCGGCAATTCTTTTTGAAAAGGAACTGCTGGGGGGAACCTGCCTGAACAGAGGCTGTGTTCCCACGAAGTACCTGGCGCATGTTTCAACGCTGTGTACGGAATTATTACATGCTGGAGAATATGGTCTAAATGCGCAATACAGCGGAATCGATTTTCGCATGACGCAGCAGAAAAATCATGCAATTGTCGGGGAACTCAGAAACGGTCTTGCACAAAAATTATCGGACTGCGGCGTATCCATCGTCAATGGCGAGGCTTCGCTGCTGGATAAAGATTCGATCCTGTGCGGAAACGTTTTGTATCAAACACAAAATGTCATCATTGCAAGCGGTTCGGAACCGGTACGGTTAACGGGGCATATGTTGACGAGCGACGAGGTCTTAAAGCTGGATCGGATTCCCAACTCCATGTCAATAATAGGGGGGGGGTGGTATAGCTGCAGAGCTTGCTGAGATCTTCAACGGATTCGGCACAGATGTTTCCATCTATATCCGCGGCGATAGGATATTGAGAAGGTGGGATAAGGATATTGCTGTCGGCCTGACGCAGAGTATGAAAAAGCGCGGGATCAGGATCTATCCGAAGTGTGATGAAGACATCCTGAAAGGCGTGCGCGATGAAATAACCGTATCAGCGATCGGGAGAAAGCCTGTGCTTGACCACATGAACAAGTCCTTATTTTTGACAGATGGCAGCGGGGGAATTGTTACAGATCCATCAGGACAGACAAAGACAAAAGGCGTATATGCAATCGGGGATGTCGTATCGGGAAGTCCGATGCTTGCGCACACGGCTATGGAGCAGGGGATCAGGGCTGTATCTCACATCGTACATCAGAAAAGTGCCGGTGCGGGCGCCATCATTCGGTGCATTTATACCAAGCCTGAGATCGCCTGTGTGGGACTGACTATGGAAGGGGCACTTTTGCGGGGGAAAAATGCCATTGCAGCAAAACAGACAATGTATGCAAACGCAAGGACGCTGATCGTCACGAAGGAAAGAGGATTTATCAAAATTGTGGCGGAAAGAGGTACGCGCAGATTATTGGGCGCACAGTTAATGTGCGAGAGGGCGTCGGATCTTGTTTCCGAGCTGGCATCCGCGGTTCAGAACGGTTTTACGATAGATGACATGCTGGGAACCACAAGACCCCATCCGAGTTATGCGGAGGGCGTGTCAGAGGCTTTGGGCAGGGCAAGGGACGGGCTGGACAATGAAATATAGATATATGCGGAGCAGTTCATTGAACCCCTACAAAAACCTTGCGCTCGAACAGGCATTGTTTCACTGTGTGCATGAGGAGGACGCGGTCTTCTTATTGTGGCAGAATGACAATACGATCGTAGCCGGAAGGAATCAGGATATAAGGACCGAGTGCAGGGTGGAGGCGTTTCTGCGGCAGGGAGGCACACTGGCACGGAGAAAGTCTGGGGGAGGCGCGGTATATCACGATCTTGGGAATCTGAACTATTCCATCATATGCCGCACAGCGTCTGCGGACGAATGCAGGTACGACGAGCTGATCTGCGGACTGATGAGGCAGTACGGTCTGGATGCGCGGTACAACGGACGCAACGATATCACCGTAGGCACAAAAAAGATAAGCGGTAACGCCAGGTATTCCGCCGGCGAGATAACCTGCAGTCATGGGACGCTCCTCATTCAGTCGGATCTATCCGCCATGGAAAAGTTTTTGACGCCAGAGAGCGGCAAACTGGAGCGAAACCATATCAAAAGCGTGCGGGCAAGGGTTGCAAATCTGTCGGAATATATACCGCAGATCACCGTAGAAACGGTTATTGGCGATCTCATAAGGCGATACCATATAAAAAGGCTGGAATCCCTGCCCCCGGAAAACGAATTGAAACGATGGGAATATTTTTTTGGAAATGAACAATGGATCTATGGAGGTATGGAATGAACATACTGTCAATGTCCGGATTTGTACCGGAACAGATATGTGATACGGTGCGGTTTACGCAGTACTTTGGACAGCGTAATATTGCGTCGTATTGCGGATATGCGTCGGATTTTATCTCACAGGTTATGGGCGATCAAAATATAGACGGCGCCGTATATCCCAAATCCTGCGACAGCAGCCGTATTATCGGCAGCTACCTGGAAATGTGCGGGAAATTCCTGCATCAGATCAATGTTCCGGCGGGAACGGATCATGCAGCGGTGATGTTTTTTGCAGAGGAGATCAGAAGGTATCAGCAGCAGATCGAAAAACATTATCATACAGCAATAAACAACATTGGTGAGCGGATCGCGCTGTTAAACAGGCGAAACAGAGAGATCTGCGAAATGTATGACGATCTTGACACGCTTGATTATTATGCATACATAGAGAATATACACAAGAACCTGCAGAGACCGCTTTGCGAGCAGACGGTCGGGGACAGGCTCCGTCAGGTTCATCGGACAGGCAAGAGGGTTTTTGTGACGGGTTCTTTTTTGTCAGGCATAGAGATCGCCAGGATCATTGAGGATAGAGGTCTTAAGATCGTGGGCGATGATCTTCCGGAATCCGGAAGATTATGCAGTTTTCCGGAAACAAAAGACACAGGAGATGTTTATCTCAATATATCAGCAAATATAATGGGACGGAGGTTATCCCCCACACAGGATCATTTTAACAGGATCCTGGAAGCCGATCTTGCGGAGATCAAAAGAAAGGAAGCAAAAGGCGTCATTATGGTGATCCAGAAATACTGCGAACCATATGAGTATCTGTATTCCATATATAAAGCCTATCTGGAAGCGCAGGATATTCCTGTGCTTAAGATCAGCCTGCTTCATTCCGAAGACACACAAAAGGCAGAACTGCAGATAGAAGCCTTTGCGGATATCATATAGGAGGACACTGCCATGGCTCAGACAATCATAAGGATTCAGACGAAACTGATGAAAGAGTACTACCAGTATTTTTCCAAGTACGCCAAGGGCGGACGGCCGGAAGGCAAGGTTGCCTGGATCACCGCGTTTGCACCGGTGGAAATATTGGAAGCGCTGGGAATTTCCTGCTACTATCCGGAAAGCTACGCAGCCGTGATCGCGGCAAGCAGCATGGAGCAGTCCCTGTTAAGCAAGAGCGAGGAATTAAACTTATCAAGGGACTGCTGCTCCTACTCATGCTGCATACAAGGATGCCTTGAATTGGAAGAAGGACCAAGAGGCGTACCGCCAAAGCCCGATATGCTGATCGCGACAAATAACCAGTGCAATACCCTTCCAAACTGGTGGAATATACTGGCGCACAGGTACAAAGTACCGCTGATCGTGATCGATTATCCCGGAGACGGCGCAGACAGAAGGACCGCATATCACTATGTAACCGCCCAGCACAGAAACCTGATCACGGAGCTTGAAAGGCTCACCGGAAACAAGCTCCATATGGACAGGCTCGCGGAATTGGTTGAAAACAGCAGAAACAGCGTAAAAGCGTGGAAGTCCGTCATCCGCCATATGAAAGATAAGGAAGTCATACCAACAGGGCTGTTCGATGACATTAATTTTCTCATTACGGCGAGATGCAGGCGTGAAACGTCGGAAATGTACACGATGCTTGAGGAGGAGCTAAGCAGGAGACCCCTGGCAAATCAGGAACTGCTTCCTGTGTTCTGGCTGGGCTATCCCCTCTGGTATCACGCTGACAGGTATCTGTCCTCCATACTGGAGGGATGCAGAGTATCAGGTTCGAATTATATTACATGGTGGAATATTGACTACGCGGGTGAAGATCTGTTCGAATGCCTGTTTAACGCGTACAATGATACATTTTTAAATCTTTCCCAGAAAACCAGAAACGAACGTCTGGGCAGGCTCATACGGGAATCGGGCGCCAAAGCCGCAGTCACGCTCCGCAATAAGAGCTGCAAGTGCGATTTCGTGTCCGCCAGAAACATAGATATCCCGCAGGTCGAGATTGACATGGATATGATCGACCGAACCATCCTGGATGAGAAGGCTGCCCGGGACAGGATCAGCCTGGTCAGGGAAACGATATGTACCGGCTAGGAATCGATGTGGGTTCAACATACACAAAATACTGTGTGTTGTCCTGCAGGAACAAGATCGAAGACTGCTTCACCGAGAGGACACCCATAAGGCAGAGAGAATACTTTGAGGGCAAAAAGGGGGACTTTCCCAGCGCTTCCTGCGGCTACGGCAAGGCAAATGTCCCTTTTGCGAAAAAGTCGGTCAACGAATTGACCGCGCTGGCAAAGGGGAGTCATTATGTCTGTCCGGAAGTGAGCGTCGTGCTGGACATCGGAGGGCAGGATACGAAGATCATCTGCCATGAAAACGGAACGCTGAAAAACTTTTATATCAATGACAGATGCGCCGCGGGCAGCGGAATGTTTCTGATCAATACATTGCGCATGCTGGAGATAGATTTTGACGATATGGATCTGCAAGACATCCGGTCTGAGATCAGGCTGTCGTCGGCATGCGCCGTGTTTGCACAGACCGAGATCGTAGGGCTGATTGCCGCGAACGTGCCCGCAAAAGATATTGCCGGCGCAGTTGTCGGGCACATACTGCAGCAGTCCAGGAGCCTGCTGCGCAAAGTAAATGCCGAAAACGGCATATTGCTCTCAGGGGGGCTGACACAGATCAGGGGATTTCGGGAAATGGCAGACAGGATCTTGGAAACCAGATGTATCATAGGACCGTATGCGAGATATATGTCCGCGATAGGGTGTGCTTTGAGCCTTCCTTCATGTGGCGATTAGACAACTCAAAAAAGGGGTTGTCTTTTTTTATGCGCAGACCCGTGCAGAGGAAATAAGCCGCCAGTGCGGCGCACGGGTCGCGCGGGAGTAGGGGAAGAAGGCTCTTCCCTACTCGATTGCACACGGGCACCCAGGGGAAGAAGGCTCTTCCCTACTCGACTTTTCAAAATAATAGTAGCAAAAGTGCACAAAATAATCACTGAAAACCTAAATAAACTTAAAAAATATAGCTAAAAAAAAGAAACTAATCTATAATGGCAATTGGTCGCATGAGATTGGGAAAGATGATACAGTGATTATGGGAAAGTTCAGAAATTATATCAATAAGAAGTTCATAGAAAGCAATCCGGTCATAGGCGAAGTGTTGTCGTATCAAAACAGGATTTATGGCAGACGACGCAGTGTATTTTCGCGTGCCGCATTGGATCTGCAGCTATATATAAAATATGTCCTGCTCCGTCGTCACCTGCTTGAAGAACAGGCAAAAAATAGAAATAAGGCAGTCTATCCGGAATCACAGATGAATCAGAAACAAGAGCTGGAGGCGATCATGGATCGGCTGGATCAAAACGATACCGTTACATTTGATATGTGGGGTGTGTTGTTTTATGAGATCCTGAATGAGCAGCAGTTAGCTGCCCTGGCAGAAGCAAGACTGCATTATATCGGATTGTCTGACATGGAGAATATGAAGAAATCGCTGTCATCAGAGCAGATACAATGCATCGATGACATCAGGCTGGACTTTATCATGCAGAATGATCGGATGAATGACTTGATGATGAGCGCATTACAGCATGGGAAAAAAATATATGTTTACAATAATTCTGACTATAGTGACCAGTTTGCGCAGAGAGTATTAGCGCGCTATTCCTGTTGTGCCGGGTTGACACCGATCTTGCAGGCTGGCATGCATGTCACAAATAAAATATGCAATATGACAGATGTGATGTACAAAGATGTCAGGATACAGGGAGAGCGATATCGTCCATTCTATCATATCAATGCAGTTACAGCCTTGTATAATCAGATCGTAAATATAAAATTTCATAGTCAGGATAAGGAATATCCATTGTTTTATGAATATGGCTTTGCTTACGGCGGTATACTGACCTGCGGATTCTGTCAGTTTCTGGACAGACTGGCAGAGAGTGAGGGAGCGGACAAATTGATCTTTGTCGCGCGGGACGGGGATATCATGGAAAAGGTCTACAAGAAATATTTTGGCCATATAGATACTTCCTATCTGGTATTTTCACGGTTTGCTTCCTATGAGCTGATCTTTGACGATTTTCCGGAGGAATATATCGATAAAAATATCAAACCGAGGATCGGAAGGCAGGGGACAGACAATTCCGTCAAAAAGATTTTGCAGGAATGCGGGTTGGAACGCTTAGAGAAATACCTTGATGAAGAAGGTATTTCCCCAAATGAACCATTGCATGATGAGAACTACTTAAAGATCAAATCCCTTATCTTAAGGCACAGATCCGATCTTAGTGAAATTTTTGCGGAGACGGGCAATGCTTCCAGGGAATATATCATGGGAAAAATAGGGACAAGCAAAAAAGTATGTATTGTGGATCTTGGCTGGCACGGCAAATCAATCGTGTATCTGAAACATTTGTGTGAAAAGTGCTACGGGTGGGATGGCGAGGTGATGGGTGCCCTGCTGGGGGCTTCGGAGAATGATGTCGTACAAGATCATATCAGGACAGGACTGATCCATACGTATGCATTTGAGAACGAATACTGGAGGAGTATGGGAACAAGGGTCGGAAAACGTATGGAATATAAGGAATGTATCTGTTTGGAGGCGCTGTTCTCTTCTACGAGCAGCACACTGCTAAGATATACATACAATGCGGACGGGCATATTTCGTTTGTGTACGGGAAAAAGAATAAGAATATAGACAAAATAGCGCAGATTCATGAAGGGGTGTTGGATTTTGCCGGACAGTTTATGCCGTTGATCCAAAAATATAACCTGAAAATAACAGAGAGAGACGCGTACACGCCGGTGGATTCGGTTATGAGAAATCCTGAATATCAGGATCTGATTTATCGCGGGTATTACGAAGAACCAAATGCAATGAATGGGTTTTAAGAAGGGGAGAGCAATGGGAATATCTTTTGCGGGGACGAGATTACATAGGATATTTGTTGAAAGAAATAAATATGTTGAGCAGGAATACCATAATTATATTCAGGTCAATTCAAAGGATGGAAGGCGCCGCAGGGCAATGGAGTGGTTGTTTCTGATGAGAGTGAATATGGCGTATTTTTTGCTGAACAGAAGAAGCAAAACGCCGGTTATCAATGGAAAAGGGCAGACAAGGTCGATAGAAAAACTGCCATATTTAGAGGGTGCGGAGTCAGGACTATATAAGAGAAAAAAGGAAATTCATTTTGCAAATGATCTTATGCAATATGATGTGATTTCGTTTGATATCTTTGACACGCTGATTTTGCGTCCCTTTGCGAAACCTGCAGATCTGTTTATGGTCGTGGGAAATAAATTAAAGATCATTGATTTCATGCGGATACGCATGGAAGCGGAGAAAGCCGCAAGAGATGAGGCAATGGTTCTGAAAGGAAACCATGAAGTGACAATTAATGATATTTATGAGAAAGTGAGCAGGAAAACAGGAATCGATGTACAAAAGGGAGTGGAAACGGAACTGGAGACAGAGATGGAGTTCTGCTTTGCCAATCCGTATATGAAGCGAGTGTTTGATCTTCTGAAAGATCAGGGAAAAAAGATCATTTTAACATCCGATATGTATATTCCGGCCGGGCAGATGGAAAGACTGCTGAAATCATGTGGATATGAGGGGTACCGCGGGCTGTATGTTTCGTGCGACCATGAATGCAATAAAAGGAGCGGGGGATTATATCAAACAATCCTGCACGAGTCAGGTGGCCAGGTCAAAATAGTGCATGTCGGTGATAATTATGCTGTAGATGTAACCAGCGCCAGCAAAAATGGTTTCGATACACGTTATTATAAGAACTGCCACGATATCGGAAATCCATACAGGGCAGATAATATGTCAGAGTTGGTGGGGTCGTTTTACGCAGGAATTGTCAATACCCATTTGCACAATGGGAGCAGACAGTACAGTCCATATTATGAATACGGATATATTTATGGCGGGTTGTATGTGACAGGATTTTGTAACTGGATCCATAAAAAGGCAAAAGAAGAAAATGTGGATAAGATCCTTTTTCTATCGAGGGATGGGGATATTTACCAGAAGGTATTCAATGAATTGTATGGGGACATACCCAATGAGTATGTTTATTGGTCACGGATCGCAAATATCAAGTATACGATTGAAAATCAAAGGGAGGATTTTCTGCTCCGGATCATCCGGCATAATTCCACGGCAGTCATTCCACGTACATATGGCGATGTCCTGACTTCCATATCGTTGCAAAAGCTTATACCATATTTGAAAGAAGCATCTATGGATCGGGATACACTTTTTACGATCGAGAAAGTCAAAGCCTTTGAAAAATTTTTGTTAGGTCATTGGGAAATGATTGAACAGATATACAATGAAGAGACGTTAGAACTTAAGAAGATCATGGAAAAGATATTATCGGGATGTAAAACCATTGCCGTGGTTGATGTTGGCTGGGGCGGAACGGGGCCATTGGGTATTAAGTATCTGATAGAAGAAAAGTGGCAGTCTGACTGCCGGGTCAAATGTTATTTAGCGGCAAGCAGGGATGTTAATCATGTGAAAAATCTAAATGAGCTTATGAACAATGAGATAGAGGCGTATATGTTTTCGCAGTTAGAAAACAGACAATTATATAGTTTTCACGCAAATACGAATAAAGGATTGAACAATATTTTTTTCGAATTGTTTACCCAGGCGCGGCACCCAAGCTTTGGCGGTATCTGCAAAGATGGAAAATACGAATTTGATATCCCGGAAGTAGAAAACTATGAAATGATCAGAGAGATACATCAGGGAATTATGGAATTTGCCAGAGATTATTATGGGAGGACGGATCAGTCGCGTTATTTGCGAAATATTTCAGGAACCGATGCATATGCAGCTTTTTGCATGATCATAAAGGATTTAAAGTTTGTGAAGACTTTTTTTAAGGATTTTACATATGCAAGAAGTATTTCAGGAAATATAAGTAAACAAAAAATAGAGAAAATAAGCGAGATTATTAATAAAGTACACGCTTAACTGGGAGAGAAAACATGTTGCTATTTCATGCGGTGAGCACCTATCAATTATTGCTATTAGTTGAATATAAAATTAAGTATCATGTGAACGACAAAGCTGTTTTATTAATTCCGGACTCCCTTGTACAGAAATATTCTAAATACAGTAAACTGACAAAATATTTTGATGATATAGTGCTTTATGAGATTAAGAGTCCTGAGCGCAGGAGCAGATCGATCAAGGAAGATACGCGGGATTATTTTGAAGCAGTATTAAGGAAACAGGATTATCTCATAACTGATTTTGATGAGATTTATGTCGGTTGCGCACATTATTATTTTGGAATTTATCTGGCGTCAAATGATATTCCGTTTACGTTTTTTGAAGATGCGGCAGGAATGCTGAGCAGACCGGAAGTTTTGGTTGAAATCGAAGAAAAGTATCCAGTGAAAAGGGAGTATAATCTACAGTATGGTCTGTACGATGGTACATGCCCGTGTATTAAGAAAGTAGTCTGTAATAAGAACGCACAATGTAAGGAGTTTGATCATGTTGAACATTTTGATGTGGTGGAAGAGCTGTTAAATCTGCCTGAGACCGACAGAGAGTGGTTAAAAAGATTTTTTACGGATCTGGAGGTGCTTGATATCAGGCAAAATGCGATTTTATTTTTAACCCAGCATTTTGCCAATCTGCAGATACTGTCTTTCGAACAGCACATATTGATCTATCAGACGGTGTTTGACTATTTCTTTGAGGGAAAGGAAGTTGTTATCAAACCGCATCCCAATGATATTATGTATTATGGAAAACTTTTTCCGCAGTATCAGATCATAAGGGACATTTTTCCGTCAGAATTTCTGCCGATCATGTTCACAAACAAGCCTGACATGATCGCGACGATCAGTTCAACTGCGATCAATAATCTGTACCGGTATTTTGCGAAAAGTTTTTCCCTGGGAACACAGTACGAGAAGGATTTTCCCTATACACACAGATATTATATGGCAGTGCAGATCATGAAAAGGCTTGGGATCAGTATAGGGCAGGAACATGGCATTGGCACAAATGATGCGCTGATCAAGGCTTTGCTGCAGATCGAATCGGAAAAAGGATATGCTGCCAATCCGGATCTTCGCCACGTCAGATGCTATATTGTGGATGACATACAAAAGCAGGAGGAGCATACGAGGGAATCTATCATTAAGATGATGGAGCAGATGGAAGAAGAAAGCATAATAATATTCATTAATTCCCAGACGGACTATTGTTTTTATGATCTGTATCATAAATCACTCTGGGAAAATATCGTGCCCGTCTGCATCCACAAGAAAAGGACGAGGGAAGAAGATTTTTACTCGGATGTAAATCCCGAGATCCTATATCTATATTCAAAAAGCAAGGAGATACGCGGTATGGCAGCAGATTATGAGATGAACAAAAGTCTGACAAATAGTGGGTTGGAAATAGAGGTCCGGCGTTTATCGCCAGAGGAAAGGCGCATAAAAGTGCTCGAAGGGCTGCTTGAGGCGACAGAAAAGAGACTTTTGCATTACATACAGATTGTTGAAAATGATACAAAAGCATAGAAGAGGCAGATTATGGGTAAGATAAAACTTCTTGACTGCACGCTGCGTGACGGCGGATATATTAATAATTGGAACTTTGGCAGAAAAAACATAAAGAATATATGCAGCAGCCTTGCGGAAGCGCGGATTGATGTTGTTGAAGTGGGATTTCTCACCAATAAGGCACATTCGGAAGAAGATGCTCTGTATTGCAGTTGTGAGGAGATCGCACAGACCGCCAATATCGATAAAAATAAAACTGAGATCGCTGCCATGATCGCGATTGGAGAAACAGAGATGGATCCGATATCCCTGCCGAAAGCAGATAAGGCGGTTTTGGATATTGTCAGGATCACATTTCACCATACACGACAGGAAATAGAAAAAGCAGTGGCATATGCAGGCTGTCTAATGCAAAAAGGATACAAAGTCTGTATGCAGCCTGTCGGAACGACCATTTATAAGGACAGGGAGTTATTGGAATTAATCGAGATCGTTAACAAACTAAAGCCATATGCATTTTATCTTGTTGACACGCTGGGGACATTGTATAAAAAAGAATTATTGCGATTCATTTACCTGATTGATAACAACCTGGAACGGAGTATCAAACTGGGTTTTCATTCCCATAATAATCTTCAGATGTCATTCTCAAATGCGCAGTTAATCTTAGAATATTCGTCGGCGAGAGAATTTTTGATTGACTGCTCGCTCTTTGGGATGGGGCGCGGAGCCGGAAACCTGTGCACGGAGTTGATCGCGCAGTACATGAACTCGGAAGGAATTGCAGCTTACAACATGATGCCGATCGTTGCAGCGATCGACAACTATATCAATCCGATCCATCTGACAAAAACATGGGGATATTCGGCACAATACTATATTGCGGCAATTCATAACTGTCATCCAAATTACGCCTCCTACCTGATGAACAAACAGACATTAAACATGAACCAGATCGATCTGATCCTGAAAAATATCGCAAGTGAAGATAAACATATTTTTAAAAGAGATGTGATCGAGCATGCGTACTTTCGGTTTCAGAACCGTGATATTGATGATGTGGAAAGCATCAACAGACTGAGCGAAGAACTGGTGGGGAGCGGAAAGGATGTATTGGTATTAGCATCCGGAAAGACAATATTGGACTACAAAGAAAGGATCAGGGCATTTGCGGGGACGGGGCATGTGATCGTTATAACGATCAACGGAAGTTATGCAGACTATCCTGGTGATTATATGTTTCTGAGCAACCAGAAAAGGATGTATGATATTGATTATGAGGAATATGGGGGAAAGATCATCATGACATCAAATCTTCCAAAGGTAAATTCGGAATGCATATATGTTGATTACGATAAACTGGCGGATTATGAATATGAAGAAGCTGACAATGCGGGGCTGATGCTGCTGCGTCTGCTGGAAAGAGTAGGTGTTGCCAGAGTATATATAGCAGGGTTTGACGGATTTGACCAAAGTGTAAATAGAAATTACTACGATAAAGATCTGATCAACAATGTTTTACCGGATGTTGTGGAAATGAAAAATGCGTCTATCCGCAGTCAGTTAAAAAAGATCATGGAAAAGCTGGATGTTATCTTTCTGACACCAAGCAAATATCTGATTGAGGAAATGTCATGAAAAAGTATGAGTTGGTTATCTTTGATCTGGACGGGACACTGGCAGACACGTCGGAAGGAATTATAAATGCACACAGATATGCAAATGCTCAGATGAACAGAGAGCAGCCAGAGGAACAGGAATTAAGACATATCATAGGGGCGTCGCTGTTAGATACATATATTTATCAGTTCGGATATCAGAGGTGTGAGGCGGAAAAAGCAGTTCGGATCTATAGGGACTGGTATGGGAAGTATGGTGTAAAAGAGGCAGAACTTTACCAAAATATCGATGAGCTGCTGCAAATATTGTATCATAAAGGCTGTAAACTCGCAGTGGCGACGCTGAAAGCGGAAAATCTTGCAAGGGAAGTTCTTGCCAATCTGGGCATAGACCATTTTTTTAACCTGATTCACGGTGTGGATACAAAGGACAGATTGTCAAAGTGTGATCTGATCAATATGTGCATCAGCGAGTTGGAGTGCGAAAAAGCGGCAAGTATTTTAGTGGGTGACAGTATGCACGATATGGCAGGAGCGGAGGAAGCTGGTATTGATTTTGTGGGGGTGACATATGGATTTGGACATTTTGCGGAGGGGCAGATGTACGAGAATATGAAGATGACAATTGCCGATCCGCTAGAGCTCTTAAGGATATTGTAAAGTATTGTTTATGAAAGGAAAGGGATAAAATGAAAATAATCGGAGTGATACCGGCAAGATACGGATCAACAAGATTTCCGGGAAAACCAATCGCTGATATATGTGGAAAACCGATGATCTGGTGGGTATATAGTCGAATAGAAAAAATGAATGTGTTTGATGATATAGTATGCGCAATAGATGATGACAGGATTCGCGAAGTATGTGAGCATTATGGGATGAAATATGTACTTACTCAAAAAGGGCATCCTGAGCATATTTCCAGGATACATGAAGTGGCGATGAAGATGGAGGCGGATTATTACATATCGGTGAATGGTGATGAACCGTTAGTATCATCTAAATGCATATTACCGATATTACCTCAAAAGATAGTTGAAGAGCCGTATTTTGGTGGTGCGATGAGAGTGCTGACAGATCCTGCAGAAACGATAGATTTTGCCAAAATAAAGCTTGTTGTTTCAGAAAGCGGGCGGTGTTTATATATGTCGAGAATGCCTGTACCATATCCAAGGGGGACGTTGCTTTTTCAGTATAACAAATATGTTGGAGTAGAATGTTTTAATAAATCAGCATTGGACTTTTTTGTCAGTACGCCAATGGGAAAACTGGAGAAAATAGAGGATATCGATCATTTGAGATTTCTGGAAAATGGGATAGAGTTGTATTTTTCATATGTTGAAACGGAGTCTATCTCAGTCGATACGCCAAAGGATCTGGAAAAGGTACGTAAAATGATGACAAGTGCGGGGGGGGGGTATAAGAACCTAAGATATCCGTCTGTGGAACGGAGGGCATGCGCATGAAGACAGTGGCCTTTGTTCCGATCAAATTAAACAGTGAACGGTTGCCGATGAAAAATATAAAACGTTTCACCAACGGTGAACCATTGATCATATACATTTTAAGAACCCTGAAAAAAATTCCTGTTATAGATGAGATCTATGTATATTGCAGCAGTGAGGAAATAAAATCATATATACCTGACGGAATCCAGTTTTTACCGAGAGATGTATACTATGATCTGCCAGATACAAAATTTAATGATGTGTTAAAAAGTTTTGCAGAACTTGTTGATGCCGATACTTATGTACTGGCACACGCGACAGCTCCGTTTTTAAGGAAAGAAAGTATTGAAATGGGGATTAGAAAGGTGAACCTGGAAGGTTATGATTCGGCTTTTGCGGCAGTACCTTTTCAGGAATTTTTGTGGAGAGATCATAAACCATTCAATTATGACCTGCAGGATATTCCGAGGACGCAGGATCTGGAAAAATTTTACAGGGAAACCTGCGGGTTGTATATATATAGAAAGCGGCTGATCGAGCGTGGCAGGAGAATTGGAGAAAAACCATTTTTACTCCCGGTTACAGAGATAGAGGCGTGCGATATCAATACAGAAGAGGATTTCTATATTGCGGATGCGATATACAATTATAGGAAGATGAAAGAGGAGCAGTAAAAATGCGCACCAACGCGAATATACAAGACCGGAAGGCATATATGAAAAATTATGAGATCAGCTTTTTGAAGTTTATCTTTACGATTATAGTGATCTATAGTCATACAACGTCGTTTATGGATGAAGGGATGGAAACGATCAGGAGAAATTGTGGACAGTCAGGGTACTGGGCTGTTCATTTCTTTTTTATCGTATCTGGTTATTTGATGATCTCGCATTATTTTAAGAATAAACCTCAATTTCTTGCAGGAAAGGAGTCATGGAAATTTATAGAAAGAAAATTTAGATCAATTGCAATGCAATATTATGTGGCCTTTTTTATAAGTTTGTGCATATATTTGATAGTTTACATATACACAAATGATGAAAACACGGTATCAAAATTGATACAGATTGTTGTCGGAACCATACCAGAGTTTTTTGTGGTCAAACAGATAGGATTTAACGGTTCGCTGATGATGAATGGGGCGACGTGGTATATTTCTGCAATGCTCATTTGCATGATTCCATTATATTATATGCTCGTTAAAAACCCTGACTTTTTTCTCTACATTTTTTCACCATTGGGTGCATTTTTGATATATGGCTTTCTTTACAATTATGAAAGTCCTATTTTGGCAAATAGTAAATTTGTCTGTTTTACTACAGGGGCTATCATACGCGCGTTTTGCGGATTATTATTCGGTGTATGCACATACCTGGTATCAGAGAAGATAAAGGAAATCATAATAAGCAGCAGACAGCAGAAATATATAACAATACTGGAAGCTGCAATATACATATTAATTTTTTACTCGCTGTTTACATCCGATAGAACAATAAAATATTGTTATACTGTAATGCTATTACTGCCCGTAGCGGTTGCGATAACTTTTAGTGGGAAAAGTCATATCAGAGACAAGTTTCATTGTAAGCTGTTTTATGGTTTGGATTCGATCTCATTAGCGCTGTACTTGAATCACTGGCGGCCTATGAAAATGACAGAACTTATGTTTTCGGGGGGGGGGGGGTATACGTATAGTGTGGCAACAATGATAACGCTTACGCTGATACAGGTTTGTATTTATTTTGGGATCATAAAAGCTGTGAAATTTATTCAAAAAGAAATGGATGATAAGAGCCGCGATACATAACCTTCCCATATACTTGTCATTTGGCAGACCGCATGATAAAATTGTGGATAAATCAGAATACTTTTTGGAAAGGGTGTGGCGGTCGAATGGGGAAGATGTTTAATGTGAATGGGGTCTGTATACCGGGGCTGCATTATATGGTAGATCTAAAAGATAGGCTGGAAGCGATCAAAGGGATGGTTGATGCGGGACAGTATTTTGCGATCAATAAAGCGCGGCAGTATGGAAAGACCACTACATTGCGGGCGCTGGCGGGGTATCTTCAGGATACATACATGGTCATCAGTCTGGATTTCCAGCGGATGAGTTCTGCGGATTTTGCATCGGAATCTGCTTTTGTCAATGGCCTGGCGCGCGAGATTCTGAAAAAGGTCAGGCGCATGGAGTATGTACCAGAACCGGTAAAAGTCAGGTTGTCAGAATTGTCAGAGAACGCGAATACCAGCGTACGCATGGCAGATATATTTGAGTGTTTTAATAACTGGTGTGAACAGTCCGAGCAGCCTGTCGTCCTGCTGATCGATGAGGTCGATACCGCAGCGGACAGTCAGGTCTTTCTGGATTTTCTGGCACAGCTCAGGGCGGATTATCTCGACAGAATGGAGCTGCCAACATTCCAGTCGGTGATCCTTGCCAGTGTGTATGACATCCGCAATATGAGGAACAAAGTGCGCAGGGAAAAAGAGCATAAACAGAACAGTCCATGGAATATTTCGGCTAAATTTCTTGTGGATATGAGTTTCTCGTCGGAAGAGATCGCAGGGATGCTGGATCAGTATGAGACAGACCATGATACAGGGATGAATGTCAGGGAAGTCTCGGATCAGATTTATGCGTATACTTCAGGTTATCCATATCTTGTATCTGTTTTGTGCAAATATATTGATGAGGAGATAACTGGAATTGAAGAATTTCCAAACGGTGATGCAGCATGGACGAGAGTGGGTGTGCTGGCTGCGGTGAAACGTCTCCTTTCTGAAAAAAATACTTTGTTTGAATCGCTGATCGGGAAGCTGAATGATTATCCACAGATGCGGGAGATGATATACATGCTTTTGTTTCAGGGACAGACCATTGCATACAATGCGGATGATCAGGCGATGGATATGTTGTTGATGTTTGGGTTTGTCAGGGTGGATCAGGAAACGGTGCAGCTTGCAAACCGCATATTTGAGATAAGATTGTATAATTATTTTCTGACACTGCCTGAGGTTCAGAGCGGAGAGATATACCGGCTGGCAATGCAAAATAAAAATCAGTTTATTCAGAAAGGGCAGTTGGATATGGAATGCATTCTTTCCAAATTTGTGGAGCACTTTGATGACGTATATGGGGATCAGGACAGGCAGTTTATGGAGGAGGATGGACGGCGGTATTTTATGCTGTATCTGAAACCGATCATCAATGGCACAGGAAATTATTATGTCGAGGCTCGTACCAGAAATCAGGAACGCACGGATCTGATCATTCATTATCTTGGGATACAGTATATCATCGAAATGAAAATATGGCGCGGAAATGCTTATAATGAACGTGGTGAGAAACAGCTTGTGGAGTATCTTGACCATTATCATCTCCAGAAGGGGTATATGCTCAGTTTTTCCTTCAATAAAACAAAAAAGACAGGTCTGAGAGAGATCAGGCTCGGGGATAAGATCCTGATCGAAGCAGTCGTGTAAAAAATGTTTGCAAAAATACGGATATACACGTATACAAGTTATTGACAGAATGGGAATCTATGTTATATAGTAGGAAAGGAACTGTGAGAAACTGTTTTTTGAGGAAAAATGGTATACAAAAGTATTTTTGTACGTAGTATGACAATGGCGTATGAATGATGGAGGTTATGAGAAAATGAAAGCATACAAGGATTTGAGTAAGGAAGAATTGCGTGCACTTCAGACGGAGCTTCAGGCAGAATATGAGAAGTTAAAGGAATCAGACATAAAACTCGACATGTCGCGCGGAAAACCGGCGGCAGACCAGCTCGATCTGTCTGTCGACATGCTCGACGTACTCAATAGCAAGTCTGTGTTCAAGGGTGAAGATAAAGTGGATCTCAGAAATTACGGTGCCTTTGACGGGATCAGGGAAGCGAAGGCGCTCTTTGCGGAACTCATGGAATGTCCTGTCGACCATGTGATGGTATTTGGCAATTCGAGCCTGAGTATCATGTACGATCTGGTCTCGAGAGCGATGGTGCACGGGATCGGAGGCAACACGCCGTGGTGTAAACAGGAGAAGGTAAAGTTCCTGTGCCCTGTTCCGGGGTATGACAGACATTTTGCCATCACCGAGAGCTTCGGCATCGAGATGATCAACATTCCGATGGACGAGAACGGGCCGGATATGGATCTGGTGGAAAAGTATGTCAACAATGACGCGGCTGTCAAGGGGATCTGGAATGTTCCGAAGTATACGAACCCGGCGGGGGTTGTGTACTCTGACGAGGTGGTGAGGCGGTTTGCGAATTTAAAGCCTGCAGCGCCTGATTTCAGGATCTATTGGGACAATGCGTATGCGTTCCATCATGTCTATGTGGACAACAAGGCGGAGATGCTCAACATCGTGACAGAATGTGAGAAGGCGGGAAATCCCGATATGTATTATCAGGTCTGCTCGACATCGAAGGTTACATTCCCAGGCGCGGGCGTGGCGGCGCTGATCACTTCGCCTGCAAATCTTGCGGAAGTGAAAAAGACAGTGAGCCTGCAGACGATCGGCTTTGACAAGATCAATCAGATGCGCCATGTGATGTATTTTAAGAACGCGGCGGGCGTGCACGCGCATATGGAGAAGCATGCGGCGCTGTTGAAGCCGAAGTTTGAGGCGGTTCTGGACTGTCTTGAGAAGGAGCTTGGCGGACTGGGGATCGGAAGCTGGATCAGGCCGCTCGGCGGATATTTTATCGCTTTTGATACACTGGAGGGCTGTGCAAAACGCGTTGTGGCGCTCTGCAAGGAGGCAGGCGTGGTGATGACACCGGCAGGCTCCACCTACCCGTACATGAAAGATCCTGCGGACACGAGTATCCGTATCGCGCCGACGCTGCCGACACCGGAAGAGCTCAAACAGGCGTGCGCAGTGTTTGTGCTCTGCGTGAAGATGGCTTCTGTCGAGAAGTTTTTGGCGGAATAGCAGACGGACAATATGAGATCCCCCAAAGCATTGCTGCTCTGGGGGATTTTTCTTTATGCACACGGGCACCCAGAGGAAGATTGTCAGCATGCGCTGACGGGTGCCCGGCGCACGAGTAGGGGAAGATAGCTCTTACCTACTCGATCATTTTTTCCAGTCCAGGATCCGGTTCAGGCGCGTAAAGAGCATGGTTCCTGTCACTGTCGCCGCGATGATGTCACTGACGGGTTCCGCCACGAACACGGCAAATACCTTATTGGAGAAAAAGAGCGGCAGGATAAAGATCAGCGGGATCAGGAGTACCAGCTTGCGCAGGCATGCCATGAGCAGGCTGATCTTTGCCTGGCCAAGCGCCATAAAGGTCTGCTGGCAGGCGATCTGTACGCCGGTGGAAAAGATTCCTGCCATATAGATCCTCATCGCCCATACGGTATAGGTCACTAACGTTTCATCGCTGCTGAATATGTTGGCAAAAAATCGTGGCACGATCATCAGGAGCAGCCACATAATGCTGGTATAGATCACACATGCGGCAAACTGACAGCCAAACGCCTGCTTTACCCGTTCTTTTTTGCCTGCGCCGAAATTGTAGCTCATGATCGGCTGGCCGCCCTGGCAGATGCCCTGCAGCGGCAGGGTGACAAGCTGGTTGCAGGAGGATATGATCGTCATGGCGCCCACTGCCACATCGCCCCCGTAACGGGACAGGCTGCTGTTAAAACTGATGTTCAGGATGCTTTCCGTGCTGAGCATCACAAAGGTGGAGATGCCTAATCCCAGGCAGGGGAGGATCACCTGGGGGTCTATCTTCATATCCGGCAGGGTGAGGCGGAGCAGGGTTTTGGAGCCCCGCAGGAAACGGATCACCCACACTGCACTGACGGCCTGGCTCAGCACTGTTGCGATCGCCGCGCCCTGGACGCCCATGTCGAGCACGAAGATCAGGATGGGGTCGAGAATGATATTGCACACCGCGCCGACCACAGTGGTCGCCATGCTGATCCTTGCAAATCCCTGTGTGGTGATGAAAGGATTCAGCCCCATCACGATCATCACAAAGATCGTTCCCAGAATGTAGATGCGCGCATAGGAAAGCGCGTAGGGAAGCGTTACATCGCTTGCACCAAAAAGCCGCAGGAGCTGGGGGGCGAACAGATAAAATAACAGGGTCAGGAGCACGGCAAAGAACAGGAGCACGGAAAAACAGTTTCCGAGGATCTTCTGCGCCCCCTCGCGATCCTGTTTTCCCATGGCGATCGCTGCCCTGGGCGCCCCGCCTGAGCCTGCCAGCATGGCAAAGGCGTTGATCATCATCAGGATCGGCAGAAAGAGTCCCACCCCTGTCAGCGCGTCCGCCCCTGCGCCTGGTATATGGCCGATGTAGATCCGGTCCACGATGTTATACAGCATGTTGATCAACTGCGCTACGACTGCCGGGATCGCCAGATTGAGCATCAGCTTTGGAATACTGCCGCTTGCCATGTCCTGCTTTTTCTTATCGTTTGTCATCTTGTCTGTCATTTGCCGCACCGTTTCCTTTCCTTCTCACGTATGTTTTTTTCGTTTTGCTGTCTTTTTGAAGATTCAATGCTATATAAGAGAGTGTACCATTACTGTGTTTAAGATGTCAAATTTTTTCTGAATATTGAGAAGGCAGTCAAAATAGATTTTCAGATAAGACCGCAGAAAAAATCTTCTTCCCATCGTTGTGTGCTTTTCTGATCCAGTCCTGCTGTTCTTTCTCTGTCATGTACGGAATAAGAATAGTAAAGCGGGCAACGTCATCTGCGGCATAATATTTTTCAGCGTACTGCTCTATGGTATCTGGCTGCATATAATTCAGTAATGCAGAAAAGAAATTTGTTTTTCCGTCCTGATCTGCTTTATCTGCATATACAGAGATCAGGTCATTATCCATGTATCCGATCACTGCTGAGAAGAATGCAGACTGATCAGCCTCATATATTTTTTGATACCACTCTGTTTGCTCTGTTGTGCTTAACAATGAAAAGAGTGCAGCAAAACCGTAAACATCTCCGTCCTGATAAAATTTCTCCCTCAATGCTGTCATATCCTTATCGCCTGCATAGATCACCTTTGTGATAACGGGTGTTTCTATTGCCGGATAGGTGTTTATGTTTTTTAGATACGATATTAGACCAGATGCGGCAGCGATCACCCTTTGATCAGCGATATGATCCTTTGAAGTATCGGTAAAATATACTTTCATCGCCGTGCCGTCTTCCAAAACGAATTCTGTCTGGGCAAAATACGCGTCACCGTACACGTTCCAGCCTATCTCGATAATGTAAGAATCATAGAAATAGCCATGTTGTGTATAGATAGATCTGTAATTTTCATCATCACTGATGGATATTCCGGATTCTTCCATGCTCTGTTCGCTCTGTTCCTGCTCCTGCATTTCCTTTTCCTGCATCTGACCTGGTGCAGCATACGCGCCGGCTGCTGCAAAGCAGATGCAAAGTGTAAAAGTGAAAAGAGCGGTGATCATTTTCACTGATTTTGATTTTCTGTTTGTTCTCATGATGGCACCTAACCTTTCTTTTAGTTGTTCAGCACTTTCCGTTAAAGTAACGGATGCCAAAGTGTTTTTATATTGTTGACCTGTTGTTACAAATGAGATCAGCATATCTCCATATTCACGTTTTGCCTTATCACCCAATAGGGATACAACTGTCTCGTCACATGACAATTCACATGTTCTGTTCACCTCCTTTTCCAGCAAGTACACAAAGGGATTAAACCAATGGACGCAGGCGGCAGTCTGGATCAGCCATTTGTAATACATATCTTTCCTTTTACAGTGGATCAGTTCGTGCGTAAAAATATAGGATAATTCTTTTTCTTCCAGTTCTCTGACTGGCAGAATAATGTCCGGATGAATGAAACCGGTCATCATAGGGGAATGGATCAGCGCATTTTGATATAATCCGACTTTTGCCCGGATCTTTAGCTTTTCTTCACAGTCTGACAGCAGATTTAAGAGCTTAATGTCTGAAACTTCGTTATTTCCAGCTTTCATGTGTTGGATAAAGCACTGATAAATGGTTATCTTTCGTATAAAAAGGACAAATGCTAAAGTCGACCATGTAAAAAATAAGTAAGGAATTATGTCAGGTGCATCTGTGCCGGGATCTGTATTTGTCTGTGTTCTGACTGGCTCATTGCAGTTTATGCCTGCTGTGTCTGCCATATTGGGAGTGACTTGTTTTTCGTCTGTTATCTCTGTTTCATTGAATTTCTCAAACAGGCTTCCAACGATCGTAGTATCTGGCGTGATCGGAAGCAGAAAGCGGAGCACGACAATGATCCAGATATAATACTGCCAATGCTGACTGAACCTGTTTTTGTAAAATGGTTTTGATCCCCGGATAAGCAGTAGCAGCAATGTACCGGAAACGGACAGTGATAATAATGTTTTTATAAATGCATTCATTTTTTCTCCAATATTGTGTCATCATTATTTTATATTAACGCTTTGTAGGCATACATTTATATTAACACTATGTAGGTGACATTGCAATACTGAAAATGAAAAAATTTCCGTTCTCAATAAACAGTATAAAACAGTTGACAACAGATAAATACTGTTATATACTGTTTGTTAAGAGAAGGAATCAAACTTTTCTGACAGTTCATGAACAGATAATGCAGGGTTCTGTGTCCGGGAAACTGTGGATGCAGTGTGAAAACACCGGATCTGGAACGGATCCCTGGCGGATAAAGGATGTGGAATAGATGAATCTGATAATCAACCATTCTTCGATGCAGCCTGTCTACGAGCAGATCGTGTGTCAGATCAAGGATAAGATCATACACGGGGAATTGATCGAGGAGACGATGCTCCCGTCTGTGAGGACGCTCGCAAAGGAGATCAAAGTCAGTGCGCTCACGGTCAAAAAGGCATACGACCAGTTGGAGGAGGAGGGCTTTGTCGTCACAGTGCACGGCAAGGGAAGCTTTGTGGCGTGCGCCTGCCAGGCGCAGATGCTCGAGGAGAAAAAGAAGGAAGTGGAGGCAGCGTTTGAGCAGACGATCAGAAAGGCGCGTAGCTGCGGTATGGAGGACAGTGAGATAAGGGAGCTGTTTGAGATCGTGCTGGAAGATGTATAGAAGGATAGGAACGCATAGAAGATAGAAAGAACCATGAGAGAGGAAGTGTTTGGAATGATCAGATTGAACAATGTGGTCAAGCGATATGACAATTTTTGTCTGGAGTGTTCGATGGAGATACCCGCGGGGCAGGTCACGGGACTGATTGGGAGAAACGGAGCCGGAAAAAGTACGGCGTTTAAGGCGATCCTGGGACTGATCCGTACAGATGGGGGGACGATCGAGGTATTTGGAAAGGACGCGGCGGCACTCACGCAGGCGGATAGGGAGCAGATCGGGGTGGTGCTCTCCGATTCGGGCTTTTGCAGTTATCTCACGATCAGGGATTATCTGCCGGTGCTGTCTGCGATGTATGCGGATTTTTCGAGAGATAAGTTTACTGCGGACTGTGACAGGATGGGACTTCCGCTGAAAAAGAAGATCAAGGAATTCTCCACCGGCATGAAGCGGAAGCTGCAGATCCTCGCGGCACTCTCGCACAACGCAAGGCTGTTGGTGCTGGATGAGCCGACAGCGGGTCTTGACGTGGTGGCGAGGGATGAATTGCTGGGGCTTTTGCGCGAGTATGCGGAGGACGGTGAGCGCAGTATCGTCATAAGCTCGCATATCTCCAGCGATCTCGAGGGGATCTGTGATGATGTGTACATGATCGAGAATGGAAAGATCGTGCTTCACGAGGATACGGATGTGCTCCTGAACGAGTATGGATTGCTGAAAGTGACAAAGGATCAGTTTGCCCAGCTTGACCAGACGTATCTGTTGAGGACGAAGGAGGAGAGCTTTGGCTACAGTTGTCTGACGAACCAGCGGCAGTTCTATCAGGATAACTATCCTTCGGTCGTGATCGAGAGGGGCAGCATAGATGAAGTGATCACCTTGATGTCAAAACATTAAGAAACTCTATGGCTGTAAAGGACACAGCCTAAGAGTTTCTAAATATTTGGAAGAACGCAGGGGCAGCGTTCTTCCGGGTTTTCGTATACTTGGAATGAGGATGTGTGGGCAGCGTTCTTCCGGGTTTTCGTATACTTGGAATGAGGTTGTGTGTGGGAAGCGTTCTTCGGGGGGGTTTCGCATGATTGATGGTTTTGTATAGGAGGATATGGTGATGAGCAGGTCGATCAAAGGTTTGATGGTCAAGGATTTTCAATTGATGAGGTCGCAGATGAAATTTTACTTTATCGTGATGATGCTTTGGGGTGTGGTCATGGCGAGCAGTCTGAATATGGTGTTTTTTGCGGGGTACAACGCGCTGATATGTTCTTTCCTGCTGGTCAGTACATTCAGCTATGATGCATTTGAGAACGGTTATGCATATCTGTTTACCCTGCCGGTCTCGAGAAGGGATTATATATATGAGAAATATATGTTTGGTTTCCTGCTGACGACGGTTCCGTTCCTGCTGGTGAGTGCGGTCTGCTGGGCGGCACTTGTCATCAGGGATAGCGGGATGCATTTTGGAGTGTATTGCCTGTCTGTTTCGACAGCGCTTCCCATGGCGTATCTGATGCTGGCGCTGGAGATCCCGCTGCAGATTAAGTTTGGACAGGAGAAGAGCAGGATCGTGTCGATGCTGCTGATCGGCGGGATGTCAGCCGCCATGGGGCTCATCGGTTTTCTGAGCGAGAGCGTCGGCGTTGCGGAATTCCTCAGCGGTATTGCAGGATTCGGTATAGGGGGTGTGGCCGTGCTGGTCGCTGCGGTGGTCGTGGTCCTGCTGATGGTGTCCTATCGGATCTCCTGCCGGATCATGGAGAAGAAAGAGTTTTAGCGGTCATTGATTTACAGTGCGCATTCGAGCTGGCAGTCGCAGGGTTCGAGCTCGACGTGGTGCTGGTTGTATACCTGTGCCTCGACACAGCCCATGGCTTTGTAAAACGCCTGTGTCTCGACGGCGGAGTGGGCGGAGATATACAATTTCCGTCCGCCTTTTTTCTTCGCCCAGTCCCTGGCAGCGTGGAATAATACCTGACCGATTCCTTTTCCGCGCAGATCCTCGGACACATGGATACTGGAAAGGTCGAGATATCCCTGGGTCTCTTCGAACAGAGTGGGTTCCACGGAGACGAAGCCTTTGAGCAGGTGTCCTTTAAAAGCGCCATAGACGAATCCGCCTGTCTGAACTGTATTTTGCAGGCATTTTACCAGAAAATGATAATCCTCTTCTGTCCAGTCGTCGATGAACGGATCGTCCCGGATAACCCATTTTTCGTTCTCTTTCCGCCAGCATTTGGTGACCTCCTGACGACGGACAAAACCGCGGAACAGTTCTGGACAGATCTCTTCTGAACTTAGTGTCCGATAGCAGATCCCATCTGCGATATATTGCTCTGTGAGTGTCATGGCAGTCTCCAGTATGCGGAGGTTTGGCACGATACTGCTTTTGACAGGTGCGGAAGTGTCATCTGTCAGAAGTTCAAGCGAGTGGTTGGCATTCTCGACAATATACAGCGGCAGGCGGCGTTCCCTGCAATTTTTCTCGACCAGGGCAGTCTCGGTCCACGGGTCGCGCGTGCCGTGAAATACGATGCCGGACTGCGGTGCAAAGTCAAACGTCTGGGGCAGCGGTGTGTAGTAGACATTTCGACAGGTTATGCCATGCTTTTGCGCGTAGGCGGCAGCGGCGGCCGTGCCAATACTTTTGGATAGGAACAGGATATCTTCGTACTGGCTCCAGTCGATGTCTTTCAGACAGTGTTCTGTCTGGGCACACGCGTCTGCAAATGCCTCCGGGATCGACCGGCTGAGATCGGTGTAAGTTATTCTGCGTATTTCGTATTGATAGTGAGCGGCCAGTTTTCCGCTGTAGTAGAGCAGCGGTCTGTCGCAGTGATATCCGATTCCGGGAAATAATATGGCGATCTTCATAGCGTTTCTCCTCGTCTCTCCATAGCATTTTTCAAACACGTTCTAAACCATACAGATAGGTGCTGATCATAATGGGGTTTCCGTTCTGGTCATCTTTATAGGATTGCTGGTCGAGCTGTCGCATACGCTGAAATCCCAGACGTTCTAAGAGTTTCCAGGAAGCGGTGTTTTTCACATCACAGTCGGCATAAACGGCAGGGACTTCTGATGTATGAAATAAGTACTCGACAAGTGCCCGTCCGGCTTCCGTCGCATAACCGTTTCCGCCGAATGCGGGGTTGAAATCATAGTCAATACAGTGATGCCCTTCGCCGTCGATCCAGTATCCGATGCTGCCGATCACGGTGCGGTCTGATTTCAGTTCAGCGACGAGGCGGTTGTCCATCGTTTTCCACTCTTCAATGAGGGCGAGGACCTGTTCCGGGGACATTGGATCAAAGTCCTCGTACCGGCTGACCTCCTCGCTTGAGAAATATACGAAAATGTCATCAAAATCAGTGGCTTTGTAATTTCGTAACAGCAAACGCTGTGTTTCTATTGAGACCATGATCAATCCTTTCAGTGTGCAGGGGTGTTATTTATATAAGATTATAACACAGATCTGTAAAAAAAGAAAAAATATTTTAAATTGATATTGACTGTCCCCCTGGGGAGTGGTTTATCCTAAGGGAAATAGAGCAGGGAAGGTGAACAATATGCTTGTAAATGCAGTGTGTAAGGAGTGCAGACTGACGAAAAAGGCGGTGGAATACTATATAGAACAGGGACTAATCGCGCCCTCGGTGCAGGAAAACGGATACCGTGATTTCTCGGAAGCGGATATCGCCCGTCTGAAAAAGATCTCCGTGCTGAGGGGGCTGGGGCTGTCGGCCGCTGAGATCAGGAACGTGTTAGCGCATCAGAATGTGTCGTTGAACGACATTTCCCATCAGAAGGTTTTGGAGATATCGGTCATGCAGGAGAAGCAGAAACTGGTGCAGGAGCTTGCCCGGACGCAGGACTGGGATACGGTGCAGGAGAAGCTCGTGCAGCTCCAGAAGAAGCAGTCTGTCCTGGAGCGCATGCGAGTTGCTTTTCCGGGTTATTATGGAAATTATATCTGTCAGCATTTTGCGCCGTTTCTGGGCGAACCTGTCCGGACAGCGCAGCAGCAGGAGGCTTTTGACACGATCATAGCATTTCTTGACGGGATTCAATTTGAGGTTCCCGGTGATCTGCGGGCGTATTACGAGGAGATAACGCTGGAGTATGAGGATTCCATGCTGGAAAGAGTGGCTGCCGGTATGCGCAGTGCGATCTGCAATATCGAGCAGTATATGGACGAGAATCGTGAGGCGATCGAAGCCTGCATGGCATATAAACAGACCGAAGAATATAAAACGTCAAAAGCATATCGCCTGGAGGAGACGCTCAGGCAGTTTAACAGTGCCAGCGGTTACAATGACATTTTCATACCGGCAATGTGCAGGCTGAGCGAGTCGTACCAGGCGTATTACGAAACACTGGGGCTGGCAGATAAAAAGTTTCTGCAGCGGTATTCGGAATGGGGAGGCGGGAGCCGTGAATGAGCACAAAATATTTAAGACATTTGTGAGGCCGGTTGTCATGCTGATCATCGGGCTGAACTGTATATTCAAGGATCTGCAGATGGCGGTCGTGGCCGGGATCGGGATCTATGCGGTGATCGTGTGGATCGAGCGGGTGTTTCGAAGCTCATAAAAATTGTTCAGCTCTGCCGTCTCATCATACAGATCCTGGTACATTCTGGTTTCGAGCAGGTGAAATCCTGCGCGCTCCAGCGTCCTGCACGATGCCTTGTTTGCGACCCGTGCTGCGGCAAAGAGCGTGTCTGCACTGTAGTTCTGAAAAAAATACTGTACATAACTTTTTACGGCTTCTGTCATATATCCGTGTCCTCTGTGGTCGGCACCCAGAAAGTAGGTGATCCCGGTTCGTTTCATGTCCTCATAATAGGTACAGCCGACGGAACCGATGACGGTGTGATCCTTCTTGCGTTCGACACAGTACGCCAGGTATGCCCTGGCAGGGTTGTTCTCTTTTTCCAACTGTATGGATTCCGCGATCCATTGTCCGATCCAGTGGCTGCAGTCACTGCAGTCTCCGAAGATCTCGGTCAGGCTTCCGTCAGATGCCATTGTGATAAAATCCGGTTCGTCGTCCCGCCTGAGGCTTCTGATGATCAATCGATCAGTTTCTATTTTCATTGTCGGTTCTCCTTTTCAATATTATTTTGGGTCACTCAGAACAGATATATCAATTGTCTGTGCAGAGGACGCTATTGTGATGGTTCCTTTTAGGATCTGTTTTCTGACCTGGTTTGCGGACAATCCCAGGATTTCCGCAGCCAGTTTCTCGGGACGGATCTTGATGCCGTAAGGATTCCGGATCGTGATCTGTCTCCTGTTTTCACAGACGGTTTTATCTGTTGTGTCCTGCAGCGGGATCAGCTCATAGGCCATGTCTTTGTGGTCGATCTGGGCTTTGTTTTTCTGGAACAGCGCGGCAGATCTGCCGTATTCCTCGGCGAGCTGTGCATCGTTGTCCAGGAAGCGCTGGTATTCCTCCGCAGGTATGTCTGTGTTCTTCCGGCGCTCATAGATCGCAAGATTGAGGGTATGCCTGCATTTGCTGCATTGGTAGATCAGCCATACGTCGATCCTGCTGCCGTTTGCGTTGACGCGGAATTTTCCTGTGTTTTGGCAGGGCGCCTTTTTGCCGCAGCCGGCGCAGTTCCGGATCACTGTGAAAGATCGTGTTGGGACAAGTTTGTATTCTAAATAGCTCATATGCATCTCCTGTTATAAACGGGTGGACGCGCAGGCTATTACAATGAAATGTTTTTATTTTGCAATAGCTGCGCTATGCAAAGTAAACGGGTGTGGTCATATGAGGGTTTCTCCTTCCTTTTTATATACACGGGCGTCCAGAGGAAAATGTCGTCAAACCGATAAATCGGTTCGCAGACGGACGCCCGGTGCGCGAGCAGGAGAAGATGGTTCTTTCGTGCTCGTTTCCTGCTTGGTTTGAATAGTATTATTTTGAATATTATAGCGGATTTATGGCACGCTGGATACCTCAGACTTTTTTATAAAAATGCATGATCATCTCAGAAAGGGCTTCGTTCTATCAATTCGTCCAAAGAATTCGTTTTCCGTTCAAAAAGCAGCTTGAAGTTATTCGACTGGACGTATATAATTATACTGGATTTCTGCCCGGAAGCCGTGAACGAAATTTTACGGCATTACAGCAAGCGAATCTTGAAAACGGGTATATTGACAGAACTTCCTTGATAATTTTGCGTCTATATTTATATAAGTATCTATTTTGGGGAGGTCATATATCATGAAAAAACAACAGCTTCTAATTTTAACGATGAGTTTTCTTCTGGCATTTGCCGCCTGCGGAACGTCTGGTTCGAACGCTGATTCTGACAACCTGATTTCTGCTTCTATTGCTGATTCTGTGACAGAGGTTGGGATTACGCACATAATCAGCGGCACTGAGTCGCAATGGACAGTAGATAGTAATGAGTTGGAAACTTTGAAAAACTGGATTTTAGGATTGAATTACAGTATGGTTCAGTTTGAAGAGGGAAACTCTCCCGGTGACGAGGATGGCGGCGAAGTATATGGCTTTGATATGACAGATGTAGACCATCCGGGCTTTTCTTACGTCATCAACGGGTCGGACAGGTGCTACCTTTTGATGGATGGAAACTGGTATTTGGTTTCCAATCCGTCTAATCCGCCTGTGACAGAACCTCAATGGGAGAAACTGACCATTGAAAAGGTTAAAGAGTTGGCAACAAAAGGGGATTCTCTGTCATGGAGTGATTTCGAACAATATCGCCATACAGACATCGGCTCGGGACTATATATCTACTTCTACGAAATAGATGAAAACTATTGCCTTGTAATTGGTGGCGGAGATAAACAAGCCGCGCCCATGTATATACGGTTGGTTTTAAAACCGTATGATCATGAGTTTTTAGATGATAAAGCATATATTGAAATACGAACCGATAATGTGAATGACTTTATAAACAGTCAAAAGAACTAAAATCCAGTTTTCAAACACGCTCTAGGGGGGATAAAATGTTAAAAAGATACAAGTTATGTTTTGAAATATGGGGATTGCTGTTATTCTTTATTATTATGATACCGAATTTTATTTGGTTTGCTATTCCTGCGCCAAACGATATATTAAGAGCAAAATCAATTACAGAAATGGTTGATACAGTAGCTTCTATATACTTAAAGTTGGAAAAGGAACTGCGTTTACTGTTAGGACAGATGGTTGAAGTTGACGGAAACAATGTGAGTATCTATTGTTGAAGGAACCGGCGATACGACACTTGTTTTCATGTCAGGCGGGGGACTTGTTCTCCCATATTGGATTTTAGGTCTCTCTAAAGAGGATAGAAGGTGTCCTGTTGTCCGTGGGGAGCGGGAAGAGTATTGTTGTTACACTCATTCTATAGATCAGGAAGGAGGTGCATATGAAATATGGAGTTGGTCATACTTGGTTCTGGTGGTTGTGTCAGCACGCCGAGGGCATGCTGTAGCTGCCGTATATGCGCGCAGGCGCGTGAGAAAGGATTTCCGTATGCGAGGACAGGATGCAGCCTGTTTATTGAGGGCGCGGATATACTGATCGACACGCCGGAGGACATCAATACTGCGCTGAACAATGCTCGTATACAGAAAGTCGGGCATATCCTGTACAGTCATTGTGATCCCGACCACACGATGGGAATGCGCGTGATCGAACAGTTGAGGATGGACTGGCTTGCCGTTTCAGAGGGAAAGGCGCTGCAGGATCCGGTCGAGGTTGCCTCGCTGCCTGTGATTCTGGAAGATATCAGAAAACTGAGTACAAAGTATGGTTCGGTCATGGGGTACTATGAGTCGAGAGGTCTTGTGCGCACAAGGGGAATCCGTGCTTTCGAGGTGAACGATATTCTGGTTGAACTGATTCCGGTGGATGCGCAGGAGCACGTGGCAGTGTTTGTGATCTCCTCCGATGGCAGAAAGGTGATCTACGCGCCCTGCGACGTAAAGCCCTTTCCGGCATCAGACAGATTTCGGGGCGCAGATGTGCTGATCATCGGCAATACGATCGTCGGCGACGTCCTGAAAGATGGATTTGTGCTGGAGGAAGGGAATCCGCTGAGAAAAGAACTGTTCACGCTGGATGAGATCAGCGGGATCAGAAGGCAGTATGGCATCAGTAAAGTCATCATCACGCACCTGGAGGAGGACTGGGGAAAGTCGTATGATGATTACAGGGCATTGGAGGAGGAACTGGATTCAATCTTTTTTGCATATGACGGGTTGAGGATACGGTTATGATGATATATAAGAATAATATGGAAACGGAAGGCGCATATGGAGCGTATAACGCTGATCGGCATGAATGGTCTGGCGCCGGAAAGCCGGGGAGTCTGCTGGAGACGACCTTGAACACGAGGGAATTGGGCGGGTACCGGACAAAAAGCGGCGCATGTACGGGCCGGGGAACGCTGATCCGGAGTGACATGCAAAAGGCTCCGAGTGAGAGGGATATCGCGTATTTATCAGAAAAACGCATCAGCACGATCATAGACATGCGCGGCAAAAAGGATGTGGCAGACGCGCCAAGCCCGTTTGCGAAGATGGACGCTTTTCATTATTACAATATCCCGATCGAGGAGGGGAGCGGTATCCCGGAATCGGTGGAGGCAGTTCCGGGCAGTTACATGAAGATCGCCTCTTCGGCTAACATGGTCTGGGTTTACCGGCGGATCGCCCGCGCGCCGGAGGGGGTGCTTTTTCATTGTTCCGCCGGAAAAGACCGGACGGGTGTGGTGTCGGCAGTCCTGCTGTTGTTAGCAGGTGTGTGCGATGCGGACATCATTGAGAATTACATGCTGACGAAGATATGCAATCAGGAGCGGTTTGCGCTGCTGCATCAGAACTTTCCGGATATCGATATGAATATCGTGATACCGTGTGAGGCGTATATGACACGCTTCCTGGAATTATTCCGTGAGGCGTATGGCAGTGTGGAAGCATATCTGGAAACGATCGGCGTGTCGATGGAGGAGATGCTGCTGCTGCGGGAGAAATTGGGCTATCAGTCTACTGCGTTTTGATGTCATGGCTCCGAATATACCAGATACTCAGGCTATAAAAAAGTATGATAAAAATCACAGCGCAACAGATGTATGCGGGCAGGTCCACTGTGAGGTTCGGATTGTTGGCGCGCATTCCCCTGCTCATGAGCGAGTAGGGAAGGATATAATAGTGTCCGGCCGCGGTGGCGGCAAGTCCGGCGAATCCGCCGAGGAGCGCCATGCCGACAGGGATGGCGAAGCTTCGGATCACGAGCGACAGGAAGCACTGCACCGCGCACACAGCCGCACCGCCAAGGACGCCGCAGGCGAACCATTCGATCAGGTCGGGCGGAACGGGTTCGGAGAAACCGACATATAGGCCGCATATCACATAGAGGATACAGAGCCAGCCCAATGTGAGAAATGTGACAACGGAGCACACGGCGATCTTGTCAAATACAAGCCGCCAGACCGGGGTATTGACCAGTACCATATTCCAGTTCGAGCCACTGTGTTCCAGCCGCCACAGATAACTTGCGTAGACGCCGATGAGCGGCGGCATGAAAAAGAGGCAGAAGAACAGGGAGTGCTGCGTCCACAATGAAAACCAGGTGCTTTTCAGGAGCGCAAGGTTATTCAGATAGTTTGCTGTTCCGATCAGCGCAGAGATCAGCGGCAGTGTGAGGAAGGCGATCCAGATCGGCGTGCGCCGGATCTTTATCAGTTCGACGGGCAGGCGCGGGATTCTGACAGGCTTGTGGGATTGGGAAGCGCTGTCAGGCCGCACGCGGTCCTTGTGCTGAAAATGATATCCGTCCGTATCCATCTTCTGAAAGACAAACCAGCCGCCGATCAGCAGCAGGAAAAACCACCCTGTGATAAAAAAGAGCACTCCGCTGTCCGGGCGTGTGTAATAAAAACCATTGATGCGGTTCCTTTCAGCGTCCATGGCGACAAACATTGCAGCGCCAAAGTGCCCCCATGGGACAAGGCATCTGAGTACAGGCCACTGCGGCACATACATCAGGAAAAGTCCTGCCATGCTGCCGCACAGCCCGGTGCACAGGGCGGCTGCCTGGTTGGAAAAGATCAGGGAGATGATCATCTGCAGCAGGTAAAGATTGAAGGAGATCACAAAGGTCTGCACGAAAAACAGCCCGTATGCCCACAGATCCGGGTTTCCTGCGAAACCGATCGTATATCCCATTACCAGAAAAGCAGTCAGTTCCAGGATGGAAAAGATGAGGACTGCAAAGAATCCGTACAGTACTTTGGTGATATAGATATCGAACCGGCTCTGCAGTGTCTCCAGCATTTTCCAGGTATTTCCCCTGTGCTCAAGGTCGATGATCCGGCTTGCAAAGACGGCCATGGCTGTGGGAATCAGGATCGCATTCAGAAGCGGTACGTTAAACAGTGCCATCAGCCAGCCATATTCGAGAAAGCGCTCATCGTTCATGTTGCGCCCCGCCCACGCTGTGATGATCAGCAAAAGTGCCGCGGGGATCAGCCAGATGCCGCGTCTTCTGGTCTTTTTTAATTCCAGGGACAGATTGTGGATCATAGACGCTCACCGCCTTCCGTCATTTTGAGAAACGCGTCTTCCAGATTTTCGCCTCTGGATTCGAGCGCTGCCAGTGTATCCTGAAAAATGAGTCTGCCGTGGTTGATGATCCCGACCATGTCCGCCATCTGTTCCATCTCGCTCAGAAGATGGCTCGACACGATGACTGTCATCTGGCGAATGACCGGCAGTTCCCGGATAAACTCGCGGATCTCCTGGATCCCTGCCGGATCGAGACCGTTTGTCGGCTCGTCGAGTATCAGCACGCGCGGATTCCCGAGCAGCGCCATTGCGATGCCGAGGCGCTGCTTCATGCCAAGGGAGTACTGGCGGACTTTTTTGTCCCGCTGTTCATAGAGGCGCACGGTCTGAAGAACCTGCGTGATCTCGCTGGCGGGTACTTTTTTCAGCTTTGCGATGATCTGGAGATTTTCCAGTCCGGTGAGGTGTCCGTAATAGCTGGGGCTCTCGATCAGGCTTCCTGTGTGCTTTAGTATGGAGAGCCTGTTTTTTTCTGTCATTTTCTGCCCGAAGAAAGTGATCGTGCCTGCAGTGGGCTTTAGCAGTCCGAGCAGCAGTTTCAGCGTCGTGGTCTTACCTGCGCCGTTTGGACCAAGAAATCCGTAGACACAGCCTTCCGGGACGCGCAGGTCAATGTGGTTTACGCGCATCTGGCTGCCGGTGCCTTTGGTCAGGCCGTTGGTTTCGATGATGTTTGTGTTCATAGAGATCCTCCTTATTGTTTTGTCTATGTGATAAGGATAGGAGGATTTGTTTAAGGGAGTATGAGGATTACCTTATATTTACTTTAAATTTTCTGGTGACTGGGGAAGTCTCAATAGATTGAGCTGGAGATTGAGCTGGTCTGTTCAGGATCAGATTAGCTCCCACCCTTACATACCAAATAAATCAGCATGGGTGCCAGTTCGGTCTAATCTTAATTCATTGCCAATTTGTTTATAAATTAGCAACCAGTCTGGGGCAATGTGACATTCCCTATATCCAGAATAATTCCCGGTCAGATTGTGGTCTTGATTCTTTTCTGGGAGTGGGGCGGGAGTCCGCAACGTGTCGATAGCCTGTTGGAGTAGTGGCATTTTATACCCACGCTTCACGCATAACTTAAAATCTTTCTTGAACTTTGTGGAGTATCTGACATCAAGCATTGGTTATTCCTCCATCAGTTCAGCAAACAAAGCTTCTGTGCTGCCGGTAAATAAAGTACCGCCGCCGTTTTCCAGTTCTTCTATAGAGGCTATGGTTTCTGCATTGGGAATCTCATCTGGTATAGAGGCTCCCTGTAAATATGAAATTACATAATACATTCTGTTCTCGGGGATCTGGTCAATCAGGTTCTTGGCAAATTCACGATTGCTCATAATAATTACACTTCCTTTCAAAGTTATTGTATGTGGTTTGGTGCAACATATCCGGTTTCGTAATTTTACTGGATCTGATCTGCTCTCGAACAAATCTTCACTTTATATCTGCGGTATCGTTCTGGTGCAGGGGCAACTATTTGGTTGTGTCCTCTGGTGTGGGTAAGTTTTGGGGCGGTTCATCTTCTAATCCTTTTTATATTTTCAGCTACTGTCATATTCTTACCTCTTATACATTTTACCATATTGCAATCAAAATAAACAGTAGCAAATGAAAAGGAAACGACTGCGGAAAGTCAGGAAAATAGTGAATGCTTGTATTCATTACCTTATATTTACTTTAATATTCACAACAAAATCTGCACTTCCGATCCAATATCAGTTATAATATCTGTGGCAGATATTTTGATTTTGGAATGCGAAGGATGCAATAGTGAAACGAAAAGGCAGGAGGATGAAGATGAAGTTATACGAGTGCAGGATCTTACTGGTGGATGATGAGGCCGCGCTTCTGGATATGGTTGGGAATCTGTTGAAAAAGGAAGGGTATCAGCACATAGACATGGCTGCGGACTGCAGCAGTGCGGTGAGGCTGACGATGGAAAATGAGTATCAGCTTGCGGTTCTGGATGTGATGCTGCCTGACGGGGACGGCTTTGCGCTGTTTGAGCAGATCAGGCGGATCAGGGGGAGCAGGCTTCCGGTGATCTTTCTGTCGGCGAGGGATGAGGATCAGGCGAGGCTGCGGGGGCTTGGGCTCGGTGCGGACGATTACGTCACGAAGCCTTTTTTGCCGGAGGAACTGATGCTGCGGGTGCGGGCGGTACTCAAGAGAACGTACCATGTCGATGATGCGGCGGGGACGGACAGGATCGGGAAAGCACTGGTCGACTGGGGAGCGGGGACGATCCGCGTGAACGGTGAGGACGACGCGCTCACGGCAAAGGAGTATGTTCTGTTAAAGAAGCTGTGTGAAAACAGGGGGCGGATCCTCTCGATCAATATCCTGTGCGATACATTATGGCCTGACGGAAGTTACGGGTACGAAAATTCGCTTATGGTGCATATCAGGCATCTGCGGGAAAAACTGGAGGACAATCCGTCCAGGCCGGAGCATCTGCTGACTGTCAGGGGGTTGGGATACAAGATCATATGAAAAAAGTGGAAAATTTTATCAAGATCGTTGTCTGGACAAACATCATGATCGCTGTGATGCTGGTCGTGGATCTTCTCGTCATGACTTATTTTGGTGTGAGATCCGATGCGGGGCTGGCAAGATTTTCCGCGGCGGACCTTTCCGGTGAGATCGGCAGGACTGCCAATGAAAATGGAGAGATCTGTTACAGCATGTCGCGGCAGGGCACGGACAGGATCGATGATTTTCATGGATTTGCCTTTATTCTGGACGACGCGGGAGATGTGGTGTGGAGTTATCAGTTGCCGGACGACGTCCCCAGACATTTTACGGTGAGGGATATCGTACAGTTTTCGAGATATTATCTGAATGATTATCCGGTCTACTCGCACATAATGGAAGAGGCGGTTCTGGTGGCGGGAATGCCCAGACAGACTGTCTGGAAATATCATCTGTCTTTTCAGATCAGTACGGTGGAGACGTTCTTTGCGCTGATCCCGATCCTGCTGATCGTGAATATCGTCGTGTTGCTGATCGGGCCGTTTCTGATCATAAGGCACGATGCACATCGGCGCGAGAAGCAGAGGACATCGTGGATTGCGGGGGTATCGCACGATATCCGCACGCCGCTGTCACTGGTGCTCGGCTATGCAGATGAACTGCTGCATTCTGCCCGATATGGTTTTGAAGGCCTGGAGGGGGAAACGATGGCAGCGCATGTTGAGAAGAAGGCACAGATGATCGAGCAGCAGGCACTGCGCATCAGGACGCTGGTCACGAACCTGAACACTTCCAACAAGCTCACGTACGGAATGGGCGTCTGGCGCCGGGAGAAGGTGCTGCTGCCTGCGCTGCTCAGGGAGTCCGTCTGTGGAATGATCAACAGGGGCATTGATGAAAAATGTGACATCAGTGTCCTTATTTCGGAAGCATTGGAGCAGTTTTATGTTGAGGGAGACAGGGAGCTGGTCATGCGGCTGGTCGAGAATCTGATCAACAATGCGATAAACCACAATCCGCAGGGCTGTGAGATCACAGTAAACCTGACGAACAGGAGTCTGTGGATCTTCAAAAGGGTCATACTGGAAATATCAGATAACGGCTGCGGTGTCAGCAGGGAGCAGCTTCGGTATTTCAGAAGTTCCATGAAGCTGGAAAAACTGCCGGAGCATGGACTCGGTATCCGTCTTGTGCGCCAGATCGCGCTGTTTCATCGCTGGCGGCTGCAGTTTCTGAATGATGAGCAGGGGGGATTCGTCTGCCGGATCTATCTGAGATCTCCCCGCAGATTCCGGAAATGAATTCTCCTTAGAAGTCAAATGAAGAAAAATCGATGGACAGGTCCTTGTATAGATTGACCGGAATGGTATCTTCAAAGGTATACTGTCTGACCTTAACGTTTTCTTCAAAGAAGTACACGAGAACTGTTCGCTGCTGCGGATCGACGATCCAGTACTCACGTACGCCTGCATCAAGATACAGATTTAGTTTTTTGACGTAGTCGTGTCCGGGATTGCCTGGGGAAATGATCTCAACGATCCAGTCAGGCGCACCCGTGCAGCCCCTGTCTGTCAGCTTGTCTCTGTCACAGATGACGCTGATATCCGGTTCCACGATCGTCTTGCTGTCGTCAAAAAGTTTGACAGCAAATGGGGCAGCATAGACATCACAGGAACCGTGTCTGTCGTCAATATAGTTTCCAATGATCCGATAGATCGTTCCGGATATTTTCTGATGGAGACGGCTTGGTGCAGCCATATCATAAAACTGTCCGTCGATCAGTTCTGCCCGTATATTTTCCGGCAGGTTGTAATAGTCGTTTTCCGTATGAGATTTCAGTGCTTTTGCGTCCATGGCAGTGCCTCCGTTTCTGTTATATAGACTTATTTTATCATAGATATCCCGAATGTAAAACCCTAAAAGGATTGATTTTAAATAGGACAGGAGTGCTGGTTACTGTTCACATAGGACTTAGCATTTACTGCTAAGTCCGTACGAAAACGTACATATAGCGAGTAAAAATCCATTTGCGAAGCAAATTTTGCATGGATTTTTACCTGTTACTGGGAACGGAGTGAACAG
>JAETQI010000004.1 GCA_021770755.1 Lachnospiraceae bacterium
GAAATATGAAGATGAAAAATGTTACAAAATAACAATAAAAATAGAGGTGAAACTAAAATCTTGGAAATTGCGGAGACCTTGTAAAATAAGGACTTCGAGTTTCCGAGAGCACACTGGGAATTTCAGGAGGTGGAGATTTTTGAAGGGTAACATAAGAGTTCTGGTTTCCACAAAGAGACTGCGCTATGAGCTGAATCTGCGCAGGAATATTACGATTATCCAGGGAGACAGCGCCAGCGGCAAGACGACCATGATCCAGATCATAAGTGACTATCTGTCAGGGAGATCCGGACCGGGGACAGAGGTAGTCTGCGACAGGAAATGTATTGTGTTATCAGGCGATGATGAAAGTGTGCTGGCAAAATTGGGCATGCAGAAAAGTGCAGTTGTTTTTGTGGATGAACAGGAGCGTTTTCTGAACACAAAATCGTTTGCAAAGGCGGTACTGGAATCGGACTGCTATTTTGTATTTATCACGAGAGATGGTCTGAATATGCTGCCATATAGTATCAGTGAGATCTATTATCTGAAAAACAGCGGGTATTATCAAAACACCAGACAAGTATATAATTCCATGCATCAGGTATATCCGGAAGCGCGGGCGGCGGAAGAGATCGAACCGTCTGTTATCCTTACAGAGGATTCCAATGCTGGTCATGAAATGTTTAGGGCAGTCAGCCAGAATATGAAGACAGCCTGTGATTCTGCCAGAGGCAAATCGAATGTGGCGAAATACATTCTTACCCATAAAGAGGAGCAGATCCTGGTTAATCCTGCGATCGAATATTGTTCAGGCAGAAGGATTGAAGGAGATTTTGGCACAGCCGGGGGAATATATAGAAAGTGGTGAATATAGTTCGTGGGAAAGATATTTTACGCATCTTCTTGAAAGTCTGACGAAAAATACGATATACGCTTATAGCAAGCGAAAGCTCAACCCGAATTACCTGACAAAAGGAAACATTGACAGGATAGAAAAAACAGTGAAGGAAATATGCAGTAAATCAGATGAAATAATCTGAATATGACACGCTGCTGTCATATTCTGTGTGGTATCATATTAATGTACACGGGCGTCCGTTGCTGCTCGATTGCACACGGGCGTCCCAAAAAGCTGTGATACAGCGTAAGATTCAGGAGGAAAAAATATGATCACATACGGAAGCATTTATCTGATCGCGGAGGATTTTGACAGGAGCATTGCATTTTACAGGGCATTGTTTGAGAAAGATGTCATGAGCCAGAACAAAGACCGTTTTGCGGTGTTTGACATTAACGGACTGACGCTTTCCATCATGAACGGAAGATTTGACAGGGAGCACTCGGATGAGGTGGTCACGAAGGGAGAGTACTGTGCGCTCTATGATGACCATACGGCGATCGTGGAGGCGAAAAACTGCGGAAAGGTGGTTATCAATCTCAGCGTGGAGGATCTGGGTGCAGAGTACGGGCGGATCAGGTCGCTTGATGTTGCGGCGAACCTGACAAAGATCCGCTATATCAACGCGGGAAATCCGTATTACTATTTCTGTCTCCAGGATCCCGACGGTAACACGATCGAGATCACGGGGAAATACGAGGGAGAGGTGTGACATGCTGGAATTACCGGAGAGCACTACGATCGCAAAGCAGATCAGCGGTCATCTGACAGGAAAGACCATCAGTGAGATCAGAGTCCTGCAGACACCGCACAGGTTTGCCTTTTTTACAGGTGAGCGCGACAAGTATGAGGAGTATCTGGAGGGACAGACTATAACCGGGGCTGCTGCCAGGGGCGGTATGGTGCAGATCGACACACAGGAGAGCATGATCGTTCTCAATGACGGGGCATATCCGCGTTATTATGACGACGCGGAAAAATTTCCGAAAAAGCATCAGTTTGCAGTCTGTTTTGACGACGGGACGGGAATCTTTGTGTCGATCCAGATGTATGGCGGGATCACCATATGTCCCAGGGGACAGTGCACGGACGGTTATTATGTCTCCGCCAGCACAAAGCCTGATCCGCTCACGGACGGATTCACATACGACTATTTCCGGTCGCTGTATCCGGCGTCAGGTAAAAGACTGTCGGCAAAGGCGTTTCTCGCGACGCAGCAGCGCATTCCCGGGCTTGGAAACGGTGTGCTGCAGGACATTCTGTGGGATGCAGGCATCGACCCGCGCTATCCGATGCAGGATGCGTCGGAGGAGGATTTTCATATTTTATATGAGTCTGTCTGTAAGATCATAAGGGAGATGACAGCAAAGGGCGGGCGCGACACGGAGAGGGACCTCTTCGGGCAAAAGGGAGGCTACGTCACGCAGCTAAGCAAAAACTCGCTGAACGAACCGTGCGTCCGGTGCGGGTACGAGATCCACAAGGCAAACTATATGGGCGGGACGATCTATTTCTGCGAGCACTGCCAGCGGCGCTGAGGAATTTTATTTACAGAGACACAAAACAGGGTGTGAGAACGTCAGACTGTATTATCTGAGGCTCGTCAGCCCTGTTTTTTGTGTTTTATTTCAGTATCTTATTTTCAGTATCTTATTTCAGTATCTTATTTCAGTATCTTATTGCTGCTGATATTTTCTTGTGAGACGATAGGTATTGTGATATAATTTCCTTGTATTTGAGACAAAAGACTACTGCAGCAGTCTGGGATAAGATCAACTGTTGCGATCACAAAAAAGGGCAGGAATCAGGAAGTTACGATTATGAACAGGTATACATTAAGGCAGTCCATGATCTTATTCATGGCAGCAGCAATATGGGGATTTGCATTTGTCGCACAGAGTGTGGGAATGGACTATGTGGGGCCGTACACTTTTGTGACGGCGCGCAATGTGGTCGCGCTGGCGGTTTTGCTGCCGTGGGTCGCAGCAGCGAGGAGACAGAGGAAAAAAGGCGGGCAGCGGCGGAGCGGCCGGCGGTCCTTGATATATGGAGGGGTGTGCTGCGGCATATGTCTCTTTGCCGCGAGTGCGCTCCAGCAGTTTGGCATGAAGTACACGACAGTGGGAAAGGCAGGTTTCATCACGGCGATGTATATCGTGCTCGTGCCGGTATTTGGCATTTTTGCGAAGAAGAAAACAGGCGTCAAAGTGTGGATCGCGGTGGCGGCTGCGCTGGCAGGACTCTATCTGCTCTGTATGACGAAAGGGGATTTTCAGCTCCAAAAGGGCGACGTCTGCATACTTGGCTGTGCAGCGGTGTTTGCTCTGCACATACTGGTCGTGGATCATTTCTCGCCGCTGGTGGACGGAGTGGAGCTCTCCTGCGTGCAGTTTGCAGTGAACGCAGTGCTGGGGACAGTTTTGATGCTGCTGCTGGAGCAGCCCCGCATGGCGGATCTGCTCGCGGCGTGGCTGCCGATCGTGTATGCGGGAGCACTCTCGAGCGGCGTGGGGTACACCTTCCAGATCATCGGCCAGAAGGGCATGAACCCTACGGTTGCTTCCCTGATCTTAAGTCTGGAATCGGTGATCTCTGTTCTGGCGGGCTGGCTGCTTCTCCATCAGGCGCTGACCGCGCGGGAGCTTGCAGGCTGCGCGCTGGTCTTTGCGGCGATCATTCTCGTGCAGTTACCTGGATGGCATATCAGGAAAGGGACTTGAAGCTGTGACTTGAAGCTGTGACTTGAAATTGAACGGAAAATACTCTATACTGTTAGTAGTAAAGATGTCAATACAAAAAAATGATTAGGGGGATATATACATATGGAGGGCAGAACCTACAAAAAAGTTTCCATTATAGTAACCATCACTGTTTTTATGTTTATCATTCTCACGGTCGCGTTCTCTGTCAATAATGTCATATCCTGCAAAATGATGGAAGAAGAGGTTGTGAGAGTCGCCGGGATCACCATGGAGGAGGCACGGACACAGATCATGGGGACAGTCAGGACGGCGACGATCGTGAGTCTCACAGTGGGGATCATCGCCCTGATCCTGCTGGCGCTGCTCATGGAGTTTTTACTGGTGATACCGCTCAAGAAGACTGTGGCGGAGATCCACCGGATCGCGCGCTACGATCTGACGGAAGAGGACATGGCAAGTGTGCGCGCCATGACGACGAGAAAGGATGAGATCGGGAGCATCAGCAGGAATATTGTCATGATGTTTGATAATCTGCGCAATATTGTACGGCAGATCGAGCAGTCGTCGACAGTATTGTCCCAGAATGCGGGTACGCTTGCGGATCAGACGATGCAGCTAAAGCGCTCTTCCGATGAGATCAGCACGACGATGAACGATCTCAGCAAAGCGGCAATGTCGCAGGCCGGCGATACGACGACCAGCGCCAACGAGGTTTCGAAGCTTGACGGGCTGATCGTGCGCAACATCAGTGATACCGAGAACCTCAGAAGCAATGCGGATCAGATGGATAAAGTAAAGAACAACGGTCTTGCCGCGATAAAGGATCTGATCGAAAAGACGGTCAGAAGCCGTGAGAGCATTGCCAGCGTGCGGGAAGCGATGCAGCAGAACAACGAGCAGGCGCAGAAGATCGAGGCGACGAGCCAGAAGATCAATGATATCGCGGACCAGACAAACCTGCTGTCACTCAACGCGGCGATCGAGGCGGCGAGGGCAGGAGATGCAGGAAGAGGCTTTGCAGTCGTTGCGGAAGAGATCAGAGGGCTTGCGGAGGAGACGAACAGCCTGACAAATGAGATCGGCACTATCATACAGGAGTTGCTCGAGAAGACTGCGGACGCGACGCAGAATATGGAGAGCATGGAGAAGATCTTTGAGGAACAGGAGCGCAGCGTAGGGGAGACAAAGGAGAATTTTATTCAGATCGAGCAGTGTCTTGAGAGCGTTCAGTCGAGTGTCAGTACACTCTATGAGTCCAGCAGCAACATGACAGGCAGCAAGGAGATCATCGTACAGATGATCGAGGGGATCTCGGCGGCGTCGCAGGAGAATGCGGCGGGGAGTGAGGAAGCGCTGGCGGCGGTGGAGACACAGGACAGTGTCATATCCGATATCACGGGCATGACGCAGAATCTTTCGGCAGTCGCGGAGGAGCTGATGGAGCAGGCGCACAAATTCAGTCTGTGATCAGGGCGGTCGGAATTATAATATAGCCAGCACGCTCTGGGAAGGGAAAAGGATCAAACAGGAGGATATTATGAAACAGGACAATTTATGGCTCAAGTATACACAGGAGGACAGGAAGGAAGCAGACGGGGTCTGCGAGCGATACAAGAGATGTCTCGATCAGGCAAAGACAGAGCGCGAGTGTGTGACGCTCGCTGTGGAGATGGCGGAGGAAAGAGGCTATAAAGACCTGGACAGCGCGGTGCGGGAAGGCCGGGCTGTCAGGCCGGGCGACAGATTCTATGCAGTACAGATGGGGAAGAGCGCTGTATTTTTTCAGATCGGGAGGAAACCGCTGTCTGAGGGGATGAACATTCTCGGTGCGCATATCGATTCACCGAGGATCGACATCAAGCCCAATCCATTGTATGAGAAGGACGGGTTTGCGTATTTTGACACACATTATTACGGCGGTATCAAGAAATACCAGTGGACTGCGATCCCCATGGCGATCCATGGCGTGATCGCGAAGAAGGACGGCACCGTTGTCAAAGTCTGCATCGGTGAGCGGGAGGAGGATCCGGTGTTTGTGATCACGGATCTGCTGGTGCATCTGGCAGGAGAGCAGATGACGAAGAAAGCGGCGGAGGTGGTTGCCGGCGAGAATCTGGATCTGCTGATCGGGAACTGCCCGCTCGAACAGAGCGAGGAGCTGGAAAAGGAGGAGAAGGAGGCGCTCAAGGCGAATGTCATGAGGATCCTCGCGGATATGTACGGGATCGAGGAGGAGGACCTGCTCTCGGCGGAGCTGGAGATCGTTCCGGCAGGAAAGGCGAGAGATCTGGGGTTTGACAGGAGCATGATCCTCGGATATGGGCATGACGACAGGGTGTGCGCTTTTACGTCACTCTTTGCAATGCTCGACATGGCGGATGAGATCACGGACGCGACACTCTGCTGTCTGCTTGCCGACAAGGAGGAGATCGGAAATGTGGGTGCCACCGGGATGGCGTCCCGCTTTTTTGAGAACACGGTGGCAGAGCTTGTCGCGGCGGCGGAAAGGGATTCCCAGCTTCTGGTGCGCCGCACGCTGGCAAACTCCAGGATGCTCTCATCGGATGTCAGCGCAGGTTTTGATCCGCTCTATGCCAGCGCTTTTGAGAAAAATAACGCCGCCTTTCTGGCAAAGGGGCTTGCGTTCAACAAATACACCGGTTCGGGTGGAAAGCGTGGGGCAAGTGACGCCAATGCGGAGTATGTGGCATGGATCAGGAAGATCATGGACGATGCGGATGTGATGTATCAGTTCTCAGAGCTTGGAAAAGTCGATGCGGGCGGCGGCGGAACCATAGCGCACCTCATGGCGGAGTACGGGATGAACGTGATCGACTGCGGCGTGTCCGTGATGAACATGCACGCGCCGTACGAGGTTGTCAGCAAGGCGGACGTGTACGAGACGGTGCGCGGCTACAGGGCATTCCTGAGGGCGTAGGAGGGATGATATGGAATTGCGGGATCCGAGGAAGCAGGAAGTGATCTACGGTGTGGTATATGATATGTCGCCATCGTCGAACCGGAGGCATGCGCTGGTCGACGGAAATATCTTCAACCAGCTCAAGAACAGTTTTAAGGACAGCAGGTGCGAGGTCTTTATGGAGCAGCTTGATTTTTATTTTCATTATCTGGAGGACAGAAATGATTATATCATACCAGATATCGCCATCGTATGTGACTGGGGAAAGAATGAGAAGCGCTACCACGGCACGCCGCGGTTTGCCGTGGAGACGTTAAGCCCATCGACAGGGCACAGGGACAAGACCGTAAAGAAAGAGATCTACCAGAAGTGCGGTGTGGAAGAGTACTGGCTTGTGGACCCAAACGGCTGCAGCCTGGAGATCTATTATCTGCAGAACGGTGTGTATGTGCTGGAACAGAGTTATATGTATGATGACGACAAGGAGGAGGAAACCTACAACGCGGAGACCAGGATCCGTCTGCGCTGTTTTCCGCACGTGGAGATGACACTGGCGGAGATCTTTGATATATGACCATGATTATATGATCATGAATAGAGAGAGGAGAATCGCATCATGAAGATCAGTTTACAGGGAATTACGGACAGTCTGAGTCAAAAACAGTGGGAAGAAAAGGGGTATCGGCTGCCCGGTTATGACATTGCACAGGTGAAGAGGGCGACCAAGGAGAATCCGTTCTGGATCCATTTCGGGGCGGGAAACCTGTTCCGTGCCTTTCATGCGGCTATCGCGCAGAACCTGCTGAATGCTGGAAAGCTGGACAGGGGAATCGTTGTCGCGGAGGGCTTTGACTATGAGATCATCGGGAAAATGTATGCGCCGCATGACAATCTCGGCATTGCAGTGACATTGAAGGCGGACGGGACGATCGATAAAGAGGTGATCGGAAGCGTCGCAGAGGCGCTGTCGCTGGATCCCGCAGACGAGATGGCATTTGCGCGGTTAAAAGGCATTTTCGCCAACGAGTCCCTGCAGATGGTAACATTCACGATCACGGAGAAAGGGTACAGCCTGACAAACGCAAAAGGGGAATTGCTGCCGGATGTGGCGTCGGATTTTGCAGCGGGACCGGAAAAGCCCGCAAGCTATATGGGGAAAGTATCGTCTCTGCTGTATGCAAGATACCGCGCAGGGCAAAAACCGCTTGCAATGGTCAGTACGGACAACTGTTCCCACAACGGGGATAAGCTGTATGCGGCAGTGTCGGCGTTTGCAAAAGCATGGGTGGAGAACAAAAAGGCGGACGCCGGTTTTGCAGGGTACGTCGACTCGGAAAGCGTATCATTTCCATGGAGCATGATCGACAAGATCACGCCCAGGCCGGACGCATCTGTCGAGAAGATCCTGCTGGATGACGGTGTGGAGGAACTCGAGCCGGTCATCACCTCCAAAAATACGTACATCGCACCGTTTGTCAACGCGGAGGAGACTGAATATCTGGTCATCGAAGATGACTTTCCGAATGGAAGGCCGCACCTGGAGGACGGCGGCATCCTGTTCACGGACAGGGCGACAGTGGATAAGGTGGAGAAGATGAAGGTATGCACCTGCCTGAATCCGCTGCATACCTGCCTTGCCATTTTCGGCTGTCTGCTCGGCTATCAGAAGATCTCGAACGAGATGCAGGATCAGGCGCTCGTGAAGCTGGTGGAGCGTGTCGGATACAGGGAAGGGCTTCCGGTGGTGGTTGATCCGGGTGTTCTGGATCCGAAGGAATTTATCGACACAGTGCTGCAGGTGCGCGTCACCAACCCGTTTATGCCCGACACGCCGCAGCGGATCGCGACGGATACTTCGCAGAAGCTTGCGATCCGTTTTGGCGAGACGATCAAGGCTTATCAGGCAGACGAAAACCTGAGTGTGGATGATCTGCAGATGATACCGCTTGTCTTTGCAGGATGGCTGCGGTATCTGATGGCGGTGGATGACCGCGGGGAGGCGTTTGAGTTAAGTCCCGATCCCATGCTGGAGACATTGCGCCCGCAGATGGCAAAGCTCAGACTGGGAGATACCGATGTGGAGAATGTCCTGAAACCGATTATGGAAAACGGCGGGATCTTTGGCGTGGATCTGTATGAGGCTGGCATGGCTGGCAAGGTGTGCAGCTATTTTAAGGAACTGAATGCAGGCGTGGGCGCTGTGCGCAGGACATTGGAAAAATACTGAGTACTTTTACCCTTTTTCAAGTTTTTTTACCCTTTACAAGCTATCAGAAATCAATATAATGATTAATAAATTCATGTTTTCAGATCATTCTGGAAAGGCGGGTTGATTGATATGAAGATTCTGATAGCGGATGATGAGGATTACACAAGGGAGGGGCTGATCGATGCCGTTGACTGGGAAAAGTTTGGGATCGATGAGATCATGCAGGCAGTGAACGGTGCGGAGGCAGCCCGGATCGCGCAGTGGTTTTTGCCGGATATTGTCATATCTGATATCCGAATGCCGCAGATGGACGGAATCGAGCTGGCGGAGCGGCTGCTTCGGATCAACCCTGACAGCCGGATCATATTTATCAGCGGCTATATGGAGATCGAGTATTTAAAGAGCGCGATCCAGCTTGCGGCGGTCGACTATATCGAGAAACCCGTGGACTTGCAGGCGCTCGATAGGGCGATCGCACGGGCGGCGGAAGAGATCCGCCGCATCGATCAGGGAAGGGTGGCTGTGGCTGAACACAAGGAGTTACAGCAGCAAAAGCTGTTCCGGCTGCTGACGGACAAGGAGGTTGACGGGCGTACGCTCGGTAAGCTGTTGCAGGAAGCGGGGGCGTTTGCAAAGGGCGGGTGTTTTCAGTGCGCGGCAGCGATCCTGCAGAGAGAGCCGGACAGCACAGGACAGCATACGGATCGGGAACATACAATGGAACGGATGCGGGAGCTGATACAGGATTGCGGGTTTGAACTGCTCTCCAGCTATCACCCGGAGAAGCGGCAGTATGAGTTTATCGTCTCGTACCAGGAGCGGGAGCAGTACCGCCTGATGCCGCTCTGGCAGAAGCTTCTGGACAGTATTCCCAGACTGTGCATCGGCGTTGGCGTGGAGGCGCAGAGCTATCACAATGTGCACAACAGCTATCAGACGGCGAATATGGCAGTCAACTGTGCGTTTTACCAGACGGACAGGCGGCTGTTTGTCATCGATGAGACGATCCGGCAGATGTGGTCAACCGTCTGGAGACGCCGGAATTTCAGGAGGTACTTGAGTATCTAAAGAAGTGGAAGCGGGACGGGATCCTGGAGGCGGATATGCTGTCGCTGTCGGACAATGAGGGCGAACGCGGGCTGGAGCTGATGCTGGCGGAGCGAAAACCGTGCGAGACGAATGTGCCGGTCTGGTCGGTGTCAGCCTCTTATATACGGAGTCTTGCATCGGCGCACCCGGAATGGTCCTATGGCTTTTTCCTGTATCTGTCGGCAAATCAGAACTATTACAGGAACGAGAAAGCGATGGGGAGTGCGCTGTACATATCCTCGCGCACCAAATATCCGGAGACTGCGATCCGGCTGCTGGAAAAGATCCACACGGATCAGCGCTATTATGATCTGTTTCTGTATGGGGTTGACGGGATCCATTATCACAATGTTGACGGGGCGGTCAGCCATGAGGGGATCGCCCTGTCCAACAGGTACGGCATGACCGTGGCAAACGACAGACTGCTGGGCAGGCAGTATCTGGAGGTCGACGACGAGTGGGCGGAGGTCTGCGCACAGATCGATGTGTGGCGGGAAGATGCGGCGGCCACGGCTGTGGTCAATCCGCTTGACCGCTATGAGTTCTCTCCGGGCGGGCTGGAGCGGGAGCTGCACCGGCTGGAGACGGTCAGGCTGCAGTATTTCCAGCCGCTGGTTTGCGGGTACTATGATGGATCTGAGGATCTGGAGCGCGCGGTCGGAGAGCTGGAAAAGGCGGGGCTGGCGGAGTATATGGCGGAGATCGAGCGGCAACTGGCAGTGTACTACGATCAGTTAGGGCAATAAAATAACAGGAATATTAGAGCGTATAGAGATCAGTCTATGCGCTTTTTTTGATTCTTTATAAATCTTTATAAAGAATTACCCTTTTTCAAGCTTTTTTCATATATTTTTTATATTTCAGGCATTTTACAATAGGAATATAGGAGAGCACAAGTGTGCAGTCTGGCGGTCTTCTGGAAGGAGCTTTGCGGAATGCCGCGCGGGCGGTACACGGGAGGCGCTTCGGGAAAAGGAGGGGTAACATGAAGGGGAAACAGCCAAAAGGCGACAGAATGACCTTCACGGAAGGGCTTCACGAGCTGTGGAAGAACAAAATGCTCTACCTTATGACAGTGCCGACCATCATCTGGGTGATCGTTTTCTGTTATGTGCCAATGTACGGCGTGCTGATCGCATTTAAAAAGTTCAGCTACAAGGAAGGTATCTGGGGCAGTCCGTGGGTGGGGCTAAAGAATTTTGAGTTCTTGTTTCACTATAAGGGCGTGGGGCAGATTTTTTTCAACACGATCTTCTTAAACCTGCTGTTTATCGCGACAGGAACCGTATGCTCGATCGCCCTCGCACTGGTTTTTGTGGAGATCAAGAACAAGATCTACAACAAGGTGGTGCAGACGATCGCGATCTTTCCGCACTTTGTGTCGTGGACAGTCGTTGCGATGTTTTTGAGCGGCATCATCGGCGGGAGTGGCACGCTGACGCAGTGGATCGTGTCTCATGGAGGGGAAGATCCCAAGTTCTACAGTGCGGCGGGTTGGTGGCCGCTGATCCTGGTGCTGTTAAAGATCTGGCAGGGCGCGGGCTACGGTACGATCGTGTATGTGGCGGCGATCACAGGATTTGACCAGGAGATGTACGAGGCGGCGCGGGTCGACGGCGCGACTAGGCTGCAGACGATCACGAAGATCACACTGCCATTGTTAAAGACGACAGCGATCATGTTGACGATCATGAGTATCGGCAAGATCTTCTCGGGTGATTTCGGTATGATCTATGCACTGGTGGGTGACAACTCGCAGCTCTATGCCACGACGGATGTCATCGACACCTTTGTGTACAGGGCGCTGCGACAGCTCAACAACATGGGCATGAGTACGGCGACGAGCCTGTTCCAGTCGGTCGTCGGTCTGATCATGGTATACCTCACCAATGCCATCACGAAAAAGGTTGAGCCGGACGCAGCGATATTCTAAGGAGGTGGATATTTTGGGTAAGGTGAAAGTAACAGGCAGTAAGATCCGAAAATCAAGAGGCGAGGTCGTCTTTGACATTGTGGTGTATGCCATTGCGGCGCTGTTTTGTATATATTGCCTGTATCCGTTTGCGATCATTCTGGGCAGCAGTTTTGAGACAGAGTCCAATTTTGCGATCCACGGATTTCCGATCATACCGAGGGATTTTTCCCTCAAGGCATATCAGATGGTACTGGGGGACAGCCAGATCTTCAAGGCGTACGGCGTGACGATCTTCACGACGGTCCTGGGAACGCTGTTTAGCATGTTCCTCACGATCACGATGGCGTACCCGCTGTCGCTCAAGAAGGTGAAGTTCCGCAATGTCATCACGTTCTTTGTCTATTTCACGATGCTGTTTGGCGGTGGACTGGTGCCGACGTACCTGCTGATCAGCAAGACACTGAACATGAAAAATAATATATTTGTGCTGATCATTCCGGTGGCGTTTGGGGCGTGGAACATGTTCCTGATGCGGAATTTCTTTAACGGCATTCCGGGGGAGCTGGCAGAGTCGGCATACATGGACGGCGCCAATGATTTCCAGATCCTGGCAAAGATCATATTGCCGGTATCTGTGCCGGGCATCGCGACGATCAGTCTGTTTTATGCACTGGGCTACTGGAATCAGTGGTTTAACGCGATGCTTTATTTTCAGTGGGTAGCAGGCGGTGATTACAAGGATAAGCTTACCATGTCCCTGGCGGCACAGGAAGATTTCGATCTGATGTTCTGCGGCGCCTGGCACGGGCTGAACACCTTTGCACAGCAGGGGAATTTTGCGGATCTGTCCCCGTATTTTAACAATGACAGTTTCCCTGGTCTGAAAGCAGCGTTCTCAGAGAATTTTGTCGATGCGATGACATCATACATACGGCAGGAGGACGGCTCTTACAAGAAGGGGATCTATGGTATCAATCTGGCTTCGTTCTACGAGGACAGCCGCGGGTTTATGTACCGCGAGGATCTGCGCCAGAAGTACAACTGCGAACCGATCACGGACAGGGACAGTCTGTTCGCATATATGGAGACAGTCATGGCCAATGAGCCGGACATGATCGGTGCCAGCGTATGGAACCTGTTCTATATGGATACCCCTGTGTATTCCGGCAAGCATGACGGTGTGTACAGCCAGGACAGCACGAATATCTTTGGCGACCAGACGCGCGTCTTTGTGGGGCTTAGCGACGACGGAAAGACCGTACTGAACGCGGTTGTCCCGGGAGATGCGCAGGAAGAGTGGGATAAGATGCCGGAAGGTTATCAGTATGATTTTATTACGGAGTATGCGGTGAAGCGCACCGAGTGGAATCCGTTCCTGAATCCGAACCGTGGCGGTACGGATACGGTCGAGAAGGAGGCGGCGATCGCGTACTGCCCGTTGTCGGAGTTTGAGAGCAAGGTGAAAGAGGCGCAGGAGCGCATTCCGGGTTCCGAATACGGATATTATGTGTATGAAGATGCACAGCGAAACAAGGAGAAAGGCGCGGTCATCTGCGATATGGTGACAAACAACTGGCTGGTTGTTCCGGAGTGGTCTGACAAGGTGGACGCTGTGATGTATTTCCTTGACTGGATGTTTGGCACGCAGGAGACACATGACTTGTTCCAATATGGCATAGAGGGCGAGGACTGGGAGTCTGTCGGCGAGGAGGGTTACAAGCAGCTTGACATCTCCGAAGATCTAAAGTACACCATGCCGAATTACTCCTTCACATTAAACCCGACATATATCCGATACAGCGAGTTTGTGCTCGGCAATGCGGAGCTTAAGGCGGATTTTGATTATATCTATGACGAGGCGACTTACAAGCTCAGCCCGCTGGCAGGATTCTCATTTGACGCGACGAACGTGGAGACCGAGGTAGCCAACATCTCCGCGCTGTCAAACGAGCTGCAGCTCAACATTTCCCTGTACGATGCGGACGAGGCGAAAGAGAAGCTGGCGACCTGGCACGCTGACGCGACTGATGTAGGACTGGAGACGGTTCGTCAGGAGCTGATCACACAATTGCAGGCGTTTCTGGATGCGAAGAACGCACAGTGAGTACGTTTTACCGGCGGTGGGGGGAACCTGCCGCTGGTTTTGAATGTTCCTTAAGGTGTTGCACGGGCAGGGAGGAAGTACAGGGTGAATTTATTTAGTATCAATAGTCCTTTTGCGTCGGCAGTCAACAAGCTGGTGCAGATGATCTGGGCAGGGATCCTGTGGTTTGTCTGCAGCATTCCGATCGTGACGATCGGGGCGGCGACAACGGCGCTGTACGAAGTGCTGCTGAAAATGGAAAAAAACCAGGAGGGGTATGTCGGCGTCTCCTTTCTGCGCGCGTTCCGGGAAAATATGAGGAACGCAACCCTTGTCTGGCTTCCACTGTTTGCGGCGGAGGTCGTCTTGGGGGTCAATCTGTTTTATTATGCGGTGTTTGGCGGTGGCAGGTTTCCTGTGCAGAGTGTTGTCTTTGCGGTGTTATTGATGCTGGCAGTGACGCTGTCCGGCTATGTATTTCCGGTGCTGGCGCGCTTTGAGAACACCACGGCGGGAACATGGCGCATGGCGGCGGTACTTGCGATACGCAATCCCGCCTGGTCTGCTGTGATCTTGTCCGTGCAGCTTCTGACAGCCGTTGTGTGCTGGTTTTTCCTGTATTTTCCGCTTTTGTTTATCATGGGCATCACAGGGTATTTCCAGGCGGTGATCTTTAATCATATCTTTGACAAACTGATCGCGGAGGGGAAGATCGTAGAAACGGATCGGGGGTAAGAACTGGATGATTGTCTAAATAATATCAATGGTTGCAAAATGGAAAAAGTCCGTGTACAATAGCATGTAAGAGCTTACATAGTCTCTTACATGCTATTTTCGTTTATATTTTTATGTAGGAGACCGGATATTTTTTAAAAAATGAGGAGGTAATCAATGAGCAGACTTGAGATTCCCATGCCGAATAGGGCGCAGGTCGTTGTGGAACAGCTTTATAAGGATCTGGAGAGAAGGATCGAGGCGAGCCCGTCGGGACTCTGCCCCATAGACATGTCAAAGGCATTTCTGGAGCTGTGCCATGCGCAGACATGCGGGAAATGCGTGCCCTGCCGCGTCGGTCTGAGACAGTTGAAAAATATGATTTCAGATGTTCTGAATGGAAGAGCTTCCATGGAGATCCTGGACGAGATGAAGGAGACGGCGCTCAGTATCATGGAGTCCGCCGACTGTGCCATCGGCTATGAGGCGGCAAATATGGTGTACAAGGGACTGATCGGTTTTCACGATGAGTATGTGGCGCACATCGAGCTGGGGCGCTGCAACTGCAATTACCAGCAGCCGGTTCCGTGCGTGTCGCTGTGTCCTGCCGGTGTGGACATACCCGGTTACATAGCGCTCGTGCGCGAAGGCAGATACAAGGACGCGATCCGGTTGATCCGGAAGGACAATCCTTTTCCGACTACCTGCGGTTTTATCTGCGAGCACCCCTGTGAGGCGAGATGCCGCAGGAACATGGTCGACGATGCCGTCAACATCAGGGGATTGAAGCGCATGGCGGCAGATCTTGCGGGAAAAGTCGAACCGCCGGCGTGTCAGCCGTCCACGGGCAAAAGGGTGGCGATCGTGGGCGGTGGGCCAGGGGGACTGAGCACTGCGTATTATCTGCAGTTGATGGGGCATCAGGTTGTCGTGTACGAGATGCTTCCCAGGCTGGGCGGCATGCTCCGCTATGGCATTCCGAACTACAGGCTGCCAAAGGACCGGCTCGACGATGACATCAATGCGATATTGGAGACAGGCGTGCAGGTGAAATACGGTCTCAGGATCGGCATTGACATCACGATCAATGAGCTGCGCGAGCAGTATGACGCCGTGCTCATCACGATCGGTGCCAGCACGGACAAAAAGCTCGGCGTCGAGGGCGAGGATGCGGACGGCGTGATCTCGGCAGTACAGTTTCTGCGCGATGTGGGAAAGGGAAATGCGGTCGACCTCAAGGGACAGGAGGTCTGTGTCGTCGGCGGCGGCAATGTGTCGATGGACGCGGTGCGCACGGCGGTGCGTCTCGGCGCTAAGAAAGTGACGATCGTCTACCGCAGGCGTGTTGCCGATATGACGGCGCTGCGCGATGAGATCGATGGGGCTGTCGCGGAGGGCGTGGAAGTGGCGACACTCAGAGCGCCCGTTAGGATCGAGACGGACAATGACTACAGCGCGCGGGGGCTGTGGGTGCGGCCGCAGATGATCAGCAGCATTAAAAACGGACGTGCGAGTGTGAAGGACACCGGGGAGGCGGATCTGCTGATCCCATGCACGACAGTGATCGTGGCGATCGGGCAGGATATCGAGTCGCAGCATTTCGCGGACGCGGGCGTTCCGGTCAGCAGGGGTGTGATACAGACTGGGCGGCACGGCGGATTTGACCTGCTTCCCGGCGTGTTTGCGGGCGGCGACTGCGCGACGGGGCCGGCGACGGTGATCAGGGCGATCGGCGCGGCGAAGGTGATCGCGGCCAATATAGACGAGTACCTGGGATTTCATCATGTGATACAGAGCGGCGTCGATGTGCCGTCGCCCGATCTGTCCGACCGGAATCCCTGCGGGCGCGTCAACATGACAGAGCGCGAGGCGTGTCAGAGGGTGTGCGATTTTGACGGTGTGGAACTTCCGATGTCGGAGGCGGAGTGTAAGCAGGAGGCTTCAAGGTGCCTGCGCTGCGACCATTTCGGATATGGAATATTCAAAGGAGGGCGAAATACAGTATGGTAAAGCTTATGATCGACCAGAAGGCAATCGAAGTACCAGAGGGGAGCACGATCATGGAGGCGGCAGAAAACGCAGGCATTCCGATCCCCAGGCTGTGCTTCTTAAAAGATATCAATGAGATCGGCGCCTGCCGTGTATGTGTCGTGGAGATCGAGGGCAGGGAGAAGCTTGTCACCTCCTGCAACAACGAGGTGGAGGATGGCATGATCATCTATACCAACAGTCCTAAAGTCCGCAGGAACCGCAAAAAGACCGTCGAGATGATCCTCTCACAGCACAACAGCAACTGTGTGACCTGCGCCAGGAACAGAAACTGCTCCCTTCAGACGATCACCAGGGATCTGAACATTCTGGAGGTGCCATACGGGAAGGAGCTGATGCCGCTCCCGTGGAACAAGGATTTCCCGCTGATCCGTGACAATGACAAATGTATCAAGTGCATGCGCTGTATTTCCGTCTGTGACAAAGTGCAGGGCGTCAGTGTGTGGGACGTGGAAGGGACGGGATCGCGCACCGGAGTGTACGTGTCCGGAAACAGGAAGATCGAGGAGTCCGACTGCGCCCTGTGCGGACAGTGCATCACACACTGCCCGGTAGGCGCGCTCAGGGAGCGCGATGACACGGAGAAGGCGTGGTGGGCGATCGAGAACAGGAAGAAGGTCACTGTCGTGCAGGTGGCGCCCGCAGTCCGCGCCGCGTGGGGAGAAGCGTTTGGGCTTTCCCGCGAGGAAGCCACGATGGGGAAGATTGCCGATGCACTCAAGAAGATCGGATTTGACTATGTGTTTGACACTGTATTTTCCGCCGATCTCACGATCATGGAGGAGGGCAGTGAGTTTGTGGAGCGCTTCCAGAAGGGTGACACGCGGCAGATGCCGATGTTCACATCGTGCTGTCCGGGGTGGGTGCGTTTTGTGAAATCACAGTATCCGCATCTGGTGTCGCGGCTTTCTACGGCAAAATCGCCCCAGCAGATGTTCGGCGCGGTGATGAAGACTTATTTTGCCAAAAAGATCGGCGTCGCTCCCGAGGATATGGTGACAGTGTCCGTCATGCCGTGCGTGGCGAAAAAGGGCGAGCGCAATATGGAGCTCTTTTATGAGGAGTATGCGGGGCATGATGTGGACGTGGTGCTCACGACGAGGGAGCTGACGCGCATGATCCGCATGGCGCACATTGACCCCGGCACACTTAAGGATATCCCGTGTGACGATCCCATGGCAGACGGCACGGGCGCCGGCGTGATCTTTGGCGCGACGGGCGGTGTCATGGAGGCGGCGCTGCGGTCGGCGTACTATCTGATCACCGGGGAGAATCCGGATGCGGACGCTTTCTGCGGAGTCAGGAGTACAAGGGAACAGCCTGGATGGAAGGAAGCGGAATACCATATCAGGGATCTCACAGTCAGGACCGCTGTCGTGAATGGTCTTGGCAACACGAGAAAACTGCTTGACGCGCTGGAGCGCGGGGAGGTCCGCTATGATTTTGTCGAGGTCATGGCATGTCCGGGCGGCTGTGTGGGCGGCGGCGGACAGCCGATCCGGGACGGCTGCGAGCTTGCCGCGGAGCGGGACAGGAGCCTGAGGGCGCTGGATGAGACGGCACCTGTCCGCTTCTCGCACGAGAACAAGGATGTGCAGCGGCTCTATGATGAGTTCATGGAAAAGCCCCTGTCCCACAGGGCGCATATGCTGCTGCACACAGACCACATGGCGTGGGAGATGCCAGTACAGCAGGCAAATATTAAGGGTCGTCTGACGTGTCAGGATAATAGATGACGCTGTCGGGTGGGATCACGATATTTTCCACATAGGGCTCTGGCGCCGGCACGGCTGTCCCGCAGCCAGGGCAGAAGGCGTTGCCCAGGGCGACCTCGATGCCGCAGCCAGGGCACTGCTTTGCGCCCTTCGCCGTGATGATTGCGGAGCGGAGCCGTGCGATCTCCGCATAGGCATTTGTGACCGCGGTGTATTTTTCCGCCAGTGCGCTGTCCGGGAACAGATCGCGTTTCTCGTAGACTGTTTTTCCGATCTCCAGACAGAGCTTGTCGATGATCTCTTCCTGCAAGTCGATCTGACTATTCAGGTTTGAGATCTCGGCAAGCTCTTTTGCTTTCTTTGCGACATCTTTGCTTTTGTTGGAAATGGTGGAACCGAATCTGCTCAATAAATCCATGGTGTCTCCTCTTGAACAAAATCCCGTAAGACTATATAATAGAATATGACGCTGCAGGTCAAAATAGACGCGCAGTATATATAATTCAGGAAGGAGAACGCTTATGTCCGTTAGGATCTTTGCGATGACACACAAACGATTTGAGGTTCCCGGCGACCCGATGTATATACCGCTCCACGTCGGGCACAGGAATGCGAAGGAGGATTTCGGCTACCTTGGAGACGATACCGGTGACAACATCTCGGAGCTGAACTGCTATTACGCGGAGCTTTCCGGCGTCTACTGGGTGTGGAAGAATTACCGGGACGCAGACTGTGTGGGGATCTGCCATTACCGCCGGTTTCTCACCAGCGAGGCGGGGTATGTCTTCTCGGAGGCGGAGTACGAGCGGATCCTGGCGGAGTACGATATCGTCACGACAAAACTGCTTGAATTACCGGGCACTTACAGGGAAGGGTTTGGCGCGCACCACAAGGTCGGCACGCTCGATGAGACGGGGCGCATCATCGGGGAGCTCTATCCGGAATACCATGACACGTTTGTCACGCTGGTGCATCAGAACCGGACGTATTTTGGCAATATCATGGTGGCGAAGAAAGCGCTGTATGACGAATACTGTAAATGGCTTTTTACGATATTTTCCGAGCTGCAGAAGCGCATCGACCTCACCTTTGAGGACGACTATCACAGGCGGGTATTTGGTTTTATCTCGGAATTCCTGCTTTATGTGTGGGTGACGGCAAACCATCTTCGGGCATTTGAGTGCAGGGTTGCGGTGATCGGTGAGAAGAGCGAGACAAGGGAAGTCACAGAACAGGCGGCGGCATTCTTCCGCAGAAGGGATGCGGCGGGGGCAAAGGCGTATTTTGAAGCTGTCCTGAAACAGAGGCCGGACATCCTGATGGAGGCGTCGGATCTCAACGGCGAGTGCAAGCTCTGCCTGCAGGCGGTGTCGACGGCGAATCTGGAGCTTGCGGAATACGGGCACTGTTTTCTGGACCAGATCGATGATTATGCGGCGGTCATAGACTATTTCAGGAAGTTGAACGGTCTTGCAGCCGATGCGGTCAGGGCGGTATTGACGGAGGACGAGGTGCAGGGTCAGACGGGAAAGGCGGAGTATGTGCGCACGATCAGGAGCGCGGATGCGGCGGGGACGGTGAGCGCAACGGATGTGGCGCTTTGGGCAGCGATCCGCCTGTTTGCACAGAACCGGGATATCGCGGATCGGGCGTACCGGCAAATAAGGTTAAAATCAAGGTGAAATGTCAAAATTCGCACTTGTAATAACTTTCATTTTAGCATAAAATAATGAGTGGGTATGCATAGAGGGGCTCTGAGAAGGAGTATGTGATATCCATGATAAAAACAATCAATCAAAAAAGGAACAAATTATTCAGTAAAAAGTCTGTATGTGCCGTGTGCATATTTTTATTTGTGCTGTTTGAGCCGGTGCTGCTCTGCGGATGCGCGTCGGCGCGGGATGAGATCACGATGGTGCTGGACAATGAGGCGTCCGCAGTACAGGGATCTGCCGATGTGGAGCCGGCGAACAGCGATGTGGCGCAGGAGTCATTGTCTGATGTTAACATATCCGGGGCGGACACTGACGAGCCGCCGCAGGTATACATCTATGTGTGCGGGGCGGTCGAGCTGCCGGGCGTGTATTGTCTGCGGCAGGGAAGCCGTCTGTACGAGGCGGTGGAGCTGGCGGGCGGATTGACGGCTGAGGCTGACGAGAACTGCCTTAACATGGCAAGACAGATCACGGATGGAGAGCAGATCATGATCCTGACGCAGGAGGAAGTCCTGGCGCTTAAGGAGGCAGGAGCCTATCCGCAGCCTGGTCTGTCAAAGGATGACGCGCAGGGCGCTTCACAGGATTCCGGTCTGGTCAACATCAACACTGCCTCTGTCACGGAACTGACAACCGTGTCCGGGATCGGGGAGAGCAGGGCGCAGGCGATCGTCGACTACAGGGAGAAGCACGGCAGATTTGGCAGCATCGATGACATCAAGAAGGTGGATGGCATCAAGGACGGACTTTTTTCGAAGATAAAGGACAAGATAACGATATAAATGAGTTGGGAGATTCAGGAGTAATGGGAAAAAAGGTTTTGGTGGTAGATGATGAGAAACTGATCGTGAAGGGACTGCGCTTTAGTCTGGAACAGGATGACATGGAAGTCGAGTGCGCATATGACGGTGAGGAAGCGCTCGAAATGGCAAAAAACAAGAAGTATGATATCATTTTGCTGGACATCATGCTTCCGAAGCTGACCGGATTGGAAGTGTGCCAGCAGATCAGGGAATTTTCCGATGTGCCTGTCATCATGCTCACAGCAAAGGGCGAGGATATGGACAAGATCCTTGGGTTCGAGTACGGGGCAGATGACTACATCACAAAACCGTTCAACATTCCTGAAGTGAAGGCGAGGATCAAGGCGATTATGCGCAGGACCGGTTCAAAGGTGAAAGAGCCGGCGGAGAAGAAAGCGCAGATCATCGAGGCGGGCGACCTGCGGCTTGACTGCGAGGGACGGCGCCTCCATGTCAGCGGGCGGGAGGTCAATCTCACCGCCAAGGAATTTGACGTCCTCGAGCTTCTCGTGCTCAACCCGAACAAAGTTTACGGCAGGGAGAATCTCTTAAAGCTCGTGTGGGGAGAGGATTATCCGGGCGATGTCAGGACAGTGGATGTGCATATCAGGAGACTGCGTGAGAAGATCGAACCGAACCCGAGTGAGCCAAAGTACGTGCACACAAAATGGGGTGTGGGGTACTATTACAAATAGATTTCTTATAATAATAGGAGATGAAAGTGGCAAAACTTTGGGAAAAGATCAAAAACGGAAAATTAGTCACGAGTTTCAGAAGCCTGAGGACGCGCATATTCTGTATCATCATGGCGGCGGGGATCGTTCCCTGCGTCGTGCTGCACTTTGGCATACTGGAACGGTATCTGGACAATACGATCGCGACGAGGACGACCGAGGTACAGACACAGGTGCGGATCATTGCGGATCATCTGATCACATACAATTACATGCTTGACAGCAGCAACGCGGTTGTCAATGCGGAGCTTTTGCAGTTGTCCAATCTCTATGACGGGCGCGTGCTGATCATTGACGGCGGACTTAAGATCATCAAGGATACCTATGCGGTCAGTGAGGGAAAGACGCTGATCTCTGAGGCGATCATAAAGTGTTTAAAGGGCGAGGGTGCCTCCAACAGTCTCAAGGACGCGGGGTACATCGAGATCATCGTGCCCATAGAGGAGAAGAGTGAGGACAAGCCGCGCGTTGTCGGGGCGATGCTCACCAGCGTGTCGACGGACAGCATCATCAGCGGCTATGAGTATATACAGAGCCGTGCCTTTCTACTGGAACTCGTTGCGATGGTGGTCATATTCGGGTTTGCCCTTCTGCTGAGCCGTAAGATGCTCAAGCCTTTTGAGAAGATCACAGATGCGATCAATGATGTAAAGAATGGGTTTACCGATGAGGAGATCAGTGTCACGGATTATATCGAGACAGAGCAGATCGGGGACGCATTCAACCAGATGATGGGCAGGATGAAAGTGCTCGACGATTCCAGACAGGAGTTCGTGTCCAATGTGTCCCATGAGCTGAAGACGCCGCTCGCCTCCATGAAGGTGCTGGCGGATTCCCTGCTCACACAGGAGGATGCCCCGACGGAGCTTTACCGCGAGTTCATGACAGATATAGCGGAGGAGATCGACAGGGAGAATAAGATCATCACGGATCTGCTGTCCCTGGTGAAAATGACGAGGACATCGACGGACATCAGCGTCGAGGAGGTGGATATCAATGCGGTTCTGGAGCTTCTGCTAAAGCGCCTGGGTCCCATTGCGTCGCGCGCGGAGGTCAAGCTGATCTTTGAGAGCCGCAGGCCGGTGAGCGCGGAGGTGGATGAAGTCAAGCTGACGCTGGCATTGTCAAATCTGGTCGAGAACGGGATCAAATACAACAGCAAGGGCGGCTGGGTGAAAGTGATACTCGACGCAGACCATCAGTATTTTACGGTTGAAGTGTCTGATTCCGGCGTTGGGATCCCGCAGGAGTCGATCGAACATATCTATGAGCGCTTTTACAGGGTGGACAAATCCCATTCCAAAGAGATCGGCGGGACAGGGCTTGGCCTTGCGATCACCAGGAGTGCCATACTCAGACACCGCGGCTCGATCACGGTGAGCAGCGAGGAGGGGGTAGGGACGGTCTTTTCCGTCAAGATCCCGCTTACCTATATCGCGCAATAACTTAAAAATTAGATCAATATCACATAAAGAAAGGCGTATCTATGAATCAAAAGCCTTTAAGGATAATACTGCTTCTGCTGGGGCTGATGCAGCTTCTTGCTGTTGCGCTGACCGGATGCGGCAGCAAGGAGCCGCAGGGGACACCGATCGATATCTCATATCTGAACAAGAATGAGACAAAGCTCGTGACGGAGACGCATTATCTCACAAGCACGGACACGAAGGACATGATCGTGGAGGTGCTGACACTGCTGTGTTCGGTGCCGGACAATAAGGAACTGAAAGCGACACTCACAAGCGGGATTAACATCATCACTTATTCCTATGACGGGGAACAGGTGATCGTATCACTCGGTGAAAAATACAAAGAGCTGTCGAGGACGACGGAGGTACTGACGCGGGCGGCGCTTGTCAGGAGTCTCACGAACATACCCGAGGTCAATTATGTGATGCTCACGGTCAATGGGGAGTCGCTCACCGATGCCTCGGGCAATGTGATCGGCATCATGACGTCGGACATGTTTGTGAACAATGCCGGCGCGCAGGTGGAGACGGTGAACAGCACTGTGACATTGCGGCTGTATTTTGCCAACGAGGAAGGCGACGGACTGGTGGCAGTCAACAGGGAACTCGCACACAATGCGGATGTGTCCAATGTGCCGATGGAAAAACTGGTGGTGGAACAACTGATCAGCGGACCTGTGAACGGTGAGACCTGTCCGACCATCAGTCCGGACACGAAGCTTGTCAATATCACTGTCAGGGACAATATCTGTTATCTGACCTTTGACAGCGCGATCCTCACGGCAGTGAATAATGTCACGACCGATGTGACGATCTACTCGATCGTCAATTCCCTTGTGGAGCTGAGCAATATCAACAAAGTGCAGATATCCGTCGATGGCAACAAGGATGGGAAGTTTCGGGATAAGTATGAGGCTTCCACTGTATTTGAGCGCAACCTGTCACTTGTCAACTGACGGTTTGCGATAGGGAGGAAATCAATATCAATGAGGAGGCCACTGTGCTGCGTCTGCGCGGCATTTGTGGTGACTGTGTTCTTATATCTGAAACTCTGTCCGCCGCAGGAGGCGGTGTATGACTACCCGGAAGGAGAGCAGGTCACGCTGCTGGGGGAAGTATACAAAAAGGAGTTCAAGAGCGGTTATCAGGGGAATACGCTGGTGATCTGGCTAAAGAATGTCCGGATGAGCGGGGAAGCGGAAACGGCGGGCAATGTCATCTGTTATATCGAAGCGGACGAGGATCTGACAGTACCCAGAGCCGGAAGTACGATCGCTGTGGATGGGGAAGTGTCCTGCTTTGACAGGGCGCGGAATCCGGGAGCGTTTGATGCAAGGGCGTATTACCGGATCCTCGGCGTGGATTTCAGGCTTTACAAGGCGAGGATCCGCGCGGAAGGCAGCAGGTATTCCGCCTATCACGAGATCCTGTATCAGCTCAGATGCCATTTTGAAGGAATCTTTGACAGGGCGCTCGCGCCAAAGGACGCGTCGATCATGAAGGCGGTCCTGCTGGGGAGTAAGTCGGATCTGGACGCGCAGAGCAGGCAGCTCTTTCAGAAGAGCGGCATTGCCCATATTCTGGCGATCTCAGGGCTTCATATCACATTGCTGGGCATGGGATTGTACAAGCTGCTGCGAAAAATATGTCTTCCGCAGGCAGTCTGTGCGGTGACCGCTGTCGGACTGATGATCGCTTACGGGGATATGGTCGGTATGAGCAGCTCCGCATACAGAGCAGTGTTTATGTTTGGCATGCAGCTTGCGGCGCAGATGCTGCGGCGGACGTACGACATGCTCACTGCGCTGGCACTCGCGGCAACGCTGATCCTGCTGGAGCAGCCGCTGTATCTGTATCATGCGGGATTTCTGCTGTCTTTTGGGGCGATCCTTGGTATTGGATGCCTGTCTGATGTCGTGAGTCCCGAAAGACGCGGGAAAGGGCAGGCCCTGGCGGGAAGCCTTGGCATCTTTCTGGTTCATTTTCCCATTATGCTGTGTGTGTATCATGAATTTCCGGTATATGCATTCCTGCTGAATCTCGTAGTCATACCTGCCATGACTTTTCTGATGGCGGCTGGGCTTTTGTGCCTTGGCATGGGCAGTCTGCCCGCGGCGCTTGGAGCTGGCGTGGCTGCGATCATGGGATGGGTGTGCCATATGCTGCTCCTGGCGTTTGAGCGGCTGTGTGCGATGTCGCTGAGACTGCCGTTTGCGAACTGGATCGTGGGGAGGCCGGAGGACTGGCGGATCTGCGCGTTTGGCGCGGTTGTCCTGTTTCTGTATGCGGCGCATCAGTACGGAAGATATGTATCAAAGGGGAAGGCGTGTGAGAAGCGGGGGATCCATGTAGGGCTGCCATTGCAGGTCCGGTTTCTGACGGTGCTTGCGGCAGTCCTGCTGATCAGCGATTCCCCGGTCGACGGGGTGTCAGTGACTTTTCTGGACGTAGGGCAGGGCGACTGCATCTGGATCGAAAGTGCGAAAGGAGAGCATTTTCTAGTTGACGGCGGAAGCACTTCCGAAAGCAGGGTGGGAACCTACACGATCATTCCGTATCTGAAGTACATGGGGGTATCGCGGCTGGATGCAGTCTTTTTGACACATCTTGACAGCGATCATATATCCGGGGTGATGGAGCTGCTTGAGGGCAGCGGCGGTGATACGGACACAGCGGCGGGGAATGTCGCAGACAGCGGGATGGAGGTTGAGATCGGCAGGATCTGCATATCCGGGGCAGTCATTGAAGATGACGCATATGAAAAGCTGGCGGCATTGTGCGGATCGAGAGCGATCCCGATCTACCGCCTGGGAGCCGGTGACAGGGTCGAGGCGTGCGGGCTTGGGTTTGAAGTGCTTCATCCGCAGGGAGATTACGACGCGGATTCCCGCAATGCGTATTCTCTGGTCATGAAACTGGAGACAGCGGACAAGGTTACAGTGCTTCTGACGGGTGACGCAGAGGCGGACGGCGAGCGGGCGGCAGCGGAAAGACTCTGCGGGAGGGCTGATTTTGCAGGCATCGACATATACAAGGCAGCGCATCATGGATCAAGGTATTCCAACACGCAGGAGCTGCTGGCGCTGACAGAGCCGGCGCTTGCCGTCATATCCTGCGGGGAGGACAACCGCTATGGGCACCCGCACGCGGAGGCGGTCGGGAGACTGGAGGAGATCGGAAGCGACATACGGATGACGAAGGACACAGGAGCCATTATGATCAGGATCAAAAACGGGAAATATGAGGTTGAGAATTTTATAAAATAAAAAGGGCGAAGGATTCAGAATGAAAAGGATAGCACAGGACATCAGGAGCGGCCAGCTTGGCAATCTCTATCTGCTCTATGGGGAGGAAGCTTATCTGCGCAGGCAGTACCGCGATAAATTGAAAAAAGCGCTGGTGCCGGAGGGGGACACCATGAACTGCAGCGTGTACGCCGGCAAGGATATCAACGCAAACGAGATCGTAGACATGGCAGGCACGATGCCTTTTTTTGCGGAGCGCAGGGTGATCATTGTCGAGAACAGCGGCTGGTTTAAGAGCGGAAATGACCAGATCACCGCGCTGGTCAAGGCGCTTCCGGACACCACCTGCATGATCTTTGTGGAGGCGGAGACCGACAAGCGCAGCAAACTCTTTAAGGCAGTTACTTCAAACGGTTATGCGGCGCTCTGCGAGATGCAGGACGAGGCAACGCTCAAGAAGTGGGTGATGGGACTGCTCAAAAAAGAGGACAAGCAGATCACGCCCGACGCGCTGAACCTCCTGCTGGACAAGACCGGAACGAACATGGAGAACATCAGGCGGGAGGTGGAGAAGCTCGTCTGCTACAAATATTATGAGGAAGGGATCACAGCCGCTGACGTGGAGGAGCTGTGTATCGTACAGATACAGAACCAGATCTTTGACATGGTGGAGGCGGTCGCACAGAAAAAGCAGAAACAGGCACTGAACCTGTATTACAACCTGCTAGCCTTAAAGGAAGCGCCCATGAAGATCCTTGCACTGATCGCGCGGCAGTTTCATATGTTATTGCAGGTAAATGAAATGAAGGCAAAGGGATATCCGGAGAGCGATATCGCCAGACAGACCGGACTGAACCCTTATTTCCTGAAAAAGAAATATATTCCGCAGGCGGCGCGGTTTAAACAGCCGCAGCTTGAAGCGGCACTCAGGACCTGCGTGGAGGCGGAGGAGAACGTCAAGACAGGGCGCATGTCGGATGTGCTCAGCGTCGAGCTCATCATTGTGAGTTTAAGTGCATAATATATACTCGCGGCATATTTCTTCATGCGGCTGTGTGCATTGTGTATAATATGATCAACAGGAAAGGAAGTGTAAGACATGATACCGAATGACCCGGCAATGCTGTTAAGCTATATGAACCTCAAGCTCAGGGATTGTTACCCAAGCCTTGAGGCATTCTGTGAGGACACGGGCGAGGAGATGCAAAAAATAGTGGACAAATTGAGCCAGATCGATTATCATTACGACGGAGAAAAGAATCGGTTTATATGATAAAAAAGCTATGAGGAGATGACAACATATAACATGAAAAAATGGATGGTTCTTATCCTGGCGGCGGCATTGCTGCTGCCGGGATGCGCTGGCAGGGAGACGGATACAAAGGAAGTGTCAGAAAGCACGGTCTGGGCTGCACAGGAGGAGAGCAGCGAGGCGGAATCGCGGAGCACGGTACTCGATGAGAAGCTGGAGAAGGAAGCAAAGCTGCGGGAGGAGGAGACGTCTCACAGCGAGGCGGAAAACGGGGTCTCCTTTATTGATGATATCGGCAGAAATGTCACGGTGGAGAGTCATGAACGGGTAGTTACGATGATCGGCAGTTTTACGGATATATGGCTGCTTTCCGGCGGCGAGGTGGTGGGTGCCGCCAATGATTCGTGGGACAGCTTTGACCTGGATCTGGGGGCGGATGTCGTGAACATCGGTTCCCATGTGGAGCCGGATATCGAGAAGATCATCGCGGCGAAACCGGATCTTGTCATCGCGAGCGCAAATACGGACGCGGACGTCAGGATGGAAAAGCTGCTCACCGATTCGGGGATCACGGTGGCATATTTCTCCGTGTCGAATTTTAACGAATATATGAACATGCTTGAGATCTGCACGGACATCACGGGACGAAAGGACCTCTATGCCAAAAACGGCACGGAGGTGCAGCGGCAGGTTGACGCGGCGAGGGCGATTGTCAACCAGAGAAACCTGGAGGGAAAGGATGCGCCAAAGATCGTGTTTTTGCGGGCAAGCGCGTCGAGTGTCAAGGCGAAAGGCAGCTATGGAAACGTCGGCGGGGAGATGCTTGCCGAGCTGGGATGCATCAACATCGCGGACGACGATGACAGCCTGCTCGACGACCTCAGCATGGAGGCTGTCATCACTGCCGATCCGGATTTCATATTTGTGACGACACAGGGAAAGGACGCGGATGCGGTGCAGCGAAACATCGAGGAGACGCTGCTGGACAATCCGGCATGGAACAGGCTCTCCGCTGTGAAAAACGGCAGATATTTTCTCCTGGAGAAAGAACTGTACAATCTCAAACCGAATGCGAGGTGGGGAGAGGCGTATCAAAAGCTTGCGGATATCCTGTACGGCGGGGAGACAGCGGATGATCAGTCAAAAAAATAATAGCATCCCTCCCCGTCGGAAAACTCTTTTATGCGGACATCAAAGACGTCCTCGATAATGTGCTGCTGCAGACACTCCTTTGGGGTGGATGCGGCAGCTATTTTTCTGTCCTGCATGATGACGAGCCTGTCCGAGATCCGCAGCGCCTGCCCGATGTCGTGCAGGACGAGAATGACAGTTCTTCCCTGTTTTTTTAACTGCAGGATCATTTCCATAAATGCGCGCTGTCCGCTCAGATCCAGGTATGTGGTGGGCTCGTCCAACACGATATAATCGCAGTCCTGGGCAAGCGTCATGGCGAAAAAGGCGCGCTGCCGGATTCCGCCGGAGAGCGTGTCCGCGCACTGTTCGGCGTACGGGGCAACGTGGGCGAGCGCCATGGCATTTTCCACGATCGCGATATCCTGCCCGGTCTTCCTGCGCGCAAAGCCCAGGTGCGGGAACCTGCCGTGCTCGACAAGCGTCCGGACAGGCAGTGTGGGAATGATGGTTCGGACCTGCGGCAGAAAGGACAGATTGCGCGCGCGTTCTCTAAGAGGCATGGCAAGATAGTCCTCGCCGTCCAGAAGGATCCTGCCCGATGTGACCTTCGAGGAGCCGTTTAGGCACTGGAGCAGGGTTGTCTTGCCGCATCCGTTTGGACCGATGACAGTCGTGATCCTGCCCTTCTGAAATGTCACGGAGATATCGTCCAGCACAGGGACAAGGCCGCAGTTTATGTTCACATGGCAAAATTCAAGCATTGACTCTGCGCCCTCCCTTCTTTTTGAACAACAGATACAAGAAAAATGGTCCGCCGATAAATGACATCAGTACGCCGGCAGGAAGCTCAAAGGGCGCAAACAGCACGCGCCCTAAGATATCGCACACAAGGACGAAGGAGGCGCCAAGCAGGGCGGAGCAGGGCAGCAGATACCGGGCGTCGCTGCCAAATAACCTGCGGCAGATATGGGGAACGATCAGCCCCACAAAGCTTAAGAGTCCGGCGTAACTGACCACACATCCCGACAGAACACTTGACAGAACCAGCAGGATCATCCGCACGAGGAGGACGTTCAGTCCGAGCGAGCGTGCGACATCGTCGCCAAGCCCTAAGATGTTGAGCGGCTTTGTGAGGAGGCAGGACAGCAAAAGCGCCGCGATGATAGCGGCGGCAGGGAATTTCAGGGCATCGAAGGTGATCCCTGACAAGGAGCCGATCATAAAGGTTGTGAGATTGACTGCGATATCCGTGTCAAGGAGCTTGATGGTGTTGATCCCCGCGCTAAGAAAGCTCGAAACGGTAATGCCTGCAAGGATGATCGTCGTGCGCGAGCTGTCCGCCATGTACGCGAGTCCGAAGATGACAAGCGTGGTGGTGAGCGCGCCCGCAAAGGCGGCGGCAGGGACAGCCGATGTATAACTTCCGCCGAGCATCAGCGTGAGCATCACTGCAAAACCGGCGCCGGAGTTGACGCCGATCGTGTTCGGGCTTGCGAGGGAATTGTTCATGACACTCTGGAGGATGACGCCAGAGGCAGCCAGCCCCATACCGGCAAGACATGCGCCGGCAGCGCGCGGCATGCGCACGGTGCTGACAAGGATATAAGTAGTGGAATCCCGGTCAAGGCCGATCAGGCATCGCAGGACACGGACGGGGGAAAGCGGCACACTCCCCAGAAGGATGCCCGAGAAAAGGCACAGGATCAGCAGCAGGACAAGGAACGAGATCTTCTTTCGCATGGTAACAGTCTCCTTTGGTATATACTAATAATGGCACACTTTGGATGTTTAATCAAATAGTATTTTGTCGACTGTCACAAATTCATAGCCCTGTCGTGTCAGTTCGTCGACGATCATGAGGGCGGCTTCCACGGAGGTATCATAGTAGTCGTGCAGCAGGATGATGTCATTGTCGGACACCTTGCCGATCACTGCCCTTGCCACACGGCCTGCGTTGGCAGTCTGCCAGTCTAGCGGGTCGACATTCCAGAGCACGGGAAACATATTCAGATCCGTCTCGAGTTTTTTGTCCCATGATCCGTAAGGCGGGCGCACATACTGGATCTCATCGCCGGTGATCTCATACAGGATCTCGTTGGTCTGTATCAGCTCGTTTTTGAATTTCTCGCGGTTATCCGCGGTGAGCTGTATGTGACTGTAAGTGTGGTTTCCGATGAGGTGCCCTTCGTCGCGCATCCGCCGGATGAGATCAGGGTGGAGCTCGGCGTGTTCCCCCGTGACAAAAAATGTAGCCTGCACACCGCGTTCTTTCAGCCCGTCGAGTAGCTGTTCTGTATAGACCGGATGTGGTCCGTCGTCGAAAGTGAGCGCGGCGCGCCTGATCTCAGCCGGTGTAAGGTCGGATGGGGCAGGATCGATGGAGGCGACAGGCGGGCCGGATGCGATGGCAGGGATCGCGTTCTGGGACAAAAACGGTCTGACCAGGGCTGTCAGAGTCAGACACGCACATATGATGTACAATATATTGAAGATACGATTCTCATGTTTCATACACAAATCCGCCGCATCGAGCTATTGTCTTATTTATAATATGCAGTCCCTCAAAAAATCATGTTAGACAAATGTTTTGTTGTGAGAAAAAGTAAATAATGGTATAATAAAAAATAAAAGCAGGAGACTGTTAAGGAACTGTTAATAAAAGAAAGGTATTTAATGGTATGGAAAAAAATGTAAAATGGCATACTTTTGAGGATCTGACAGCCAAATGTTATAAGACACTGGATCATGGAAATATTATCAATGAGTGCTGGTACAGGGCGTTTGACACGCTCCTTGAGATCATGGAGGAGGAGCGGGCAAAGCATCCGGACTGTTTTGGCGAGCTGGCAGACATCGATCAGATGACGGAGAATAAATATAATGTACAGGGCTGGGTGGACGACTATTTCAAGAAACTCAATTCACTCAAGGATTATGACAGGATCCACAAGGACGGGCTGCGGCTGCTTGACGCGTTCCAGTGGCAGAAACAGTCATCGGTACAGATCAGGATGCGGGTAGTCAGTGCCATGGAGCGCCTCGGAATGCATGAGGCGGCAAACAGGTACAGTGAGGAGTGGGTAGGGCAGGAGCCGGACGACCTCAATGCGCTTTTTGCCGCACTGATCTTTGGCAGTCAGAAGAAAGGACAGAGTGAATCGTAATGCTGGATAAGAATATAAACTTAGACGATAAGACAATACTCGTGACGGGCGCTGCCGGATTCATCGGCGCCAATCTGGTATTGGAGCTTATGAAAAGGACGAAGAATGTGCATATCGTGGGGATCGACAACATGAATGCCTACTATGATGTGTCCCTCAAGGAGTTCCGTCTGGGACAGATCAGGGAGCTGGAAGATTCCGTGTCTGGGGAGTTTGCTTTCATAAAGGGAAGCATCGCTGACAAGGAACTGGTCTGCAAGATCTTCGAACAGTACAGACCGCAGGTGGTGGTCAATCTCGCGGCACAGGCGGGCGTGCGCTACAGCATCGAGAACCCCGACGCTTACATCGAGTCCAATCTGATCGGATTCTACAACATACTCGAGGCATGCCGACACAGCTATGACGACGGTGCACCCGGGGTGGAACATCTGGTGTATGCAAGCTCCTCCTCTGTATATGGGAGCAATAAAAAAATCCCCTATGCGACAGAAGACAAGGTTGACAATCCGGTCTCCCTCTATGCGGCGACCAAGAAATCAAACGAGCTGCTGGCGCATTCCTACGCAAAGCTCTATGGGATCCCGTCGACCGGGCTGCGTTTTTTTACCGTGTATGGTCCGGCAGGGCGTCCGGACATGGCATATTTCGGCTTTACCGACAAGCTTGTGAAAAATGAGACGATCAAAATATTCAATTACGGAAACTGCCGGCGTGACTTCACATACATCGATGACATTGTAACGGGCGTGCAGGCTGTCCTGCAGTGCGCGCCGCTTCCGAATGAAGACGGAGTGAAGTACAAGATCTATAACATCGGAAACAACCAGCCGGAAAATCTGCTGGATTTTGTGGATATCCTGCAGGACGAGCTGAAACGCGCGCAGATCCTGCCGGCTGATTATGACTTTGAGGCGCACAAGGAACTCGTCGGCATGCAGCCTGGCGACGTGGAGGTGACCTATGCAGATGTGAGTGAACTGGAGCGCGATTTCGGATTCAAGCCGTCGACAGATCTGAGAGAAGGGCTTCGAAAATTTGCGCAGTGGTACAGGGAATTTTATGTTCTAAAATAGTGGATGTTTTTGGGATTGTATGGTAGTATATACAATGTAAGGGCTTACAAACCATTGGGATGGTGTAACTGTTAACAATTCACGATTCACATTTGAGGAGCTGGAATATGGATACAAACAAAGGAAATTTCAAGAGAAGAGGATTTGATCTGCTGGCGCTCGGGGAGATCTTGCTCCGCCTGTCACCGCCGGTCAATGAGAGACTGACAAGAGGCGACGCATTTCAGAAGCAGGCCGGAGGTGCAGAGCTCAACGTCGTGTCAGGCACATCGCTTTTAGGGTTGAGAACGGGTATCATCTCGCGGGTCCCGGCAAATGATCTGGGCAGATACATACAGAACCGGGTGCGGTTCTGCGGTGTCAGCGACGATTATCTGGTGTATGACAGGACGAAGGACTCGAGGCTGGGTATCTATTATTACGAGTACGGCGCGCACCCGAGAAAGCCAAACGTCGTCTATGACAGGAAGAACACCGCGTTTACCGAGATCTCGATCGATGATTTTCCGGAGGAGATGTTCACGTCGGCGCGCTGTTTCCACACGACGGGCATCACGCTGGCGCTGGGGCAGAAGACGAGGAACACTGCGGTTGAGATGATCAGGCGCTTTAAGGAAAACGGAACGCTCATCTCGTTTGACGTCAATTTCAGGGGGAATCTCTGGACTGGTGAGGAGGCTAGGGCGTGCATCGAACAGATCCTCCCGTATGTGGATGTCTTCTTCTGCTCGGAGGATACAGCCAGGCTGACTTTCAAGAAGGAGGGCACCGTGCAGGAGATGATGCGCAGCTTCACCAAGGATTACAACATCAGTGTGGTGGCGTCGACACAGCGCGTTGTGCACTCGCCGAAGATCCATTCCTTCGGTTCCTGTATCTACGACGCGATCAACGACTGCTATGTGCAGGAGCCTGCCTATGAGAACATCGACGTGGTGGACCGGATCGGAAGCGGCGACGCGTATATATCGGGTGCGCTGTACGGACTGCTCGCGCACAACATGGACTGCACCAAGGCGATGGAGTACGGAAATGCGACAGCGGCGGTGAAAAATACGATTCCGGGCGATCTGCCCTCGTCGGATCTCAAGGAGATCGACGGGATCATCAAGAATCATCATGCTACGGGGCCGCAGTTGGAGATGAATCGGTGATCGGGACAGAATAAAACACTACGGCAGGTATGAGTAGTATCATATAAACGAAAAAATGCTATGTAAAAGGTCAACTGATTACATAGCATTTTTATTTTATCGAGGAATATGCTTCGATTATTTATATTATCCAAATCAAATAACTAAAAATAAGAATTGACAAGTTTTACGTATGGGTGTATATTCTTATTAGAATGTATTAAAAAAAACTAATATAATCTAATATAAAATGATGTAGTGCGCTAAAAGCGAGGAAGTATATATGTGTCAAAACCTTCTTTTCAATATGTCCTTGTCGGGAAACGTGGTTTTTATCTTATATATTTTGATCTATCCGTTGGCAACCAGGTTTTTTTCATTAGAGTGGAGATATAGGATATTAAAGAGTGCAATTGTTTTTTACCTGGTTCCGATACCGTTATGTAAGTATATGATAATGAATGTACTCTATAGCTGTTTTCCCCTGTTAGGGGAGAAAATAATTTCTATATGTGTCAATATAAATGTGAAGTATAGCATTATTTTCAGCCAGGATTCTGTGAAACTTTCTACAAGTGCCAGGTATATGCTGGTGGTTCTTCTCATTATTGTCATGGTTGCTTTTGTTGTCATAAGAGAGCGGATCATCCAATACCGGAAATGGAGAAAAGTTTGCATTGACGGTTCTGAAAAAGCAACAAAATCCCAACAGGAAATCTGTTCTAAAATAAAAAATGAAATGGGTATAAAAAAGAAAGTAGAACTGATCTGTTCTGAATATTGCAATTCGCCGATGACAAGTGGTATTTTATCTTCTATTCTGATCTTACCCAAATGGGCAGAAGAGATCGACGAAAGTAACTATGAATATATGATTCAGCATGAACTAGTACATATTAAGCATCACGATTTGTTCATAAAATATATAGGAATCTTAGTGATGGCTGTCCACTGGTATAATCCGTTTGTATATATGATGTTTCATGAGATTTCGGTTATCAGTGAAATGTATTGTGACAGTATTGTGATTGGCGGAAAGGAGGAAGAAGAGCGCAGGAAATATGGGGAGCTGATCTTAAGATTGGCGGTACAAAATAAATTTACCGATAAAGGGCAATTCTTTATCGGTATGGCAGATAGTAGAAGTAAATGGGTATATAGAAGGAGGGTTTTGGAAATGAAAAGGGCTAAAAAATACAAGGCAATACTGCCTGGTGTTTTGACAGTAGTAATATGTATGGTTGGTGGGATAACAACTTTTGCGTATGATGCGCCTAAGGTGGTTACAAATGATATGGGATATGATATAGGAACGGATATTCATATAGTAGTCGAAACAGAAAAAACAGGACAGGCAGGGTTACCATCAGATTATTTTTTTGTAGATGATAGTGGAATTATTCATGATTTGTGCAAAATAGAAGAAAGTAACAAAATTCTTTGCTCTCATAATTATTCTGTGTCTGGAACTTTGAATGACCATAAAAAAAATGGCGATCGGGGATGTGCCATAAATAGTTATGAAGCATGGATTTGTTCAATCTGCTCCGATGTAAAAATCGGTGAGTTAATAAACACTGTGACTTATAAAACGTGTCCGCATTAAGATATTAGGAAGGAAAGAGCCAGATGAAAAAGAATTATGGTTTGACGAACACAGAACTGCAGATCATGGAATTGTTATGGGCTGCGCAGAAACCCATGTCATTTAGGGAGATTATGGATGTCGCTGTAAATGAGTGGAAAAAAACATGGAAAGTACAGACTTTAAATACATTTTTGCTTGGTTTACAAAAGATGGGACTGGTTGGATCGGATAGAAGCGTATCTTCCTATAATGTGTATTATGCTTTGTGTACAAAAGAACAGCATATTCATAACTGGACAAAAAGAATGGTGTCTGAGTGTTATGAGAACTCCTTTTCCCGTTTTGTTGCAGCTTTTATTGGTGATGGAAAATTATCCGAGGAGGAGGCGGATGAATTGAGAAAGTTATTATGAACATAGGAAAAATGTTGAAAAGGAGCAAAAAGATATGAAACAATCAAATTACAATTTCTTGTATGATTTAGAATCAGAAGAAAATAGTGTATTGATCTATAATTCGAGAACAAATGCACTTGCGGTTATGGATGCAAAACACACTCATATGTTCAATGCGTTTGTTCATAACAAAAGAGAAATTACGGATGAAGAGTTTCTAAAGTCGTTGGTGGATGGAGGATTTGTTGTAGAGGATGATGTCAGTGAATTATCGATCATAAAGTATCAGTTGCTTAGCAGTCGATTTAACACGAAGGTCTTAGCACTTACCATTGCCGCAACATCAGACTGCAATTTTCGCTGTATTTATTGTTATGAGAAGAACAGTATGAAGGCAGGCTCAAAAATGACAGACGAGACGAAAGAAAATTTGATAAAATTTATTGGGGAACAGATAGATACGATCGAACAACTCTCGATTAACTGGTATGGCGGCGAACCATTGTTAGTTATGGACATTATCGAAGAAATGTCAGAAAGATTAATAAAGCTGTGTGAAGAAAAGGGTGTGGCTTATACTGCCGGAATTGTAACAAACGGTTATTTATTAAGTACAGAAATTGCAAGGAGATTAGCTGTCTGCAAAGTGACGAATATGCAGATTACAATAGACGGACCAGAAGAGATACATAATAAAAGGAGACCATTGGCAGGCGGACAGGGTACATTCAAAAAGATATTGGAAAATGTAAAGGACAGTAAAGGACTCATTGATCATATTAGTATTCGGATCAATACAGATCAAGAAAATGTGAATGAGACGAATAAATTGATCAAGGATATTAAGGAAATGGGTGTTGACAGCGAAAATGTTTCATTTTATCTTGGATTTGTGGAATCACATAATGACTGTTATCTGGATGAAAAGTGTCTGACAGCCGAAGCATTTTCCAAAAAGCATCTTGATTTTATGAAAGAGAATGGGATTCATTTAATGAACGCGTATCCGGCATTGGTTGCAAATTTTTGTGGAGCAGACTTAAAAAATTCATTTGTTGTTGATTCGGCTGGTCTGTTGTACAAATGTTGGAATGATGTCGGTATTGTAGAAAGAGCAGTTGGATCGGTGGCGCCCCATGATGCGGATGATACCAGGCGATATAATGATTTGCTTTACTATGATTATATGTTATATGATGCAACTGAGGATGAGGAATGCAGAGACTGTAAGTTCCTGCCTATCTGTATGGGGGGATGTCCTTTCAGGAGAAGAGGAAATGGAAATAGGTGCGTGGACAAGAAGTACATTATGGAAGAATATCTGAGAGCGTGCGCCACAGCCTTAATGAGAGGATAATGTAGTGGACAGAAATTTTATTCGTCGTTGTTTTGCGAAAAACAAATTTAAGGTTATAGTATATGCTATTCTGGGTCTTAACGTATGGTTTATCGCATTCATCGTACCTTATATAACAGGGAGATATGTCGATCGTCTGATATACAGCAGTTCAAGGGATATTATATATTTATTTACCGGAATCGTGGTAACAGTAAATATTTTTAGCATAGCAGGCAGTTATTTTCAGAATCTTATTGGCGCGAAACTGAATACGAAAATGGCATTTGAGATCAGTTGCGAAATATATGAATATTTAAAAAAAGTCCCATTGTCTTACTACAAAGATGTTGATCCAGTATATTTGGTCAGTAAAATAAACGATGATTCTAATGTGATAGTAAATTTTATTTTATCCAATATAATTTCTATAATGTCTGAATCATTGACATTTGTTTTAGGTACATATATAGTCTATAGAATCAGTCCTCTTTTGAGCATTATAATGGTCTGTGTTATCCCGGTATATATCTTTGTTTATATGAAATTTAAAAAGAGGGTTTATGATTCAAGCTTATCTTTCAAAGAATCACAAAATAAGTACTTTTCAACTATGACAGAGCAATTTTTGCAAATAAAATATTTGAAAACGCATGGTTTATTTAACTTTTTCACTCAAAGGCTTAAAAGGTCATTTGAAATATTATTTGATGAAATGATCAAAAATTTTAAAATGACATATATCTTAAATAATTTAAATATGATCATTACACTTATGATCAACGTTTTTATTATATTATATGCCGGATTACAGATCATTGATGGGAACATGACCATAGGAAGTTTTACTATAATCAGTACATATTTTTCCAATATAGTTGCTGCTATAACATTTTTCATGGCTTTGGGGAGCGCGTATCAGGAAATGAACGCATCCCGGAATAGATTAATGGAACTGGTTGATATAGAGACAGAAAATAATGGATCAGTGGATATACAGGATATCAGTCAAATTTTCATTAAATCTGTGACATTTACATATGATAGCGAGCTGCAGTTATTTAAAAACCTGTCGATCCAGTTAGACAAAGGAAAGATTTATGGTATAAAGGGTAGTAATGGAACAGGTAAATCCACATTTGTTAATGTACTTATTGGATTGTTTCAAGATGATTATACAGGTGATATTTTTTATGACAATACGAATATTCATGATCTGGATATGTATCGCATCAGAAAAAACAAGATTGCGATCTCGGATCAGGAACCACAATTAATAAATTCATCCATTATCGAAAACCTGATCTTAGATCGTTCCGATATAGAGGATGCGGAACTTGATTGCTGGTGTAAAAGGTTTGGAATTGATTATTTCTCCCATGCGGATATTGCAGAAAAGTCATTAAATCTGTCAGGTGGAGAAAAACAGAAAATTTCGTTAGTCAGGACTTTTTCAAAAAATGCACCCCTGATCATTTTAGATGAACCCACATCGGCATTAGATATACAGAGTGTTAATATTTTGATAGACATTCTTGAACAGATAAAAAAAGACAAAATAATAGTTATCGTTTCACATGATGAAAAACTATTATGTTGTACCGATCGTGTTATTGATATAGATTCATATAAATGAGAAAGGAGATGATTCTATGATAGTACTGGTCTGTTCCCAGATTTCCAGCCCAAAGAGGGCAGGGTGTCTGGTTAATGCCTGTGGTTTAGAATATACAAGACATTGGAGAAAACTAAAGAAGGTAAGACGCCTGACTAATGCATGCGGTTCAGTATGTACAGGATTGGTTTGTGCCATTAATTTGTAGGAACCGGAACCTCGAATCTGCAATGGAAATCTTTGCGCAGTTAATTTGATTTGTGTCACAGTTGTATGTGGAATAAACATATCTATGTGCGGGATCAATTCATGTGGAGTGAAAATATAACCTGGAGGAGCACATTGTGAGACAGTTAAAAATAGTCTGTTTATTATGCTTATGCATTTATTATATGTTTGTATTTACAGCCTGCGGAAATATAAGCAGTGATAAAAACGACAAAATTCATGATGATATACCAGGTGACAGTATAAAAAATGTCAGTATAAGTAGCAATGCCAGATCCATTGTTATAAAACAGGGGGTAACGGATAATTTTGAATTCTTTAATGCTGATTTGGACGAGGATCATCAATATGAAGTTGAAGTTACTTATGCGGAAGATGGAAACGATCTCGGTATTCTTGTAATAATGAAAAATGTTAAAGCGGGTAATGATATTCTTGGTTCTATCGTTGTTTCAATACCAAAAAAAGAATTTGAAAAGATAGAAGTTGCCGGTGAATATAAACAGATATGTTTTTATACTTTAAACTCAGATATTTGGATTCGCGCGAGTAATGCATCAGTGATCATGAAACTGATGGCAGATGAACTGGATCACAATATCACGTTGGTTGGCTCAGGATCGAGTTCATTTGGCAGGGTTATGGTTTATTTTGACAGGTTGCCTGAAAATGCTAGGATTGAATTTAACGATATCTCACAAAATGCAGTAAATGATCCCTCTGGTTTTATTACAGGAGATAAATTGGAGACAGGTTTGGGAACGCATGTTATTAGCATCAATAATGCAGATAGGATCGATTTTTATGTTGAGGAAATGTAGGAAAACGGCGGATGAAATATCTGCTGTTTTTTTGTGCAAAGATCTGTTCGGAGGATATATGCCGCTTAACAATTATCGAACATATGTTTATTCCTGTTTGTATAAAAGTGCCAAAAATCGAACGCTATTTTCTCACATACGGATTGCGGTCTGGCATATTGACTTATCATGTCTTCCTTGCTATGATAAATACAGGTGCGCAAACGGTTGCGCAATAGGACTTTTAAGGAGAATGATTATGCTGAATTATATCAAAGGAATGGATATCTCATCACTGGACGAGATCGAGAAGCTCGGGGCGAAATTTTATGATCACGGGGAAGAGGGCGAACTGATCCAGATACTGAAAAGTTACGGCACCAACTATATCCGGTTAAGGCTCTGGAACGATCCCAAGTCTCCCGACGGTAAACCGTATGGTGCGGGCAACACGGATTATGCGGCGACGCTTCGCATGGCAAAGCGCGTGAAAGAGGCAGGGCTTGGATTTCTGCTCGACTTTCATTACAGCGATTTCTGGGCAGACCCGGGCAAGCAGCGCAAACCCAAAGCGTGGGCGGATTACAATGCCGGCGAGCTTGAGCAGGCAGTCTACGACTTCACGAAGGAAATGATGAACAGTTTTGTGAAGGAGAACGCAGTTCCCGACATGGTGCAGGTGGGAAACGAGCTGTCAAACGGATTGCTCTGGCCGGAGGGGCAGGTGCCCAACTACGGTAATATCGCACGTTTTGTCAGCGCGGGGATCAGGGCTGTGAAGGAGACGTGTCCGACGGCAAAGATCATGATCCACCTCGACAACGGCGGAAACAATGCGCTGTACAGGGAATGGTTTGACCAGTACATCCGTGTCAACAAGGGCGAAGATTTTGATATCATCGGACTTTCCTATTATCCGTTCTGGCACGGATCGCTTGACGATCTGTCAGATAACATGAACGACATTGCAGTCCGCTACGGAAAGGAGCTTGTCATCGCGGAGGTTTCGATGGGACACACCACAGAGGATTATATGGATTATGAAAAGCTGGCGCCCGGTGACAGGAAAGGCATGGCGACAAAACCTGCACTCTGCGAGAAAGTGCCGTTTCCGATGACGAGGGAGGGGCAGTGCGATTTCATGAAGGCATTGTTTGAGGTGCTTGAGAAGGTTCCGGAGAACAAGGGCAGGGGATTCTTCTACTGGGAAGCCGGGTGGCTGCCGGTCGCGGGTAGCGGTTGGGCGACAGAGGAGGCGCTCGCCTATATCAAGGAGGCGGGACCGGGAGGAAACGAGTGGGCAAACCAGGCATTGTTCGACTATGACGGAAACGCACTGCCGGCACTGGAAGTAATCAGGGATTATCAACCGAGATAAGAAATCGGTTTAATAAAAAATGGGGGTATCACAATGATCACAGAAAACATTTCGACACTCGTAAACTATGGCATTGCAGCGGGACTTCTCGACGAATCCGACCGGATCTATGTGACAAACACGCTCTTAGAACTGTTTGGTCTGGACGAGTATGAGGAACCGGAGGCTCCTGTATCGATCGGGGATCCGGCAGGATTCGATCTGGAGGGACTGTTAGGGCAGATGCTTGACTATGCGGTGGAGAAGGGGCTGCTTCCCGACGACAGCATCGTGTACAGGGATCTGTTCGACACGAAGATCATGGGGCTGCTGGTTCCGCGCCCGTCGGAGGTGACGCGCACGTTCCGCAGGCTTTATGACGAGGAGGGGGCAAAAGCCGCGACAGACTGGTATTATACATTCAGTCAGAATACGGACTATATCAGGCGCTACCGCATTGCGCGCGACAGGAAGTGGAAGGCGGATACCGAGTATGGGGAGATGGATATCACGATCAATCTGTCCAAGCCGGAGAAGGATCCCAAGGCGATCGCGGCGGCAAAGACGGCAAAGCAGAGCGGTTATCCAAAGTGCCAGCTCTGCATGGAAAACGAGGGCTATGCCGGAAGGGTCAACCACCCTGCGAGGCAGAACCATAGGATCATTCCGGTCACGATCCAGGGGAACAAGTGGGGATTCCAGTACTCGCCGTATGTATATTACAATGAGCACTGCATCGTGTTCAACAGCCAGCATATTCCGATGAAGATCGAACATGACACGTTTGTCAAGCTTTTCAACTTTGTGGAGCAGTTCCCGCACTATTTCGTGGGTTCCAATGCAGACCTTCCGATCGTGGGCGGCTCTATCTTAAGCCACGACCATTTCCAGGGTGGAAATTATGAGTTTGCGATGGCGAAAGCGCCGGTTGAGAGCGCGTTTCAGATCAAAGGTTTTGAGGATATTGACGCGGGCATCGTCAAGTGGCCGATGTCTGTCATCAGGCTTTCCCACGAGGATTACAACAGGATCATCGAGCTTGCCGATGTGATCCTTGCAAAGTGGCGCGGATACACGGACGAGGCGGCATTTATCTATGCGGAGACGGACGGGGAGCCGCACAATACGATCACGCCGATCGCCAGGAAGCGCGGTGAAAAGTATGAACTGGATCTGGTGCTCCGCAACAATATCACGACAGCGGAGCATCCGCTTGGTGTGTATCACCCGCACGCGGAGCTGCACCATATCAAGAAGGAAAATATCGGTCTGATCGAGGTGATGGGGCTTGCGGTGCTGCCGTCGAGGTTAAAGTCGGAGCTGGAGCAGCTTGCGGACGCGATCATTGCAAAGGAGGACATCCGCTGCAACGAGGTGCTGGAGAAACACGCTGACTGGGTGGATGAATTCCTGCCGAAATATGACATTGTCCGACAGGGCAATACGGCCACGAAGGAAAATGTGATGGATATCATCAAAAAGGAGACAGGCATCGTGTTTGGCAAGGTGCTCGAACACGCGGGCGTGTACAAGAGAGATGATGCCGGAAAGGCGGCATTCCAGCGGTTTATAGACAGTATTTGATTCCATGGTATAAGGTGCGGGTTAGATGGAAACATTACACAAAGAAAATAAAAAGATCACGATCTTAGATGTGGCGGAGGCGCTCAATGTTTCCAAGACGACCGTTTCGAGGGCGCTCTCCGGCAAGGGACGCATCAGCGAGGACACCAGGCAGCGGGTTCTTGCCTATATCGAGGCGAACGATTACAAGCCCAATGTGATCGCAAAGGGACTCGCACAGAAGAAAACATACAACATCGCGCTTGCGATCCCCGGGGACTGCAATCTGGTCGATATGCCCTTTTTCCAGAACAGCATGCAGGGGATCTGCGAGGAGGCGTCCGCAAATGACTACGATGTCATGCTGGTGACGACGACGGCAAGCTCCTGCGCAAACCTGGAGCGCATGATCGCGAACAACAAGGTAGACGGCGTGATCCTGAGCCGCTCACTGGTAAAGGACAGGAATGTCGCCCTGTTAAAGGAGCAGAGTATCCCGTTTGTGCTGATGGGAACCTCCCGGGATTCAAGGATCCTGCAGGTAGACAATGACCACAGGGCAGGATGCAGCGAGCTTGTGAGGCATATGCTCGACGGGGGGATCACGAGAGTCGGATTGATCGGCGGCAGCAAAAACTACGTCGTGAACCGGACAAGGCGGCAGGGATATGAGGACGCTTTTAAAAATGCGGGCGTGCAGCCTGCGGCGAAACTGATCTTTGAGGATTGTGACAGACCGGACAAGGTCGAGTCTGCCGTGGAAAAACTGATCCGGGAAAATGTGCAGGGCATCGTCTGCATGGACGATGTGGTATGCTCTGTCGTGCTGCAGATCCTGGCGGGGAAAAATATCCAGGTTCCGCAGCAGATCCGGACGGCGTCCTTTTATGACAGTACGTTATTAAAAAACAATAAGCCTGCAGTCACATCACTTTTGTTTGATGACAAGGCGCTTGGCGCGCTGACCTGCAGAACCCTGCTGCGACGTATTCAGGGCGAACCGGTTGCGCCAAGGACCCTGCTTGGTTATGAGCTTATCATCAGGGAATCGACATTCCCCTGTGTGACTTAAGCTGTGATCAGAAGGCTGAGAGGGAGAAGAATATGCCTAAGAAGAAAAAGAAACCTGCGGAGTTCCGTTTCTATGAGATCCCGCAGGATGAGTCTGTGCTGGCGCTGATGGGCAGCAAATGGATCCAGGTCTACGGTGAGAACATTGACAACATGCACTTTCACAACCTGCTCGAGATCGGGTATTGTCATTACGGGGACGGGGATCTGGTCATAGAGGACGATCTGTATCGCTTTGGCGCGGGTATGATCTCCTGCATCCCGGCAAATTTTCTGCATGTCACCAGAAGTGACGCGGGTGTCAGGGCATTTTGGGAGTACCTGTATATCGATCCGGAGAATCTGCTGAGACAGTGGGGAAAATCCGCGCAGGAGATCCGGCAGATCCTGGATGCGGTCGGTAAAAGGTCTTTTTTTATCAAGCTCGAGGAGAGTCCTGCCATCGCGACGCTGATCCGCACGATCTTCGATGAGATGCAGTGTGCGGGCGCGCACTACAGGGAGTGCGTCAGAGGTGTTGTGTATGCGCTGCTGTTTGAGATCGCGCGCTTTAACGACAGGGAGGCAGGACAGTCTGTCGGGAAGAGCATCAGTCTGCAGCTTGAGAGCGCGATCGAGTATGTGGACAAAAATTATCCGAACGATTTCAAGATCGCGGATCTGGCAAATGAGTGCCACATGAGTGAGACGCATTTTCGCCGTATTTTCCAGGAGAAGATGAATATGACGCCTGTCGAGTATGTGAATTTTGTGAGAGTGCGCAAAGCGTGCGAGCTGATCGACAAGACGGATATCAGCATGGAGGATGTGGCGGAGAAAGTCGGGTTCGTCACGCCGTCCACGTTCAACAGGAATTTCCGGCGCATCATCGGCACGTCGCCCTACCAGTGGAAGAAACGTCCGGACAATCACGAGGGAAAGCTGCTGGAATACAAGATATCGGCCCTGAAGGGGTGGTGAGTTGTTTTCTGATAAACGAATTTGCACGGAATATAGAAGATTATAAAAACATATAAGAAAGGGCGGATGCTATAATGAATAAGTGCGGGTCATGGGCGTCCGCTGTGGGAATGGGATATGCAGGATAAGATAAAAAATCCTCTGATTTATGAGGAAAACAGGGTGGCGGCACACTCTGACCACAGGTATTATGTGAGCGAGGCTGAGCTTGTGCAGAAGGTGCAGGGCTTAAAGCGGTCTCTGGACGGCGTCTGGAAATTTCATTATGCGAAGAATATGGACGAGGCGCCAAAGGAGTTTTACAGGAGCGATACGGACTGCAGAAGCTGGGAGGATATCCGGGTTCCGGCACACATACAGCTCGAGGGATATGACAGGCCGCAGTATGCGAATGTGCAGTATCCGTGGGATGGGCACGAGGCCGTCGAAACGGGCGGGGTGCCCACGCGCTTTAACCCGACGGCGAGCTATGTGAAATATTTCACAGTGCCTGCGCAGTTTGCAGGAAAGCGGGTGTTTGTCTCCTTTCAGGGCGTCGAGAGCGGGTTTGCGCTCTGGTGCAACGGCACCTACATCGGTTACAGCGAGGACAGCTTCACGCCGTCGGAGTTTGAGCTGACGGATGTGCTGCAGGCTGGCGAGAACAAGCTGGCGGTGCAGGTGTATAAGTGGACGAGCGGAAGCTGGTGCGAGGATCAGGATTTCTTCCGTTTCTCGGGAATCTTTAGGAGTGTCTATTTGTACGCGGTGCCTGACACGCATGTCAGTGACATCAGGGTCAGGACGGATCTGAATGCGGATCATACCAGAGCGGATCTGGTCGTGGCGCTGACCGTGATGACCAATAAAGCACTGTCAGCCAAAACGGCATCACAGACGACGGCATTGCTGAAACTCACTGATGCCACGACTTCTGGCGCGGCATCAGTCACGGAGGCAGAGATCACGCTCACAGAGGGAGAGAATCCGCCTGTCCATATGACAGTTGACGCGCCGATGCTCTGGAGTGCGGAGAATCCGTTCCTGTATGAGCTGACGATCACGGTGTGCGATGCGGACGGAAACATTGTGGAGATCATTCCGCAGAAAGTCGGTTTCCGGCGGTTTGCGATCGACGACGGGATCATGACGATCAACGGGAAGCGCATTGTGTTTAAGGGCGTCGACAGGCATGAGTTTGGCGGGCGCTCTGGCAGGGTTCCCAACGAGGAGGAGATGCTGCAGGATATCATCACGATGAAGCGGCACAACATCAATGCCATACGGACGAGCCACTATCCGAACGACTCCAGGCTGTATGAGCTGTGTGACGAGTACGGGCTGTATCTGATCGATGAGTGCAATCTGGAAACACACGGCACATGGGCTGCGGTTGATGAACATACGATGGAGAATGTGCTTCCGGGAGACCATAAGGAGTGGGAGCCGCTGCTGCTCGACAGGGTCAATTCCATGTACCAGCGCGACAAGAACCATCCGTCGATCCTCATCTGGTCGTGCGGAAACGAGGCGTTTGGCGGTTCGGTGATCCATGCGATGTCACAGAAGTTCCGCGCGCTTGACGATACGAGGCTTGTCCATTACGAGGGGATCTTCCACGACAGGCGCTACAACGATACCTCGGACATGGAGAGCCAGATGTATCCGAGTGTGGCTGCCATCAAAGAGTTTCTGGCGGAGCACAGGGAGAAGCCGATGCTGTTGTGCGAGTACACCCACGCGATGGGGAATTCCTGCGGGGCGATGCACAAGTACACGGACCTGACGGACGAGGAGCCGCTCTTCCAGGGCGGATTTATCTGGGACTATGTAGACCAGTCGATCTATCATAAGGACAGGTACGGAAACGAAGTGCTCGGTTACGGCGGAGATTTCGACGACAGACCGTGCGATTATAATTTCAGCGGAAACGGCATTGTCTACGGCGGCAGCAGAAAACCGTCGCCGAAGATGCAGGAAGTGAAGTTCAACTATCAGAATATCCAGATCCGGGTGGACGGTGACAGCTTTGAAGTCATCAACAGGAATCTCTTTACCAGCACATCGGCATACCAGTGTATCGTCACACTGGCGCTGGACGGTGAGGAGCTTGCCAGGACGACGGTGGCCACAGAGGTAGAGCCGCTTTCCTCAAAAGTCTATAAGCTGCCTGTATTTGATCACATGACGCCGTGGAGCGACGAGGAGCCGTGGAAGGCAGTCCGGGGCGGCGAGTATGCCGCGACAGTGAGTTTTGTGCTGAAGGAGGATACGCGCTGGGCAGAACGCGGTCATGAGGTCGCATTCGGACAGGGCGTGTATGAGATCGCGGGTTTAAATGACGCAGGCGACGTGTCCGGTGCAGGGATCCCTGCCATAACAGAGGCGCCGATGTTTGAGGTTGCAGACGGCACGTTTAATATCGGCGTGCGCGGCATGCATTTTGAGGCGCTGTTTGACAAGGGCGGAAAAGGGCTGGTGTCGTATGTGTACGCGGGCAGGGAGCTGATCAAGGCGATACCGAAGCCGAATTTCTGGCGCGCGCCGACAGACAATGACTGCGGCAACCAGATGCCGTTCCGGTATGCGCAGTGGAAGACGGCGAGTCTGTACCAGCAGATCAAGCCCGCCGTTGTCACGAAAAGTGATACGGATGTCATGATCCGTTATGCTTACACCCTGCCGACATCGCCGGAATCAGAATGTTTTGTGACCTACAAAGTCACATGTGATGGAACCATCAATACCACATTGGAGTACGAGGCGCCGGAGGGTGTCACGGATATCCCGGAGTTTGGCATGCTGTTCAAGTTTGATGCGGATCTGGAGAATCTGACATGGTATGGATTCGGACCGGAGGATACCTACTGCGACCGCGAGAAGGGCGGGAAGCTCGGAATATATCACAAAAAGGCAGTCCAAAACCTGGCAGAGTACTTAGTCCCGCAGGAGTGCGGCAACCACACAGGCGTGCGCAGCGCGCGCATCACGGACAACAAGGGCAGGGGCGTGCTGTTCACAGGCAAGGATCTGAGCGTGAACGTGCTGCCGTACACACCGCATGAGCTGGAGAACGCCATGCATGTCTATGAACTGCCGCCGGTATACTACACAGTGGCGCGCATTGCCTTGAAACAGATGGGTGTGGCAGGCGACGATAGCTGGGGTGCGAGAACCCATGAGGAGTATCTGCTGGATGCAACGCAAAAGTTAGTATTATCATTTAACATGAAAGGGATATAAACTATCCCGGAATAGGAGGAATGAAAGTGGATAAATTTGTAGTGAACATTATCCATCGTCCGGAGATGGTTCCGGAGTATTCTGCGACTGTCACAGGACAGGGCAAAGAGGAGGATATCGGGGACAAGGCGCTTCTGACAGAGTCCCTTGATATCTTCAAGACCCAGCAGAGACTGGCACATGAGAACGGACTGAAAGTGACGATCCAGATGACCTATGCCTCACTGTTCAACGATGAGGCGGTGGAGATCGCAAAGCACGACCACGAGGAGTTTGGCGATGAGATCGCGCTCTCCCTGCTCGGCCTTCCCTGTGAGGAGTTCCGCGAGAAGTACAAGACAAAAGATTTCTGTATCTGGATGTTCTCGATGGAGGACAAGAAGGCGATCGTGAACGATGTCTTTGAGAAATTTCATGACAGGTTCGGATTTTATCCCGAGTCGACAGGATCCTATTACATGGACGCGGAGCTGACAAACTATATCAAGGAGAAATATCCGACCGTGAAGTGTGCGGTTGCGACCTGCTGGGAGGAAGGCCCCAAGGCATACCACACCTGCAACAACTCTTGGTACACGCTGTTTGACGGCGGCCCGTGGGCACCGTGGATTCCGTCGAAGCAGAACACCCATGCGCCTGCTGCGAACGCACAGGAGGATTCCGGTATCGTCGCGATCCCGCATCTGTCAAGGGATCTGATCGCGTGCTATGACGGAAACGGTTCAAACTTCGGCACACACCCGCAGAACGTGCTCCGCGGCATGATCTACGATACCAAGACATGGGAGTACCCATATCTTTATAACCTGATCGACCAGTACCGCGATCTGGCAAAGTACAACAACGGCTACTCCTACAACATGATGTTTGTAGGACCGGGCTGGATGAACAAGATGGGACGCTGGGAGCAGCCGTATGAGCTTCTCTACAAGTCCTACAGTGATGGCTGCAAGTACTACGGCGACCTGAAAAAAGAGGGCAAGCTTATCGATATGACGATGGCGGAGTTTGCAGATTACTATAGAGAGAAGAAGGGCGTCAACGCAGGAAACTACAATGAGCCTGAGTGCGCGCCGTGGCGGGATATCCTCTACGGATCCGACAAGCAGTTGTTCTGGTACTGCGATCCGTACATGAGAGCCTGTGTGAACATGGATCAGGGCGGCGCGATCGTCGACCTGCGTCCTTATGTGGCAAAATTGAACTGGCCTGTCGGCATCGGCACGCCGCATGTGCAGGATGCGTCCTATCCGTTCCTGATTCAGGAGAAGTACCGCGCAGGCTACTTTACGCACTATGCGGGCGCAGGTACAGTCAGAAGCGCGAAGCTCTCCTACAAGGGCGAGGAAGTGGACCTCTGTCTCTGCCCGACACACTGCCATTTCTCAGAGGAAGTGATCGACGGCAAAAAGACGCGGATTCTGACGCTTGATCCGGTTGAGATCCAGTTTAACGGTGTGTCTGTGAAGCTTCAGACGAAGGAGTATTTTGAGGAGGGCGCATCCAACATCAAGATCGAGAGAAATATTCTCGAGATCAGCGATCCTGCCGCAGGGATCACGCTTGACGAGTATATCACGGCATGCTACGGCACGACAGAGTATCCCGAGGATATGACGGGCATCACGCTCGCGTGCGAGGGTGACGGCGGCGAGACGATCAACTATGAATACAGATGCCGCGATGCGAAGCTTGACGGCGCGAGCGCGGTGAGCGCAGTGATCCCGGCGATCGAGACGAAGGTTTCGCTCACCGCTTCCGACAGGGCGCTCGGATATATCGAGGAAGGCTATGCGTTCTCCCCGATGTTCAAGCTCGGCTACAAGAAGACTATTTCTGATAAGGAGGTATTTGCAACATGGCTCAACTTGGAAAAGGCAAATTAAATTACAGATGTCCATCCTGCTTCATGCGAGACCTCGACATCGATATGTTCTACAACAAGGACACAGGCATCTATAGCTGCATCCGCTGCCAGTACAGGGGGACGGAGGAGGATGTGCTCGAGAAGAATGAGATGGTGCGGTTCCGCTATCTCGACAGGGCGAAACGGTTTACGAAGTTTGATTTTGATTGAGATATAAGCAGACTCATATGACAGTGAGGCAGAGGACATTTCATGCGGTGAAGCGTCCTCTGTGGTGTTTTTATGCACACGGGCACCCAAAGGAAGATTGTCAGCATGCGCTGACGGGAATGAAGGATTGTTAAGGTATCCGGTAAAGACAGTTAAGATAACTATGCAAAACCTATACAAATGGCGAGGAGCGGCAGCATGTTAATATGGCTGGCGTTGGCGCCTTAGAAACTGTAAACTGCAGCTTGTTAATTTTACCGCTTTCCCTTATAATAAAGACATCAAATGCGCAAGGGGAGGTGCCCTCATGGGAATATATCTGAATCCCGACAACAGAGGTTTCTGGAAAGCGGTACGCTCTGAAATATATGTGGATAAAACAGGGCTGATCGCAGTTACAAATAAGTGCATTAACACGGAGCAGCAGCATATCTGCGTCAGCAGGCCGCGCCGCTTCGGAAAGTCGATGGCTCTGAAAATGCTCGCGGCGTATTATAGCTGCGGCTGTGATTCCGCTGATCTGTTCAGGGGGCTGAAAATAGAGCAGGATGAATCTTTCTCGGAACATCTGAACAAGTATGATGTGATCTACCTGAATATGCAGCAGTTTCTGATTGGGGCGAAGCAGGGGAGGGTCACTGAATATCTGGAGCAGGAGGTAGTTCGTGAGCTCAGGAAAGTATATGGGAAAATTTTGGACAGGGAAACGGAACAGCTTGCTGTCACGTTGATGGATATCTATGCGGAAACAGACAGGCAGTTTATTTTTCTGGTAGATGAATGGGACTGTGTGATGCGGGAACGGCAGGAGTCAGAGGAGTTACAGAAACAATACCTTGATTTTTTGAGGCTGCTGCTCAAAGACCAGCCTTATGTCGCGCTTGCGTACATGACAGGGATTCTGCCTGTAAAAAAATATGGGGAACATTCCGCCCTGAATATGTTTACGGAATACGCAATGACCGGACAGGACGCATTGGAAGAATATACCGGGTTCACCGAGGACGAGGTAAAAGAGCTGTGTGTGCGGTTTGACATGGATTTTAAGGAGGTAAGTAGCTGGTATGACGGGTATACATTTACAAAATTTCGGCATATATACAATCCAAAATCCGTGGTGGAGGCAATGCACCGGCAAAGGTTGTCGAGTTACTGGACTGCCACGGAGACATATGAAGCGCTAAAAATTTATATGGACATGGACTATGACGGGTTGCGGGCAGACATCACGCAGATGCTTGGTGGTAGCAGTGTCACTGTGAATACGGGAAGTTTTCAAAACGATATGCGCAGTGCCAAGACAAAAGATGATGTGTTGACGCTGCTGATCCATCTTGGGTATCTGGCTTATGATTCGGAGAAAAAAGAGGCTTTTATTCCAAATAAGGAGATTATGGGTGAATTTGAGAATGCCATGGGTGTCGGCGGCTGGCCGGAGGTCATGCGCGTGCTGAAAGCGTCGCAAAAGCTCCTCGAAGCTACGATCAACGGGGAGGCGCAGTGTGTCGCCGAGGCGCTGGACAGGGCGCATACAGAAGTGGCGTCCATGCTCACTTACAATGATGAGAATTCATTGGCCGCGGCGATCGGCCTGGCGTACTACAGTGCAAGAAAGGATTATGTGCTGATACGAGAGTTCCCGTCGGGGAAAGGCTTTGCGGACATCGTATTTCTGCCATTGCCGCACACGGATAAGCCCGCGCTTATCATTGAACTCAAATACGACAAATCCGCCGCTACAGCGCTGCAGCAGATCAAGGACAGAAAGTATACGCAGGCGCTGGAGCGCTATCGCGGGGAGATCGTGCTCGTGGGGGTGGACTATGACAGGGATCGGGCGGATAAGCCGCATAGCTGCCTGATAGAGCGGGTAAAATATAGATAAGGATTCACATGGTAATGATGCAAAGGACACTTCATATGGCGAGGTGTCCTTTGCTGCAGTTATTATAAATCATTCATATTTTTTGAAGTTCTTGTTATTCTGTACAGCTCAGGGTAGTTGAGCTGCGTTTCCCGACTCAATATCTTGTTGATTGTACATATTATTTTCCTATGATAAACTTTTATGTATCAGTAATCTCGATCGGGGAATATTACACTGATAATGAAAGGGGAGGGAAAAATGCTGGACAGGGAAAAAGTTGGCAGGGCGATCGCTGAACAGAGGAGATTGAAGGGCATGACGCAGAAACAGCTTGCGGATATATTGAACGTGTCCTATCAGGCGGTCTCAAGATGGGAGCAGGGGCAGAGCCTGCCGTCGGTGGATATGATCTATGATATTGCGCAGTCGCTGGAAACGACGGTTGATTACCTGCTCAAAGGGCTTTCGGAGGAGAGAAAGATCATCAACTACGAGGACTCAGGACTTGACACCAGAAAGCTATATATGATCAAGAAGCGGCTGGACAGCATTGTCACTACGGACAGGAGACTGCTCCACGCAAAGTATACGGATCCTGCATTTTTCCGTTTCGATACATCGGAGATGGACGATCCGATCTGGGTGTCTGCGAGCCATGTTCCAGGCTCAAAAGAACGCTTTGCGGCGGAGAACGGGTACGACAGGGAGATCTGCATGGATCTGGTGTCAAATGCCGCCAACAACCTGATCCGCTTCGGTGTCAGACCGGCGTTTCTGCAGGCAAATATCGTCTGTGGAAACAATGACAGCGGTCAGCTCCTGCTCATGGGAGAGGCGTTCAGGGAAGCGTGCGAGTGCAGTAAGATCATGTTTGCAGGGTTGGAGGTGAGCGGCCAGGCGGTAAATTATCACGAAGGAGAATACAGGATCGGGGCTTCGGTGAGCGGCATCGTGGATAGGAAAAAGATAATCGGGGGAGACCGGATCGCCGAGGGGGATATCCTGATCGGACTGCACACGGACGGCATCTCATCGGTCAGCTATCCCTTTATCAAAGTCATACTGGATCGGAGGCCGGACGCGGCATACGCAAAGATCGACGAACAAAATCTATTTGGCGACGAACTGATGAAGCCGAATGCCTGCTATGTCAACGTGGTCAGTGCGCTGCAGGAACAGGATCTCGTACATGGTATTTTTGTCATCAGCAATTCCCTGTTCAACAGGAAATGTTACAGTGTGATGCCCAAAGGGCTTGGAGCAGGCATCGGTATCTCACAGGTTCCGGTTCCTTCGCTGCTTCAATATATATATGACCTGGATCTGATGGACAGGGAGTGTTTTCTGAAGGATTTCTCGCTGGGGATCGGCATGGTGCTGGCAGTGCCTGAGCGGGAATGTGACAGGGCGATGGAGATCATCGGGAAATATCACAGATGCTATCGGATGGGAAGGATACAAAAGGACGACGAACATCCGGATGCACGGGTATGGTTGGAATAAAGGAGGCTCCAAGATGACAGATACAGGCAGCAACCAGTCTTTTTGTCCGGAACGTTTGGAGGCAGAGCGAGTCGTACTGCTCCCGCTCCCGGATCAATGCATGACAGGCGACAGTATGGATATATGGTATGCGATCATCGACAAGGAGAATCACACTTCGATCGGCATGATCGGGATGGTGCGGCGGCATCCGGAATGGAAGAATACCGGGCTGTGGATCGTGATCCCCGACGAGCAGAACCGCAGGGAGGGATACGGAATGGAGGCGCTCGGGCTGATGGAGCGGTACATATTCGACAGTCTGGCATACCAGCGGATCGCCGTGCAGGTCGCGGAATGGGATCAGGGTACGGTCTGTTTCTTCAAGAAGGCGGGCTATAAACTGGAAGGGGTTCAGGAGCTGGGATATTTTAGTGACGGTGTGTACTGTGACCTGATATTACTCCGGCTTCTGCGGAAGGAATACATCAATTTAAAAAGTTCATTTAAAATTCATTGAATTATGGCATATTATCTGCTACAATAATCTTTAGTTTGTGCAGTAGTCATATTATGTTAATCAATATATACTGCAAAAAGTTTTTTATAACGGTGCCTGCCGCACGCTTTCCTGCAGTCGACAAGGAGGGCGGTCTGGCAAGGTAAAGATTATGTAGATTGGAGCCGTATATGAGTATTATAGAAAAAGTATTCGGTACACACAGTGAACGCGAACTCAAAAGGATCGAACCCATCGTGAAAAAGATCGAGGGCTACCGCGACGAGATGGGGAGGCTGTCCGACGGGGAGCTGCGGGGCAAGACTGCGGAGTTCAAGCGGAGAGTGGCGGAGGGCGCGAGCCTTGATGATATTCTCCCGGAGGCGTACGCAGTCGTTCGGGAAGGCGCAAAACGTGTACTAAATCAGGAACATTACAGGGTACAGTTGATCGGCGGTATCGTTCTGCACCAGGGGCGCATCGCGGAGATGAGAACCGGTGAAGGCAAGACGCAGACAGCACTTCTTCCGGCTTATCTGAATGCGCTGGAAGGAAAAGGGGTACATGTCGTTACCGTCAACGACTATCTGGCAAAGCGAGATGCCGAGTGGATGGGACAGGTGCACGAGTTTCTGGGGCTCAGAGTCGGTGTCGTGCTCAACGACATGAAGCCCGATGAACGGCGCGAGGCGTACAACTGCGATATCACTTATGTGACCAACAACGAGCTTGGTTTTGACTATCTCAGGGATAACATGGTGATCTACAAGGAGCAGCTTGTCTTAAGGGATCTGCACTATGCCATCATCGACGAGGTGGACTCCGTGCTGATCGACGAGGCGAGGACACCGCTGATCATATCAGGACAGAGCAGCAAATCTACAAAGCTCTACGAAGTGTGCGATATCCTGGCACGGCAGATGAAGCGCGGCGAGGATGTTCCCGAGATGACCAAGATGGACTATGTCATGGGCACGGAGCAGGAGGAGACAGGAGACTTTATCGTCAACGAGAAGGACAAGGTTGTAAACCTCACGGCTGCGGGCGTGGAGCGGGTGGAGAAATTCTTCCAGATCGAAAATCTCGCAGATCCCCAGAATCTTGAGATACAGCACAATATCATACTGGCACTGCGGGCGCACAATCTGATGTTCCGCGATCAGGATTATGTGGTAAAAGACGATGAGGTGCTGATCGTCGATGAGTTTACGGGGCGCATCATGCCGGGGCGCCGCTATTCCGATGGTCTGCATCAGGCGATCGAGGCGAAGGAACACGTCAAGGTGAAGCGCGAGAGCAAGACGCTTGCCACGATCACATTCCAGAATTTCTTTAATAAGTTTGACAAAAAGTGCGGTATGACCGGTACGGCGCTCACCGAGGAGAAGGAGTTCCGCGATATCTACGGTATGGACGTTGTCGTTGTGCCGACAAACCGCCCGGTGATCCGTGAGGACAAACAGGACAGCGTATATAAGACCAGAAAAGAGAAGCTCAAGGCGATCGTTGACACCGTGGAGCAGGCACATGCCACAGGCCAGCCGGTGCTTGTCGGTACGATCACGATCGAGGCGAGCGAGGAGCTGAGCAAGATGTTTGCGCGGCGCGGTATCCAGCACAAGGTGTTAAATGCCAAGTTTCATGAGCTTGAGGCGGAGATCGTGGCGGATGCAGGCCAGCACGGCGCGGTCACGATCGCGACGAACATGGCGGGGCGCGGAACGGATATCAAACTCGACGAGGAGGCGCGGGCAGCAGGGGGACTCATGATCATCGGTACAGAGCGTCATGAGTCAAGGCGTATCGACAATCAGTTGCGGGGGCGTTCCGGCCGTCAGGGAGATCCTGGTATGTCCCGGTTTTATATCTCGCTCGAGGATGACCTCATGCGCCTGTTCGGCTCGGAGCGTCTGATCAATATGTTCAATACGCTGGGCATTCCGGAAGGCCAGGAGATCGAGCATAAAATGCTCACGAGCGCGATCGAGAATGCGCAGAAGAAGATCGAGAGCAACAACTTTGGCATCAGAAAAAATCTTCTGGAATACGACCAGGTCATGAATGAACAGCGCGAGATCATATATGAAGAGCGCCGCCGTGTTCTTGACGGGGAGAGCATGCGTGATGCGATCTACAAGATGATCACCGATATTGTCGAGAGCTCGGTGGATACGGCGATCAATGACGATCTGGAGCCGGAAGAGTGGGATCTGAAAGAGCTCAACACACTGCTCCTGCCGATCGTACCGCTGCATCCGGTGGTGCTTGACCGTGTGTCCAAGAAGACCAAGAACGGATTGAAACACCAGTTGAAGGAGGAGGCTGTCAGGCTCTATGAGAGCAAGGAAGCCGAGTTCCCCGAGGCGGAGAATATCCGCGAGATCGAGCGCGTCATTCTGCTGAAAGTGATCGACCGCAAGTGGATGGATCACATTGACGACATGGAGCAGCTACGGCAGGGTGTCGGCCTGCAGGCTTATGGGCAGAGAGACCCGCTCGTGGAATATAAAATGAACGGCTACGAGATGTTTGACGCCATGACAGCCAATATCAAGCAGGACACTGTACGCATGCTGCTGCATGCCAGGGTAGAGCAGAAAGTGGAGCGCGAGGAAGTGGCGAAGGTTACGGGGACAAACAAGGATGACACGCTGCAGAAGGGACCCAAGATGCGCGTTGAGGCGAAAGTGTACCCGAATGATCCATGTCCGTGCGGAAGCGGCAAGAAGTACAAACAGTGCTGCGGACGGAAAGCATAAAACGAATCGTTTTTAAAAAGAATAATGATTTAATGAAAAGGTGGTGAACGCTATGGTAGAACTCGACCAGATGAAACAGGAGTTACAGACCTACGAAAGTCCATTAGCGGAAGTGAGGGATTCACTTTGACCTCGCTAACAAGGAGAGGCGGATCGAAGAGTTAGAGCGCGAGATGGAGGCTCCCGGATTCTGGGATGATCCGGACCGCTCGAATAAGCAAATGAAGGAATTGAAACAGCTCAAGGACACGGTCGACCAGTGCAATGGGCTTAAGTCACAGTATGAGGATATCGAGACTTTGATCGAGATGGGGTATGAGGCGGAAGATGCGGAGATGATACCGGAGATCCGCGAAGAGCTGGATCATTTTATCGAGACATTCGAGGCACTGCGCATCAGCACGCTCTTGTCGGAAGAGTATGATAAGTGCAACGCGATCCTGAAACTGAACGCAGGCGCGGGCGGCACGGAGAGCTGCGACTGGGCAGGCATGCTCTACCGCATGTACACCAGATGGGCGGAGCGCAAGGGCTTTGCCATCGAGGTGCTCGACTATCTCGACGGGGATGAGGCAGGGATCAAATCTGTCACTTTCCAGGTAAACGGTGAGAATGCATACGGATATCTCAAATCAGAGAAAGGGGTGCACAGGCTCGTGCGCATCTCTCCCTTCAACGCGCAGGGCAAGCGCCAGACGTCTTTTGTGTCGCTCGATGTCATGCCTGATATTGAGGAAGATCTGGATGTGGAGATCAATGAGGACGATCTGCGGATCGACACTTACCGAAGCAGCGGCGCAGGAGGCCAGCATATCAACAAGACTTCCTCGGCGATCCGCATTACCCACATTCCGACAGGGACTGTCGTGCAGTGCCAGAATGAGCGCTCCCAGTTCCAGAATAAAGATAAGGCAATGCAGATGCTCAAGGCAAAGCTGTTTCTGTTAAAGCAGGAGGCAAATGCCGAAAAACTTTCCGACATACGCGGTGAGGTGAAGGAGATCGGCTGGGGAAATCAGATCCGGTCGTATGTCATGCAGCCATATACCATGGTAAAAGACCATAGGACGAACTTTGAGTCCGGCAATGTGGATGCGGTCATGGACGGCGCGCTGGATGGATTTATCAACGCTTATCTGAAGTGGAAGAACACAATCGAGTAGGGGGAAGAGGCATATTTCATCTGCACGGGTCTGTGCATAGAAAAAGCAGGTTACAACCTGCTTTTTTATATGCATGGGCGTCCGTGCTTTTTATTCGGCCGCCGCGCTGGTTTTTGTCTTGTTCCGCACAGACATGATATCCAGATAAAGGTTTGCCAGAGCCATGTTCTGGTAAGGCAATACCCAGATCAGCGTGATGCCGCAGGTGAACAGACTGAGCAGAAATGCGGGGATAAAACTCACATACAGCATAAACAACCGGAGCTTTTGCCCGCTCATGACCTCGAAGCTCTTTTTCAGGATCATCGTCGCACTCCAGTTGGGAAAGTCGAGCACCATGTAAAATACTGGGAAAAAGGGCAGCGTCAGTATGAGCGAGATCACAGTGCACACGAACATGATCAGATAAAATTTCATGGAAGCACTGTACAGGATACTGTAGGATTCGAGAAATTCACTGCTGTTTATGGCGTTTCCTGCGAGGAAGAGGCTGAGCTCATTGCCGTTGCCTGTATCGGACGGTGCGATGGAGTTGATGATCTCTGCGTATTGTGCGGATGCGATCTCAAGCGGGATCATGCAGATGGATTCGATGACAGCGATCACAGCGCCGATCTTGAGGATCTTGACGGTGTTTTCCCGGAAACCGCAGAACAGATCCCCGATGGCACCTGGCATGCCGCAGGCTGATTTCAGGAAGATCAGGGAAGTCCCGGCATTCAGCACGGAGGTGACGACCTGGACTGCAAAAACTGCAATGTAGTTGATGACAGAACCGATCGTAGTGGTCGTGGGAATCAGTGATGAGACGAGGTTCACGGCCATGAATGTGATGATAAATTGAAGCAGGAGCGATCCCGCCAGGATCCCAAGATTTTGGCCGGTCTGCATCCTTGCCAGAAATTTTAACTCAAAATTACTTTTATATTGCGGCTGCTGCATGATATGAAGTCCTTTCCTTAATTCTGAAACTCATTGTATCACGTTTAATACAAGAAAACAATGAAATCAAAGTGAAATTTTCTTGAATCGATCGGGATTTTCCTTTATAATTGAGTTATTGTTCACAATATCTTAATTATAAAGGAAAAGTCAAGCTATGGATATCATTTTAAAGCTGAAAGAAGAACTAAACGTGGAAAAGTGGCAGGTTGAAGCTGCCGTTAAACTGATCGATGAGGGAAATACGATCCCTTTCATATCCAGATACCGCAAGGAGGTCACAGGATCGCTCAATGATGAGGTGCTGCGAAATCTCAACGACAGACTGGGTTACCTCAGAAATCTGGAGGAGAAGAAGGAGCAGGTGCTGGGCAGCATTGAAGAACAGGGCAAGCTCACAGAGGAGCTGCGGGCGAAGATCCTTGCGGCAGAGACGATCGTTGCCGTTGACGACCTGTACCTTCCATACAGACCAAAGCGAAAGACGCGCGCCAGCATAGCCAAGGAGAAGGGACTTGACGGTCTGGCGGACATCATACTGGCACAGGAGACGGCAGAGCCGTTAACTGCGGAGGCGGAGCGCTATGTAAATGAGGAAAAGGGCGTAAATAATGGGAAGGAAGCGCTGCAGGGGGCGATGGATATCATTGCGGAGATGATATCGGATGAAGCCGATTACAGGACATACATCCGCCAGGCGACCTTTGAGGAGGGAAAGATCACAAGCACGGCAAAGGACGCGAAGGCGCAGAGCGTGTACGAGATGTACTATAATTTTGAGGAGCCTGTCAGCAAGGTTGCAGGACACAGGGTGCTTGCGCTGAACCGGGGAGAGAATGAGAAGATCCTCACAGTAAAGATCGAGGCGCCGACAGAGCGCATCATCCGTTTTCTGGAGAAGAAGCTCATCACAAAGGACAACGTGAATACGACGCCGGCGCTGCAGGAGACGATCGCGGACAGCTACAGCAGGCTGATCGCGCCCGCGATCGAGCGCGATATCAGAAACGAGCTGACGGAGAAGGCGGAGGACGGTGCGATCACCGTGTTTGGCAAGAACCTGGAACAGCTCCTCATGCAGCCGCCGATCGCCGGAAAGGTCGTGCTTGGCTGGGATCCGGCATTCCGGACAGGCTGCAAGCTCGCCGTGGTGGACGCGACGGGCAAGGTGCTTGACACGAAGGTCATCTATCCGACAGCGCCCCAGAACAAGGTAGAGGAGGCAAAAAAGGAGCTGAAAAAGCTCATCAGCAAATATAATGTAAGCCTGATCTCCGTGGGCAACGGCACGGCGTCGCGCGAGTCCGAGCAGGTTATCGTGGAGCTGATCAAGGAGCTTGACACGCCGGTTCAGTATGTCATCGTCAATGAAGCGGGCGCTTCCGTCTACTCGGCGAGCAAGCTTGCGACAGAGGAGTTTCCGAACTTCGACGTGGGACAGAGAAGTGCTGCTTCGATCGCAAGGCGTCTGCAGGATCCGCTGGCGGAGCTTGTGAAGATCGATCCGAAGTCCATCGGCGTGGGACAGTACCAGCACGACATGAACCAGAAGAAGCTCAGCGAGGCGTTAAACGGCGTCGTGGAGGATTCCGTGAACAAGGTCGGCGTGGATCTGAACACGGCGTCCGCCTCGCTGCTGGAGTACATCTCGGGCATCAACAAGACCATCGCCAAAAACATTGTGGATTACAGGGAGACGAACGGGCGCTTCCGCAACAGAAAGCAGTTGTTGAAAGTGGCAAAGCTCGGTCCAAAGGCATACGAGCAGTGTGCCGGGTTTATGCGCATTCTCGACGGCGACAATCCGCTCGATGCCACAAGCGTGCATCCGGAGTCTTATGACGCGGCGATGAAGCTTTTGGAGAAGCTGGGCATCTCCATGGATGATCTCAAGGAGATCCAGAAGAAGGCAGCTTCCGCCAAGACCGCGAAAACGGAAAAACAGGAAAACGCTAAAAACAGGAAAAATAATAAGAAGCAGAATATCGTCATCAAGAACACCAGCACTGCCATGGGAAAAGCACTCGCGGCGGCGATGGGCGGCGTGACACTCGACGCGCCGCAGGATCAGGGCGCAAAAAAGCAAAAGGCAAAACCGCAGGAGGAGGCGGGAGGACTTGAGAAGCGCGTCAAGGACAAGAAGAAGATGGCGCAGGAGCTTGGGATCGGCGAGATCACACTGACGGATATCTTAAAGGAGCTTGAGAAGCCGGCGCGCGACCCGCGTGAGAACATGCCCAAACCGATCCTCAGAAGCGATGTCCTTGAGATGAAGGACTTAAAGCCCGGAATGATCCTGAAAGGAACCGTCCGAAACGTCATCGACTTTGGCGTGTTCGTGGATATCGGGGTGCACCAGGACGGTCTGGTACACATTTCCCAGATCACGAACAAATTCATCAGGCACCCGCTCGAGGTGGTCAGCGTCGGCGATATCGTGGATGTCAAAGTACTCGATGTCGATCTGGCAAAGAAGCGGATCTCGTTGACGATGCGGCTGGATCAGGACAGCAATTAAATATAGGAATCAACGCAAAAGTCCATTGTCAAGTGGACTTTTGCTGTATCATATTGTGGTTTGTGAAAGGGCAGGCTGGAATGCAGAAGGTGGGGAGATCACATGCAGTCAATACAGGTAAGTGCCATAAGGCCGCTGCGCGTCGGCGGTATATACCTGCCGTCTAATGTGCTGATGGCGCCGCTTGCGGGATACACCTGTTACCCGTTCAGGATGCTGGCGTATGAGCTTGGCGCCGGACTGTGCTTTACGGAGATGTGCAGTGCCAATGCGCTGAAATACAAAGACAGGGCGACAAACCGCCTGCTTGTCACGACGGCGGACGAGCCTGTCAGGGCGGTTCAGTTGCTTGGCGGCAGTCCGGCGGTGATGGAGCGCATGGCAGAGAGCGCGTTTCTGAGGGATTTTGATATCATCGACATCAATATGGGCTGTCCGGTGCCCAACGTGTTCAAGAGCGGCGAGGGCAGTGCGCTGATGCAGGATCCCAAAAGGGCGGCGGCGATCATACACGGCTGCAAGCGGAGCGGAAAGGTCGTGACTGTGAAGTGCCGCGCCGGCATCCGGGAGGATGCGCTGTTTGCCGCGGAGTTTGCCCGCGTATGCGAGGATGCCGGCGCGGACATGATCACGGTTCATGGCAGGAGCCGGAGCATGATGTATGACGGTGAGCCGCATATGGAGGAGATCGCGCACGCGAAGGCGGCGGTGTCGATCCCGGTCATTGCAAACGGCGGGATCTTCTCTGCGGAGGATGCGGGCAGGATGATGGAGTGCACGGGTGCGGACGGGATCATGGTTGCGCGCTACGGTCTGGAGAATCCTTTTATTTTCAGTGAACTGACTGGAAAAGTCTGTGAAAAGACGGCATTTCAGATCCTGACGGAGCAGCTTGAACTGGCTGCGCGGCACTATGATGAGACTTTTGTATTAGGGTATATGAAGAAGATCTCCGCTTATATGATGAAGAAGCGGAGAGGGACAAAGCAGTATAAGGAACGATTGTACAGGAGCGGAAGTCTGGCGGAGCTGCGGGAGGTGATCGCGCTGATCTTTGCGGACAGTCCGGTGTGAGGTTATGATGGCGGAGAAGTGTTTGGAAAAGTGTCAGGAGGATTATCAGATCAGGGACGGCGTGCTGCTGCGATATACGGGGCGGGAGGAGGAGATCACAGTTCCGGCGGGGATCCACACGGTTGGTGACGGCGCGTTTAAGGGCTGTGTGTCGCTGAAAAAAGTCGTGCTGCCGTCCGGACTTGCCCGCATCATGGGCGATGCGTTCAAGGGCTGCCGCAGGCTGGAGGAGGTTGTGTTCCCGGACGGGGTATCCTATATCGGGCGATATGCGTTTCACCGCTGTCACGCGCTGCGGCGGGTGATCCTGCCGCGTTCTGTGGAGGAGCTGGGGGAGTGCGCTTTTTTGTACTGTGACAGTATGCGGGAGGCGTGGCTTCCGGGTGTGAAGAGGATGGGCATGGCGGCGCTGGCAAACGGGATATCGCTGGAAAAGCTGGCGATATCGCGGGATCTGGATGAGCACTGTATCTGTGACGTCTTTACGGGCTGCGGGCGGGTGCGGGAGATCACCTGTGTGGAACCGGATGATGCGGGATCGGGTGTATACTGTGAAACGTATTGTATACCCAATGTAGTGGAAGTAGTTGCAGGTGCGTTCAGGGTTCCGCGTCTGGTTGAACTGGTTGTGCGGGATATCCTGGAGCGCATGATGGAGCTTGAGGGCAGGATGCTCGTGCGGTTCCGGGTGAACATCAAGCATATCGAGGTGCCGGAAGGGATAGAGGTTCTCGCAAAGAGCAGCTTTTATGACATGCGGGGTATTGTGGACATCAGGCTTCCACGGACGCTGAAAAGGATCGAGAGCCGCGCGTTCCGCAACTGTATCGGTCTGGAGCAGGTGACATTTGACGGAGACAGGATCCGGATCGACGAGGACGCGTTCCGCAACTGCACTTCCTTGAAGCTGGTCCGGACATGCGATGGTGCAAAGTATACATTTCATGGACTAAAGGACATATACAGGACGGATCCTGACAGTGCGCAGCGGGAGCTGGCTGGATCCGTTCCGGAGCTGGTCCGCACGATACATGGACAGGTGCTGGGGAATTTCAGGGTCAGCGGTACGATATTGCTGCAATATCTGGGCGCGGAGTCCAGAGTGGTCGTACCGGAAGGCATCACAAGGATCGCGGAGGAAGCGTTTGCGGGGATCGAGACGATCGACAGGGTGCTCCTGCCGGAAAGCCTGCAGGAGATCGGCGCGGAGGCTTTTAGGGGGTGCCTTGTGATGCAGACGGTCACACTGCCAAAGGGACTGCGCAGGATTGGCGCCGGAGCCTTCTCGGACTGTGTGAAGCTGTTGCGGGTCGAGATCCCGGAGCAGGTCGATGTGCTTGAAGACAGGGTATTTCGCAACTGCAGGGCGCTGCAAGAGGTGCAACTGCCTAAGTGCCTGCGCAAGATCGGTGAAAGTGCCTTTTACGGTTGTGCAGGTCTGAAAAAGATACAACTGCCGGAGCGGTTAGCGCATATCAAAAGGATGGCGTTTTACCGCGCCGGTATTCGGGAGATACGGATTCCGGCAGGCGCGCGGATCGTAGAAAGCCTGGCGTTTGCAAAGAGTGCCGTGCAGAGCGTGCGGATCATGGGCGGCTGTGAGACGGGAAGCCACTATGGAACGGATGTGTTTTGCGGCTGTGGGAAGCTAAAGACGCTGGTACTCGGGGAGGGCGTGTGTCATATCCCCGACAAGTTTGCATATGGCTGCAGATCGCTGGTACGCGTCGTGCTGCCCGGATCACTGGAGTCCGTGGGGAGACATGCGCTGGAAGACACGGAGTATCTGGCGCGCTGGAAGCAGTGTATATCGGACGGACAGCTCACGGGCAGACCGGAGGCTGCGGCAGGGCAGCAGGGGTGTGCTGACGGGGAAGCGCAGCGGGATGCTGTACTGTGGGATGGACAACATCTTGCGGGGGAAGTGTATATCCCGGAAAATGTGCGGATCATAGCGGGCGGAGCCTTTTATGGAAATACAGATATCGCGGAGGTGCATCTGCCGCGGGTGAAGGCGGTCGGTGCGGCGGCGTTCAAGGGCTGCAGGGCGCTTAGGCGGGTATACCTGCCGGCTGGGATCGATCGAATGGAGGCAGAAGTATTTTCGGGCTGTGTGGCGCTGGAGGAAGTACTGCTGACAGAGGGGGCAAAAGAGTACATGGCGCAATGGCGCTTTATCGGTGAGCGCGCTTTTTACCGATGCGGAAAGCTGCGCGAAGTCTGTCTCGGGCAGGTGCAGGAGATTGGCAGGGAAGCGCTGGCAGGGTGTACCGCGCTAATCCCGGGCGCGGTACATCCTGCGCTGCGCGCGGGTGAGCGGGCTTTTGCAGATACGCCGCTAGGCGTACGGATGGAAAATGGGCTTCATGTGGTGGGAAATCTGGTGGTCTCCGGGATCATGTGTGCCGGCGAGGTGATCCTGCCTGGGAATATACAGGGGATCGCGCCGTATGCGTTTTCGGGTAACCGCGCTGTCAGCAGGGTGGTCTTTCATGAAAATATCCGCTGGATTGGCGAGGGGGCATTCTTCGGGTGCAGCGGTCTTGAACAGGCTGTTTTTTTGGATGGACAGCGTGTGTACGAAGAGTCTGGACTTATAGTGGATTCCGGTGCTTTTGAAAAGTGCATTTCTTTAAGAGAAGTCGTCTGTCCGGTACGGCAGGTGGGAGAATCCGCCTTTGCCGGTTGTGTCGGGCTTTTCAGGGCAGCGTTGCCGCGGGCGGAGATTCTTGAAAAACGCCTGTTTGCAGGGTGCGCTGTCCTGGAGACTTGTCGTTGTGAAAGTGCAGAGACAGTGAGCGCATATTGTTTTAGCGGCTGTAAGCGTCTGCGGCAGTTTGATCTCACCGGAATACATCAGATCGGGGAATACGCTTTTGAGGGATGCGAAAGCCTGCGATCTGCAAAATTTCAGGATGAAGTATGCCTGGGGGCACATGCTTTTTCGGACTGCTGCGGTCTGGAGGAGATCTGTCTGTCCGGGCAGACGGGTGAGATCCGGCTGGCGGAATACGCGCTGTCGGGCTGCACATCGATCCGGCGGGTGGGATATCAGGGAAAAGAGTGGAGGTTCCGGGGTTATGGAGATATCGTTTCGCAGGAGTTTCCGGAGATGGTGCGCCTCCTGTTTCACAGTGCGTTTAGCTGCTTTGCCGTGGAGCGGGAAACGGATCTGGTCAGATACTGCGGCGCTGCGGGCACGGTGCGGATTCCGGCAGGGATACGGCGGATCGCGGCGGAGGTGTTCCGGGACGCGATGATGCTGGAGCGGGTGGAGATTCCGGAGAGCGTGGTGTATATTGGGGCGAGGGCATTTCACGGGACGCCCTGGCTGGATGACAGACGCAGGGAGTCTCCGATGGTAGTGGTTCATGATATGCTGCTGGACGGTTCTGCCTGCGCGGGAGAGGTTGTGATCCCTCCGGATGTCCGTCTGGTGTGCGGCTGGGCATTTGCAAACGGTCTGGATATCACCGGCATCCGTTTTGTGCGGCATGTGCAGGTTGAGGAATACGCGTTCCGCAATTGCATCAACCTGCGCGGGATGACACTGCCGGACGGTACGGCGGTGCGCTTTACAGGTCTGGCAGACCGCGATCGGGCACTGCCGCCGTTGGCAAGGCAGGCGGTGACGGACAGTCTCAATTGTTTCAAGACGGACGGGGGCGGCGTGCTCAGGGAGTGTACGGGGAATATTTCCAGACTGCGGCTTGTCCATGGAATCACGGAGATCGGGGAGGGGACATTTCAGGACGGAAACCTGCTGACAGTGGTCACGTTCTCGGAGACGGTGACAAGGATCGGTGCGCGCGCATTTGCGGGCTGTAAATGGCTGTGTGAGATCCGGCAGGCAGAAAGTGTGACCACGATCGGCGCACATGCATTTTCCGGCTGCGGCATGCTGCGCCGTGTGGAATTGTCCGAAAATCTGCGGCAGATCGGTGCGCGCGCGTTTGAGAACTGTACCGCGCTCGAAGAGATACAGATCCCGGAGGGGGTGGAGGAGATCCCGGAGCGGGCATTTTACCGCTGTCACAGTCTGAAAAATATCAAACTGCCCTCCACGCTCAAGACGATCGGCAGGGAAGCGTTTGCGTTCTGCGGGGGTGTTTCCGGGATGCGGGTGCCGGCGGGGATAGAGGTTGGTGAGAGGGCTTTTTACGGTGTGTGAAGATATCAGAAAGCCGGTTGTAGGAAAGCAGATAGGAGACGGGAAAATAATGGATTTTTTAGATAGGATTCCCATTGAAAATAGGAGATTGGATCATGTACTACCGCAGATTAGGAAATACAGGGCTTTTGGTATCGGAGATCGGTTTTGGTACGATTCCGGTGCTGCAGGGTGATATCCCGGTGCTGCCGGCTTATTTTGATCTGGATGAGGCGCAGGCGCTCGCCGTGATGGAGCACGCCCTTCATCTGGGATGCAATCTGTATGACACTGCGATCGTGCCGGAATACGGGGACGCGGAGCTCAAGCTTGGAAAATTTGCGGCGCGCGCGGGGCGGGATAAGATCATTATTTCGGACAAGGCGCGTTTTTTCGGCGGCAGTGAGATGTATCAGGCTGTGGAGACTTCCCGTGAAAATCTGGGAACGACGCCGGACATATACTTTGTCCATCAGGTAGACGCCGCCCACGAGGACGAAGTGTTTGGCAGGGGCGGGGCGCTGGATGCGCTCGCAGATCTGAAAGCGGAGGGAAAGATCCGCTTTGCAGGGATCGCGGCACACTATTATGATATCCTGCTGCGGGGCGCGCTGGACGACCGGGTGGACGTGCTGCAGGGCAGCGGCAATCTGCTGGAGCGCGGGATGCTTGACCGCATTCGCGGGGAGGCATGCTTTCGTGGGAAAGGATTTCTGGTCAACAAGGTGTATGCGGCGGGGCTGCTGCCCGCCCGTTTCTCAGAGAAGACTTTGATCAAATTTGCGCTGTCCTATCCGGTCTCGGGTGTTCTGATCGGACTTGGCACCATGGCGCAGGTGGATGCTGCCCTTGGGTGGGACACCAGAGATCCGGAGCCGGCAGTTCCGGACTTTGACGAAGTGCTCTCTGTGCTGGAAAAGGAGTACATGCCGATTCCGTGTGACCGGTGCCAGCGGTGTGCCTGCCCGCACGGCACGGAGATCCATACGCTGTTTCGTCAGTATCAGTATTTTCATCTGGGAAAGGACTACTGGGCACTGAAAAAACTGGGGCTTGGGATCGCCGAGAGTGCACGGCACTGCCGGGAGTGTGCGCAGATGCCCTGCATGGATGCGTGTCCGCACAAGATCCGTATCGCACAGGAAATGCAGAGAGTGGAACGGCTTGTTGCGGAGTATGCTGTCTGACAAAATGCAGGCAGGCTGGGCACTACCGCATATTATTCCCTGATATGGGGTATGATAATGGAAGGCTTGACAAAGGTCAGCTCCTGCGGCGCCTCCGGGTGTTCAGAGCGGAACAGTAGCTGCAGGGCAAGCCGCTTGCCAAGCAGCCCTGTCGGGACATTGGCAGTGATGATGCGCCCTGCGACATTGATATATTCGCCGGTGTTGTCAAAACCGGTGAGAGTGACCGGGTGCGGCAGGCGGTGCGGGTTGTTGTCCATGTATGCCTGAACGAAGTTGGCGACATAGTCGCTGGCGCACACAAATGCGCTTGGCCAGTTTTTCAGCTCATCCAGGAACGTATACAGTTTTTTGTCATAGGAGAAGATATCAATGCGCCCGGTGAGGCAGTATTCCGACCGGACGATGAGCTCATGCTTGCTCATGCAGTCGCAGTAGCCAAGATAGCGCTCCTTGTTGGTCATCGCATAGTCGATATCTCCCAGAAAACCGATCTCGGTGTGGCCGTTCTGTATCAGCAGGTCCGTGATCCTGGCTTCTGTGCGGAAACCTTCGATCAGAGTCAGGTCGCCATTTAACTGGGTATCAGTCAGGGAAGGGATCGTGTCAAGGAATACTTTGGGCAGGGGAAGTTCATTCACCATGCTCAGGATCTCCGCATCATATACATTCAGGATGATAACGCCGTCGACACTGCCGTTTAGGAGGACAGACGGGAGACTGAAGTTTTTGGTGTAGACCGACGGCACATAAGTGTACAGCAGGTTTACATTGTAATTGGCAAGCTCCTGTGCCATGCGGTGAATGATATTGGTCCAAAAGAGTGCAGAGTCCGGCCTTGATACGACCAGGGAGATGGTGCGCTGCTCCTCCTGCGGCTGTTCCAGTGCCTGATAGGGGAGTTTCGCATAGCCCAGTTCCTTGGCTTTTGCAAAGATCAGTTCCCGAAGGGAATCCGATACGCCAGACTGGTTGTTGAACGCTTTGCTGACTGTGACTCTGGATATATTGAGAGCATCTGCGATATCTTTCATCGTGATTTTTTCCATAAAATAGAATCTTCCTTTCTGTCAGCGTTTCTATATCGGGCCATGCGGGACAGTCCGATAACGATCTGTATTCTTTCTATACATTTGTAAACATAAAATACATATATTATAGAAGGAAGGATAAAAATAAGATTTCTGTTGTTTATTATAGCATATCGATGATCAAAAAACAATCAATTGGTTTACAAATGTTAAGATAAATACATAATTCTATAAAATGCCGCAATTGTACGGTGTTTTTTCGTCATAATGTATGTTCTGCAACTTGCAGAACAATAGGAAGTATTATAAACGTGTACAAAATGCCGAGGCACTTTGTGCTGCCAGGGAGGGCGGACAGCAGATTCCACAGGATATGTTGCAGGGAATACGGATCCTTTTACATTCGGTATTAGCTAATGTCAACAAATGTAATTGTCTGGTTTGCCTACCAAATGCAAAGAAATGAGCAAAACTAAGTAAGTATTGACAAAATCGCAGTTGAAAAGTTGGATAAAATAATGAAAATGCTAAAATTTATTGACATGATAATTTATAAATGTTAATATCATGTTAACAAAAATAAATAAAGGAGGTACAACGAATGGGAAATCGCAAAACAACGGACGGAGGGAGGATAAAAACTGACAAGCCATGGTGGAAGCGATGGTCACGTGACGATACGGAACTGTTTCTCTTGTCGCTGCCGACACTGATCTGGTTTTTGGTATTTTCGTACCTGCCGATGTTTGGTATCATCATTGCATTCAAGAACTATAAGCTGCAGCCGGGCGGACACGGTTTTATCTACAATCTGCTGCACAGTGAATGGGCGGGGTTTGGCAACTTCAACTATTTCTTTACATCAAACTCATTTACGATGCTTCTTAGGAACACCATACTTTACAACATCGCGTTCATCATCATCAGCGCGAGCGTTGCGGTAGGCGGGGCGCTGATGTTAAGCAGCATGCGCAACAAGAGAGGCTCTAAGGTGTATCAGACGATGATGTTCCTGCCTTACTTCATGTCGTGGGTTGTTATCAGCTACTTCGTGTATGCGCTTCTGACTCCGGAGAGAGGTTACATCAACGGGATCATCACGGCGCTTGGCGGTGAGCGGATCATGTGGTATCAGGAGCCGAAGTACTGGCCGTTTATCCTGATCTTCTTAAACACATGGAAGGGTATGGGATATGGAATGGTACTCTATCTGGCGAGTATCACGGGTATCGATCCCTCGCTCTATGAGGCGGCGGTCATGGACGGCGCGACGAAGTCGCAGCAGGCAAAACATATCACGCTTCCTGCGATCAAACCGGTGTTCATCATGATGCTGATCCTCGACTGCGGCAAGATCTTCAACTCAGATTTCGGTCTGTTCTACCAGGTGACAGGACGTGTACCGGCATCATTGTATACCACGGTATCGACATTTGATACGTATATATATGCCGCGATCCAGTCGTCTTCGCCGATCGGGCAGACAGCGGCAGCATCTTTCTTCCAGGCGATCTGTAGCTGCGGAACGATCTTGTTTGCAAACTGGGTTGTGAGCAAGTTGGACAATGAAAACAGGATTATATAATGAGGGGGTGTTCGTGTGGCAAAGCAAGAAGAAAGTGGTCAGTCTTTGAACCAGATCAAGAAATCCACCAACATTGTGTTCAACATCATATTTCTGGTGCTGGCAGTGATGTGTGTGATTCCGTTACTGTTCGTATTTTCGATCTCCATCACAGATGAGGAAGCGCTTCGGACAAACGGATACCAGTTGATCCCTTCGGTGTTCTCGGGGTCAGCGTACAAGTTTTTGTGGAATGAGCGCGGTATGATCCTGCGCGCGGCATTTATGTCGATCCTTGTCACGATCGTCGGTACACTCATCGCGATCGCGCTGGATACATCGATGGGATATGTCGTTTCCAGAAGGAATTTTAAATTAAAGAAGCTGTACACATGGCTGATCTTTATACCGATGGTATTTAACGGCGGTATGCTGGCAAGCTATGTGGTCGTAAACAATATCCTGGGTCTGAGCAATACGATATGGGCGCTGATCCTGCCGCTGGCATGTTCGTCTTTCAGCGTGACGATCTGCCGTACATTCTTCCGGACGACCGTGCCGGATTCCATCATAGAGTCGGCAAAGATCGACGGCGCGGGACAGTTCCGCATCTGGTCCCAGATCGTGATGCCGATCTCCAAGCCGGTCATCGCGACGATCGGTATGTTCGCGGCATTTGGATACTGGAATGACTGGTTCCAGGCATCCTTGTACATTCAGGACAAGAATCTGCAGACACTGCAGTCCTTGCTCAACAATATTCAGAAGAATATCGAGTACATCGCAAACAATCCCTATGGCGGCCTGTCATTACAGCAGTACAAGTCATCGATGCCTACAGAGAGTGTGCGAATGGCGATCGCGATCGTGATCATCGTACCGATCGCAAGTACGTACCCGTTTTTCCAGAAGTATTTCATTTCCGGTCTGACGATCGGATCAGTGAAAGAATAGAGTACGAAGAGAATTTCTAAGCCTGCAAAGGACGCGGGCTAAGAAATTCTAAGACTTCGTACGGGAAGAACGCAAAGGGCAGCGTTCTTCCGGGTTGTTGAACTAACTAATAATATTAAAAAAGGAGGATTTTATTATGACAAAGGCAAAACGATTATTGGCAACGGGTCTTGTGGCAGTGATGGCGTCGGGTATGCTGACAGGCTGCGGTGGCGGCGGTGGGGACACTGCGAACAACGCAAACACAAGCGGCGACAATTCGGCGGCATCCACGTCTGACAGCAAGGGCAGCAGCTCGAGCGCGGACAGCAGCGCAAACAGCGGCGAGATCGTGAATCTCAAGTGGGTGACGATCGGAAACGGTATGCCGACCAACTACGATTCGTGGATCTCATCTGTCAATGCATACATTGGCGAGAAGATCGGTGTCAATCTCGAGATGGAAGTGATTCCATGGGGCGACTGGGACAACCGCCGCAACATCGTTGTCAGCACAAATGAGCCGTATGACATCATTTTCGGAAACGGCAACAACTATGTCGCAGATATCAATCTGGGTGCATATATGGACATCACGGATCTGCTGGAGGCAAACATGCCGGGGCTGATGGAGCTGATGCCGGATAAGTACTGGGATGGTGTGCGCGTGAAAGACAGGATCTACGGCGTTCCCACGTACAAGGACAGTTCGATCACAAACTATTCGATCTGGGATAAGGAGCTGGTTGATGAGTACAATCTTGATATCAAGTCCCTGATCACACTCGATTCCATGACGGAGACTTTTGAGACACTCAAGGCTGACAAGAATGATTATCCTGTATATGTAAAGAATGACGGTCTGTATTTTATCTTTGACGTATATGATCAGATCGGCGGCGGCACACAGATCCTTGGCGTGCGGTTTGACGACAAAGAGGGAAAAGTATGCTTTACATTGGAAGAGCAGGATATCATGGATCAGTTAAAGATCATACATGAGTGGTATCAGAAAGGGATCATCAATCCGGATGCCGCGACACTGACAGAAGGACGTGTCTACAACATGTGGCGTGTTGCCCAGGGCTGGGAGTCCGCAGGTGTGACTTCATGGGGACCGCAGATGGGCAAGGACGTTGTCGTACAGCAGATCGAGAAGACGATCCTCTCCAACGAGACTGTGCGCGGTTCCTTAAATATGGTTTCCATCAACACAAAGTATCCGGAAAAGTGCTTACAGTTGCTTGACATGGTGAACTGTGACACAAAACTCCGCGACCTGTTCTACTACGGTGAGGAGGGCGTGAACTTCGAGTATACAGCAGACGGAAAGGTTCACAAGATCAACAATGACTGGGCGCTTGCAGGCTATACACAGGGTTCCTTCTTCACGGTTACGACACTTGACACAGATGAGTTTAACCAGTGGGATGAGGTCAAAGCGCTGAACGAGGCGGCAGAGTCCTCTGTAATGCTTGGATTTACATTTGACACCAACTCCGTGTCTGACCAGCTCGCAAACTGCCGTGAGATCTGGATGCGCTACCGCAGCGAGGTTATGACGGGCGTGCAGGATCCCGAGGTGGTTGTGCCCAAGATCAAGGAAGAGCTGATGAAGGCAGGATGGCAGGACGTAATGGACGAGGCGCAGAGACAGGTCAACGAGTTTTTGGGCAAATAAATATATGGAAGGCAGAGGTATCGGCGAATGGCAAAAATAATCGGAAAAGACCTGCCTGGCATGCCATGGCAGGAACCGGCAGATACGGAAAAGCTGCCAGTATGGCGCTATCATGCAAACCCGATCATAGAGCGGTTTGCGACAAAGAATTCCAACAGTATCTTTAACAGTGCTGTCGTTCCATATGGGGATGGTTATGCAGGCGTATTCCGCTGTGACAGCAAGTCGATCAGCATGGACATTTTTGCAGGATTCAGCAAAGATGGTATCCACTGGGATATTTCTGACGAACCGATCGCGTTTCAGGGTGCGCATCCGGAAGTTGCCAAAAGGGACTTCCGGTATGACCCCAGAGTATGTCTCATAGAGGACCGGTATTATATCACATGGTGCAACGGTTACCATGAGTACCCGACGATCGGGGTAGGATATACCTTTGATTTTAAGACCTTTTATCAGTTGGAAAACGCGTTTCTGCCGTTTAACCGCAACGGCGTGCTGTTTCCGCGCAAGATCAACAACAATTACTACATGCTGAGCCGTCCGAGCGACAACGGGCATACGCCTTTCGGGGATATCTTCCTGAGTGAGAGCCCTGACCTGAAATACTGGGGCTGCCACCGCTACGTGATGGGAACCATCAAGGGCGATGCCTCGGCATGGCAGTCCACCAAGATCGGGGCGGGGAGCGTGCCGGTCGAGACGGACGAAGGATGGCTTTTGATCTACCACGGTGTCATCAATACATGCAATGGTTTTGTATATAGAATGGGCTGTGCACTACTGGATCTGGATGAGCCGTGGAAGGTGATCAGGAGAACAAAAAATTATATTTTAGGACCTCATGAAATCTATGAGTGTGTCGGAGATGTGCCCAATGTGGTATTCCCGTGTGCGGCGCTTGCAGATGCGGCGACGGGAAGGATCGCGATCTACTATGGATGTGCAGATACCGTGACCGGGCTGGCATTTTCAACTGCAGACCGTCTGATAGCTTATATGGATCCGGTTTGAATCCGATATAAGAAGTGACAGGCTGCCGCAAAAGAATAAAAGTGAAAGCTTTGATTGATTTTGCGGCAGCTTTTTTTCAAGAAATTGCAAACATCTGCTAACAGTCAGGAGGAATCAATATGTATCTGTTGCCAAAACCAAAAAAAATCGAAAACGGACAGGGGTCTTATGAGATCAGATGGAACACGGTGATCACGATCGACGAAGCGCTGTCGGAAAATGGCTGTGTCTATGCCGGGATCCTGCAGGAATGTATCAGGAACCGCGCCGGCATCGACTGTGCGGTTGTGCGGGGAGAAAAGAGGGAAGGGGATATTTTCCTGACCCTGACGCCTTCGTGTGATGCGCAGGAATATCAGATGCACATCGCGCAGGACGGGCTTGTCATTGCGGGCGGGGACGGGGCTGCAGTCCTGTACGGTGTACAGACCCTGTGTCAGATCATCGCACAGTGCGGCGGCGTGCTCGGGTGTATGGAGATCACGGATGCGCCGGATATGCGGTGCAGGGGGTATTTTCTGGATGAGACGAGGGGCAGGGTGCTGACGCTTCCCTATCTAAAGAAGGTGGTGGATCGCCTTGCCAGATATAAGATCAACCAGTTCCAGCTCTATGTCGAGCACACGTATCTGTTTCGCGACCTGACGGAGATGTGGCGCGATGACACGCCGCTGACAGCGGAGGATATCCTGGAGCTGGATGCGTACTGCAGGAGGCTGCACATCGAGCTGGTCCCTGCGCTGGCAAGCTTCGGTCATCTGTACACGCTGCTTTCGACGCGCAGTTACGGAGAGCTCTGTGAGCGCAGTGATTCGTGGAAATCATCTTTTTCCTTTTGGGACAGGATGGACCATCACACGATCAACACGACGGACGAGCGGGCGCTGCCGCTCATCAAAAGCATGCTCGCCGAGTACGGGGCACTGTTCACCTCCGACCAGTTCAATATCTGTGCGGACGAGACGTTTGACCTTGGCTGCGAGAAGTCGCGCGGGACGGCGCAGCAGATCGGGACGGAACAGATGTATATCGATTATCTGAAAGAGCTGTGCGGATTTCTGGACAGCCGTGGGAAGCGGGTGCAGTTTTTCGGGGATATCATCTGCCGGAAACCGGAGCTCATCTCGCAGTTGCCGCAGGGAACCGTATGCCTCACGTGGGGCTATGCGCCGGAACAGTCCGTTGATTCCTGCCGCGCCATGGCACAGGCGGGGGCTGTGCAGTATCTCTGCCCCGGGGTAGGTGGTTGGAACCAGTGGATCAATCTGATCGAGAACTCGTACCGGAACATTGTCAGAATGTGCGGCTACGGGCGTGAGTATCATGCGGAGGGGATCCTGAACACGGACTGGGGCGATTTCGGCCATATCAACCACCCGGAATTTTCCGTGCCGGGCATGATATACGGGGCGGCGTTTTCCTGGAACCAGGAGGAGATCGGCTTCGATGAGATCAACCGGCAGATCTCGCGCCTGGAATACGGCGATGTGACAGAGCAGGCTGTGGAGATCATGACAAAGATGCCGGCACATGTCCTGTTTGGCTGGCGCGATACGGTGGTATACTATGAACAGACTGCGCGCGGCCATGTACTGGACAATGAGGAGCTGATCCCGAAGCTTTTTCTGGAGGATGCCGACGCGGCGGATGCGAAGGTGCGGCAGGCGGATCAGGCGCTGTGCGGGCTTGTCACGCAGATGAAGCGGGCGGCAGTGTCGATGGATATGCAGTCAAGAGAGATCGCAGGGCTGGCCGAGCTTGCGGCGGAGGCCGTCAGGATCTGGAATGAAGTCGGTGCGTCGATCGTCCATGAAAAACAGGACAGGGCACTGGGCCAGGATGAGGCGTTCGCGCTCGCGGGACGGCTGGAGCGGTGGTTTATGGCATACAAGAAACAGTGGCGCAGCGTAGGGCGCGAGGGAGACCTCCATCACATCGCCGGGATCGTATTCTGGTATGCGGATCGTCTGCGCCGGAGATGAATGTGTGATAAGACTATATTTTGATTAGGAAAGGGTTCTGCAGAAAAATGCAGACACGGAGGAAAAAATATGCATTTTTTGGATAAGAGAGTCAACGTTATCTGCGAGGAGCTCAAAAAGTTAAAAGTGAAGCAGAAGTTTACGATCGATAACTGGAAGTATAAGGAGGGAAATTTTATCCGCCCGGAGGAAGCCGAGGCAGACAATGCGGCGTGGGAGGATTTTGACTGCCAGAACATGCACTGGTATGGGAAGGACCGCCACTACTGGTTCAAGACGACGTATCAGGTGCCTCATGAGCTGGATGGAAAGCGGATGTGGCTCCATGTGCGCACACAGATCGACGAGTGGGATGACGCGAAGAATCCGCAGTTTCTGCTGTTTGTGAACGGGGAAGTGGTGCAGGGCATCGACATGAACCACAGGGATGTCTTCCTGTCTCCGTCCGCAAAGGAGGGTGAGGTGCTCGAGATCGGTCTGCAGGCGTACACGGGAACCCTGCACACGGAGTTCAACCTGATCGTCGAGATGCAGGAGATCGACGCGCTGATCGAGAAGGTCTACTATGATTTGTGGGTGCCGCTCGAGGCGTTTACCAGAATGGAGGAGGACGACAAGAACCGCAGGGATATCGAGGAGATCCTGAACAGCACTGTGAATCTCATCGATCTCAGGACACCGTACTCCGAGGAGTTCTACCGCACACTGAACGAGGCGTCAGACTATATCGACAAGGCGCTGTACACTGACATGGCGGGATATCAGGATGTGATCGCGACCTGTATCGGGCACACGCACATCGATGTCGCATGGTGGTGGACGGTCGCGCAGACAAGGGAGAAGACCGGGCGCAGCTTCGCCACAGTCCTGAAGCTGATGGAGGAATATCCGAATTACAGGTTCATGTCAAGCCAGCCGCAGCTTTATGCTTTCCTGAAAGAGCGCTATCCCGAGCTGTACGAGAAGGCGAAGGAGCGGATCCGGGAGGGACGCTGGGAGCCGGAGGGCGGCATGTGGGTGGAGGCGGACTGCAATCTGACCTCGGGCGAGTCCCTCGTGCGCCAGTTTATGCACGGCAAGCGCTTCTTCAAAGAAGAGTTTGGCGTGGATAACCGGATCCTGTGGCTTCCGGACGTGTTTGGCTATTCCGGGGCACTCCCGCAGATCATGAAAAAGTGCGGGATCGACTACTTTATGACCACGAAGCTTGCGTGGAACCAGTTCAACAAGATCCCTTACGATACCATGATGTGGAGAGGAATCGACGGTTCGGAGGTGCTGACACACCTGATCACGACACTGGGCGTTCATCAGCCGATCAAGGATTTCTTCACGACGTACAACGGAATGCTTCACCCTGACGCGATCATGGGCGGCTGGACGCGCTACCAGAACAAGGATATCAACAATGACATTCTGATCTCCTACGGCTACGGTGATGGCGGCGGCGGCCCGACGAGAGAGATGCTCGAGACCTCGATCCGTATGGAGAAGGGCGTAAAAGGGATTCCCAAAGTCCGTCAGGCGTTCGCGCGCACTTATTTTGACGAGCTGAAAGAGCGCGTCGAAGGAAACAGGCGGCTGCCGGTGTGGGAGGGCGAGCTCTACTTCGAATATCACAGGGGGACGCTGACTTCCATGGCGCGGAACAAGCGCTCGAACCGCAAGTCTGAGCTGGGTTTGATGGATCTGGAGCTGCTGTCCGTGCTGACAGCGCCGGATATGGCATATCCTCAGGAGGCGCTCGATGCGATGTGGAAGGTCGTGCTGCTGAACCAGTTCCACGATATTCTTCCGGGATCCTCTATCCACGAGGTGTATGAGGTGACGAAGGAGGAGTATGACAGACTGGCAGAGCAGCTCTCGGAGATGACTGCGGAGCGCAGAAAGGCGGTCGCGGGAAGCGGCGCGGCGGTCACGGTGTTCAACACCACAGGCAAGGTCAGGGACGATATCGTGAACCTGGGCGACCTGGAGGGCAGTGTGCTGATGGATGCGGACGGCGTGGTCTATCCGATCCAGCAGACAAAGGATGGCAATATTGCGTTTGTACACGGTCTGCCGTCAAAGGGCTACAAGTCATTTGCGGTCAGCGATGCGGCGTCAGCAGTGGAGAAAGCACCGTTTACACTGGTGGGAGAGCGCCGGCTGGAGACCCCGTTCTATACGGTCAGCCTCGACGAGCAGGGAATGTTCACGAGTATCTATGACAAGGAAAATGACCGCGAGATCGTGCAGCAGGGACAGCGTGCAAACCTTCTGCGCATGTACGAGGATAAGCCGATCTACTTTGATAACTGGGACATTGACATCTATTATACGGAAAAGTTCTGGGATGTGGACAATGTGGAGCGCATGGAGTGGACGGAGATCGGCGCGGTGCGCGCGGTGCTTGACATCACGAGAAAAGCGTCGCAGTCCACGATCGATCAGAAGATCATCTTCTACGCGGACAGCCGCAGGATCGATTTTGAGACGCATGTGGACTGGAAGGAGCACCAGACATTGCTGAAGGTGCATTTTCCGGTGGCAGTGCACACGGACGAGGCGACATTCGATGTGCAGTTCGGCAATCTGACCAGAAAGACACATCAGAACACGAGCTGGGACGTGGCGCGCTTCGAGAGCTGCGGACAGAAGTGGATGGATCTGTCAGAGGGACATTACGGCGTTTCGCTGTTAAATGACTGCAAGTACGGGCATTCCGTGAAGGATTCCAACATGGCGCTGACGCTGATCAAGTCGGGTATCGAGCCGAATCCGACGACGGACCAGGAGGAGCATGTGTTCACCTATGCGATCTATCCCCATGCGGAGGGCTGGCGCGCAGCAGGAACCGTCGCCGAGGCATACAAGCTGAACCAGCCGCTGCTCGTGCAGACGCAGTCGGAGGAGAAGGAGACCTATTCGTTCGCTTCCGTGGCGCACGACAACGTCATTATCGAGACGGTCAAAAAGGCGGAGGACGGCAGTGGGACTGTCATTCGTATGTATGAGTCGGAGAATTCGTACACGAAGACAAAACTGACAGTGAACACTGATTTTGGCAGGGCGTACATCTGCAATCTGCTCGAGGAGACCGAGGGTGAGGCGGCTGTGGCCGGAAATGAGATCGAAGTGGTGCTGAAGCCGTATGAGGTGGTGACGGTGAAAGTCTGCCCGTAGTGTTGCGGGCGAATGCCTGCAGGTAAATGCGGGATGCCCTGGTGTGCTGACGGGCTGTACTGGTCAGCGCACGGGCGTCCTTATGAATGATGTTTTGCGCCCGAAAGGGCAATCAAAGGAGAAATATATATTATGCGGAAAAAGGAATATGGAAAAAAAGTTATCAGTATTATCCTGGCAGCGTCCATGATGATCAGTCTGGCGGCCTGCGGAGGCGGCAAGGCGTCAGACACACAGGAGACAGCGGTATCGCAGGAGACAACAGCGGGTACAGAGACGCCCGCAGAGCCGGAGACGGCTGCAGAGCAGACGCCGGAAGCGGCGGCAGCGAAGTATTCTGTGACAGAGGAGAACGGAAATAAGGAGATGACCATGGCACGCCAGCCGGAGGCGTCCTACTGGTTTCCGGCACAGCTCCTGGAGTGGAACGCTGCGGACGACGAGGACCTGATCTTCAATGTGAGCACGGTTCCGTTGGCAAAGCGCGCGGATATCGATTCGCTTGAGACCGTGAATGCGACACAGAATAAGGACACAAAGATCCTGTCGATCTCGATCATGAACGGCAGCACCAGCGGCAACTCCCCGCACGGTCTGAACAAGGCGGAGGCAAATGCGTTCTCCTACTGGCAGTACGTGGATACGCTGGTGTACTGGGGCGGTTCTTCGGGAGAGGGACTGATCGTCGCACCGAGCCCGGACGTGGTGGATGCAGGCCACAGGAACGGCGTGAAAGTGATCGGTACGGTGTTCATGCCGCAGGCAGCGCACGGCGGCAAGATCGAATGGCTGGATGACCTGCTGCAGAAAAATGAAGACGGCAGCTATCCGGTCGTGGACAAACTGATCGAGGTGGCTGAGACCTACGGATTTGACGGCTGGTTCATCAACCAGGAGACAGAGGGGACAGACGAGGCGTCCCTGACAAAAGAGCACGCGGATCTGATGCAGGGATTCCTTTCTTATTACAAGGAGAAAGCGCCGGATCTGGAGCTCGTGTACTATGATTCCATGACAGTGGACGGCGAGATGGACTGGCAGAACGCCCTGACAGAGAAGAACGCTGCCTATCTGAAGAATGCGGACGGCGCGGATGTGGCGGACTCCATGTTCTTGAACTTCTGGTGGACGACGGATAAGCTTGCGCCCGACGAGCTGCTCAAGGCTTCCGCGGAGCTTGCGGCGGAGAAGGAGATCGACCCGTATGACCTTTACGCGGGCATCGACCTGCAGAGCAACGGTTATGACACGCCGATCAAGTGGAATCTGTTTGAGAATCCGGACGGCGGTACATACACTTCATTAGGACTTTACTGCCCGAGCTGGTCGTATTTCTCATCGCAGATGATCCAGGATTTCTGGAAGAAGGAGAACAAGCTGTGGGTGAACGCGAAGGGGGATCCCTCCGCGGACGTGCAGGCTTCGGGGGACACGGACTGGAGAGGTGTTTCCACCTATGTCGTGGAGCGTACCGCGCTGACGGCGCTTCCGTTTGTGACGAATTTCTCCACAGGAAACGGTTATGGATTTTATAAGAACGGGGAACTGATCAGCATGCTTGACTGGAACAACCGGAGTCTGTCCGACATGCTGCCGACCTACCGCTACATCATCAAGGACGGAGAGGGCAACAAGCTGGCGGCGGATCTCGACGTGGGAGACGCATACTACGGCGGAACGAGCCTGATCCTGCGCGGCAATATGAAGCAGGGCGTGCCGTCTACGATCAAGCTGTACAGCGCCGACCTTCCCGTGTCCGACAAGATGACGTTCACGACCACCGCGAGGGCAAAGGGCGCCGAGGTCGCACTTGACGCAGTGCTTACGCTGGATGATGGCTCAGAGCTGGTGCTCGAGGGGGATAAGAAAGTCGCGGATGCGTGGACGACCGTCACATACCAGACCTCGGAGCTTGCCGGCAAGACCGTGAAGGCGATCTCCTACAGGCTGACTTCCGGTGCGGACAGCGGTTCCCTTCAGTTCCGTTTTGGCAATATCACGATGATTGAGGCGGAGAGCGAGGAGACGGCTGCGGTGAGCAATGTGAAGGTGCTCGACAGCGAGTTTGACGAGGATGGAATGTACGCAGGCGTGCGCCTTGCGTGGGACAGCGATGTGCAGACGGATTACTATGAGGTCTACCGCATCAATCAGGATCAGACCAAGTCGCTCCTGGGCGTGTCCAACACGAACAGCTTCTATATCAACACACTGCCGCGCACAGACGAGACGAACAAGTCCACTTTTGAGGTGGTTCCTGTGAACGCACTGTTGGCGGAGGGTACCAGCGCGACCGTGACGATGGACTGGCCGGACAACAGTATCCCGAAGGCGGCATTCACAGCGGATATCACGCTGGCAGCGCCGGGTGAGACCATCACGTTCCAGAGCCTGAGCTCACAGAACACGCAGAAGGTCACATGGACGCTCACAGGCTCAGACAAGGAGTCCGCGGAGGGCGACAGCGTGTCTGTCACATATGCTGAGGAGGGCGTCTATGCCGTTTCCATGAAGGCGGAGAATGAGTCCGGCAGCAGCGAGGCGGCAAAGGAAGGCTATATCGTGATCACGGAGGCGGCGTCTGAGGGACTCTCACTGCTCTCGCAGGGAGCCGGCACAGAGGCAGATACCTATGTGAATGACAACGAGGCGCCGCAGTTTGCAGTCGACGGCGATTACACAAAGAAATGGTGTGCGACGGGAAGCGCGCCTCATGAGATCACGCTGGATCTCGGCGCAGTCAGGACAGTCAGCGCAGTCGACGTCTACCACGCAGAGGCAGGCGGCGAGGGCAAGGACATGAACACCAAGTCCTACGCGATCATGGTCAGCGAGGACGGCGCGTCGTTTGAGGAAGTGCGCAGCGTGACCAGAAACACGGCGGGCACGACACATGATGCATTCGCACCGGTGAAGGCACAGTATGTCAAGCTCGTGGTGAACAAGCCGACACAGGGAAGCGACAGTGCAGCGCGCATCTACGAAGTCGAAGTCTTCGGTCTGGAGGACACTTTGGAATAATATTTTTTCAGCAGCCTGGATTTCCGGGCTGCTGTTTTAATAATTTCATTTCTCGTTTCATGTGTGTGCATTGATTGTAATCGTGCAATAAATGTGGTATGCTGTTATCATATTTCAGATCTGTCTGAAAGGGCAGAAGGAAATGGCAAGCGGATGGGAAGGTGTGTTATGTGTGAGATGGCAGTATTAAAAACAAATACTGGTACGCAGATTCATGTGGCAGACATTAAGAAAACGATCATAGAGAGAATCATACTGATCGCAAGTGTATGTAAGGAGATCGATTACATTATTTTGTTTGGTTCATCGCTGGAGAACAAATGTACAGAACGATCGGATATTGACATTGCAATTATCAGTAATACATCTCGCTCAAAGTTTCTTCGTTCTAAAAGTTATAGTAGATTTACGACAGCGCTTTATAATATTGATGAAGAGCAGTGCTATGATATTTTGCAGTTTAATTCTATGGAAGATCTGAAAAAGAAAAGCAGCCCAGTGTGCAGGGATATCGTGAACAAAGGGAAGATCATATATAGGAGGGTGTCTGTTCGTGTATGAAGATTATTTATCCAAGGCTTTATCATGCATAATTACAGCGAAGCAGGCGCTTAATAATTATGAAACTATGAAAATCAGGGATATGAAAAATATTGCGGCTTATAATATGCAGCAGTCTATTGAATATCTGATCAAATATAAAATTTATAATTCTGGGAACTACACGAAAAAATCGCAGATTTATGATCACAATATAGACCGGATGATTAAAAAGTACTGTGATCCTTTTGGGATTCAGGTGCCCGTGAAACTTCGTAAAAATGCAAATATATATACATTGTGGGAGGCTGAAAGCAGGTATGATTCTGACTTTTCAGTGAGGATTGATACATTATATGCTACAATATGTATTGTTGAAGAATGGTTGATAGAAACGAAACCATATTATAGAAGAAAACTGGATCAAGTCAATAAAAAATTGGGAGTGAATCCATAACAAAGAACTGCCTAAAAAATAGGCAGTTTTTTTCATGATTTTTTGACTTTTTGAGGCGTTTATTCGTTTTATATGATAGGACCGTGAAGATCGGTTTATCTGGCAGGAATGGGGGTGGTTTGGTGCTTGAGAAGATGATAAGAAAGTATTACGACGAGATTTTCCTGTACTGCTTTCACCGCGTAGGAAACCGCGCGGCGGCAGAGGATCTGTGCCAGGATACTTTTGTAAGTTTTATTGAGCATTACGCGGAGTACCGCCATATCGGCAGGACGAAAAATTATCTCTACACGATCGCGGGAAACAAGTGCAAAGATTATTACAGGAAAAATAAACCGATCCCGGTGGAGGAATTTCCGGAGCAGGGAACCGGGGAATGCCTCGAGGAGCTGGTGGTCATGCGTCAGATGGTATCCGGCCTGCCGGATGAGTTGAGGGAGGCGGTCATACTGCGGTATTTTCAGAACTTAAAATATCAGGATATCGCGATGATACTGGGAATCAGTTCCTCCGTGGCAAAATACAGGGTAAAGAAGGCGGTAGAACGGTTGTGTGAGATGGAAGGAGGTACCGATGAGGTCAAAAGAGAGAGACGTTGAAACAAAAATGCGGCAGTATGCGGCGGTATGTATGCGGCTTTCGGAGGAAATGGAGGAATCGGGCAAAAAGGAGAGGCAGATCAGGGCGCTTATGCAGATCGCCCTGCCGCCCCGCACGAGAGGAAACAGCTGGGATTTCGCGCTGGATCAGATCGGATATCTGGGGAGGTACAACCTGGTCTGGCAGGTGTTGTGGGTGCTGCTCTTCTGGTATCTGATCCACCATGGCATACCATATCTGGGTGCTGGAGAGCGTGAAAATGAGATCCTGATCCTGGTCTCTCTGCTGCCGCCGCTTCTGACACTGCTCACGGTGGAGGAGGTCACCAAAGTATACCAGCGCAGTATGCTTGAGATCGAGTACACCACAAAATATTCCCTGCAGAGTGTTGTGCTGGTGCGCATGCTGGCGATGAGTGTGTTTCATGCCGGGATTGTGGCAATAGTGATCTTTGGTATTCACGCGGAGGCGGACTCGGAGATCGGAACGCTGTTGGTTTATGGATTTACCCCGATGATCCTGGTGACGGGTATTCTGACAAAATGTATGCAGTGTTGTCACGGAGAGCAGTTGAGGAGTGCGGGCATCGGCGTGTATGCGTTGACAGTTGTGCTGGTCGTCGCAGGGAATACAAAATATTGCGGATGGTACCAGCCGGCTTACAGGAAAGCGTGGTGTGCTGTATGCGGTGCAGGTATCATATTTGCGGTGTGGCAGTTCGGATGTCTGCGCAGAAAATTGTCCAGTATACCGTTGCACTGCCTGAATAACGGTGAAAAACATGTGCCTGATATTTGAGTCAGGACAAGACTTTGAACAGGCTGTCAGTTCGTAGCAGTGATCTGTTGGAGAGTGCGGCACATGGCGTTGGTATTTGTAAAACAGTTTTCCCGGATTGAAATCTGGAATCTGTGTAGGAGGAGTAAGATGGAACTGGTATTGGACAGGGTGACAAAACAATATAAAAACAAAATTGCGGTAGACCGGCTGAGCACGACGCTGACAGAGGGTGTCTATGGTTTGCTCGGGGAAAACGGTGCGGGGAAAACGACGCTGATGCGTCTGATCTGCGGTATATTGGACATCAATAGCGGCGAGATCAAATGTGACGGGGAGGAGATCGGCTCGATGGGGGAGCGATACCGCGATCTGTTGGGATACCTGCCGCAGGATTTTGGTTATTATCCCAACTTTACGGCGATGGAATTCATGTGCTACATCGCCTCCCTGAAAGGGTTAGATCGAAATTATGCAAAGAAACAGAGCAGACTGCTGTTACAGAAGGTAGGGCTTGGGGGCGAGATGCGTCACAAGACCAAGACCTTTTCCGGCGGTATGCGCCAGCGCCTTGGGATTGCGCAGGCATTGTTGAATGACCCGAAGATTCTCGTGCTGGACGAACCGACAGCAGGGCTCGACCCCAAGGAGCGCGTGCGGTTCCGCAATATGATCGCGGAGCTTGGCAAAGACCGGATTGTCATATTATCCACGCATATTGTATCGGACGTGGAGGAGATCGCGGACTGGATTTATCTGATGAAACAGGGGCAGTTTATCGCGCAGGGGACACTGGAGACTTTGAGGGAGCACTATTTGTCAGTGACGCGCGCTGATGGACAGGGGGGTTTGGATATGAATTTTAACCTGGAAAAATTGTATTTATACTATTTTTCTGAGGGAGAAGAAGATTGATGTTCGTAGCCGGATAAGAGATTCGTGTCTGGTTTATCGAGGAGGTTTTTATATGATGTGGTTTGAATGGAAGAAACTATTTGAGCGCAGGCTGAACGTGACTGCCATGATTCTGGGTTATGTTTTGATTGGCGTATGTGTGGCGGTGTGGATTTCGGACACCAGTTTTTATGATGACAAGACGCAGGATTACATTGAGGGAGTCAATGCAGTTCGCAGGGATCAGCAGCGCGCAGGGGCGCAGACGGACAGTTTATCGGAGGAATATATCACACAGCTTGTGCGGGAGATCCAGAGTCATCATCTGGATCTGGAGAGTGACGAGGCATATGTGGAAGTGATTCGTCCGCTAGGGGATCTTTTCTGGGTGACGGCAAAAAATTATACGGACATGCGTGAAGGGATCATTGACCGAAATGCTCTGAATGAGATCGACCTGACGGACGGCGCACATTTCTATGAACAGCGCATGAAAAAGATCACCGATTTTCTCAATATGGATTTTTCTTTTGGCAATTACAAGGAGGTTGAGAAAGTGTACTGGATACAAAAGGCGGAAAGAACAAAAACGCCGTTTCGGTGGGGAAGCAGGGACATCATGGGCATGGTATGGGATCTGACTGCGCTGGGGTTTTATCTGGTCTTTGTGATCATCATCTGCGTCAGCTCTGTATTTTCGTCGGAGTATGAGTCGGGCGCGGCGTACCTGCTCTTTACGACGAAATATGGAAAAAGCAGGCTGATCTGGTCAAAAATCGCCACGTCGATTCTTTTTACAGTGGGTTATATTGTGGTTGGAATCGTGTTGGCGCTTACCGCGATCGGATTGTTTTTGGGCTTTCAGGGCGCAGATCTGCCGGTTCAGCTCTGGGATTCCGTCATACCATACAACCTCACTGTGGGACAGGCGTGCGCGGCAAATTTTGCAGTGATGCTGTTGGTGAGTGTTGCCACTGCGCTCGTGCTGCTTGGCTGTTCGGCAGGAATCCGCTCCTCGTTCGCAACGCTTGTGATCGGCATGACGCTCATGATCGCCCCCGCTTTTTTCCCGATGAGCAAGGAGAGCGGGCTGTGGAACCACGTCAATTATCTGTTTCCGGTCAGGGTGTTGGACTTAAAGACGGTGCTCGGTTCCTTCGTGAGCTATACAGTTGGAAACCATGTGATATCGTATGTGGAGATGATCGTGACTGTGTATATTGTGATCGGTGTGACTGCCTTGCTGTGGATCCGGAGAGGGTGGTGCAGGGTATGAAATGCCGATTTTGGGTGTTGTTCAAAGCGTGCGAAGCGTGTATACTATAAGTGATGAGAAATAAAAAACTATATTTTGGGGAGACAGGAAAGGAGTAGTATATGCTGGCGGATAAACGGGACCGAATTCGGGACGAAAAAATTAACGGAGAGATCTTTGATATGTCACCGGCACCTAATTTTCGGCACAGTGTGGTAACGAATAATATCAACTGTGCGATTAGAGCCGGACTGAAGGACAGCCTCTGCCTGGTATTTATGGAAAATATCGACTACAAATATTCAAAGGACAGCGACGATTATCTCGAGCCGGATATCATCATCTGCTGTGACAGGAATCAGATCAGGGGCAATTCCTATTACGGCACGCCCAAATTTGTGGCAGAGACACTGAGCCCGTCCACCGCAAAGCGGGACAGGGGGGTCAAGAAAGACATCTATGAGTCGAGCGGCGTGGAGGAGTACTGGATCGTGTCTCCCACGGAGAGAGCCGTTGAGATCTATTATCTGAAAAATGGCAGATATGAGATTGAGGAGTCCTATATACTGGATGATGACGAGACGAGCGAGCACTACAATCTCAAGCAGGAGATCACGCTTAGGGCATTTCCGGTTACCATGACACTTGAGGATATTTTTGCATATTAAAGATCTTATTGTAAAGAAAGTGCATTTCATACGGGGAGGGGCTTTATGACGCGTGAACATTTTATCTGTTTCGATCTGGGATTCAGGGTAGATGACAGAACGGAATTTTATAACAGGCTGGTCAGCCTGTTTGGCGTGGGCGGGACAGTGTCCAGAAACAGGAGGGGCGAGGTGCTGGATTTCAGCATATTGACCGACCAGGGGGTATTGCGCATGGGAAGCAGCAACAACACGCTGGAGTTAAAGCTCGACAGCTCTGATTCCGGGGTGATCGTCACGGCTTCACAACTGAACGCACTGCATGACCAGCTCAAAGCGCATCTGGGGATCGTCAAGGATTATCCGTGGTACATCAGGGTGGTAAATGTGTATCGGATGTGATGTATTGACAGGGGAGGTTGCCGGGAATGAGACGATATTTTAATACAGAGGGAGCCTGCAGGCCGCAAGAGCACTATATGGTAGCGCTGGATCAAAGGCTGGAACAGATCAAAACGATGCTGGTTGACAGGAAAAAGTATTTTGTGATTAACAAGGGGCGCCAATATGGCAAGACAACGACGCTCAGGGCGCTGGCAAAATATCTGCAAACGGATTATTTTGTGTTCTTGCTGGATTTTCAGAGGATCGGAACAGAGGACTTTGTGGCGGCGCCGGCATTTGTCCGCGCTTTTGCGGAGATCATGATCGAGAGGGCAGGGATCATGGGTTCGGACAGCGAGGAGCAGCTTGCCGAACCGCTGTCTCAACTGATAAAAGGTTCGGACGATGTCAGCCTGAAAGAACTTTTTACACAGTTGAGCAGGATGTGTGCGAGAGCACCCAAACCGATCGTGCTGATGATCGATGAGGTAGACAGCGCGTCCAACAATCAGGTGTTTATCGACTTTCTGGCGCAATTGAGGGCATATTACCTCGACCGCGATGAGACGCCGACATTCCACTCGGTGATCCTTGCAGGAGTGTATGACATCAAGAACCTGAAATTAAAACTGCGCAGGGAATCGGAGCATCAGTACAACAGTCCGTGGAATATCGCGGCAAGCTTTAAGGTCGATATGAGTTTTTCTGCAAGTCAGATCGCAGAGATGCTGGCAGAATACGAATCGGATCGTCACACAGGAATGGATATACAGGAGATGGCAGGAGAAATCTATCAGTATACATCTGGCTATCCGATACTTGTCTCGTCAATCTGTAAATATATTGATGAGGAACTTGCGGATGGAGACTTTTTCGAAGATCTGGGTAAGGCATGGACGAAGGCAGGGATCGAGGAAGCTGTCAGGCGTATCCTGACAGACAGGATGCCTTTGTTTGAGAGTATGATCCGCCATCTTGATGAATATCCTGAGATGAAGCGGATGTTCCAGTCCATGCTCTTTCAGGGAAAAGAATTTGCGTATAACCAGGACGTGAAGGAGATCAGCCTTGCCGGAATGTTCGGCTATGCAGTCAGCCAGTCGGGGAAAGTGTGTGTGGCAAACCGCATCTTTGAGACACGCCTGTACAATTACTTCCTGTCGGAGACAGAACTAGCAGGTCCTGAATCGTCCAAGGAGATCGGCGACATGGCAAGGCGGGACAGGAGCCGTTTTATCCGTGACGGGAGACTCGACATGGATACTGTGATGCGGCGGTTTGTCGAGGCCTTTACAGACATTTATGGGGAGGAAGATGCGAAGTTTGTCGAGGCGTACGGTCGCAAGTTCTTCCTGCTCTACCTGCGGCCGATCATCAACGGAACAGGCAACTATTATATCGAAGCGCAGACAAGGGATGAGCGGCGCACGGACGTCATTGTGGATTATCTCGGGGAGCAGTTTGTCATCGAGCTCAAGATCTGGCGCGGGAGTGAGTACAATGAGCGCGGTGAGCGGCAGCTAACGGATTACCTGGATTACTTTCACAAAAAGAAAGGATATCTGCTCAGCTTTAACTTTAACCAGAAGAAAGAGATCGGGGTGAAGGAGCTGCAGATCGGGGATAAGACGATCGTTGAAGTGGTCGTGTAGGAGGTCTGGTTTTCCGTTGCGCCCATATAAAAACATGATATCATAATAAAAGAACACCAGTCAGGAGGCAGCGGATATGTCTCCTGTATCTGTAGAGGAGGGCACTTGTATGAAATACAGACCGCTTCCGATCGGCATCAGCGATTTTGCTGAGATGATCCAGAAAGAATTTTACTATGTGGACAAAACCCCGATGATCAAAGAGCTTTTGGACAATCAGGCCAAGGTGACGCTCTTCACGCGTCCGCGCCGTTTCGGAAAGACGCTCAATATGAGTATGTTAAAGTACTATTTTGAGGACGACAGGGACTGGCAGGGAAACAGGCGCGACTGGTCGGATCTGTTTGACGGACTTAAGATCATGGAGGCAGGGGAATCGTATCTTGCCCACAGAGGGCAGTATCCGGTGATCTATCTGACGTTTAAGGATTCTAAGCGGGAGAGCTTTGAGCGGTCATACACAGAGATGGTCAGAGTCATTGCGGAGGAATTTGGGCGTCACAGATTTGTGATTGAATTTCCGGAGATGGAAGAATGTAGGGAAAAGTTCTTGAAGATCATGCGCCGGGAGGGCAGTCAGAATGATTATGAGACAGCGATCCTGTTTCTTTCGAAATGTCTTGAAATATATTATGGCAGAAAAGCGGTCGTGCTGGTCGACGAGTATGATGTTCCGCTGGAGAATGCGTTTACGTGTGGTTTTTACAATGAGATGGTCAATTTTATCAGAGCATTATTTGAGAGCGGCTTAAAGGACAATACGAGTCTCGCATTTTCAGCGATCACGGGCTGTCTGCGGGTGTCAAAGGAGAGTATTTTTACAGGTCTGAATAATTTAAATATTGTTTCCGTCAGAAGTACCGGTTTTGATGAGTACTTTGGATTTAAGGTGGATGAGGTGGAGAAACTGTGTCATTATTATGACCTGGATGACAAATATGACACAGTTAAAGAGTGGTATAATGGCTATACATTTGGTCAGACGGATATTTATAATCCATGGAGCGTGATCAAATATATATATGACGCACGGCCAAACCATGACTGGCTGCCAATGTCTTACTGGGCGAATACTTCCTCGAACAGCATCGTAAAAACGCTGATCGACCGGGCTGGCGACGAGGAGCGGGAGAAGATCGAAACGCTGCTGGCGGGCGGTACGATCGTGATACAGATTCATGAGGATATCACATACAACGAGATTTACGATGAGGGTGACAACCTGTGGAATTTTATGTTTTTCACGGGATATTTCCGCAAGGTCAGGGAATGGATGGAAGGGACAAAGATCTTTGCAGAGCTTACGATTCCAAATAAAGAGGTACTGTATATTTTTGAGCAGAAGATTCAGAAATGGTTCCACGAAAAGCTAAGAGGCAGGGACATGCACCCGCTTCACGATGCCGTGATCACGAAGGACTGTGCCGTGATGGAGGAGGAGATCAACGATATCTTTGAGGAGACCATCAGTTATATGGATCAGAATGAATACTATTATCATGGGATGATGGCTGGTCTTTTGACGGGGATCAAGGGTTATACGGTGCGTTCGAACAGGGAGGGCGGAAAAGGGCGCAGCGATCTTCTGGTGAAACCGGTCCGCCGGAGCAGGGAGGCGTTTGTCATCGAGTTCAAGGTCACGAAGGATTTTGAGGAACTGGATCAGAAGGCGGACGAGGCGATCCGGCAGATCGAGGATCGGAAGTATGAGATGGCGCTCAGGAATGACGGATACAAATATATCAGCTATTACGGCATCGCATTCTGCGGCAAGGAGTGCGTGGTGCACTGCAGGCCGTATGAAGCCGGATAGAGAAATGAATGGCGGAACAGTCAGGGCTGTTCCGCCAGTTTTTTCATGCATGTCCAGTAATTTCTTTCCCGGGTGGATCCCGCATGAGAGATATGCTGTTCGATCACATTTATTTCAGCCGTCCAGTCTGCGCGGACGGAGCCAAGATCCAGACAGTGTATCGCCTCCTGGATCTTATTTTCCGCCAGACCGGCATGCTGCATCCGCTCCAGCATCTTCGATGCTTTTTGTACATAGCGGGAATTGTAGAACATGCCTGTGTCCGGCCGGTATTCCAGGTCAAAGATACGGTTTCCTTTTGTGTCCGGAAGAAAACAGGAATCTTCCGACGATTCTGTGATGTGCAGGTAATACAGGGATGCTGTTTCTTTCCCTTCCTTTTTGCGGATGATCCTGCCGAGGCGCTGGATCCGCTGGCGCTGGGTCGCGGTGCCGGACAGAATGATGCCGACGGCGGCATCTGGTACGTCGACGCCCTCATCGATCGCTTTGCAGGCGATCAGGATCCGGATATCACCCAGCCGGAAGCGCTCCAGGGCATTTTTGCTGGCCTGCGGTCCGAGTTTGGAATGGCAGCGTGCCACTTTGCCAGGGTACAGGTCGTGCAGGCGTTTATACAATGCCTCGGCCTGACGGATGCGCTCGCCGAATATCAGTATCTTGTCCTTTATGCCCAGATACTGGATCAGGTCACAGGTGCAGTCAAGCCGCCCGGCCGCCATGCAGACCAGACTTTTTCTGATGTAGGACAGGCGCATATACTGGCGGGCAGTGTCTGCGATCTGCCTGTCCTTGTCCCCGGTGAGGCTGCGCAGCAGCTCAAAGCGCTCCTTCTGGTCGAGGCTGTCGAGGATCGGATAGGATGAGCGCAGGGTGAAATACAGGATGGACATGCGGTCAGAGAGCGTATCATATTCGATGCGCTCATTGCGCTCGAAGGAGAGCCCGATGTGAAAGATATCAAATGGACATACAGTGCGCCGTGCTGCGGCCGTATCCATTCCATAGCTGTAGACCCTGCGTCCAAGTGCTGCGGCAAGCTCATGCCCTGCCTGACCGGAGGGCAGGGTAGCAGACAGTCCCAGTGAGAAGAAGCGGTCTTTGTAGGGCGTGATGTGCGGCAGGAACTCGAAGATAAGTTGATTCTGTCCGCTTACATAGTGGTGGCATTCATCTGCGATGAGCAGTACGGATTTTCCGTCGCGGAGTTCTGCCAGGATCTGACGCGCGAGTGTATAGCGCGCCGAGTTGATCACATAGATCATGTATCTGCAGTCCGATGGGGAGCGGTATCCTCCTCCGCGCAGACCGATACTTGCCGGGGAGCTGTCATCGCCGTGAAAAGATTTTAGGGCGCGCTTCCACTGATGCATGAGTGTGCTGGTCGGAACGACGATCCTGACGTACAGGTCCAGGTCTGTCCGCAGTGACAGACGCGCTGCTGCGGTGAGTGCCAGCAGCGTCTTGCCGGATCCGGTCACGGCCTGTACCATGCCCCTGCCGCTGTTGGAAAACCACCGCTCGAGGCATTCCTCCTGCCATTGGTATAGTTTTTGTTCCATGGTTCTGTCCTTTGCTGTGATCGTTTGATTTCTTGACACATGTATTACGGTCATTATATCAAATTTTGTATTTATTTCAAACAATATGTTGAAAAAATGTTCTGTTTCTTATATACTTTTATGGAAGGATTTTCCATGTTCTGGAAGAATCTGAGTCTGCGGAATAACTGGATCAGAATGTTCCGGCAGTGTTGAGAGACAGGCGTCAGGGCATATGGATGGGAAAAAGACTGGTATGCGTGCAAGCGAGGAGGTATACGAATGAATTATGAAGATTTTTATCAGGAACTACAGCCGCAGCAGAAAAGTGTGAAGGACGGGCTAGCTTCCCTGCAGAAACTGTTTAAGGCAGTCAGCCGCGAGCTCGAGGGCGGTGATGTCAAGAACCTTGCAAAGGATCTGGAGGCGATGGCGCAGTCGGCTGCGGCGGTCTCTGAGTCCGTCGATGCCATGAGGACAGCGGCGGACGGATTTGATGCGAAGGGATATTTTGAGAGCGGGGAATTTGCGGAGCAGATGCTTGCAGCCTGCGCGGAAAAGGGTGTGGATGTCCGCGGGGAATTTCCGGTCTATGAGATGTTTCCCTACCGCGTGAGGCTGGATGCAGAAAATCAGGACGTCTATATGGACCGCAGGAAAGTGCAGTGCATGCGCCCGGGAAGCTTTGTGGAGATCGTCAGGAGCGGACAGGAGAAGCTCAACAAGGCATCGTTTAACGCCGTGGCATTTGCCAGTGAGCTGGCGGACGCCTATGATCTGGCTGTCCTCAAACTCGACAGGCAGAAGCAGTCGGATATTTATCTGACGAGTCTGTACAAGATACTGGCGCCGATGAGCCGTTTCAGGAAGGATTATGACCAGCAGAGCTTTGCGTTTGACCTTGCAAGGCTGTATATTTCCGGCATAGAGGAGACGAAAAACGGAAGAAAGTTCCAGTTTGGTCCCAGCCGGGTTGGCGGGAAAGGGATCCGTATATTGGACATGGCAGGAAAGGAACAGTTTCTTGCGACGATCCGGTTTTTTGAAGCTGAGTAGGCAGATGAGGGGGACAGGTTATGGCGGAAGAGGTTGAAAAATGCGGGATTTCTTTTCTCGCTGATTTCTGGCAGGAAAAATATCTTCGGGAATATATCAGGAACGGCGGCAGCAAGATCAAGTTTGTGACAGGGCGGCAGGGAAGTGGAAAAACGCATTTTCTGAAACTGATGACAGCAGTTGCCAGGGAAGAGGCGTATAAGACGGCACAGTTTTCGGCAAGGGATATCTGGCTTCATGATTTTAAGGATATCTATGTGGAGATCCTCCAGCAGTGTGACATTATGGGGTGTCTGGAGGCGGTCAGCCATCAGTTGATTGAACAGATGGGGTTCCGCCATCAGGACATTCCGGAGGGGATGCGGTTTATCGATTATCTCTCCCAGAACGATTCGAGCGATGCGATCACCAAACGTGAGATCCGTTCCCTGCTGCGGAAGATCTTTTTGGACGATCCACTGATGGACAACAATTTTGCGCTGGCGTGCAGTATGCTCACAGGAAGCATCCTGGGGTATCCCGTATTGGAAGAACAGAACAGGGAACTGCTCCTCGCGTGGCTGGAGGGCGATCGTTCCATAAAGCTGTCCCAGCTACGTGCGCTGGATTTTTATCCCAGCCGGATCACGAAATACAATGCGAGACACATGCTCCGTTCTCTGGCGGAGCTGGTACATATGGGCGGATATTCCGGCCTGTTTGTCACGATCGACGATGTGGAGATCCTGACCAGCCGTTCCAGCCTGGAACCAGTGCACTACACAAAGGTAAAGCGGGAAGACACCTATGAGAGTATCCGCCAGTTGATCGATGATATCGACAGCATGAAAAATATCATGTTTGTGTATGCTTTTGACCGCGAACTGCTCGACAACGAAAATGCCGGGATCAAATCGTATCAGGCGCTGTGGATGCGGATCCAGAATGAGATCGTGGGGGAGCGGTTTAACCGTTTTGCCGACATGGTCGACATGGACCGTCTGGCAGCGCAGGAATACACGCCGGATGTGATCGTTGCGATATCTGAGTGCATGGCAAAGTCGCAGGAGGACGCAGCCTATGCCCCGCTGGACCGGGAGACTGCAGGGCAGCTCATAGAACGCGCGCGCATGGGGGCAGTGGGGATTCCGCTGCTGATCCGGAAGACGATGCAGGGGGTGGATACGGATGTATGATATAGAAGCGAGACATATGATCGAAGCGCTGCGCTCGGGAGTGCCCTCCCGCGCCGTGGGGCAGTATTTTTCGGAGGCGCGTCCGAAGATCATGAAGGAAATATCAGAACGGCTCGATCAGGTATCTGAGCAGGGAAGATCGAGCGGTATGGTGATCTGCGGGAAGTACGGGGAAGGAAAGACGCATCTGCTCAATACCGTGTTCAGCCTTGCCCATTCCAATGAGATGGTCGTCTCATACCTGTCACTGAGCAAGGAGACACCGATGGACAAGCTCTATCTGGTGTACCAGAAACTGATACAGAATACGTATCTTCCCAGACGTGAACAGCCGGGATTTATGCATGAGGTGGACAAGATATCGGCGAAAAGCCCGATCGCAAACGAGATGTACCTGTACGCTGCGAAACAGTTGGAGACAGATAAGCTGTACTATCTGTTCCGCTCGTATCTCAACACGGAGGATCCGAATGAGAAATTTCTCCTGCAGGCCGATCTTGAGGGAGATTTTGTGGCAAATGCGCCTTTGAAGAAGATCTACCGGCGCATATTTAACGAGCCTGTGAAATACAATGTCAATTTTACCAAGACAAAGCACTGCGGGGACTATATTTCCTTTATGAGCCATCTGTTTACACAGATGGGGTATCATGGCTGGGTGATCCTGGTCGATGAGACGGAGCTCATGGGGCGCCTTGGCAAGAAAGCGCGCCTGAACGCATACAGGAATATGGCGAAATTTCTGATGCCGAACCAGTGCCCGGAATCGACATTCAGCATTTTCGCGCTCAGTGCTTCCTACGTGGAGGATGTGATCGAAGGAAAGCACGAGTACGAAAATCTCGAGGAGGTCTATCCGGAGGAACAGGAGCCTGCCAGAGCTGTTCTGGATATGCTGACAAAGGCGCCGCAGTTGCTGCCTCTGACAAAGGATGAGATCAACGAGATCTTGTGTAAGATACAGGATTTCCATGGCAGGGCGTACGAGTGGACACCCAGTCTGTCCGCCGCTTCGCTGGCGGCATCTACCCAGTCGGGCGGCTATTTGCTGCGCACCAAGATCCGCGCGGCGATCGAGTTCTTAGACCAGCTCTATCAGTATGGCAGGGCGGGGGATACCACCATCAACGAACTCGGGGAGGAGACCTTTGAGGAAGATATACCGGTGATCGATGATTTTTAATAAAAAGAAAGAGATCGGTGTGAGGACGATTACACTTGGGGATAAGACGATCGAGGCGGTCGTCTGAAAAGCAAAATACAGAAGAGGGAATGAACACGCCCTGGCAGAATTAAGAATAAAACTGGATGTTGATGACACGATGAAGGAAAAAATAGAACAGTATTTGAGACGAATTGACAGGTGTATGGATAAGATTGTCTTTTATCCATACACCTGTTTCAATACATAAAGTCGAGTCTTACCGCATCAGCTCCGCCAGCTCGTCGATCAGGCTGTCAAACAGTTTCAGCGCATCCTCGACTGGCGTCTTTGTCGACATGTCAACGCCAGCGTCTTTTAAGATGGACACGGGATCTTTGGAGCATCCGGCGCTCAGGAAGTTTTCCTTGTATGCCTTCACAGCAGGCGCTCCTTCGCGCAGGATCTTCTGTGAGAGTGCGATCGCGGCAGAGAAGCCGGTAGCGTACTGGTACACGTAGAAATTGTAGAAAAAGTGCGGGATCCGAGCCCACTCCAAGTCGATCTTGGCGTCGTGCACGATATCTTTGCCAAAGTACAGGTCGATCAGGTCGTGGTAGATCCTGCAGGCAGATTCGGAGTTGATGCTCTCGCCGTTCTGGATCAGCCTGCTCATCCTTAACTCAAATTCCGCAAACATCGTCTGGCGGTAGAGTGTTGTCCGGAACTGCTCTAAGAAGTAGTTGATGAGGTACGCCCGCTCTTTTTTGTCGGTTGTCTTTTTTAACAGATACTGCATCAGGAGCGCTTCGTTGCAGGTAGATGCAACTTCTGCCACAAAGATCGAATAGTCCGCATCCACGACGGGCTGGTTCTTGTTTGAGAGGTAGGAGTGCAGTGCATGTCCCATCTCGTGAGCCGTTGTAAATTCGCTGTCGAGATTGTTCTTGTAATTTAAGAGCACGTAAGGGTGGATGCGGCATCCGCTCGAGTACGCGCCGCTTCGCTTTCCCTCGTTTTCGTAGATATCGATCCAGCGGCTGCCAAATCCCTCGTCGAGAAGTGCCACATAGTCGTCGCCGAGAACAGAGAGTGCTTCGCGGATATTTTCCTGTGCCTCTGCAAATGGGATGTCGCGCTCCGCGTTTGGCACGATCGGTACATACAGGTCATACATGTGGAGTTCATCTGTTTTCAGGAGTTTTTTCCTGAGGCGCACATACTTGTACATGGATTCCATATTTTCATGGACGGCATCGATCAGGTTATTGTACACCTGCGGATCGACGTTGTTGGCGTCAAGGGCTGCCTCCAGGGGACTGTTGTACTTGCGCATCTTGGAAAAGAAGTTGAGTTGTTTCATCTGTGCAGACAGGATCGCGGCAGATGTGTTCTTGTGTTCGGCGTAGGTCTTGTACAGGGATTCGAAAGCGTCTTTTCTGACATTCCTGTCATAGTTCTGCATCAGCGGGATGAAGCTTGCATGCGTTACAGGGAGACGGTTGCCCTCGATATCTGTCACCGAATCATAGGTCATGTCCGCATCGTTCAGAAGGCTGAAGATGTCGTCGGGGGACTGCGCAAGATCACCTGCCGCGGCGAGGATCCGCTCCTCCGCATCACTCAGAATGTGTGCCTTTTTGCGCAGAATATCGTTTAAACATCTCCTGTACTGGTTCAGTCCGGGCTGTTTTTCATAAAATGCGTTCAGCACATCGTCCGGAATCTCGAGGATCTCCGGCTCCGCAAAAGAAAGGGCGGACGAGATCGCCACACAGATACCTGTCGTCTGGTCGCGGAATCCCTGGTAGGTCGTGTTCTTGGTATTTTCATCGGCTTTTCGGAAGGAATAGTTTGCAAAGCGGTCGAGCGCAACGGTGATCTCATCCTGCAGCTTAAGGAAGCCTAACAGGTTGTCCGCACACTCGCCGAGCTTTCCCTGAAAAGCTTCGGCACGGGGGATCATGCCCTTTATGTGCTCCAGATCCTTTTTCCATTCCTCATCGCTGGCATAGAGATCCTCGACAGCCCAGGTATATTCCTTTGGGACATCGCTGCGTTTTTCGTAATTTTCATTCATGGTTTCTTTCTCCTTTTTATATTTATCACTTTATTCTATCATTTTATCTGACATTATGCTAGACTAAAATGTAAAGAGAAATAAGGAGGCAGTCAATGAGTTTAAGGTTTTACGTCGGCGCGTCGGGCTCCGGCAAGAGCTATCAGCTATATGATCACATCATCAACGAATCGAAAGAAAATCCCCATGTCAATTATCTGATCGTCGTGCCGGATCAGTTTACGATGCAGACACAGCTTGAGATGGTCCGCAGGCATCCAAATAAAGGGATCATGAACATCGATGTTCTCAGCTTTGGCAGACTGTCACACCGTATCTTTGAGGAGGTGGGCGGCAACGACAAGCCGGTGCTCGACGATACCGGAAAAAGCCTGGTGCTGCGGCGCGTTGCGGCAAGTGTCGAGGATTCGCTTGGCGTCATGAGGCGCAATATCAGAAAGCCCGGCTATATCAGCGAGGTAAAGTCGGCGCTGTCCGAGTTTATGCAGTATGGCCTTGGCACGAAGGATGTGGAAAAGCTGTGCGCATATGCATCCGGGAGGAATGCGCTTGCCTATAAATTAAAGGATCTGCATTTGCTGTATCAGGGTTTTCTGGACTATATCAGCGAGCGCTACATCACGACGGAGGAGACGCTCGATCTGCTCGGGAAAGTGCTGTCCCGGTCGCGCATCGTGCGGGACAGTGTGATCGCATTTGACGGGTTTACGGGCTTTACGCCGATCCAGTACAATGTTATACAGGAGCTTATGCTGCAGGCGCGGGAGGTGATCGTGACTGTGACGATGGACGTGCGGGAGGACATCTATGTGCAGGACGGGGAGCAGAAGCTGTTTCACTTAAGCAAGAAGACGATCCATGATCTGGAAAGACGCTGCAGGGAGGCGGGGGTAAAACGGGAACAGGATGTGATCATAGCGGACGAAGTGGTCTGCCGTTATCAAAATAATGCCGGCCTGTCGCATCTTGAGCGGGAACTTTTCCGCTATCCGTATCAGGTGTACCAGGGGAAGCAGGAGAGCATCCGCATCTTTGAGGCGTCCAATCCGAAGGAGGAGCTGCGGCAGGTCTGTCTTGCGATCCGGAGGCTCGTGCGCGAGAAAGGTTACTGTTACCGGGACATTGCGGTGGTGACGGGCGATCTGGAGCGGTATGGTTTTCTGGCGCGCGAAATGTTCTGTCGATTTGAGATCCCTTTTTATGTAGATCAGACAAACAAGCTGGTCTTAAACCCGTTTATCGAGTTTATCAGGAGTGCGCTGCTGGTGGTGATACAGGAGTACTCGTATGAGGCGGTGTTCCATTTCCTGCGCTGCGGCATGGCGGGTGTGACGCCGGACGAGACGGACAGATTGGAAAATTATTGTCTGGCGACAGGGATCCGCGGCAGGAAGGCGTGGAACAGCAAATTTACCAGACGCCTGAAAAGGCAGGAGGAGGAGGCAGCGGAGCTTGCCGAGCTGAATGCGGTCCGCGAGAAGGTCACCGCGATGCTCGAACCCCTCATGAGGCGAAAGGAGGAGAAAAAATCGACCGGCAGGGAGCTGGTGTGCGCGCTGTATGAATTTATTGTCAATGCAGCCATCGAGGAAAAGCTGGCGGCGTATGAGCAGTATTTTACGGAGCAGGGCGATCTGGTGCGGGCGAAGGAGTATGCGCAGATCTACAGGCTTGTCATGGATCTGCTTGATCAGATCTGCGGCTTGCTGGGTGAGGAGGAACTGGAGATCAGGGAGTTTGCGGATATTCTCGATGCGGGCTTTGCCGAGATCAAAGTCGGAACGATCCCTCAGAATGTGGATAAAGTGGTGATCGGTGACATTGAGAGGACGCGTCTGTGCGAGATCAGGGCACTGTTTTTCATCGGAGTGAATGACGGCATCATACCCAGAAGCGGCGGCACAGGCGGCATCATCTCCGATATTGACAGGGAATTTCTGCAGGAGTCGGAGTATGAGCTTGCACCGACGCCGCGGCAGCAGATGTATATCCAGCGGCTCTATCTGTATCTGATGATGACGAAGCCGACAGAGCGGTTGTATTTATCCTATGCAAAAGTGGACAATGAGGGGAAGAGTATCCGGCCGGCGTATCTGGTCAACACTGTCACCAGACTGTTTCCGGACATTGAGATCAGCCAGCCGCAGCTACGGCCCATGGAGGAGCAGATCGAGTCGCCGGAAGATACACTTGCCTATCTAGTCACACTGCTGCGGCGGTATGCAGCCGACGAGATCGGGGATGACAGACGGCTCTTTATCACACTTTATGACACTTATGTCAGAAATGAGCGCTACGCCCCAATCGTGGAGCAGATGAAAAAGGCGGCCTTTTCATACCTCTCCAATGCGGACCGGAACAGGCTGCCAAGGGAGCTTGCGCGTCTGTTATACGGACAGATCCTTAAAAACAGCATCAGCCGGCTGGAAAAGTTTGCCTCCTGCGCTTACGCGCATTTTCTGAAATACGGGCTGAGCCTGGAGGAGCGCGGCAAGTACAGCTTTGAGAGTGTGGACATGGGAAATGTGTTCCACGCTGTGCTGGAGAGCTTTTCTGACAAGATCGCAGGGGAAGGCTATACGTGGTTTGATTTTCCAGCGGAAGTGGGTGAGCGGATCGTCGGGGAATGTCTGGAGGATTATGCAGTGACTTATGGCGAGACGATCCTGTACAGCAGCAAGCGCAATGAATACATGATCACGCGGATGCGCCGGATCTTAAACCGGACGGTGCAGACGCTGCAGTACCAGCTCCAGAAAGGCGCGTTCACACCGGAGAGTTTTGAGCTGTCGTTTCAGATGACTTCGGACTTGGATGCGGTGAATATCGCGCTCTCCAGGGAGGAGCGCATGCAGTTGACCGGGCGCATCGACCGCGTGGACACCTGCCGGAAGGATGACAAACTGTATGTCAAGATTATCGACTACAAGTCCGGGAACCGGAAATTTGACCTGGCAGCTTTATATTACGGTCTTCAGTTGCAGCTTGTCGTCTATATGAACGCGGCGGTGGAAGTGCTGGAAAAGAAGGATCAGAAAAAGAAGGGTGACACGCGTGTCATTCCCGCGGCGATGCTCTACTATCATGTCAGCGACCCGATGACAGAGACAGATAAAGGACAGCCGGACATATCCGAGATCAACGAAGCGATCCTGGATGAGCTAAAGATGACAGGGATGGTCAGCGACGACGAGGAAGTGATCAGACTGCTCGACAAAGATTTTGAGACGAAGTCTTGCGTGATCCCTGTGGCGAAAAAAAAGGACGGGAGCTTTACGCAGGCATCGTCCGTGCTGTCGGACAAAGATTTCAGGACCATCTCCGACTATGTCAATCATAAGATCAGGGAGCTTGGCGTATCGATCCTGGACGGTGATATCGGTTTGAACCCATATGAACAGAAGGGCGGGGAGGCGTGTACATACTGCGATTACAAGAGCGTATGCGGCTTTGACAAGAAGCTGGGCGCCGGTCTGGTGCGCCATCTCGAAGAGCTGGATCAGGAGGCTGCGATGGCATGTATCCGCAGAAGTCTTGGCATGGAAGCATGTACGGATGAGAATGAAGAGCAGGAAGGGGGCAGTTTGTGATGGCGATGCATTTTACACCGGACCAGCAGCGTGTCATTGACACCAGAAATTCAAATATCCTCGTATCGGCGGCGGCTGGGAGCGGCAAGACGGCCGTCCTGGTGGAGCGCATCATTCAGATGATCACGGATGAAGAGCGCGGGATCAAGCCTGTCGATATCGACCGGCTCCTGATCGTGACATTTACCTCCGCGGCGGCAGCGCAGATGCGGGAGCGTATCAGCAGGGCGGTATCCCAGAAACTGGAGGAAAATCCGGAGAGCGAGCATTTGCAGAGACAGGCGTCCCTGATCCACAATGCGCAGATCACCACGATCGATTCTTTCTGCCTGTTTGTGATCCGCAATAATTTTAATGAGATCGGTCTTGACCCGGCGTTTCGCGTGGCGGATGAGAGCGAGGTCAAGATGCTGGAGGCAGATGTGATGGGCAGGCTTTTGGAGCAGGCACACACAGAGCCGACAGAGCGCTTTCTGCATTTCATCGAGAGTTACAGTACAGGGACGAATGAGAAAAAGATCGAGGAGGCGATCCTGCGGCTGTATCATTTTTCCATGAGCTATCCGTTTCCGGAGGAGTGGCTTGCGGAGAGGCTGGAGGATTACAGGATCAGTGATGTCAGCGAGCTTCCTGATAAAAAGTGGTTCCAGTGCGCGCTCGCCTATATCCGCACGATCCTGCAGGAGTGCAGGGACAGACTGGATCAGGCGCTGGCGATCGCACACGGTGCGGGCGGGCCGGCACAGTACGCGGAAAATCTCACAGCGGATATCGGGTTGATCGAGAGACTGCTGTGCGTGTCGGGCTATGACGAATTATATGATCTCTTTACATACTCCTCCTTTGGCAGACTCCCGGCAAAGAAGATGGAAGGAGTCGACCCGGTTCTAAAGGATATGGTGAAGGCGATACGCGACGATGTAAAGAAAAATGTCGCCGATCTCAAAAAATTCCTGTTTCAGATATCGGTGGAGGATACCCTGAACGATATGGCAGCCTGTCAGGAGGCTGTCGAGGAGCTTGTGTCGCTCACACTCACGTTCAAGCAGATGCTCGACCAGTCCAAACGGGATAAAAACGTGATCGATTTCTCGGACATGGAGCACTTAGCGCTGCAGATCCTGTTAAAAAAAGATGCGGACGGACAGGTGGTGCCGTCAAGCACAGCACTGGAGCTGCAGGACTATTTCGAGGAGATCATGATCGACGAGTATCAGGATTCCAATGAGGTGCAGGAGCTGCTGTTAAAGTGCATATCCGGTGAGGGCAAGGGGCGGTTCAACCGTTTTATGGTGGGCGATGTCAAGCAGAGTATCTACAAATTCCGCCTGGCGAGGCCGGAGATCTTTATGGAAAAATATGACACATATGTCATCAATGATGATGCAGCCAGGAATGTCAGGATCGATCTGAGCATGAATTTCAGGAGCCGCCGGGAAGTGACGGACTCGACAAATTTCCTGTGCAGTCAGTTGATGACGGCAAAGGTCGGCAATGTCGAGTACGACGACAGGGCGGCGCTGTACGTGGGGGCTTCTTACCCGGAGCCGGAGCAGAACGGTGAAAACGATATCTACCGCACGGAGCTGATGATCGCGACGCCGGATTCCCTTCTGATGCAGGAGGACGATGAGACAGACAATGGCGGGACACAAAAGTACTCCGAGAAGGAGATCGAGGCGGTGATGGCAGCGGAGCGCATCCGTCAGCTTGTCGGGCATTTTCCGGTCACGGATGCGGCGACAGGAGAGACGAGAGCGGCAAAATATTCGGACATCGTCCTCCTTTTCAGGGCGACGGCAGGCTGGGATGAGGATTTCAGACGGATCCTGTCCGAGCGGGGGATCCCGGTGCATGTCACCAGCAGGGCAGGGTATTTTGAGACGCTCGAGATCCAGGGGATCGTCAATTTTCTGCGCGTGCTCGACAATCCGCTGCAGGACGTTGCGCTCTTTGGCGTGCTAAAGCTGCCGTATTTTGACTTTTCGGAGGCAGAGATCACCTATATCCGGTGCTTTGTGCGGGATCTGCTCGAGAGACAGGCACAAGAGGAAGATAGAAAGTCTGCAAAGAGACTATTTTTATATGAACAGATCGGACTGTATTATAAGGTGCTGTACTGTCCGGAAGCGTATGAGAAATCTGACGGCGCTTGTACACTGAATCCGGCTGACAGAGAACTGGCAGAGGAAAATGCCGTAAGCCGTGCTAAGCTGGAACGATTTCTCTCGATGATCACCAAATACCGTCAGAAGGTCGCGTACACTCCGATCAAGGAGCTTCTGCAGCAGTTGATCACGGACACTGCCTACGATGCCTATGTGGGTTCCATGCCGGGAGGCGACCAGCGGATCGCCAATATCGGGCTGCTGCTCGAGAAGGCAGGCGCCTTTCAGAATACCAGTTTTTACGGGTTGTTTCATTTTATACGCTATCTCGAGACCATACAGGAGCAGGAGGTCGACTTTGGGGAGGCGAACATCCTGGACGAGAGTGCGGACGTTGTGCGCATCATGACGATCCACAAGAGCAAGGGACTGGAATTTCCGATCTGTTTCGTCTGCGGCCTGTCCAAGCAGTTCAACCAGATGGATATGAGACAGAGTATCCTGATGGACGTGGAGCTTGGCATCGGTGTGGATTACATCGATCCGGAGCTTCGGCTGAAACGCAGGACCATGCGCAAAAATGTGGTGGCGCAGCGCATGAAGGAGGATACGCGCGGCGAGGATCTGCGCGTGCTCTATGTGGCGCTCACGCGGGCGAAGGAAAAGCTGATCCTGACCGGTTTTGTCAGCGATCTGGACCGGAAGATCGCAGACGATCTGTACCTGACGATGGAGTCCGCAGAGAAGCTGCCGTATTCCGTGCTGATGGGTGCCGCTTCCTATATGGATATGATCCTGGCGGCGCTGATCCGGCATGACTGTATGCAGGCGCTGCTGGAGGAGAGGGGATATGAGTATATCAGGCATCCATTGCCTTACAGGGATGTCCCGTTCGAAATACGATTGTATCGGGAGGCAGAGCATCGGGCGGAGAAGCTCAAATGGCAGGTGAAGGGGCAGGGCAGGGCGATCGCGCTGGAGCGAGAGCTTGCGGAAATGGCAGGCGCAGAGGAGAGCGCTTTCAGGCAGGCGCTTCATTTTGTCTATCCACACAAGGATCTGGAAGGGCTTACCGTCAAGACGACTGTGTCCGAGCTGAAAAAGGCATCCTACGAGGAGGCATTTGCAGAGTCCGTGGAACTGGTTGCGATGCCGCGGGAGCACTATATTCCCGGCTTTGCTACCGGGATGATCCCGGAAATGACAGAAGTGTCAGAGGATGCAGGGCATCCAGCGGGGGCGCAGTCAGGGATCCAGTACGGTACAGCCGTTCACAAGATCATGGAGATGCTCTCTTTTTCCGAGAAGCTCCGCGTCGAAAATGCGGGCGCTGCAGCGGGTGCAGATGAAGGCAATACCAGAAAGCGCCTTTATGCGGTACTAAAAAGCGAGCAGGAACAATGGATCGGCGAGGGAAGAGCCACAAAAGAGGAGCTTGCCTGTGTCAGCATGAACAGACTGACCTGCTTTTTCCAGTCACGCCTGTCACAGCGAATGATCGCCGCAAACCTGAGAAATGAACTCTTTAAGGAGCAGCCTTTTGTGCTTGGGATCAGTGCTGACAAGTTAAAACCATGTTTTCCACCGACGGAGACCGTGTTGATCCAGGGCGTCATCGATGTGTTTTTTTATGAAAATGATGAGATTGTGCTTGCAGACTACAAGACAGATAAGGTAAGCTGTAAGGAGGAACTGATCACGCGATACCAGACACAGCTTGACTACTACCAGATGGCACTCGAACAGATCACGGGAAAAAAGGTAAAGGAGCGGTATCTGTATTCGTTTTATCTGCAGGAGGAGATTGATGTTTGATTATATTTTATTTGACCTGGACGGCACGCTGACAGACCCAAAGCTTGGGATCACAAGCTCGGTGCAGTATGCCCTGCGGGCGCTTGGCATAGAGGAGCCCTCGCTCGATAAACTGGAGCCTTTTATCGGACCGCCGCTGGCGGACAGCTTTCAGGAATTCTATGGTCTGAATGAGGAACAGACCGCGGCGGCGATCGCCAAGTACCGCGAGCGGTTTAACGATCAGGGAATCTATGAGAATGAGATCTATCCGGGGATCGCACCCATGCTTGCGGCGCTCAGGGCGGCCGGGAAAAAGCTCTCGATCGCGTCGAGCAAGCCCACACCGTTTGTCGAGAGGATCCTTGATCATTTTGCCATCAGAATGTATTTTGACTATATCGTCGGCAGCAACATGGACGAAACGCGCGGCAAAAAGGAGGAAGTCGTCGAGGAGGCGCTGCGGCAGATGCTGCCCGCCGGAATGACGCCCGCGGAGAAAAGGGCGGCTGTGGCGATGGTGGGCGACCGCAGGTTTGATATCGAAGGGGCAAAGGAACACGGGATCACATCGGTCGGAGTGTCCTTTGGATATGCGCCGGAGGGAGAGCTCGAGCAGGCGGGAGCGGATCATATCGTTGGTACGGTGGAGGCGCTGGCGGAATTGCTGATGAAGTAATCCTGACAGGGTGTCGATAATGGAAGAGGGAGTGTGGATAAGTATGGAGGAGAAGGGGAGGCGGAAGCCAAAGATCACGCCAAAACGGACGACGACGCTGCAAAAGCTGGCATACATTGTCAGACCGTTTGTGCTCTATATGCTGGTGAAGACGGCGGCGATGCTCGTGCTGGCGATCGCACTTCCGGCGCTTCCGATCGCGGGAATGACAGCGTGGGTGGAGAACAATGCGCATCAGCTCAGCGCGGTTGTAAACGGTGCGGCAAGCCTGATCGCGGTGTGTTTCCTGCTCAATGATTTTCTGATCGAGGCGAGTACGGACGGGGAGGTTGACATCGATCAAAGCGCCCTGGGACAGCTTATGCGTTTTGTAAGGACGGGATTTTATGGTAGCAGGACGACGCGCAGGGCGGCAGGGCTGGCGCTTTGCGTGCTGCTTGGCATCACCGCGTCGCTGGCGCTGAATATAGGGATCGGGGTATTGTCAGAAGTGATGTCCGGAGCCGGAAATCCGGTGCTTGACTCCGAAAAATATAAGACGGTGGAGGCGATCCAGTACTCTGTGCCGGTCTGGCTTGGGATCGTGTTATACGGGATCGTTTCTCCGGTCGTGGAGGAGATGGTGTTTCGCGGCGTGATCTACAGCCGGATCAAGAAATTTTACAGCGTTCCCAGAGCCGTTGTGGCTTCCGCGCTTTTGTTTGGCGTATTTCACGCAAATCTGCCGCAGTTTCTGTACGGTACGGCGATGGGCGTACTCATGGCGCTCTGTTATGAGTATGCAGGCTGTTTTGCGGCGCCAGTGATGATGCATATGGCTGCCAACATCTTTATATTTCTGATGTCAGGACTGACAGCATGGACAAAGGTTCTGGCGATGCCGGCCTGCGGATTGTTATCGGCGCTGATGGCGGCGGGGATCTTGTGGTGCATGGTCAGAAACAGCAGGGAAAGGTTTCCACGATAGCGTTTTCAAATACATATTAGGACATATTAGGACATGAAAAGACCGGGCAGGGGAAGATTCCCCTGTCCGGTCATCTTGCCATCAGTTCCAGGATCTCTCCGACATACATCGTGTGCATGTCGCCGTCGGCATACCACTTGGCGATCTCCGGCGACAGGAAGGAGTCCGCTGTCAGTTTCGTGGCGGAGAGCTTGTGACACAGAAGCACGAAGCTGCCCTCGTCAATGAAGGGAATGGAGAGCTTGTAGTTCCATGTCAGTCCTGCCTCCGCGACCTTGTCCGAGTCCCGTCCGGAGTGGGAGCCGCAGTAGCTGAGCGCTTCCCTGTACTCTTTGCCCATGAATGAGATCGAGAAGAAATCTCCTGCATCGATAAATTCTTTGGTGTACCTGGAATCGCGCACAAAGATAAAGACAACGTTCTTTCCCCAGAGAACGCCGATGCCGCCCCAACTGACGGTCATGGTGTTTGCCTTCTGCCTGGAGCCGGCTGACACAAGCGCCCAGTCTTTTCCGAATGATTCAAATGGATTGAACTCCAGCGTGTCAACTGGAATAGGTTGAAATACATGCATATCAATCGCTCCTTACAAAAATGATTCTGAGATCGTCTGATGATCGGATATTATTAGTATACTATCCAACGCGCAAAATGACAACAAATCTTGTGAAAGATTTCACAAAAAATGCGCGAGACGGTTACAGTTCACTTGTCCATCAATATAGTGAAAAGCGTGCACCAAAACGCACAGGTTAGTCCACTATAACAAAACTTTTTGGAAAAAATCGCAAGAAGGACTTTACAAAACGGAAAAAATTTCATATAATGTGAAAAGCACAGGAGAATATTGAATTTTAGAGCAACCAAAGGCGGTTAACAACTGTTTTTTTGGTTGCTTTTTTATGCGTAGACCCGTGCAGGGAAAATATGCCGCTGGTGCGGCGCACGGGTCGCGCGCGAGTAGAGGAGAAGGGCATTCCCCTACTCGATTGTCAGACACACGGGCACCCGGAGGAAGATTGTCAACGGGCGCTCCCAGACAAGATCATTGATGAGAAGGAGAAGAGAAGATGTTTGATGCAAAGATGAATGTCCCCGAAGCGCCGCTTCACAGGGCGGAATTTGAACATGACAACTGCGGGATCGGCGCGGTTGTCAATATCAAGGGCACGAAGACGCGCGAGACGGTCGAGAATGCCTTAAAGATCGTGGAGAACCTGGAACACAGGGCCGGGAAGGACGCGGAGGGAAAGACGGGCGACGGCGTCGGTATCCTGGTCCAGATCTGTCATGACTTTTTTGTCAGGGCGGTAAAGCCGCTCGGGATCGAGCTTGGCGGTGAGCGGGAGTACGGTGTCGGCATGTTCTTCTTCCCGCAGGATGAGCTCAAGAGAAACCAGGCGAAGAAGATGTTTGAGATCATCGTCGAGAAGGAGGGCCTTGAGTTCTTAGGCTGGCGCGAGGTGCCGTGCGTGCCGGCAGTGCTCGGACACAAGGCGGTGGAGTGCATGCCCAATATCATGCAGGCGTTTGTGAAGAAACCGGCAAATGTGGAGCGGGGGCTTCCCTTTGACAGAAAGCTGTACATCGCAAGGCGCGTGTTTGAGCAGAGCTCTGATAACACGTATGTCGTATCGCTCAGCAGCAGGACAATCGTTTATAAGGGGATGTTCCTCGTCGCACAGCTACGGACATTTTTCAGGGATCTGCAGAGCAGCAACTATGTGTCGGCGATCGCGATCGTGCACTCCCGCTTCTCGACCAACACAAACCCGAGCTGGGAGCGGGCGCACCCGAACCGCTTTATCGTACATAATGGAGAGATCAACACGATCCGCGGCAATGTCGACAAGATGCTTGCGCGCGAGGAAAATATGGAGTCCGAATTTTTGAGCCACGAGTTTCACAAGGTACTGCCGGTGGTCAACGCGCAGGGCTCCGACTCGGCGATGCTCGACAACACGCTGGAATTTCTGGTGATGAGCGGCATGGAGCTCCCGCTTGCGGTCATGATCACGATACCGGAGCCGTGGGCGAACAATAAGACGATGTCGCAGTCCAAGAAAGATTTTTATCAGTATTACGCGACGATGATGGAGCCGTGGGACGGTCCGGCGTCAATTCTCTTCTCAGACGGGGATATCATGGGAGCGGTGCTCGATAGGAACGGGCTTCGGCCGTCGCGCTATTACATCACGTCCGATGACCAGTTGATCCTGTCGTCGGAGGTCGGCGTGCTGCCGGTCGACGCGTCGAAGATCGTGAAGAAAGACAGACTCCGCCCCGGAAAAATGCTTCTGGTGGATACGGTGAAGGGGGAGGTCATCGACGATGACACGCTGAAGGAGAAGTTTGCAAAGAGCCACCCTTACGGGGCGTGGCTTGACTCCAACCTTGTCACGCTGAGGGAGTTAAAGATACCGAATGTGCGGGTGCCGGCATTTTCTGACGAGGAGCGCCAGCGAATGCAGAAGGCGTTTGGCTACACCTACGACGAGCTCCAGACCAGTATCCTGCCGATGGCAAAAAACGGCGGGGAGAGCATCGGCGCGATGGGGGTCGACACGCCGATCCCGGTGTTGTCCAGGACGCACCACCAGTTGTCGCACTATTTCAAACAGCAGTTTGCCCAGGTGACGAATCCGCCGATCGACGCGATCCGCGAGGAGGTTGTCACATCGACGACCGTGTATATCGGAAAGGACGGCAACCTTCTGCACGACACGGAGAAGAACTGCAATGTGCTCAAGGTCAACAACCCGATCCTCACGATAACAGACCTGTTAAAGATCAGGAATATGAAACGCGAGGGCTTCAAGGTCGAGGTCATTCCGATCATTTATTATAAGAATACCAGCCTCGAGCGCGCGATCGACCGCCTGTATGTGGAGGCGGACCGCGCCTACCGCGAGGGCGTGAACATCATGATCCTCTCGGACCGCGGCGTGGATGAGAACCATGTGGCGATCCCCTCGCTGCTGGCGGTATCGGCGATGCAGAAACATCTGATCCGCACGAAGAAGAGAACGAGCGTGGCGCTGATCATCGAGTCTGCAGAGCCGAGGGAGGTGCACGACTTTGCGGCGCTGATCGGCTATGGCGCCTGCGCAGTGAACCCCTATCTGGCACAGGAATCCATCAAGGAGCTGATCGACAACGGCATGCTCGACAAGGATTACCATGCGGCGGTGGACGATTACAATGACGCGATCCTCCATGGTATCGTTAAGATCGCGTCAAAGATGGGGATTTCCACGATCCAGTCGTACCAGGGTTCCCAGATCTTTGAGGCGATCGGGATCGACGCTGACGTGGTCGATAAATATTTTACCAATACGGTCTGCAGGGTGGGCGGCATCACGCTGCAGGATATCGCAAAGGAAGTGGATGCGTTGCATTCCCTGGCGTTCGATCCGCTGGGACTTGCGACGGACTTGACGCTCGACAGCCCGGGACAGCACAAGTCGAGAGGCGGGGCGGAGGAGCATCTCTACAATCCTGCCACGATCCACATGCTGCAGCAGTCCACCCAGAAGGGCAGTTATGAGATGTTCAAACAGTACTCGGACATGATCAATGACGAGAACAGTGTCCGCAATATCAGGGGACTGATGGATTTTAACTATCCAAAGAAAAGTATCCCGCTCGACGAGGTCGAGAGCGTGGACAGCATCGTCACCCGTTTCAAGACAGGCGCGATGTCCTACGGCTCGATCTCAAAGGAAGCGCATGAGACGCTTGCGATCGCGATGAACCGGCTTCACGGAAAGTCCAACTCCGGCGAGGGCGGCGAGGATCTGGACCGCATGGTGATCGGACCAGACGGGATCAACCGCTGCTCGGCGATCAAGCAGGTGGCGAGTGGGCGTTTTGGCGTCACCAGCAGATATCTGGTGAGCGCGCAGGAGATCCAGATCAAGATGGCGCAGGGTGCAAAGCCCGGCGAGGGCGGACATCTGCCTGCCGGAAAGGTTTACCCGTGGGTGGCAAAGACAAGGCATTCCACGCCCGGTGTCGGGCTGATCTCGCCTCCGCCCCACCATGATATCTATTCGATCGAGGATCTGGCGCAGTTGATCTATGACTTGAAAAATTCGAATAAAGATGCCAGGATCAGTGTCAAGCTTGTCTCGGAGGCAGGCGTCGGCACGGTCGCGGCCGGCGTTGCGAAAGCCGGTGCGCAGGTGGTATTGATCTCCGGCTATGACGGCGGTACAGGAGCGGCGCCGAAGAGTTCGATCCATAATGCGGGGCTTCCGTGGGAGCTTGGGCTTGCGGAGACACACCAGACATTGATCCAGAACGGCCTCAGAAATAAAGTCCGCATCGAGACGGACGGCAAGCTGATGACAGGGCGTGACGTCGCCATCGCGGCGATCCTCGGCGCGGAGGAATTTGGCTTTGCGACAGCGCCGCTCGTGACGATGGGATGTGTGATGATGCGCGTATGCAATCTTGACACATGCCCGGTAGGCGTTGCGACGCAGAATCCGGAGCTCAGAAAGCGCTTTAAGGGCAAGCCGGAGTACGTCATGAACTTTATGCGGTTTATCGCGCAGGAGCTGCGCGAGTACATGGCGAAGCTCGGCGTCCGCACAGTCGACGATCTGGTCGGGCGCACGGATCTGTTGAAGATGCGCGACGAACTGCCGAAAGGAACAGTGAAGCTCGACCTGAGCCTGATATTAAACAATCCATACCGGAAAGAGAAGGCTGTATTTGATCCGAAGCAGGTGTATGATTTTGAACTGGAGAAGACACTGGATGAAAAAGTGCTGTTGAAGCAGCTCGGCGGTGCGCTGGAAGCAGGCAAGGAGCATAAGGCTCCCAGGAAGAAGAGCATCGAGCTGGAGGTCACCAACACAGACCGCTCGTTTGGTACGATCTTTGGCTCGGAGATCACGAAACGGTACGATGATACGCTGGAGGAAGATACCTTCCGCGTGCGCTGCAACGGCGCCGGGGGGCAGAGCTTTGGCGCTTTTATACCAAACGGTCTCACGCTGGAGCTGGCAGGCGACTCCAACGACTATTTTGGCAAGGGCTTATCCGGGGGCAAGCTGATCGTGTACCCGCCAAAGGGCAGTACGTTCAGGCAGGACGAGAACATCATCGTGGGAAATGTGGCGCTGTACGGCGCGACAAGCGGCAAGGCGTTCATTAACGGCGTTGCCGGGGAGCGGTTCTGCGTCAGGAATTCGGGTGCAGTGGCGGTTGTCGAGGGCGTGGGCGATCACGGCTGTGAGTATATGACAGGCGGCCGCGTCGTCGTGCTCGGCGGCACGGGCAAGAACTTTGCGGCAGGCATGAGCGGCGGCATTGCATATGTGCTCGACGAGGAGAACGACCTGTATATGAGAGTGAACAAGGAGATGATCTCCATGAGTGAGATCACCAATAAATATGACGTGATCGAGTTGAAGGGAATGATCCAGGAGCACGTGGCGTGCACCAACTCCGAGAAGGGCAGAAAGATACTGGAGAACTTTGGCGAGTACCTGCCGAAGTTCAAGAAGATCATTCCGTTTGATTACGAGCGCATGTTAAAGACCATCGTCCAGATGGAAGAAAAAGGGCTCAGCGCGGAGCAGGCACAGATCGAGGCGTTTTATGCCAATACTCATAAATAGTACGAGAAGAACTTCTAGCCGCTCACAGCAAAGGCTGTTTCGCGGAGAAGTTCTAAATCTCGTACAGAAGAACGCAAGTGCAGCGTTCTTCGCGATATGGACTTCAGAGTATGGAAAGGAATAAGGGTTATAGAAGATGGGAAAACCAACAGGATTTTTGGATTATGAGAGAAAAACCTCCGCGGCGGAAGCGCCGGAGGAGCGGATCAGACATTTCAATGAATTTCATGAGCATCTTCCTATAGAGGAACAGCAGAAACAGGGCGCCCGCTGTATGGAGTGCGGCGTGCCGTTCTGCCAGTCGGGTATGACGATCGCGGGCATGACCTCCGGCTGTCCGCTGCACAATCTGGTGCCGGAGTGGAATGATCTGGTGTATATGGGCAACTGGGAGCGCGCCTATAACCGGCTGAAAAAGACGAACAACTTTCCGGAGTTCACGTCCAGGGTGTGCCCTGCGCTCTGTGAGAACGCCTGCACCTGTGGTCTGAACGGCGACGCGGTGGCGACGAAGGAAAACGAGTATGCCATTATCGAGAATGCGTATAAGACAGGGCTTGCGGGCGCAAAACCGCCCAAGGTGCGCACCAGCAAGACCGTCGCGGTGGTCGGGAGCGGACCTGCCGGGCTTGCCGTGGCTGATCAGCTAAATAAGAGAGGGCACAATGTCACCGTGTTTGAGCGCAGTGACCGCCTCGGCGGGCTTCTGATGTACGGGATCCCGAACATGAAGCTCGAGAAGCACATCATCGACCGCAAGATCAGGATCATGGAGGAAGAAGGTGTAAAGTTTTTCACAAACACCGATATCGGCAGGGACGTCAAGTCCAAAAAGCTCGTGGAGGGTTTTGACCGGATCGTGTTTGCGTGCGGCGCCTCCAATCCGAGGGACATCAATGCGCCTGGAAGGGATGCAAAGGGAATTTATTTTGCAGTGGATTTTTTAAAAGGCGTGACAAAGAGCCTGCTCGATTCCGATCTTGCGGACAACGCCCATGTGTCCGCAAAGGGAAAGGATGTGGTGATCATCGGCGGCGGCGACACGGGAAACGACTGCGTGGGAACTTCGATCCGGCTCGGCGCGAAGTCCGTGACGCAGATCGAGATGATGCCCAAAGCGCCGGACACCAGGGCGGAGAACAATCCATGGCCGGAGTGGCCGAAGATCTGCAAGACCGATTACGGCCAGGAGGAGGCGATCGCGCTGTTTGGGCACGATCCGCGCATCTATGAGTCCACGGTCAAGGAGTTCATCAAAGACAAGAATGGCAGTCTCTGCGGCGTGAAGATCGTGAAGCTCACATGGGAAAAAGATCCAGAGAGCGGCAGGATGAACATGAAGGAGATCGCAGGGAGCGAGCAGGTGCTGGAGGCACAGCTTGTGCTGATCGCGGCGGGCTTCCTCGGCAGCCAGAAGTATGTCACGGACGCGTTTGGGCTGGAGCTGGACGCGCGCACCAACGTAAAGACCGAGCCCGGCAGATTCAGGACCAGCGCGGACAATATCTTTGTCGCGGGCGACATGCATACCGGGCAGTCGCTCGTTGTCAAGGCGATCCGCCAGGGGCGCGAGTGCGCGCGCGAAGTCGATGAGAGCCTGATGGGGTACTCGAATATGTTTGTACAGTAACTTCGATAGTATAGTATTTTACGGTAAAAAAAGCTCTTGCGTGCAGGCAGGAGCTTTTTGGCTGGGAAATTTTTAACAGCAATTTATATAAAGGATTTCGCGATTTATATGATGGATGCAATTACCGGATATGGTATTTTTGACATTAGGATATTGTTAAAACACGCTCTAGACAATGTAGCATACGGGCTTTTGTTACTTATGCTGTGGTTGCTCTTGTATTTTTCCGTTGGATAAAATATAATACAAGTAAAGTCAGCAGAGAGGAGAAATCAATGGAGCATTTTATCACAGGAATACAGATTTGCGAATTAAGAAATCTGTCTGATATTACAATAGTGTTAAATCAGGAAGACAGGCAGCACCTGATGATTACTGGAAAAAATGGCTCAGGTAAAACCTCATTACTTATTGCCCTTGAGGGATACTTAGCGGAAATGGTATACGAAGAGCGTCTGAACGAATTTAATCCTCAAATACGTGCGGTCTTTAATGATGAAAATTCTTTGCATGACCTATATGGAAGTGGAAAGTTTATTATCGCGTGTTTTCCGGCAGACAGAAAAATACAGATTCTTCGAGCCAACGGAGTGGAAGACATCAAATTAAGTACGGCATATGATATTGAAGAGAATCCAAGCGCACTTCTGCATAAATATATGGTTCATTTGAAAACACAGCAGGCATATGCCAGAAATGAGGGAAGCGAGGAGGACGTTGACAGGATTCAGAAATGGTTTGACCGTTTTGTGGGGGCATTGCGTATTTTGCTGGAAGACGATTCTTTGACACTGGAATATGACTATAAGACATATGATTTCAAGATTCATGAAGCTGGAAGAAAACCTTTTGGACTGGATGTGCTTTCGGATGGCTATTCTTCTGTTATTCACATTGTGTCAGATTTAATGTTAAGGATGGATCAGGATTGGCTTTTTAAGGACGGGATCAGCGAATACAATGTAGAGGGTGTCGTGCTGATTGACGAACTGGAAACACATCTTCACATTGAACTGCAGAAAAAAATCATGCCATTTTTGACGGCTTTTTTTCCAAGAATTCAGTTTATTGTGACCACACATTCGCCGTATATACTAAATTCCATATCCAATGCCAAGGCATATGATTTAGAAAACTGTATTGAACTGGAAAACCTGTCACTGTATTCTGCAGATGGACTAGCAGAAGGGTATTTTGGCGCGGATGAGTATTCGGATGAACTCAAGGAGAAATTAAACCAATACAAGGAACTGTCAGGCAAAATAAATCTGACAGAGGATGAACGCGCCCAACGGGCAAGGCTTCGAATGGAATTAAAAAATATTCCAAAAGGATTATCCATAGAGGCGAGAGATCAATTTGAGGAAATCGAAGGGATGCGTTTATGATAAAAATAGAGCGGAAGATGACAGAGAAGGCGCAGAAAGCGGTAGAGTCCTTACAGAAGGCAAAAGCAAAAGGCGGTTCGTATAATATGGAGGCAGTCAATGCGGCACTAAGGGAAATGTTTCATGGAAAGTGCTATATCTGTGAAAATAAAAAGATTACATCGTATCAGATAGAACATCTCAGCGCGCATCGTGGAAATGATGATTTAAAGTATGACTGGAATAATCTTTTTTTGTCCTGTGCGCATTGTAACAATACAAAACTTGGCCGCTATGAGCCAATTATTGACTGTACAAAAGTGAACGTCGAGGAACTGATTGCATTTCGGAAAAAGGGGTATTTTGGAACAGATGAAGAACTGGTATTTGACATGCTTGATTCTGATGAGAAAACTGTAAATACAATCAAATTACTTCGGGAAGTTTATTATGGATCAACACCGCAGAAGAAAATGGAGGCAAAAATATTGAGAAAGATATTGAGGCAGGAGCTTTCAGAGTTTAAAGAATATGTACGCGAGTATCGGGAGGCAGAGGACGAAGAGAAGGAGGATCTTAGGTGTTGTATTAAACAGCAGTTAAGTGATAGCGCTCCGTTTGCCGCTTTTAAGAGGTGGCTGATCAGGGATCATAGTGACGCTTATCCTGAGTTATTATTGCTTCTGCGGCAGCATTAACCGAAGAATTATTTAGCAGATTAAGGAATTATTTATGACAAGTACGCCGTATAAATGTTCATCTGCAAAGAAGAAAATCGCAGGCATAGTGGGCTATGTCAAGATTTTCCAGGCAATGGAAAGAGAGGGGATTTATATGAATAGTGACAACCATATGATCGATGAGGTGCTAAAGCATCTCGACAGCGAGCTGGCGCAGGGTGCTATGCGAATGAGCGTTGTTTTCGACGAGGAAGCCAGGGAAGAAAAATCCGTGTCGCACAAATGCTGCCACAGCTACGGCAGACCAGCCACAGAGACTGTCGGACTGCTCGACATGTACACCGATATCAGCGCGGGCGCTTCTGACCGGGGATAATAAGGAGATCAAGGTATCCGCTGTCGGCGGACTGTATGATTTACGAAGATGGAGATGAAGCTTTGCCATCATTGTTGCGATGACTGAGGATGACCGCTATGTCTGTGTCAGGCAGTTCAGACAGGGGATCCGGCAGGTAACTACTGAATTCTGTGCCGGATGCATCGAGTGTATCGACGGTGTTTTGGAAGACACCCTGTCCGCTGCCAAACGGGAACTTCTGGAGGAGACCGGCTATGGCAATGACGATTGGAGACACCTGTTAACGGTTCCTTCCTATGCTACGCTGTCAGATAACTACATGAGTATCTTTGTGGCAAAAAACTGTCATAAGATCAACAGCCAGCAGGATTTGGATGAGGATGAATTTCTGAATGTATATCTGTATTCCAGAGATGAATTTGAAGAAAAGGTCAAAAACGGTGAGTTCGCACAGGCTGCACATATATTGGCGTTATTGATGGCTGATCAGGGCGGTTGATCTACTGTTTTTTGGAATTATGTATCCACTGAAAATAAGGACGCCTATATCAGCAATGATTGCTTTCGATAAAACACAGGGAACTGCATCAGTAGCGCAGTTCCCTGTTTGATTTATCTGACGCTATACGCGGTCTATCCCATAACGATCTCCACATTCACATCAGACTTCCCGGCCTCAAACGGGATCACGCAGCCGTCTGTCTTCATGCCGTCGACAGTCATGGAAGCGACGCCCTTCTGGACGTTTTCCGGATTCCGGACAGTGATGTGGTACACCACATCGCGGAAACGCCGGGTGAGCTTGAAATCCCCGAATCCTGTCGGTACGCATGGATCGACGCGGAGTCCCTTGTGTGTCGGGTATACGCCGAGGATATACTGCGAGATGTTCGTGAATGTCCAGGCGGCAGTGCCGGTGAGCCAGCTATTCTTCGCCTCGCCGTGATACTTCGCATCGCGACCTGCGACCATCTGCGAGTATACATAAGGTTCTGTCCGGTGGATCTCGCTGATCTCCTCCACATACGCCGGACACGTCTTCTGATAGATCTCAAATGCCCTGTCGCCGCGTCCGATGACGGTCTCCGCGATGGAAACCCACGGGTTGTTGTGGCAGAAGATACCGGCATTTTCCTTGTATCCGGGCGGATAGGAGGAGATCTCACCGAGCTCGACATGGTACTTGGTGTAGGCGGGCTGTAATATCATCACGCCGTACTTGGTGTCAAGCTTTTCTTTTACGGAGTTCAGCGCTTTCTCCGCCAGTCCTTCCTTCACGCCGATGCCGGCAAGCACGCAGAAGCCCTGCGGTTCGATGTAGATCTGTCCCTCCTCGCACTCTTTGGAGCCGACCTTGTGGCTGTATGCGTCGTAAGCCCGCACGAACCATTCCCCGTCCCAGCCGTCCTTAAGGACGGCGTCGTACATGACTGCGACCTCGTCCCGCGCGCGTTTTGCCTCGGCATCGTCGCCGAGCAGCTCCGCAAGCTGTGCGTACTCCTCGCCGTACTTGACAAACATTCCGGCGATAAATACGGATTCTGCGACAGGTCCCTCACTCGGACCAAAGGTCTGGAAGGATTCGCCCGGGTGCTCGGAGAAGCAGTTGAGGTTCAGGCAGTCATTCCAGTCGGCGCGCCCGATGAGCGGCAGCTTGTGCGGTCCCTTGTGGTTCACGATATAGTCAAACGAGCGCTTTAAGTGTTCCATCAGGGTGGTGGCAGCACTCATGTCATTGTCGTAGGGCACCATTTCCTGTAAGATCGACAGGTCGCCCGTCTCGCGGACATAGGCGCTCGTGCCTGCGATCAGCCACAGTGGATCGTCGTTGAAGCCGCTTCCGATGTCGGAGTTGCCCTTCTTGGTGAGCGGCTGGTACTGATGGTAAGCGCTTCCGTCCGAGAACTGTGTCGAGGCGATGTCGATGATGCGCTCGCGTGCGCGGTCGGGGATCAGATGCACGAAACCGAGCAGATCCTGGCAGGAATCCCGAAAACCCATACCGCGCCCGATGCCGGATTCATAGTAGGAGGCAGAACGGCTCATGTTGAACGTCACCATGCACTGATACTGGTTCCAGATGTTGACCATGCGGTTGACCTTCTCGTTGGAGGACTCAACGACATAGCGGCCAAGCAGGTCTCTCCAGTAGTCGTTCAGCTCCGCAAACGCCCTGTCGACAGCGGCGTCGGTGCTGTACTTTGCGATCATCGCATTGGCGGGCTTCTTGTTCACGACGTTTGGCGCCTCAAATTTCTCCCCGACAGGATTTTCCAGATAACCCAGCAGGAATACATAAGACGTTTCTTCCCCGGGAGCGAGCGTGATGTCGATCTGGTGTGCGGCGATCGGTGACCAGCCGCTTGCCACCGAATTGGTACATCTGCCAGCCAGCACCGCCTCGGGCTTATCGGCGCCGTTGTAAGTGCCGATAAAGCTGTCGCGGATCGTGTCAAAACCGTCGACATCCGTGTTCACGGTATAGACTGCGTAGTGGTTTCTGCGCTCGCGGTACTCTGTCTTGTGGTAGATCGTGGAGCCGATCACCTCGACTTCGCCGGTGCTTAAGTTTCTCTGGAAGTTTCTGGAGTCGTCGTCGGCATTCCACAGGCACCACTCCACATAGGAGAAAAGGGAGAGGGTCTTTTGGACATCGGCGTTATTTTTTATTTTAATCTGTGAGATCTCGCAGTTGTCGTCCATCGGCACAAACGTGAGAACAGATGCCTGCACATCGTTCTTAGAGGCGGTGAAGCGGCTGTAGCCGATGCCGTGGCGGCACTCGTAGGCGTCTAGCTTTGTCTTGGTCGGCTGCCAGCCCGGATTCCAGACGGTATCGCCGTCCTTTATGTAGAAATATTTGCCGTTGGTATCGTAGGGGACATCGTTGTAGCGGTAGCGTGTGAGTCTTAAGAGCTTTGCGTCCTTGTAGAACGTGTAGCCGCCGCAGGTGTTTGAGATCAGTGTGAAGAAATCCCTGCAGCCCAGATAGTTGATCCATGGGAGCGGTGTCTTAGGGGTGGTGATGACATATTCGCGGTTGGCGTCGTCAAAGTATCCGAATTTCATGGTTTGTCTTCTCCTTCTTAAAATGAAATTTGAGTGTGCAGCCCACGACGCTGATCTTGTCCGGGTGAAGTACCAGAGTGCGCCGCACAGCAGTTGATACAGTTACGAAAACGTTTAAGTAAATCTTATATGATAAATCTATCACAGGAATCTCATAAAAGCAAGGTAAAAATTTTAATTGTTGGAAAAGTCAATTCCGGAAAAGGGCTTGCGCGGACGGTCAGGCTGATGTATGCTGTATATTGCGTAAACGTTTAAGATGAGAAAGATGAGGGATGATATGGTTTCCATGAAAGACATCGCAGCGGCATGCGGCGTATCCGTCGCAACGGTCAGCAAGGCGATCAACGACCACAATGACATCGGCACAGAGACGAAAGAGAAGATCAGGCGCACGGCAAAGGCGCTTGGCTATTATCCAAATTCTTCTGCGAGGGCACTAAAGACAAACAGAACCTACAATCTCGGCGTTTTGTATAAAGAGGAATCCGGGAGCGGGCTGACGCACGGGTATTTTTCCGGCGTGCTCGAGTCTTTCCGCAATGCGGCGGAAAATGCGGGGTATGACATCACATTCCTGAGCAACTCGAAAAAGCGCAAGGACCGGATGTCCTATCTCGAGCATACGTTATACCGGGGAATGGACGGCGTGCTGATCGCGGTCGCTGATTACGGCGACGCCGAGGTTGTGGAACTGCTGTCGAGTGCGCTTCCGGTGGTCACGGTTGACTATGTGTATCAGGGCAGGATATCTGTCCTGTCAGACAATATCGCAGGCATGGAAGCCCTTCTTTCTTATATATATGGGCAGGGGCACAGGGAGATCGCGTATATCTATGGGGAGGATTCCATGGTCACGACCAACAGGCTTTCCGCGTATTACCGTTTTTACGGGAAAAAGAACCTGGCAGTCAGGGAGGTGTTTCTGCAGAGGGGACGGTACAGGGATTCCTACACGGCAGGACGCATCACCGGCTGGCTGCTGGAGCAGCCGCAGCCGCCGACCTGTATCCTGTACGCGGATGACTTTTCGGCGATCGGTGGCATGAACGTGATCAGGAGCAGAGGTCTGCGGATACCGCAGGACATCTCGATCGCGGGATATGACGGAATAGCGATGGCATCACAGCTAACGCCGCAGCTTGCGACGTACCGTCAGGATACAACGGGGATCGGCAGTCTGGCGGCAAAACAGTTGATCAGCCTGATCGAGAATCCAAAGGCGACGCCCATCTGTCAGCATGTGATGAGCGGGGAACTGGTCGTGGGCGGATCGGTGGCAAAAATAGTTTTATAAAATTTTATAATTCGTTAATTTACCTTATATGCATCGTATGATAGGATAAGGTATATGACAAATGAAAAGCGGGGCAGGGATATGGCAGGGATATTGTACGATGCCAGACGCATCAAGGCGTACGAGGGGCTTCTGGCGCTTGGGGAGATCGCAGATGAGACAAAGCAGTGGTGTGATGAACTCTGGGAGGAGCTTGTGTTTGACACAGAGCTTCTGGAAGAGCTTGTTTTTTTCATGGAGCATCATTGTCTGAGGGACAAGGTGCACTGTGAGGGATACGGGCTCACGGATCTGTATATCTGGCAGATGAACAGATACAATGTCATCGGTGATTCTGGCAAGAACACAGACGCCTGCAACAAGGACAGGATGGTGCTTCACGCATTTCGGGACATGATCGATATGAAAAAGGAACCCGCGGTATATGTAAAGAGAATGACGATGGGCAGAGGGATGGACCAGGCGTAGGCGATGAGGTGGGGGTTATTATGAACTGTGAGGATTTTTTGAGACAATTTCGGGATGCGCTGGATGGAAAAGTGTCGGAGAATGTGATACAGGACAATGTGAATTATTACAGGACATATATCAACAGTCAGACAGCGGGCGGCAGGAGCGAGTCGGATGTGCTCAGGATGCTGGGAGATCCGAGACTTTTGGCAAAGACGATCGAGGAGAGCAGCAAGTTTGCATCCGGCAATGAGAGCCGGAGCGCGGGCGGCTATTCCAATCCGAATTACGCAAATTATAGTTATGGCCCGGCGGGAAGTACAGACCGTGACTATACGGATGCGTCGGATGGGAAGCGCGGCAGGCTGCCGGGCTGGCTGATCACCTGCATCGTGATGGTCGTGGTCTTCCTGGTGCTGTCTGTCGTGTTCCGTGTATTTGTGTTTCTGGTGCCGTATATCGTTGTGCTTATGCTGGCGGGCTTTCTGGTCAGGACGTTTCGTAGCTGGTGGCAGCGAAAATGAAAAACGACCATCGCGTGGTCGTTTTTCTTTAAGGGGAGTATAAATAATTAATATATAAGGGTTGTAAAGAGGATTGAAGGAGTATCTCTTTACTGATTTCAGTATATCAAGAGTAGTCGCAAAGGTCAACTGATTTCTGAAAATAAAACCTACCAAACAATGATCACCGGATTTGGGCAGTGTTTCCAAAGTTAACAAGATATGTAAATTAAAAACAATGTATAAAAATGTGCGTTTAGGCAAATCATATCTGTGTAGCATATAAAGTGCTGATGACATACAAAAAATGCAGTTGCAGATGTATGTCAGAAAAAAGGGAACACGTTCCCGAAAAATTTGGAGGTATCATTATGGCTGGAACAAACAACAACTACGATCAGAACAAGTCCAATAACAACTCACAGAATTCTCAGAACTCACAGAATTCTCAGAACAGCACGAACAACAGCAATTCTGAGAACAACCAGAAGAATTGCAAGAACAGCACAAACAACAATAACAACAAGTAATCGGTGCTGGATCAGGAGAAGGCAGGGCTTGCGAGCAGGTCCTGTCTTTTTCATTTTCACGATTTTTTTGTTTGACAGATGGAACTAATGAATATAAGATAATATAGAAAACAATATCATCAGCAAAGAATTTTTATCGGAGAATATCATGAAGAGATACGAATTGATCGCGCCCTGTCATTTTGGTCTGGAGTCGGTCTTAAAGCAGGAGATCACAGACCTTGGATACGACGTGTCGCAGGTGGAGGACGGCAGGGTGACTTTTATCGGGGATGATGAGGCAGTCTGCCGCGCCAACATAGGGCTTAGGACAGCGGAGCGGATACTGATCAAAGTGGGAAGCTTTCACGCGGAGACATTTGACGAACTGTTTGAGAACACGAGATCGCTTCCGTGGGAGGAGTACATACCCGCAGATGGAAAATTCTGGGTTGCAAAGGCAGCGAGCGTGAAGAGCAGGCTGTTCTCCCCGTCCGATATACAGTCCATCATGAAAAAGGCGATGGTGGAGCGGCTGAAACAGGTGTATCATGTCAGTTGGTTTGCCGAGGATGGGCAGAGCTTTCCGGTGCGTGTTTTTCTGATGAAAGATACGGTGACCGTAGGGCTGGATACGACAGGCGAGTCCCTGCATAAGAGGGGATACCGCAGACTTACGGCGAAGGCACCGATCGCGGAGAATCTCGCGGCGGCGCTGATCATGCTGACGCCATGGAAGAGCGACAGGATCCTTGTGGACCCGTTCTGCGGAAGCGGGACAATATTAATAGAAGCGGCGCTGATGGCGGCAAATATTGCGCCGGGAATGAAGCGGGGATTTACGGCGGTGAGATGGGATCACCTCATTGACAAAAAAGTGTGGGATGGCTGCTATGAGGAGGCGCGGGAAATGGTTGACCTGTCTGTTGCAGCCGATCTCGAGGGCAGCGACCTCGACCCGGAGATGATCCGGATCGCACAGCAGAATGCCCGGATCGCGGGGGTGGCGGATCTGATCAGATTTGGACAAAAAGATGTGGGCGCGTTTTCGCATGACGGAGCATATGGCTTTATCATAACCAATCCGCCCTACGGCGAGCGCCTTGAGGAGAAAGCGGATCTGCCGCCGCTCTACAGAAAGCTGGGTGAGCGGTTCAGGCGTCTCGATACATGGTCGCTGTATGTGATCACCTCCTACGAGGAGGCACAGCGGGATATTGGCAGGAAGGCTGACCGGAACAGAAAGATCTATAACGGTATGATGAAAACGTACTATTATCAGTTCATGGGACCGCGTCCGCCGAGAAAACAGGCAGACAGTTGAGGATGGGAAGACAATGCAGACCAGGGATATCGTAGGGAAGAAACAGATCAAGGATACGGAGACTGCGCAGGTGAAGACCGCGGCGGAAGGCTGTGCGCTCACGCGGGCGGAGATCGGACAGATCATCGCCGGGGAGAGAGACCGGCTGTACCGCTCGACGCAGATCGTCTCGGTGGTCTTTGCATTCATCTCGGCTGTGCTGATGGCAGGCTTCAAGATGAATGAGGGCTTCTTCGATGCAAGCAGCCGGATCGGCATTCTGATGGAGAGCGTGAACGCACAGGAGATCGGTCTTTCGGCTCCGAAGGTGAATGTGCGCACGACTTTTCGGGATGAGGACCAGTCGAGACTGGTGATACCGCTGCAGGTGCCGATCGCCGGCGAGGATGTCAGCATCCGGGAAGAGTTTATCCAGAATAAATACGTCATCACACTGTCGGACTACTCAGAAAATGTTCCGAACGGAGTGGAGCTGGTGAGTGATTCGACGATCATGGATGCGGTGGGCGTTTACAGGCAGAACGATGATGTCGTAGTGGAGGTCTACTGCAGGGATCTGTATGACTATGAACTGGTGACAGAGACTAGCGCGCTGACAGTGCGCTTTAAGGATATGGGGGACAGCTATGCCGCATCCGCGGTCGTATGGTTTCCCTATGACGACAAGAACCGTCTGGCGCTTCCGGAGTGGCGGCAGAGGATCGGCCAGTATGCCGCGGACAACCGCATCAAGCTCTATATGGCACCGGATATGCAGGAGGAATACTCGCAGGAGGATGTGATCGCATTTGCGAACAGGATCCGCGCGGACATGGTGCTTGGCGTGCAGGTGGAGGGAAACAGCGGGCAGCAGTCCTACATGACAGGGATCTGCAATTCGACGTATTTTATCCCGGATTATAACAGTACACATCTGTCAGTGGTCATGGCGGAGGCGTTTCTGGAGGCGACGCAGATCGGAATGCGGGGCTTTGAGGAGGGAGACAGCACCCATGTACTGGTATCGGAGGCGACAGTTCCGTCTGCAGTCATCAGCATTTCATTGACGCAAAAGGACATGGAAAGCGTGGAAAATGAATATAGATTAAATGAGAAGATCGTGACAGCCCTTGAGAAGACAATGGGTGACATTATGCACAATTATATTCTAAAATCAGAATAGGGAATACGTTGGGAGAACAGGAGGAACAGACAGATGAAAGTGGATAAGATCGTATTTGCCACAGGGAACGCCGGAAAAATGAAAGAGATACGGATGATCATGGCCGATCTCGGGCTGGAGATCGAGTCGATGAAGGAGGCCGGTGCTGACGTGGATATCGTGGAGGACGGGAAGACTTTTGAGGAAAATGCCATGATCAAGGCGTCCGCCATTGCGGACGCCTTGCAAAAGGACGGCGTGCAGGCGGTCGTGCTTGCGGATGATTCCGGACTGGAAGTCGATTATCTGAATAAAGAGCCGGGGATCTATTCCGCTAGATACATGGGGGAGGATACGTCCTATACGATCAAGAATGCCAGCCTGATCCAGCGGCTTGAGGGCGTGCCGGACGAGAAGCGCACAGCGCGGTTCGTGTGTGTCATTGCCGCGGTGTTTCCCGATGGGAGGAGCTTTACGGCAAGGGCTGCGATCGAGGGCAGGATCGGCTATGAGGAGCGGGGGCAGAATGGTTTTGGCTACGATCCGATCTTTTATCTGCCGGAGTACGGCATGTATTCGGCGGAGCTTGCACCGGAGGAAAAGAACCGCATCAGCCACCGGGGGAAGGCGCTGGAGGAAATGAAAAAGGTGTTGAGGCAGGAGTGTATATGAAGATACTGATCGTCAGTGACACGCACAGAAAAAATGAAAACTACATGAAAGCGCTGCAGCAGGCGGGAGAACTGGATCTGGTCATACATCTCGGCGATATCGAGGGTAGTGAATACACGATCCAGGAGGCGGCAGGCTGCCCTGTGGAAATGGTTGCCGGAAATAATGACTTTTTTTCGGATTTACCTTCAGAAAAGACTTTACAAATAGGTAAGTATTGTGTTATGATAACGCATGGTCATCACTATTATATCAATATGGGAAACGAGATGCTAAAAAAGGAAGCGATCGTTCAGGGGGCGGATATCGTGATGTATGGTCACACCCATAAGCCGGTGATCGAGCGGTCGGACGGGATCATCGCGATCAATCCGGGAAGTCTGTCCTATCCGAGACAGGAGAACAGGAAACCTTCCTATATCATCATGGAACTGGATGCGCACGGTGAGGCGGGATTTGAGCTCAAATATGTCGAATGAGCACCGCGATGCTGGAATTGTGAATGTTCATTAAAAAAAAGAATGAAAAAAATATAAAAAAGTGTTGACATGGACAAAAAAGTCGTGTATACTGATACTCGTCGCTGTGAGAAATAATGGATTGAGAATTGAGCGGCGGGGTGTGGCTCAGCTTGGCTAGAGCGCCTGGTTTGGGACCAGGAGGTCGCAGGTTCGAATCCTGTCACCCCGATTGCAGATACAGCTTTTGACTGTATATATGATTTTTGATCATGTGATATTTCTCTATATATGCGGGTGTAGTTCAATGGTAGAACACCAGCCTTCCAAGCTGGATACGTGGGTTCGATTCCCATCACCCGCTCTGGTGAAGCGTTTGTTGCTTCGCAAAGTTCTTTATGCGCACAGGCATCCAGAGGAAAATGTCAGCTAGCGCTGACGGGTGTCCGGCGTGCGAGTAGAGGAAGATGGCTCTTCCCTGCTCGATTGGAATGTGTTCGTAGCTCAGCTGGATAGAGCAACGGCCTTCTAAGCCGTGGGTCGGGGGTTCGAATCCCTTCGAGCACGTTTGAGATTGAGCTTGCCTTATCTCATATATGGTGGGTATAGCGCAGTTGGTTAGCGCGTCAGATTGTGGCTCTGAAGGCCCTGGGTTCGAATCCCAGTATCCACCTTTTTGGGCTATCGCCAAGCGGTAAGGCACAGGGTTTTGATCCCTGCATTCGCTGGTTCGAATCCAGCTAGCCCAGTTTTGTTGGACAAGACGGGTGTCACCGATCAATCTTGCAGAACAATTTTATCAATGTGGGATATTAGCTCAGGTGGTAGAGCACTTGACTTTTAATCAAGTTGTCCGGGGTTCGAGTCCCCGATGTCTCATGAAAAAAAGATAACGGAAACCCTGATAAGATTAGGGTTTCCGTTATCTTTATCTGTATTATGGAAGTGAAAAGTAAGTGTGTCTAAACTGATGTAAATGACTCATTTTTGACTCATCTACAGACCTGATGACTCACTTTTGACTCACAAAACCATTGCTGCAGACACGGTCTCTGCAGGCTTTTCCTTACCCAGTATTTCGTGGTTATACACCTCAACAACCATCTTGGGTGTGTCGCCCAAAAGCTCCGCGATTTTATTGATCGAGAGCGAAGGTATCTGATAGCAGAGCGTAGCACAGTAGTTGTGACGGAAGATGTGCGGCGTCAGATTGTTGATTGGTTCATCTGATACCTTTTGCATTTTCCTGATGATACGCGCCCACATCTTATCAAGTGAGGACTTTGTGATATAGCTCCCATCTGCCATATGGAAAAGGTTTGTGCATTTCAATCCCTTAAGGTAATCAACGATGACAGGATAGACTGATTCTGGGATAGGTACAGTGCGATGGATTCCGTTCTTGGTGTCCTTAATGTAGGGAGTGTTCACGTCGAACGCTACAGCCTTATTTACGGAGATTTCCTTTCTGTCGAGGGAAATATCGAACCTAGTCAAAGAAACGGCCTCTCCGCGCCTCAGACCGCACCCAAACAGTATGTAAACGAATGCCCTCTCCATAGGTGAGAAATCCGCAAATGGTATAGCGGCCTTTTCATGGGCTGTCAGAGGGCGTTTTTCAGGAGATTTGTATTTTATCTTGACACTGTCCTCAAATATCTCGTCAAGGGCAGCAGGAGCGATCAGGCGGTCACGTACAGCGCTCTTGATCACCTGCTTGAATGTCATGGCTGCCTGTTGTCTGGTGCGGGCTCCTTCGATGTTGTTGATGGTAAATACATAGACAGCTCTGCTGACATCTCCAATGCGGCAGTTAATGTCACGGAAGTGCTTTTCGATGATGTTCTCGTACATTTTCTGGGTATTGAGAGACGCATCAGCCTTATAGAGCTTTAGCCACTCACGGGCATAGTCAATAAATAGCGAATCGGAATCCCGGACAAACTCACGTGCGCTTACCTTTGCATTGAAATCGTTCACCATGGTTTCAAGTTCGCGGCTGTTCTTATTGGTTCGTAAGTTTACAAGATGCTTTTTGCCGTCCTTGGTATAGGTTCCGTCCCATACTTTTGTTTGGAAGTACCCATTTTTTTGCCGGGTATACTTAGCTTTTGCCATATGATCACACTCCTATAAAATTTTGGGTATAAAAATACACCCATTGATTGCACAGGTGCAGGGAGGTGTGGTACAATATAGATGGTGATCATTGTATCATTCACTGCATCTGCGGTAATGGTAAAATGTTTCGGAGGTCGGTGTTGCAAGCACTGGCCTCATTTCATTATTTGCATATATGGTAACACAAGTCAAGACATAAAGTCTACCCTTGTCTTTTCATATCTTTGAAAATATCGGATAAACAAATAGAAAAATGATTCAACAAATTGTTGACAAATTAAACAATATGAGTTATACTTGAATAGCAATGGGAGTAGAATTGAAAGGTTGGGGATTATATGCTGACAAGATTAGGAAAAGAATTGCGTAAGATTCGTTTGGATAATGATGAGCTGTTAAAGGATATGGCTCAAAAATTAGGTGTAACAGTCGCATATTTATCTGCAGTAGAGAATGGAAAGAGAAAATTTCCTGACGCATGGGTCAAAATTATTGCATCAGAGTATAGACTGGAAGAACATGAAATTGAAAATTTGCAACGTTTAGCTTTCGACGAACGGGATAGCATTAATATCAGTATGGAAAACGCAAATGCACATGAGAGAAGTTTGGCGTATTCGTTTGCAAGGCGATTTCATGATTTAAGCGATAATGAAATTATAGAAATAGAAAAAATATTGAAAAGAGGGAGCGATAGATAGTGACAAAATGCATGGCGGCGCCGTTATCAAGACAGCAGATTACAAATATAGCATTGGTTGTAAGGACACTGGATGGAACAGAAAACGAACTTTACTTTGATATAGTTAGGTTCATGGAAATCAAATTGCCCAGATTTATTCCGGATTTTAACCTGATTATTGAAGAAAAGAGTAAATTGGGCGAGTGTCATGGATTGACTTATCCTGATCGGAATGAGATACACATCAGAGAAGATGTGTATGAGCGAGCGCTCATGGGGAATGGAAGAGATAGGCTGACTATGGCACATGAATTATTTCATTTACTACAGCATGAAAAGAAAAATATAAGCTATGCCAGGATTGAATCAGAAGAAGATATAGAAGCATTTAGGGATCCAGAATGGCAGGCGGATGCATTTGGTGGAGAATTGCTTATTCCGGCACATTTGATACATAACATGACTGCGGGGGAAATTGTAGAAAAGTGTAAAGTATCATATAAAGCAGCCAGTTATCAATTAGGTAAACACAGGAATCAGTATGTTGGTTAGATGTTAAGGGATTTGTCTCATAACATAAACAAAACCAAGCACACAAGATGCTTGGCTGTTTGTTGAAAAGTCGTGTAACAGTTCAACTGGTTATAATTTTCTTCGCAAGCTAATTGTAACACTGTTGCTCGACTTTCGCAAGTGGAAATTGCGAAAGGAGGGAAATACCTATGTACATATTTAGAGCATGGATTACCACTAAAGATGGCGTACGTATTTATGCCAAGGATTATGGTAAACGAGCATTTAAAATATGGGTAGACAAGAAGATGAAAAAGAAATAGTCGTTATTATGTAGAAGACAGTTACCAGTTGCTGTGATTCTTCTATTACGAATAAATCAGACCTTTTCTGGTGTTATAGCCAGAAAAGGTCTGATTTTGTATGCAATTTTAGGATTTTATTCATGAAAAGTTAACTAGTACTCCATCCAGACAGAAATTAGAGTTGTGGGCTGAATGTTTCGTGTCAGTGCTAGGCAAAATTTCGACGGCGACGCGGCGGCATCGTCTAGAAATTTTAACGACGCAATGGTGCGGAACAGGCGGTCACAGACTTCAATTTCTAGCCGGATGGAGCACTAGAAAAGGCTTTCTCAAACAGTGGCTATCAGAACCGAGTCATTACGTGGAGCTTTGTTAAGATTGATGGTATAAGGTTCTGGCATCTCATAAACACCCCATTTTGTCCATAAATACTCTTTCGAGGGATCAAGTGTAATATCTTTTATTGATGGGGCAGAAAGAGCAGGAGTGGCTGGTTTGGGATCTGGCGTCGGGGTGGGAACTGTGTCTGTTGCTGATATCTGTGGAACATCAACTGTGGCATCCTGCCTTACCAGTTCACCCAGGCCTAACTGGCGCCGCATCATCTGGGATTCACGGAATTGTTCGGCATTGGGGATTTTGGTAAACTCAACAGTCTTGTCGAAGTTCTTTCTGACGACTTCCTCGATCTCTTCAAGGGTCACATGGAAAAATTCCCTTCTGGTATTGATCATGTTTACCTTTTTATCATCAAATGCCTTATGAAGAGCTGCTTCTAATGCAGGCGCATCATCGCTAAAGATCATTGCGTGTACATCGAATGCGAAAGGAACGGATGCATCACCGAGCTCGTCTACGCGATCCATTGGTTCGAGTCTGCGTGTCATTCCGATTTTATATACATTTTCACCGAATGAGCCAATGTTTGAAATAATATATACATATCCGGCTCGCTGGTTTGCCTCCCTATAATCAATCTGTTTTATTTCCTCTTCGATATTGTCAAGCTGTTGCTGCATTTCCAATCGGCGTTCCTCTAAAATGGCACGTTCAGTATCATTGGCAGATTGCATCTGGATTTCGAGACGGTGGAGTGCATTTCTGTAGTGAATCCGTTCCTTTTCGCTCGTCCGTCTTGCTTCTTCAATCTCTTTCTGCAGTTTTTGGGCTTCGCGCTGCTCTTCACGGATGCGCTTCTGCTCTTCCTTTTCTTCCTGCTTTTTGATTGCATATTCATAGCAGAGGTTCATTTCCTGCAGTTTCAAATCTAGATAGGACGGGGTGATGGCAATCTGCATTTTTGCATTTAACTTGTTTAAGTCCTCACATGACTTGATGATTCTCTTTCGGATCGCTTCAACATTATTGAATTTCACTTTGTCTATAATGGCTTCACATTCATTATTGAAAGCACGCAGTATTTGTTTAACGTTGTCCTCCACAAGTTTTTTCCCTTGTGCAACACTGTTGTTGTAGGTAAAGTTTGTAGGAAAGCTGGCGGCCTTATTATTTTTGATCAGGGCTTTTTGCTGTTCGCGGACTACTGCAAGTTTGTTTTTGTACATTTCGGAGTTCATCATATTATAGACAGGGGTGTATAGTCCGAAATCCTGATACAACATCTCATCGTCCATAAAGATAATAAATTCTTTTTTCTTTTCGATCTCTCTGTCTAACGAAAAGATTTCCTGTACTAATTCCTGACGTTTCTTTTTGTTTTCCTCGATTTCCGCCTGGATCGAATCCTTTTCAGCGGTAAGTTTCTGGATCTCGGCATTGATCGCGACAGCGGTCCTCATTTCGGGAGTGAGCAGCGAGTTCAGATATTGGTTTTCAGAGGTAAGCCTTTCAATGTCGCTTTTAAATTGTTTTGTTTTAAATACATCTGTTAGTGCCATGGATTTTCTCCTTATCATGTTTTGCATAGGTTAACTGAAAGTAATAATACAAAAAAATAACTGTCATAAGAATGGTAAACATGGCAGTTATTTTTGATCAAACTATTTAGTGCCAAATCAATTTTCACTTTTCAGTTCATATGTGTATGAACCATCATCCTGCAATAAAATGTAGCCAATCACTTCAGAAAGCATTCCATTATCATCAACTGTACCATATTGAATAATTGTTATATCGGAACCGGGGAAAAAGATGGCTTTTCCAGAGTCGGTGGCGATAATGGAAAAGTAGTTTCCGTCAAAGTTTTTAACGACAGTGTTGGAAAATTCTTGAAATTGATCAAGAGTGAGTGAGGCCAGCTCATTATTGGTCACTTCGATGTAGGCTCTTTGTCCGATAACAGTATCGCCCAGCCCGTTCATGACATCAACAGTTTGAACTTGTTTGCTGAGGAGCACATTGGATATTTCGGAATCAGTAGATGTCGTGTTATTGTTATTGAGTGAGTTTGCTCCTCTGCTGTTGAGCATTAATGCAAACCAGATTAAAGCTATAAGAGTAAGGATTCCTTTAAATTTTGTGGAGGATTTTTTGTTATAGATCCACATAAGGATGATTCCTACAGGGGGGAGAAAAAACATACATAGATAGATGAACCAGCTTTTTTGATAGAATTTTTGTTGGATTGGAGGGGAAGAGTTTCCGATATTGATAGTATTCATGAAAAATACTCCTTTCAGATATAATTTTATTTTGTTATCTATCAGCATAACATATATTCGCTTAAAAATATAGGTATAAAGTAGAAAAATGGAAAATATTGTAAGTATGTGTAAATATAGACGGCAATCTGCAAGAAACTATAAAAAAATGACGGTTAGTATTTTGTATATATCTGACGAAGTTTATCTGAAATGCAAGATATGAAAGGATAGAGGTAGATTTTATGTCTTGCAGTATGATACCATAATGTCAGATAAAGAACATTTTGAAAGATTCTATTGTTTTTTGGCGATGAATGGAGAGTGATCAGGTGTCAGAAAAGGATTATATAAAGCAGATTGTAGAAATAGCTTGGTTGCTGGGAAAGGAAGATTTGAAGTTCATTAAGCAGATATATACGATGATGTATCATTATATCAAAAAAAGAAAGTGTTAGATTTATAATGGGATAGCAGCCTTTTTCTAGTCTGATTGCCGTGGTAAGTCTTGTGCTGACTGCATTTGGACTTGGATATACAATCGGAAGTAATACAAAAAATAACCGCCCAAAGCCTAGCAAACTTAGCGATTATTTTTAACTAAAATTATAGCTGGGCTAACCGTCTATCGGTAGTACCCTTTTCATGTCTAATATAACACAGAATTATGCAGAAATCAATTTATTTCTGTAGTAGTTTCATTGATATATCACAACGATTATGTTATAATAACACCGTTGTCGCACCCAATCTGGCAACAGAAAGGGGGTGCACTATATGGATTTTTTACTCTCTTTTTTGGTCTCCATCATAGCAGGTATTGTTGTTTACTATATCTGCAAATGGCTAGATGGAGACGACAGCGACAATTAGCATAAAGAAAACCCTTGGGTCTGGACACCCAAGGGTTTTCGCTTTGTGCACCGATATGGAACACTACTCTCTTTTTGCCTAAAGGCATTATAGCATATGCAGATTCTAAATGCAATATACCACTATAAAGTTTTTTTTGGTTATGTATCACTCATCTGTGGTGGATTCCTTTTTCATTTCTGCAATCAATTCGTCTATCGTATTATTAATAACCTGTTTGGACTTATCATCAAGCTTGTTATATGTTTTTAAGATACTTTTGATTAAAGTATATGTAGAATTATCAGTTGATAGTAAGTCTTCTATGTATTCAGCCAGTTCATCTTCTTCTAGTTTCGGAGGCTGTTTGGGTTCTATTCCATCACGCAGCCATTCCTCACGATAACCAAATTCACGACAAATGGATTTTATCATTTGTTCAGTTACGTTATTTTTTCCACTTTCAATACAAGAAATAGCAACTTTTCCAACACCTAAACGTTCACCGAATTTTTCCATTGTTAATTCAACTGATTTTCTGATTTCTTTAACACGTTCATTTACAGTCATTTTCTCACCTCCTGTAGATAAAGAATAACACTTAAAAAAAGATACGTCAACAAAAAAAAGTTAGTAGAATTAACAAAAGATACTTGACAAAGTTAGAATAACTTACTATCATGTAATTACAGCTAACAAAGAAAAGAGGTGATCAAGATGGATGACACACATAATCATAACAATGCAATGGATCTGATAGAGGATAGGACACAACAAATCGTAAAAATTCTTGAATCAGAAGATATTACTTATGGAATGGCTAAGCAGATTATTCAAAGAGTGGAAGCGGAACTTCTAAAATGTGGAGATACGTTTCTGAGTCAGGCGAACTTCAAAAAGGTATCTCCATTAATGTTTATCAGCCGTCACTGATATGACGGGATTCATATGAATATTGTAATTTCTTTACAGTATCATATAAATCAATCACCATTTGGTCATAGTTTGGATTTGACAAATCGTGATTATGGGCAACTATCAAAGCAGCAAGAACACCTAAACTGTCTCTAGTTTCTACAGCAGGCATTCTAAGAGCTTGATCATTGTCGTTATAAAATTCCCAATTTGGCATGATAATGGCCTCCTTTCTTTCGTACTCGGCTCTGGCGGGAGCCTGTAAGGACAGTATAAGGGAGATAAGTGGAAAAGACAATGAGCAGGTGTGGATGGAGACAAGAATAGTGATATTTATGCAAAGAGGGGGGATAAGAATGAGTCAAACGGATATGACGATACAGGAAAGAAAAAAAGAAATTGATCAAATCAATAAAAAGCTGGCGGTCATTGGCAGCAGAGAGTTGCTGATAGTACATACGACGATTACAGCACTCTACAACAGGCAGCAGCTTGATGAATATGAACAGTCATTGAATCAGCCGATTAGGGAGCCAGAGCTGACAGGGAAAACAGGGAGATGAGTATATATGAACAAGGATAAAGCTAAGTTCGGTAAACGCAACATGAGCTCTGCAGGAAAACTTACAGAGCTCATAAAAACAAATTTTGAATATAGCAGTTTTATACTGAATCTGTCATATTTGCGAACATAAACTGTTGCTAAGTTTATTCAACGAAAACATAAACTTCATGCACTCCTGATAACAGTCCTTGGATACTGAATATTCACCATGACATACGCCGTCGCAGAACATGATACAACAGCAAAGAACACGTATTTCGTTTGGAAGAATATGTTCAAAGTCATGCTGTATGAGTTTCTCTGAAACAGAAATTGCACACTCCTCATTAATGTCAATTTGTGCTTCGGAGATATTTTCAATATCTTCATGGACAAGAGGCAGCTTTGTTAGGGCGAAAAGACAAGTCTCAATATCAGAATCATTAAAACTGTATTCAACATGTTTCATATGAATGCTCCTTTCTTATGTATTTGGTCATGGTAGTGACCTGTAAATATAGTATAAAGGAGAAAATAAAAAAAGGCAATTGCTTTTAGATAACAGGGAGGTGTAAACAATTTGACAGAGACAAAAGAAAATCTGGAAAAGCGTTTTGAGGAGTTTCTTGCAGCAGACAGAAAAAGAGATGAGGCATTAGAAAAAAGAATAGCAGCGTTGGAAGTCCAGATAAATCAGCAAAGCGACAAGGAAAAAACAGAAGAATCACCCAAATATCCAAAACGGATTATGCGGTTGAGTGAGCTGGTAAAGCTGGGATATACCAAAGAATACCTTATGAAACAATATAGGATAAGAGGGCAGAAATTTGCCAGGAAGCAGGATCCTACGCGTCGTAATAGTCCAATTATATTTGACACAGAACTGTTTGAAAAGCAACAACAACGGCAGCAGGAAATAGAAAATCGGCAGATTAGGCGGGGATGATCATGCATAAGATGGCTTGGGCGTGTCTCCTGCGCGGCACATATGCTGAATGTGTCGCAACCTCTAACTTCTAATTCCAATGCGCGGGCACAGGGCGCAATGCTCCTGTGTGCCGCGCAGGAGGCACGCGGGACAAGCAGCCTGTTTGTAAAGGACAAATCATATTGTATGGTGTTTTTATTTTTTACTTTTTTAAGCGGAACAGGATGCACTACAAATAATAAATACACTATGACAGAGAGTGCATTCCATATACTAAAGTCCAGTAAAATCAAGGCTCCAGCGGCCTTCTGGAAACAGTATAAATATATTAAAGATAGGTAGGCAGGGGCAGATGGCATACTGGAAAGATACATTTGATTGCGGTGATGCAATAGAGAATGAATTGAAGTATGTGGGAAATTATGGAGCCAAAGGAGAGAAGAGGGCACCACGAAAAAAGGCAACACCAGAACAGATAGAAAAGCAGAACCTTGCGAACAAGGTCAAGAGGATCCGAAGGGAAATCATGTTGAATTTTCATCCGTGGGATTTGTGGTTGACATTAAAGTATCCAAGAGGCACACGGAAGACAACGAGGGAAGTGCTCACGGATGTCCAGGACTGGACGAAAGCTTTGCGCAAAAAATACAAAAAAGCAGGAGAGCAGTTAAAATGGATACGTCGGATTGAGATCGGGAGATATGGCGGTATACATGTACATATTCTGATCAATCGTCCAAGAACCATAAAGGACGTTGACCTTATCTGTAAGGAGCTGTGGGGAAAAGCGGGTATTAATTTCCAGAGTTTAAAAGAGGAGGGAGGATACGAGCAGCTTGCATCATATCTATGTAAAAAAGGCAGTGATACAGAGATAGAAGGGCAACTGAGTTTTTTGCCAGAAGAAGATCGAAAAAGGTGCCTGAGATATTCCACAAGCAAAAATCTGATTCGTCCAGAGGATGTGCGTACCAGAAAGAAGTACAGCCACTGGACAATGAGAAAGATTATCAAAGAGGGGCCGAAACCGAGGGAGGGTTATTATATTGACAAGAACAGTATCCGAACAGGAATCAATCCGTTTACAGGTATGAGCTATTTTTATTACACCGAGATTCGGATAAAGAATAGGTGGGAAAATCCCGGCAAAGGCGATTGTGGATAAGTGCCCTGACATAAGTGATACACTTATGCGGGACTGTTTGAAAGAAGGTGACAGATATATTCAAAGTTAAAATTTACATAGAAACTGATAATGGCAGCAGAAAGAAATTATATAGGGGTTATGGTGCCGTAATTGAGTACATAAAAAAGAACGGAGAACGTGAGCCGAGGAAAGTATCAGGCATGTGTTATGGTACATTGAATCTTGCGTATATACTGGCACTTACGGATTCATTAAATCTTTTGACAAAAAGATGTGTAGTTACAATATTTGCAAACAACGACTATGTATGTGAAAACCTTTGTAATGGCAGGGTGAATGAGTGGAGGCTGAATGGATGGCATACAGCCAAAATGGAGCCGATCGCAAATACAGATGAATGGAGAGAGTTATTCAAAGTGGCATCGAACCATGAGCTTCATTTTGTGCATTCCAATGAGAGAAACCTTTACAGTAAAGACATACAAAAAGCTATAAAAGAAGTACGCGACAGGGGCTAACACTGGCAGCAGATGCAGTTGTCATGATATTGGAAGAATGGAGGAAACTGAGGGATGAAGGTAATAGCAGTAAGTAATTACAAGGGTGGATGTGCCAAGACAACAACAGCGGTGAATCTTGCATATGATCTGGCAGCAGAGGAGGAAAGGCGTGTGCTGCTTATCGACGCAGATCCGCAGGGGAATGCAAGTTATATTTTGTGGCGCTACAACCCGAACGCAAATACGCTGTGCAGATTATATGGTGGGAAGGCATTGTCAAGTTTGATCAGGCGCAGTAAGTATAGAAATCTTGATATAGTACCGTCGATGTCGGGACTCGAACAGGTTAATAAAGAATCTGGGGCATTGGATCCTAATGAACTGCGCAGGCAGATCGACAACATTGCAGACAGATATGATTATGTGATCATAGACTGCCAGCCTACGATGCAGTTTTTAACGATCAGTGCGCTGTATGCTGCAGATCTGGTGATAGTTCCATTCAAGGCAGCAGGATTTTGCATAAATGGACTGGAGCTAATGCGGGATTATTTGGAAGATGCCGCACAGCAGAGAGAATATATAAAGGATTTACAATATGCATGTCTGCCCGTAATGTTTAACGGAAGGGGAAAAAGCATCAACAGAATAAAGAAACTGGCAGAACAGGACGCTTATGCCATTTTCGATACGTTTGTAAGTTTCTCAACAGTATGTGAAAATGCCGAAGATCAAAGTGTGAGGAAGCCATTATTAAAGCATCGAAAAAATAGCAGAGTGGCGGCAGATTATTTGGAACTGACAAAAGAAATCCTGTCTGTGATCGAGGTGTGATGTTTATGGGAAGCTTAAGTAAACTGATAAAGGAAAAGGGCGGGGAGTTTGGAGAGATAAGGACTGGACAGTTAAAAGTACAGCAGATACATTACACCAAATTGAAAGAATCTGCCCTGAATTTTTACACCAGAAGCGAGGATGAAGTAGAGGAGCTTGCAGATACCATGCTCATTGCGGGCGGAATCTTACAACCGCTCATAGTAAGGAAAACTGACATGAGTGAGTATGAGATATTGGCTGGTCATAAGCGTAAGCGCGCCAGCGTCTATAATGTTAACCGCGGTTATAAAGAGTTTGAGTTTCTTCCCTGTATCGTAATTGACATGAGTGGATTACTGGCCAAAAAGATATCTGAGAAGATACTTGCAGAGCAGGGTGACGTTGGAGATGACAGGATGCTTGATATGATTGCCGAGTACATAGTGATCTGTACCAACAGCACAGCCAGCGAAAGTAGTCATTACGAAAAGATGATGCAGGCCGTAAGGCTGTCAAAGATCCTTCCAGCGATGCTTGAAAATGAGGAGCTGAAAGGACGCGCCCTGCGGGCAGAGATCGCAAGGGAAATGAAGTGTGGAGACGGACAGGTCGGAAGATACCAGAGTATTTATAACAATCTGGTGCCGGGAGCAATGGAGTTTTTTAAGAATGGGCAGATCGGGTTATCGGTAGCGTGCAGACTGGCAGGTCTTGATAAGGGGCAGCAGGAGGAGATATTAAAAAAGCAACCGATCACACTGGCTGACATTGAAGCGTTAAAACAGGGCAAAGATACGGAAACCGTGTCCAACTTGGACACCGGAGAAGTACATGGGATAGAATCTTTGGATTGGACAAATAGCAATGAGGCCGTGTCCAACTTGGACACCGATAAAGAGATAATTCTACCACCGGCAGCAGAGGATGAAGACCTTGAACAGACGATCGGCGACAGAGCAGAAAGCAAGATGGCAGCAGAGGAAAAAGAAGAAAATAGAAAAGATACTGCTGCCGAAAGGGAAGAAACTATAGAGCCACATGGCGTAGGATATACGCTTGAAGAGGTAAGACAGATTTACGACGAACAGATTACAATGATACGTCAGTTTGAGCGGATAAGGAAATTTGGGAATCTTTCGGAAGATGACGAACTGCAGTATAAGAGATCACAAATAATCCGGGATGGAATGACATATATACTGGATGCGTTTAAGGAGGGAACCATATGTTGAAGGATATCATAGAAGATCAGAAAAAGCAGGGTGGGGAATGCGAGACGGTTACAGTATATTGTCCATACTGTCATCAGGGATTGGCGGCAGAAGCAACTCTTGACATGGTAAGAAATGAGGAGATTTTACGGGAACTGGCAATAGAAACATGCCAGTGTCCGGAAGCGCAGTACGAAGCAAAACGGAAACAACGTGTCGAGAGTGTTGACGAGAAAGTAAATGCATTACTTGGCAAAGAGTCGGATGCGCCTGTAGATGATGAAATTCTCGATCTGATCAAGTCCATGTCAATACACATTTGCTATGAAAAAATCAAGAAATTGAATATCCAGATCAATCAGGTAATAAAGGTATGTATCAGTATGGACACAAACGGACTGTTGGATATCAAAAAGGAGATCAAGAACGTATCGCGCCAGAAGATATAGGGAGAAAAACTGATGAATACCAGCGAAGTGATTAAAAATCTTACCGAGATGATGATGACCACAGACAACGAAAAGGATTTTGTGACATTGAATGAGGCTTTGAAGTTGATTGTAAAAAAAGAGCAGCACAAAATAGCTGTTCCCTGTAAAATCGGGGACAAGCTGTATTCGATTATCGGTGAAAAAGTGAATACGTATGTGATTACCGGATTTCGGATTGAGAGTGAGAAAGTATATATGGAGTCACAGGAAAGTATGTTATTTCCGGAAGATAAGATTGGAATTCATTATTTTTGGTCACCGAATCTGGCAGAGCGGGAATTTAAAAAGTGGAGGAAAAAATGAAAAGCATATTACATAACAAGCAGGACGGGACATGTTATCTGTGCATGCTGCTACATGATGACCATGAAAGAAAACAGACACAGGAGCATCATGTGTTTTATGGTACTGCAAACAGGAAACTGTCAGAAAAGTATGGCTTGAAGGTATATCTCTGCATGGAGCATCATACATATGATGGCGGATCAGAGGCAGTGCACCGAAACCATGATATTGACATCAAATTGAAGGGGGTTGCGCAGGAAGCATTTGAGAAAAAGTATCCTTCGTTAGATTTCAAATCAATATTTGGGAAAAATATTCGCCCTTTTGATTCCTGTTAAAAAGGGGTTTTATATGTACTGACAGGTATTATGCGGCTTTGAAAGAATTACAGTATAGAAATCAGGAGCTATATGATGCCGATCTGCAACAAGCCCAAGCACGAAAGCAGGAGAGGGAAAAGTATATCCAGCAGATGTGCAAAAATGTAAGTGTGATAAATGTAATAGAACGAATAGAATAAATAAGGATTTTAGATCAGATACATATGGTGGTGCCAACACATAGTAAGCCTTAGAAAGAACAACCGCCTGATAAGCGGACACGGTTCTGCCACCAATAAGGATTTGCGGCAGCAGTACGGAAAGGAGAGTGAAGTGTGAAGAGATTTGAAGTACTTGGAACCAAGGGAAAATGCAGCATACCATGGATGGTTATAGCGCCTCATGAGGGACAGGCGATTTGTAATCATGGTCAGGATTTAGAGATGCTGAATCGACGTGGTGGTCTTTGCTGGTCAGAAATGATAGCGGTGCTAGAGGACAGAAGGTACATAAAAATGGATGAATCCATTGCCCGTAGGAAGGTGGAAGAGATAATTAAAAAACAGATAGGAACAATTCATATGGTCAAGGACGATAATGGACATTATGTTCCGATGGAATGTTGTAGTATGACAAATCCTATAACGAGTGGTGGTGTTAGCGAGATTGATGAGATTGATCTTCCCTGTGGGGCGGATTGTGGAAATGACTGTGATAAATGTATTATACAAAAGATCATGGACGAATATGCAGAGATTACACAGCAGGTAAAATAAGGAATTATTGGAGGATGGAGATGGAAAATAAACCCCGATACATCGAGTTGGCAAAGCATTGTATAGGACTTGATAGGAAGAAACCGTATGTCCGTCATGGGAAGAAATTTTATCGTCCATATCGTAATTTTTTTGCTACAGGCAAAAAATATAAGGACTGGGAAACAATGGAAGACGTTGGATATGTAGCGCGTGGGGATCGGAATCAACATGGAGGATATACATTTTTTATGACTCGTGCAGGACTTGACTGGCTGGGCGGGCAACTTGGTATCCATATCTATGATGAGTCTGATTGAATAAGGATTAGTGGAGGTAATAAATAGCAATATGCAGGATATTAAAGACTATATTCAGCAGCATCATGATGAGTGCGAGAAGAGATCTGAAAGGTGGGAGGAAAGAATACAAGTCTATACAGATAGGATGAAATCAGAAAATGATGAGGAGAAGGTGAAGGAAATAGCATTTGAGAGGCAGCAGTGCATCGGAAAAAAGAATGAGCTGTTGGCGGTGTCCGATTTTTGTAACAAACTTTTGCAACAGTTTTTCAAATAAGGATTTTAGCGGAGGGAACATAATGAGAACTCTTATACAAAGTGATGATTTAGGAAACTGGTCATTAAAGGGCGTTCCTTGGAAGTCGCTGCATGTGGGGAAAGTAATTACAAGAAAAGTACATGACAGGATATATGGAGCCCTGTGTAAACTTATGGAGTATGAGGATACAGGGTATAGTCCAGAAAACATAGAACATATCAGGTACGTGCTGGAGGACGCGGTAAAGGAACTGGAAAAGTGTCAGGGACAGACAGAAACAACGGAAGAAATCTGGCATTATTTAAGGATGTGACAAGATGGCAGAAATTATATTGCACCCAAACCATTCGGATTACTGCAACGAATGTGTTTATCATGGGAGCGAGTTTGGGAACTGCCTGAACGAGGATTACAATAATGACAGTTACAAGGTAAATTGTGTGTGGCATTTTTGTCCATACAAACGAAAGAAAGGGAAAATAGATGAAGAGACTAACAGAACGTGACGAATTTGGCAATGCTGATATTATAGGCGTTGATGGCGAGGACTTACAGATTAACCTTGATTCCGATGAATTTAACAAGGTTACAATTGCCCTGAATAAACTGGCAGACTATGAAGATATGTACGAAAAGATCGTGAAGCGAATTGAGGAGCTAAAGGGTAGCAGCAATTACCCGCATTTTTACAAAGGACAAATGGTAGAGGATTTTGAGTGGGTACTCAATTTGCTCAATTAAAATAAGGAATTGATTGGCTAGAATAAGAATTTGGAGGTAGAAGATGTTAAGCGATTTAATAAAGAGAAGTGACGTATTGGCTGCGCTTGAAAAGGTTTTTGACAGAAACGGAATGAGTTATGGTAGTGATAAGACTGGATTTGCGAAAGAAGTGCCAAATGCGATAGAGGCTCTTCCTGCGTTTTATAAAATGGACGAATGGATCCTGTGTAGCGAGAGAGTGCCAGAAAATGAACTGGATGTCGAGATAACATATATCAGAGAGCATTATCTTACAGGTGAGAAATTATATTTAACAGCACGGGCGTTTTACGAAGATGGAACATACACAACAGAGGATAGTGCTTACAGTTGGGACGAAGCAGATGATTGGGAGTATGACGAAATAACAGAATCATACAAAATACCAGAGGGGTGGTTTGAAAGCGTATCATTTGCTGAAAGATTTGAAGCAGTTGATATGCCGGTTATTGCATGGAGACCGATAGCAAAACCATATAAACCATAAATAAGGATTAGTGGAGGTAATAAATAGCAATATGCAGGATATTAAAGACTATATTCAGCAGCATCATGATGAGTGCGAGAAGAGATCTGAAAGGTGGGAGGAAAGAATACAAATCTATACAGATAGGATGAAATCAGAAAATGATGAGGAGAAGGTGAAGGAAATAGCATTTGAGCGGCAGCAGTGCATCGGAAAAAAGAATGAGCTGCTGGCGGTGTCCGATTTTTGCAACAAATTGTTAATACAGTATTTTAAATTAAATAAGGATTTAGTGGGCGAAAACAAGGAATGAGTATATACCTTCTCTTTCAACAAAAAGATACATGGATAAGAATTCGAAATCCTTATCCATGTATGTTCACTGCAAACTAACCATACAAATATTGTGAAAGGATACTCCTAAATTGGTTATGTTGATTCGCTTTTTCGTATGTGTAAATGTATAGCCATCTGGAATAACAGAATGATAGTATTGTTGCATTTCTAAATAAAATTGCGAGTTTAAAATATTATCATATATCTTCTTATCAGCGTAACTTATTCCATTTGGTATAGATATTAAGCCCTGTTTAATAAGATTATCGATAGAGACGCTTATGATTTTTGTCGGTGCAATATTAATATCAGATACATTTGTATCTAACGCAATGCTAGATAAAGGGAATAAATGTCCTGGCTTTTGCTCTTCAAAAACTAAATCAATTAATGGATTAAATTTTCTTTCCATAATATTTTTCAAAACAAGAGAATCAATAGGTGACAACTGTTTAATTATTTCTACAAAAGAAGGGTGTACCATATCTTTGGTATCAGAATTCATTGCTTTGGCAAGTAAATTTGCGTAAAGATTCCGCAATTCTTCGCTATCCATTGAATAAGAGATTGCTTGCAATGCAGGAACTGCCACATATGCCTCTGGAGTTACAATTTTATCTTCGCCAACATGTTCTAATTTTTGAGCTAGCAATTTCTCTGTTTCAGCTAGTTTAAATTCACGTTCAGCTATCCATTGGCGCAATGGTACAAGAGCAGCATTGATGGCACGGGGTATTATAGCAAGAACTTTCCCTGATTCTTGTGTGGTTGATTGTAATGCATCTTCATAAAGGGTGGGAGCAGTTTTCAATGTATCACCAATAGCTCCCGTGAGTTTATCCAGACCTTCTGTCATAAGTATCACGACCTTTCATAAATATTTGACATAATTATACAATAAAATTAAAAATAATGAAAGAAAAAGGGGGAATACATTTTGGGAATTATATTGACGTATTCAAAAAATGGGAAAGCAAAGATAAAAACGATAGGAAACACACTTAATTTACTGACTTTGTTTGTGTCTGTGGGCAAATATATAGCAGAAAGAATATCAGCGGAGAAGGGAATAAGTCTGAAAGAGGCAGAAAACATAGTGGTTGATTGCATTAAGGATGGTATGAAGGTAGTTAATTAAAAGAGTCAAGAAAATTGACACTTAAAACTGGAATTTAGTCTTGAAATTTTAACTTTTATCGGAGGAAATTGTGTATGGTTAAATGCGATGATGATGAACGTGTTTGTTTCAAATATTATAACGAAAACGATGAACATGAATTCATAGAAACTCCTACTTATGAGCAAGCAGCAATAATTATTTATAATTTGATATTATGTTCAGAATTCCACTGTGATACAACGATATTAAGTGCTTTATATATGGGAATGAGAAAATTGCAAGGGTTTTCCGATAAAGATATCCAAAATCTAATGAAATTGAATTAGCGGAGGTTAAGTATGCGAGAGATTTTGTTTAGGGGAAAGGTAAAAGATGGATATAAGTGGACACCAAAGGGGACATGGCTAGTGGGAAGTTTGCTCTATGCAGATGATGGGAGCGGAACTTCTTGTCAGATAGTAACGTCCTGTTTGTCAACCAATTACGACGGATCTTCGATGGGGGTCGCTTACGAGATAGACTCCAAAACCATTTGCCAGTATACAGGCTTGACCGACATGAATGGCAAAAAAATTTTTGAAGGGGATATTATCCGATATGTTGATGAAGTAATCGGAAAGGAAAAGATTGACGAAATTGAATACGACGAAACGAACGCTGCTTTTTGCAGACATCATAAAAGTGAGATGGGATCACAATATCTTTTTATAGATAAAACCGTAGCAATCAAGTGTGAGGTTATCGGCAATATTTTTGACAACTCCGAACTTGAAAGTAAAACTATGTTTGAATGGAAATTTAATGCAACAATTTATCGGAAGTCAGATGGCGAAGTGTTATTTTCCAGAATGTGCGACACATACGAGGAAGCGCAGGGTAAAATTGAAGAGTATATTACCAGGTATATGGATAAAGATTATCCGCCAACAGGTCATATTAATAAGGAATATGTGAGCAGGGACAAGTAGGGGACGCACTGGGGGCGGTATACTGGATAGAAAGGGATGATTGCATTGACCAAGGAAGAACTGGAACAGTTAAACGATCTGCGCAAGGAGATATCAGAACTTGAAGCGGCGATAGACAAAATAAAACAACAGAAAACAGAGTGCGTAATGGATAAAGTGCGTGCATCTGG
>JAETQI010000041.1 GCA_021770755.1 Lachnospiraceae bacterium
CGCATATAAGCAGCCAGATTTCAGGGCGGTTGAACTTCTATAATACGATTGCAAGCTTATGATGATAGAATAAGGGGGACTGCCCACTGCATCCCCCAAGTAAAGTTACACTATCTCTTGGCACGCTTTTCTTGATAAAACGCGGGGGATATGGTATTCTTTAGGATAGGGGTTGTAGAATCTGAATATATTGATAATATTATATGAGTATAGGAAAAATATGCAAAGGGGCGAGTGAGGGATATGTTTCAGTGTAAGGATCTGCTTAGGGGGTTTGAGTACGAGTGTATCAAGGGCAGCACGGAGGTCGCGGTATCTGAGGTGGTAAATGACTCCAGAAAGATTACGGAAGGCTGCCTTTTTATATGTATACAGGGGGCAAAGTTTGACGGGCATACAGCGGCGGCAGAAGCTGTGCAAAAAGGCGCGGCAGTGCTGGTGGTGAACCATGAGGTAGATCTTGGGGACGGAGCGCAGGTCACGGTGATCCGGGTCGCGGATACCAGATATGCGATGGCTTTCATCTCGGCGAACTATTTTGGCAATCCGGCTGACAGTATGAAGATCATCGGGGTGACAGGGACAAAGGGAAAGACGACGACGGCATATTTCGTCAAATACATATTGGAGAAGGCGGGCTACAAGGTCGGTCTTGTCGGTACGATCGAGACGATCATCGGGGATAAGGTGATCCCGTCACACAACACGACACCGGAGTCGTTCACACTGCAGGAATATTTTAAGGAGATGAAGGAGGCAGGCTGTCAGGTGGTCGTGATGGAAGCGTCCTCACAGGGCTTCAAGATGCACCGGACACAGGGATTTGTCTTTGATTACGGCATATTCACGAATATCGAACCGGATCATATCGGTTCGGATGAGCACGCGTCCTTTGAGGAGTATCTGGCGTGCAAGTCAATGCTGTTCCGTCAGTGCAGGGTCGGCATCGTAAATTGTGACGACAAACACTGGAGACAGATGACCGAGGGACACACATGTGCGTTGGAAACCTACGGTTTTGATGAACATGCAGACCTGCGGGGGAGCGACTTAAAGCTGGTTACGGGCGCTGGTTTTCTTGGGATTGATTTCAAGGTGTCCGGGCTGCTGGATATGGAGATACGAACAGATATCCCGGGAAAGTTCAACGCTTATAACGCGCTGACGGCAGTCGCGATCTGCAGGCATTTTGGCGTGAAGGAGCAGGACATCCAGAATGCGCTTCTGGGCGCGAAGGTGAAGGGCAGGATCGAGATGGTAAAGGTGTCCGATGATTTCACGCTCATGATCGATTATGCGCACAATGCCATGGCGCTCGAGAGCCTGCTTGCCACGCTCAGGGAGTACCAGCCTGCCCGGCTCGTGTGTCTCTTTGGCTGCGGCGGGAACCGCTCGAAGCTGCGGCGGTACGAGATGGGCGAGGTGAGCGGGCGGCTTGCGGACTTTACGATCATCACGTCGGACAATCCGCGCTTTGAAGAACCGCAGGATATCATAGAGGATATCAAGGTCGGCATCGGCAGGACGGATGGGAAGTATATCGAGATCTGCGACCGCAAGGAGGCGATCCGATATGCGATCACACACGGGCAGAAGGGCGATATCATCGTGCTTGCCGGGAAAGGGCACGAGGATTACCAGGAGATCAGGGGCGTGAAGTATCCGATGGATGAGCGCGTGCTGATCCAGGAGATCTTAGAGGAACCAGGGATGAAGTTATGACAGGCAGGTTTGCGAATATCATAGTGGACATATCCCACGAAAAGGTCGACAGGCCGTTTCAGTACCGCATACCCGACGCGCTGATGGGGGAGCTTGCGGTCGGGATGGCGGTGATGATCCCGTTTGGGCTGGGCAATAAGCGGATCAGGGGATATGTGATGGAGATCACGGACAGGGTTGATTATGATGAGTCAAAATTAAAATCAGTCGATTCCATCGTGAAGGACGGCATCAGCGCCCAGGGTGACTCCATCAGGCTCGCGTGGTGGATCCGGGAAAATTATGGTTCCACCATGATCGCCGCGTTAAAGACGGTTCTTCCGGTGAAAAAGAAGATCAGGCAGGTCGTCAGAAAGACGATCGTCTGTAAAGTCGATGCGGATGCGGCATCACAGAAAGCGGAAGAATTTGCGGCAAAGCATCAGCGGGCGAAAGCGCGGCTCATGCGGGAGCTCGCGGCACAGCCGGCGCTGCCGCAATCCCTGATCACGGGTAAGCTCAACGTCACATCACAGACGATACAGGCGCTGGAAAAGGCGGGACTGATCGAAGTACAGACGGAAGATGTCTATCGAAATATCTATAAAAGCGCGCTGCCGGAAAAGCTCTTTTCCCCATCAAAAGGCGGCTGGCAGAAAAAGCAGTTGTCCGAGAACCAGGGCAGGATCGTGGACAGCATTGCCGCCGATTTCAGGGCTGGCGTCCGCAGGACGTACCTGATCCACGGAGTGACAGGCAGCGGCAAGACGGAAGTCTATATGGAACTGATCGAGCGGATCATCGCGGAGGGAAGGCAGGCGGTCATGCTAATCCCGGAGATCGCGCTCACGTACCAGACGCTCGTGCGGTTTTACCAGCGGTTTGGCGACAGGGTATCCGTGATGAACTCGCGGCTCTCTGCCGGGGAGCGCTCCGATCAGTATGAGCGCGCGGCGAGGGGCGACATTGACATCATGATCGGTCCGCGCTCCGCGCTGTTCGCGCCGTTTGAACGGCTGGGGCTGGTGATCATGGACGAGGAGCACGAGGGCAGCTACAAGAGCGAGAGTATGCCCAGATACCATGCAAGAGAGGTGGCGGGCGAGCTCTGCCGCATGAAGGATGCCAGTCTGGTGCTGGGTTCCGCGACGCCGTCGATCGAGACCTATTACAGGGCAAAAAAAGGCGAGATCGGGCTGTTCGTGTTAAAGGAAAGGCTTGCAGGCGGGCAGCTTCCAAAGGTGTATGTGGAGGATCTGCGCAGTGAATTAAAGAGCGGAAACCGCTCGATATTCAGCAGGAGACTCCGTGCGCTGATCGAGGACCGGCTGAACAAAGGCGAGCAGACGATGCTCTTTATCAACCGCAGGGGCTATGCGGGGTTCGTGTCGTGCCGCTCCTGCGGTCATGTCATGAAGTGTCCGCACTGTGATGTGTCCCTGTCGGAACACACAGACCGTCAACGGGGAGTGAGCAGGCTGGTCTGTCATTACTGCGGGTACGAGATGCCGGGAGTCACGCGCTGCCCAAAGTGCGGTTCGAAATACATACTGGGTTTCAGGGCGGGCACGCAGCAGATCGAGGAGCTTCTGGGCAGGGAGTTTCCGGCGGCGCGCGTGCTCCGCATGGACGCGGACACGACAAAGGGCAAGGACAGTTATGAACAGATCCTGTCGCAGTTTGCGGACGGAGAGGCGGATATCCTCGTGGGGACGCAGATGATCGTGAAGGGACATGATTTTGCCAGGGTTACGCTGGTGGGGGTCCTGGCGGCGGATCTGTCCCTGCATGCCGGCGATTACAGGGCGGGTGAGCGGACGTTTCAGCTTCTCACGCAGGCAGCAGGGCGGGCGGGCAGAAGCGCGCTCGCGGGTGAGGTCGTCATACAGACTTATCAGCCGGAGCACTATGCAGTCGTCCACGCCGCCAGCCAGGATTACGAAGGATTTTACGAGGAGGAGATCTCCTACCGCGATCTGATGGCGTATCCGCCTGCGGCGCACATGATGGCGGTGCTCGTGCTCTCAGAGGATGCGCTGACCGGAGCGGAGCGCGCGCGCGCGCTTGCGGACCAGGCAAAGAGGCATGCTGCCGACAGGCATCCTGTCCTGATCGGACCGACCGAGGCATTGATCGGCAGGATCAGCGACGTATACCGTTATGTTTTCTATGTCAAGCACAGGGATTATCAGGTTCTGACCGGGATCAAGGATGTGCTGGAGCAGACGATCCGTGACCGTCAGTGGAACGCGGACAGTGTGCAGTTTGACTTTGATCCGATGAATCATTATTAGATCATATTAAAATAATATATAATATATAGAAATGGAAAGGAAAGAAAAGCTATGGCAATCAGAACAATCAGAGAAATGGGGGATCCCGTCTTAAATAAAGTCTCAAAGGAAGTGAAGGAGATCACGCCAAGAATACAGGATCTGATCGACGACATGTACGAGACGATGTACGAGGCGAACGGTGTCGGTCTTGCCGCCGTGCAGGTGGGCGTGCTAAAGCGGATCGTCGTGATCGACACGACGGGGGAAGATCCGTTGCTGCTCATCAACCCGCGCATCGTGGAGACCAGCGGGGAGCAGACGGGAAACGAGGCATGTCTGAGCGTGCCCGGAAAAACCGGATCAGTGACAAGACCCAATTATGTCAAGGTGGCGGCGCAGGATGAGGATCTGAACGAGTTTGAGGTGGAGGGCGAGGAGCTGCTTGCGAGAGCGCTCATTCACGAGATCGAGCATCTTGACGGTCATCTGTATGTGGAGAAGGTAGACGGGCCGCTCATGGATGTGGAGATGGCGGATGAAGAAGCGTGAAGAGGTCGCTTAGATTTGCGGTGCAATGCTAACGTGGAGGTATCGGTATGAAAATAGTATACATGGGAACACCCGATTTTTCGGTGGGGGCGCTCGAGGCGATCATCAGGGCGGGACATGAGGTGACTGCCGTTGTGACGCAGCCCGACAAGGCGAAGGGAAGGAGCGGTCAGGTGCAGTGTTCTCCTGTCAAGGAGTGCGCCCTCCGGCATAAGATACCAGTGTTTCAGCCTGTCAGGATCAAGACGCCGGAAGCGGTCAGCGAGCTGGAGAAGTACGAGGCGGACGTCTATGTGGTGGCGGCTTTTGGTCAGATCCTGTCGAGACAGATCCTGGAGATGCCAAAGTTTGGCTGTATCAATATCCACGCCTCGCTGCTGCCAAAATACAGGGGGGCAGCGCCGATCAACCAGTGTATCATAGACGGTGAGCGGGAGACTGGCGTCACGATCATGCAGATGGATGCCGGGGTTGACACCGGAGACATACTTACGCAGAAAAAGGTTATCCTAGAGGATAAGGAGACAGCACAGACATTGTTTGACAAGCTGGCACGGGCGGGCGCGGATCTGATCGTGGAGACGCTTCCCATGATCGAGAGGGGTGAGATCACGCCCATAAAGCAGGATGAGCGTCTTGCAAGCCATGTGAAGATGATGGACAAATCGATGGGGAGGATCGACTGGTCGCAGGATGCGGTATGCATCGAACGGCTTGTCAGAGGGCTGGATCCGTGGCCGAGCGCATATATGTTCTATCGGGGCAAAAGTGTCAAGATCTGGAGCAGCGATGCGCTGGAGAGAGATGCGGCGGCGGGCACAGAAGATGCAGCGCAGCCCGGAACGATCGTTGCCGTTGCGAGGGATCACTTTGACGTGGCGTGCGGCAGCGGGATTTTGAGGATATACGAGCTGCAGATGGAAGGAAAGAAGCGCATGGATACAAGGAGTTTTCTGCTTGGCAGCCAGTGGAAGGCAGGAATGCTCCTGGGGTGATCCGGAACTGTTCCAAAGGAAAGGAGATGTAGCATATGCCATATTTTGGATATTATTTTGATCCGACATATATACTGGTAGTGATCGGCGCGGTGCTGAGCATCATCGCGTCCGCGAGGGTAAATTCCACATTTAACAAATATGCGCGGGTGCGGAGCATGTCGGGCATGACGGGGGCGCAGACCGCGGAGGCGATCCTGCGCAGCAAGGGGATCCATGATGTGCGGGTAGAGCATATCAGGGGGAATCTGACGGATCATTACGATCCGTCCAAAAAGGTTGTGCGTCTCTCAGACAGTGTTTACAATGCCACATCGGTCGCGGCGATCGGCGTGGCGGCACACGAGTGCGGACATGTCATGCAGCATCATGAGAAATTTGCGCCGCTGAACATCAGGACAGCGCTTGTCCCGGCGGCCAATATCGGTTCGAAGCTTGGGATCCCGATCGTGATCCTGGGGCTGATCCTGGGGAGCAATTCCCTGCTGATCAACATCGGGATCTGGGTATTCTCCCTCGCGGTGCTGTTTCAGATCGTGACACTCCCGGTGGAGTTTGACGCGTCGAGGAGGGCGCTTGTCTGCATCGAGCAGTACGGTATCGTGACGGGCGACGAGCGCGCAAAGAGCGCAAAGGTGCTGCGGGCAGCAGCGTATACGTATGTCGCTGCGGCAGCGGCATCGGTTCTGCAACTGATGCGGCTTGTGATGCTGTCCGGCAGGCGCAGTGACTGAAAGGACCGGGTAGCGTGGCGATGGCTCAGGATCAGAATAAAACGCAGGAGGTAAACCAGCGCATGATCGTGCTGGAGATGCTCCTGACAGAGAATGCATATTCGCATGTGATCGTGCGGGATGTGCTGAACAAATACAATTATCTTTCCCAGCAGGAGAAGTCGTTTATCAAGCGGCTCTATGAGGGAACGCTGGAGCGGCAGATCGAGCTGGATCATGTGATCGATCTGTATGCCGCGACCAGGACAGGCAGGATGAAGAAGCCCATACGCGCGATCCTGCGCATGGGCGTGTATCAGATCTTATATATGGACGCCGTGCCGGATGCTGCCGCCTGCAATGAGGCGGTGAAGCTCGCACAGAAAAAGGGATTCGCCACATTGAAGGGATTTGTGAACGGTGTGCTTCGGACGATAGCGCGCAGCAAGGATCAGATCACCTACACCAGCCTGTCCGTGAAATATTCTATGCCGGAGTGGATCGTGGATCTGTGGATCAGGCAGCTCGGGGAGGCGGCGACGGAGACGGTGCTTGCAGGGCTGCTGCAGGAGCATCCGGTGACAGTGCGTTTCCGGGATGTGCTGGAAAGAACCGGGATCGACATGAAGACGGCTGTGGGCGCGGTACAGAAAGCGCTCACGGCACAGGGCGGTACGATGGAAAGGCATGATTACCTGTCCTGTGCGTACAAGGTGTCGGGAACAGACGATCTCACAAGGCTGCCGTATTATGAGCGCGGCGCCTTTGTGGTGCAGGATGTCAGCTCCATGCTCGCGGTCGCGGCAGTCGGCATACCGGACTATGCAGCGCGGATCCGGTCAAAGGGCGGCAGCGGGGCTGTTCGGGTGATCGATCTGTGCGCGGCGCCGGGCGGAAAGTCCATGCTCGCGGCAGATATATTGGAGAAGTGCGATGTCAGCTACACAGTCCTCTCAAGAGATGTGTCAGCCGGTAAAGTCGGCTTGATGCGGGAGAACTTTGACAGGTGTGGTCTTAAGAATATATCTGCGGAGGTGGGCGACGCCCTGCTAAGAGATGAGGCGCTTGTCGGGACAGCGGATATCGTGATCGCCGACGTGCCGTGCTCGGGGCTGGGTGTGATCGGGAAGAAACGCGATATCAAATACAATATCACGCCCGGGGCGATTGAGGAGATCACAGTGCTGCAGCGGCGGATCCTTGCGATGGCGGCCGCTTATCTGAAACCGGGCGGGCGGCTGCTTTTCTGTACCTGTACGATCAACCAGAATGAGAATGAGCGCCATTTTGCGTGGCTAAAGGACGAGATGAAACTGACACCCATGCCGCTTGACAGTACGCTTCCGCCGTGTCTGCACACGGATACGGCCAGGGAGGGCTATCTGCAGCTCCTGCCGGGAGTACATGATGCAGACGGATTTTTCATCAGTGTGTTTCAAGCGGGAATCGAGGAATAGATACATATGGATATAAAATCAATGTCACTGGATGAACTAAAGACAGAGATCGTGAAGCTGGGTGAAAAGCCATACCGCGCAAAACAGTTGTACGAGTGGATGCATGTGAAGCTGGCGCGGGATTATGACGAGATGACAAGCTTGCCAAAGAAGCTAAGGGAGAAGCTGGCTGAACATTATGAATACACTGCCCTGAGAGAAGTGACTGTCCAGACCTCCAGGCTTGACGGAACAAAAAAGTTTCTGTTTGGGCTGTCGGACGGCAATCTTGTCGAGAGCGTGTGGATGCAGTATCACCACGGCAATTCCGTCTGCATCTCCTCGCAGGTCGGCTGCCGCATGGGGTGCCGCTTCTGTGCCTCGACGCTCGACGGGCTGGAGAGGAACCTTGCGCCGTCGGAGATGCTCGATCAGATCTATGCCATATCGAGAAGCACCGGCGAGCGCGTGTCCAATGTCGTCGTGATGGGAACGGGCGAGCCGCTCGACAATTACGATAATCTGCTCCGTTTCCTGCGTATGGTGACGGATGAGAACGGGCTGAATATTAGCCAGCGCAACATTACGGTCTCGACGTGCGGCATCGTGGAGAACATGAGACGGCTTGCGGACGAAAAGCTGCAGATCACGCTGGCGCTGTCGCTCCACGGCTCCACACAGGAGAAACGGCGGGAACTGATGCCGGTCGCCAACCGGTATGATATCGGCGACGTGATCGATGCCTGCCGTTATTATTTTGACCAGACAGGCAGACGCGTCACATTTGAGTACAGCCTTGTGGGCGGCGTCAACGACACGGACGAGGACGCCGGGAATCTGTGCCGCCTTGTGGGCAGTTTAAACTGCCATGTCAATCTGATCCCGGTCAATCCGATCAGGGAACGCGACTATGTGGAGTCGGAGCGCAGGGATATCCTCAATTTTCAGAAAAAATTAGAAAAGGGGCATATCAATGCCACGATCCGCAGGGAGATGGGGCGCGATATCGACGGCGCGTGCGGGCAACTGCGCAGACGTCACGCGGAAGCAATACCGCAATGATTCTTGAATTAAGACTTCATATGTGCTAATATATAAGGAAATGTGGAAATTTTGGGAGTAGATTTTCACTGATGGGAGGAGAAAAAGTGAAGTTATTTTCTATAACGGATGTTGGCAGGAGAAGGGAAATTAACGAAGACTATTTATTTACTTCGGATAAGCCGGTGGGAAATCTTCCGAACCTTTTTATAGTGGCAGATGGTATGGGAGGACATAACGCGGGAGACTATGCGTCAAAGCACGCGGTGGACAAGGCAGTGTCGGTGATCGAGCGCTATACGGACGAGTACGATGCGGAAAATATCCTGCAGAAAGCGATCGACGATGCCAATACACACATCAATAAGATATCCAGACAGGACAGAAAATACAAAGGGATGGGCACGACGTTTGTGGCGGTCACGTTTGAGGGAAGCCATGTGACAGTGGCGAACGTTGGCGACAGCAGGATGTATATCATCAATGAGTTTATCACGCAGATCACAAAGGATCACTCGCTCGTCGAGGAGATGGTGGACATGGGCGGCATAGACAGGGAAGCTGCGAGGATCCATCCGGACAAAAATATCATCACAAGGGCGGTCGGCGTCAAAGAATATGTCCTGGTGGATTTTTTTGATGTGCACATCGGACCGACAGAAAAACTGCTGCTCTGCACAGACGGACTTACCAATATGCTAAAGGATGAGGAGATACACAGGATTATTGCTGGCAGCGGCAGTCTGGAGCAGGCAGGAAAGCGTCTGGTTGAGGCTGCCAATGAGAATGGCGGGCGGGATAATATAGCAGTGGTTCTTGTGGAACCGTTTGGAGGTCAGGATGATTAAGTTGGGAATGCTGATAGGCGGCCGTTATGAGGTGCTTGAGAAGATCGGCACAGGCGGTATGTCAGATGTATATAAGGCAAAGGATCAAAAGCTGAACCGGTTTGTCGCTGTGAAGGTGTTAAAACAGGAATTTTCAGAGAACAGGAATTTTGTGTCAAAGTTTCGGGTGGAGGCGCAGGCGGCTGCGGGGCTCATGCATCCGAATATCGTAAATGTGTACGATGTGGGCGAGGAGGAAGGCATCCACTATATCGTGATGGAGCTTGTGGAAGGGATCACGCTCAAAAAATATATCGAGAAAAAGGTCAGACTCACCACAAAGGAAGCGATCAGCATCGCGATCCAGGTGGCGATGGGGATCGAAGCGGCGCACAACAATCATATCATACATAGGGACATCAAGCCGCAGAACATTATCATATCCAAGGAAGGAAAGGTGAAAGTAACAGATTTCGGCATCGCGAAGGCGGCGTCAAGCAATACCCTCACCTCCAATGTGATGGGCTCGGTTCACTATACTTCGCCGGAGCAGGCAAGGGGCGGCTTCTCGGATGAGAAGAGCGATATCTATTCCCTGGGCGTCACGATCTTTGAGATGCTCACAGGACGTGTGCCGTTCAACGGGGACACGACGGTGGCGATCGCCATCAAACACATACAGAATCCGATGCCGTCGATGCGGGAGTTTGTATCAGAGATACCGCTGAGCGTGGAAAATATCGTGATGAAATGTACACAGAAAAGCCCGGACAGGCGGTATCAGAGCATGGCGGAGATGATCGCGGACTTAAAGCATTCCCTGATCAACCCCGATGCAGTGATCGCACAGGTGGATACGGAGGATGAGGCAGGCAAGACAAAGGTGGTGCCTACTGCATCGAGTACCCAGACTGCCAGTCAGCCCGCGCCGGAGCCGATCCCGATGCCGGCAGTGCTGGATACCGTGTGGCAGGACAGAGTGCCGCGCAGGGAGACATACGTAGATGAGGAGGAGCTTGAGGCGATCCCCGACCAGATCAAGCCGTCGCCTTCCAGAAGAAAGAACAGCAATACCGGCAGCAGTGATTATGAGGATTACCAGAGCGCTGATTCTTATGAAACACCTTATTATGAAGGAGACGATTATTACGGTGAGGTGGTCATGGAACAGCCAGCGCGGAATAACCGTCAGAAAACATCAAAGGGATCAGAGGACAGCACCAGGAAACCAGCCCAGAAAAGCAAGAAAAAAAAGGCAAAGCAGAATAAACCAAAACAGGGTAAAACGGGCAGCAGGGAATACGATTACTATGAGGAGGACTACGCCAAGGAGACGGTCAACCGGCAGAACGTGCGTGACGGCGGGTATGTGTATGACGATTATGAATATCCGGAAAATCTGGGTAAGAACGAGTACGATTACAACCCGAAGGCAGAGCGGCTCACGACAGTGCTCACCGTGATCGCGGCAGTGGTGATCGGATGCATCCTGTTGTACTTTGTAGGTCAGGCGACGGGAATCTTCGGACAGATCGGCAAGCCTTCGACACAGGGTGAGAGCAGCAGTGGCGACAGCACACAGCGTGCGGTCATGCCGGAGTTTGAAGGCCATGATATCGACGAGGTCAAATCCGCGCTGAATTCCGTTGGATTGGGCTGTAAGACCACCTTTGTCGAGACGACGCAGTATCCCAAGAATCAGGTTCTGTCCGCTGCACTCGAGGATGGGCAGACCGTGCTTGCAAACGATAAGATCCTCATGAATACAACGATCGTGCTGACGGTCAGCGCCGGGGCGGATGGCATCAATGTGCCGTCAGTCGAGGGCATGTCGGAGGCAGAGGGGACAGCAGCACTGATGCAGGAGGGCTTTAAAGTCGTAAAGACTGACGAGTACTCGACGGAGTACGCGAAGGGAACGATCATTGCACAGTCCCCGGAGGGAAACAGCATAGCGCCGATCGAGTCGGAAGTGACGATCGTCTTAAGCAAAGGCAGCGACAATATGGAAGTCCGGATGCCGGAGGTGCTTGGCAACTCCAGGGAGGCGGCGGTCAGCACGCTGGAGGCGGCAGGTCTTGTGGTGAACAATGTCGAGGAGACATACAATTCGGAATATCCCGAGGGGCAGATCTGTTATCAGAGTTATGAGGCGGGTACAAATGTCAGTTCGGGCACTGCGGTGGATTTGAAGGTAAGTATCGGAAGCGAGGTCGCGACTTATGACTGCAATCTGCTGGTGCAGGCACCGGATGATTACATCGGGGGAAATGCGGAAGTGATCCTCACGACTTCCGACGGAAGCCAGCAGTTGTGGTACTCACAGAATGTCACAGCCTTTCCGGTAGCCATCAATCTGAGCAATTTTACGAGTCCCACGGCATATGGGATCGTGATCATCACCTACCTGAAAAATATGGAGGAGCTTGTGACAGACGCGGACGGAAACCAGACAACGCAGGTGAGTCCGCAGGCGGCGCAGACCAGACAGAACGTACAGTTTACAAAAAAATAGTAAAGTGGGCAGAGTGTATGCAGGGGAAGATTGTAAAGGGTATCGCAGGATTTTATTATGTTCATGTCCCGGATGGGGTAGTCTATGAGTGCAAGGCAAAAGGGATATTTCGGAAAGAGAAAGTCAGACCGCTCGTCGGTGATGATGTTGACATAGAGATCACCCATGCCGGGGACTGCGAGGGAAATATCATGCGGATCCTTCCGCGCAGGAGTGAGCTGATACGCCCGGCGGTTGCCAACATCGACCAGGCGCTGCTGATCTTTGCCATGGCAAAGCCCGAGCCGAACTTCAACCTGCTGGATCGTTTCCTGGTCATGATGCGCAGGCAGGGACTGGACTGTATATTATGTTTTAACAAGCAGGACATCGCGGAACAGGCGAAAAGGGAGCAGATTGCACGGATCTACGAAAACAGCGGATGCCGCGTACTCTTTGTGAGCGCTGCCCGGCAGGAGGGCATCGACATTCTGTCAGAGACGCTGCGGTCGAAAACGACAGCGGTCGCGGGACCAAGCGGAGTGGGAAAATCCTCTCTCGTAAACTGCCTGCAGGGAGATAAACAGATGGAGACCGGGGCGATCAGTGAAAAGATCGCGCGGGGAAAGCATACGACGAGGCACACGGAGCTGATCGCAGTCTCTGGGGATACGTATATCATGGATACGCCGGGCTTTAGTTCATTGTCCCTGTTTGACATACAGAAAGAAGAGCTGAGGGGCTTTTATACGGAGTTTGAGCCCTATGAGGCGGGCTGCCGGTTTATGCCGTGCGCCCATATCCATGAACCGGTGTGCGGGGTCAGGGAAGCGCTACGGGAAGGTCTTATCAGCCAGGTTCGGTATGATAATTATGTTGCTTTTTACGAAGAATTGAAAGAGAAAGAAAAGAGGAAATACTAACATGAATTATTTATGTCCCTCAATATTGGCGGCTGACTTTTGGGAGCTTGGCAGGCAGGTGGAGATCGTGGAGCGCGCGGGTGTGCCGTATCTGCACGTTGATGTCATGGACGGAATGTTTGTGCCCTCCATATCTTTTGGTATGCCGATCCTTGCGAGCGTGCGGAAGCGCTGCGGACTTTTTATGGATGTGCATATGATGGTGGCGGATCCGGAGCGCTATATAGAGGAGCTGATCCGGCTGGGGGCAGATGGCATTACGATTCATGTGGAGGCGTGTGACTGTATCCCTGAAACGCTGACAAGGATCAGGGAGCTTGGGGCAAAGACGGGCATTGCCATCAACCCGGAGACGCCTGTCAGCGCAGTGCTTCCCTATATGGATCTGGTCGATATGGTGCTTGTGATGACAGTGCGCCCCGGTTTTGGCGGACAGGAGTACATCATAGACTGCATTGATAAGATCAAGGAAGTCCGCAGGGTCATCGACCAGCGTTACCCCGATGTGAAGCTGGAGATCGACGGCGGTGTGACCCTTTCCAATCTGGAGATGAACCTTGCGGCGGGCGCCAATGTGATCGTCACCGGTTCCGCGGTCTTTAAGGGGGATATCGAGGCGAATGTCCGGGAATTCCTAAAGCGAATGTAGGGCAGGGATAGTCAGCGCGCAGGTGTTGGAGGCTATAGCAGCTCCAACACCACTGTCTGGTAGCGCTTTAGCTGGATCATACCATCGTTTAGGATCACTTTGTCGTAATTGGACAGCAGCGTATTTGTTACAGTGCCCGGCAGTGCAAGGGCGGTCTCTTGCGGTTTTGCGTTGTTGATGATCAGAACGCTTCTGCCATCATAGCTGCGCCTGTAAGCGATGACGCCCGGCTCTTCCTCGTAGACCGGGGTGAACGAACCATAGATGAACAATTCCTGAAAGTCCCCGGATTTTCTGAGCGCGATCATTTTTTTGTAGAATGCGTACAGGGAATCGGGGTCTTTTTTCTGTGCTTCATAATTGATGCTGTGATAATTCGGATTGACGGCAAACCACGGTTCGACAGTCGAAAACCCGGCGTTTGGCGTGTCATTCCACTGCATGGGTGTCCGTGCGTGCTCCCGGGATTCGAGGTTGATCTGGGCGAAGGATTCCTCCGCGGTCATGCCGTTTTTGATCTGCTCCTCGTACATCACGAAGGTAGTCGGATCCTTGAACTCGCTAAGTTCTTTTTTCCGAAAATCCCGCATGCCGATGGCCTGCCCCTGGTAGAGAAACACGATGCCTGGCAGGAAGAAGTTGATGCCGCCCACCAGCGAGCTGCTGTAGAAGTCGATCTCGTTCTCCGGGATAAAGCGCTCCACAGCGCGGGAGAGGTCGTGATTTTCCATATAGTTGCAGAGCAGCCCACGTCCTCTGACCATCTCCTGTTTGGCAAACAGGAGTTTTTTCAGCTCGTCCATCATTGCGGTAGGCTGATCCCTCCACTGCGCGGCACCGACGTGGAAGATGGAGTGGCAGAAGTCGAAGATTGTCGAGAAATAGCCGTTTTCGCCGATGTATTTTGTGAGCGCACCGGGGGGCAGTCCCTCGTCCACCTCGCCGATCGTCATGGCGTCATAGCGCTGGAACGTATTTTCTCTGAGCTCGTCTAGAAAGACCCCGATCCCCTCCGCGTTGGTGAAACAGGCAAAGCCGTCTGCAAGACCGTCCGCACCGTCTGCGGTAAGGCTGGCTCCGGAGAAATCCTTTTTCAGATGGCTGATGGCGTCGACGCGGAAACCGCGGATGCCAAGGTCGAGCCATCGGTTCACCATCTCATATATTTTTTGGCGCAGCGCGGGATTCTCCCAGTTTAAGTCCGGCTGCCATTTGGTGAAAAGGTGCAGATAGTAGCGGTTGGTGTCGCCGATGCGCTCCCATGCGCTGCCGCCGAAGATCGAACGCCAGTTGTTGGGCGCCTTTCCGCCCTTTCCTTCCTGAATCATATAATATTTTCCGTATTCCCCGTCGGGGTCCTTCAGCGCTTTCTGGAACCAGGGATGCTCTGAGGAGGTGTGGTTTACGACCAGATCCATCAGGATTTTGATGCCGCGTCTGTCGGCTTCCCGGATCAGTTCTCTCAGATCGTCCTTGCTGCCAAACATGGGGTCGATCTCCTCGTAGTCCGAGATGTCATAGCCATGGTCCTTCATGGGCGACTTGTTGACGGGGCAGAGCCATATGACGTTGATGCCCAGGTCGGCAAGGTCGTCGAGGTGCGCGGTGACGCCCTTTAAGTCCCCGATGCCGTCCCCGTTTGTGTCCTGAAAGCTTTTCGGGTAGATTTGATATCCGATGGTATTGTGCCACCATTTCTGTAACATGTTGTGTTCCTCCTTAATTTCATTTGGGATTATTGTTGCGGTGTTCTCTGCTGATGCTGTGCGGGAATCGAGAAGGTGATCATCGTGCTCTGGTTCAGGATGCTGTTGATCTTTAGACCATACTCTTTTCCGTAGGTGAGCTGCAGGCGCTCGTGGACATTTTTAAGGCCGTATCCCTGCGACTGGGTCTGGGTCAGCAGCGGGAGCTTCTCAGGCGGGATGCCAAGTCCGTTGTCCATGATCGTAAAGTGGACAAGGCTGCCTACCTGGGTGACGGTGAGGTAGAGTGCGCCCCGCCTGTTCTGGTTGGGCAGGATCCCATGCATGATCGCGTTTTCTACAAGGGGCTGGAGCAGCAGGTTTGGAAGCTCGAGTTCTGGGAGCGGGTCGTCGAGCTGATACACAGCATCAAATAGATTATCGTTCAAAATCAGTTGGATTTCAATATAGGACCGCACATTTTTGATCTCGTCGGAGAGAAGGGTTTCCGTACGGCCTTTGTTCAATGTCGTTCGGTAGAAGGTGGACAGAAGCTGTGCCATCTGGCTGATCTCTGTCTGGCTGTTGAGGAGCGCCTTGCTGTTGATGGCGGAGAGGCAGTTGTACAAAAAATGAGGATTGATCTGTGCCTGCAGCGCCATCAGTTGTGTTTCTTTCAAGGTGATCTTATTCCTGTAGTCCTCCATGACCAGGCGGTCAAGCTTGCGGATCATGTGCTGGAAGCTGTTGGTCAGCTCACCGATCTCGTCGGGGCAGTCGTCATGGATCTGTACGGTCAGATCTCCCTCCTGGACGCGGTGCATGGCGCTGAGCAGGAGATTTACCTTCTGGGCGAAAAAGTTGGACAGCAGGCCGCTGACCGCGTAGATCAGGGCGAAGCACAGCAGCAGGATGACGAGGATCGTGACAGCCATCTTGTTTGCGGGAGCCGACACGAGGCAGGAAGGCTTCTCCAGCGTGATGACCCAGTTGTTCTCGAGCGGGCTGCTGACTTTGGTCGTCCACCCATCTTCAGGGTAGGTCTGTCCTTCTATGGCAGCGTCCGTGTAGTCATAAAAGATTTCGCGGGTATCTGCGATCTCCAGATGGTAGTCGTTGGACAGATCCGTCGGCACATTGAAGAATTTCTCGGGCTTTAGCCGGATGCAGAGGCAGTGCCGTGAGAAGGAGGTGACGAACTTGATGTATGGCGTGGGGACGCGCTGGATCAGGCACAGATAGCCGTCATTGTCCAGGTGCCAGACAGGGGCGGCTGTGTCCGCCAGAGAGTCGTACCAGCGCTCAGACTCCAGGTCGGAGAGAGGGCGGAGCTGGCGTCCATGAAACAGGTCGGTCCTGTCCACATACAGCGTGATCTGGGCGATCTCCGGGTGCTGTATATAGATGTTTTCGAGCAGGACATCGTAATCGTAGTGGAGCATCTCGAACTTGTCAATGATACCCTGATTTTCCGACGAGGAGACATTGACAATGGTTTCGGACAGGGCGAGGTAGGTCACAAGGTTCTCATAGAGCTGGATCTGGTAGTCCAGGGAGTTGTAGGCCGTGTCGATAGCGGAGGAGAGCGCATCCCGCTCCTTGTCCAGCAGAAAGCCGTGCGTCTGCCAATAACAGAAGATCCCAAGCGTGACCAGGGGAATGACGCCGGCAAGAATGCAGGTCAGTATCAGCTTGTTTCTGTATTTCAGGTTCAGGTAAATGCCGAGTGTACGGTTCAGTAAGCGTTTCATAGGGATTCCTCCTGTCGGTATTTTTCCGGCGATCTGCCAAAGTACTCCCGGAAGCTCTGGCAGAAATATGAATAATTGGCGTAGCCGACGCTGGTTCCGATGTCGATCACTTTGCGGTTGGTGGTACGCAGCAGCTCGCCAGCCCGTTCCATGCGCACCTGGCGGATGTACTGCGAGAGACTCTTCCCAGTGCTCTTCTTGAAGAGGCGGCTTAGGTAATCAGGTGTCAGATAGACGAGTGAGGCAAGCATTTCCACGGAGAGATCCCGGCTGTAATTCTGGTTGATGTAGTTTTGCGTCGAGACGATCTCGCGCCGGATATCGAGCGCGGAGGCGGTGCCGTAGTTCTTCACGATCTTTTCTGCCATGGACTGGATCGTGCGGATGATCTCCAGGATATCCTGCTGGATGTACAGCTCCGTGATCAGGGTGTCGAGCGACGTTTCGGAGTTGTCCGGCAAAAAGGGATACAGTGTGGTGATCAGGTTGGAAAATACGAATTTGACAAATATCTGGGACTGATTGGCGGGCTGGCGGTACTTCTGAAAGAGCATATTCAGATTCTGTGTCAGCCCGGCGCCGTCCTTGTCGCAGAGGCAGCGCTTGATCATGGACAGGATGGCGTTATCGTCCAGCTCGTCCTGGGACTTTCCGGGAAGATCTGCGCGCTCGTAGGAGAAGACGTGGGTTTCCGGATTCCAGAAACGCTGTTCCATCTGCTGCTCCGCGAACGTATAGGCGTCCTGCAGATTGGAATATCCGTGGACGGGATGGCTGATCGAGAGATAGCAGTCCGTCTGGAAATGCTCCCGGATATAAGTGTGGAGGCTGCAGCCGAAGCCGTGGGCGTCGTCAGCCTGCCTGCGCAGGAACAGCAAGGACTGCGTGGCGGAGAGGTTTAGCGTCTCCATGTCAAGCTGCATCTCACACCGCAGTTTTTCATAAAAAACGGCATAACTCTTTTCGAGAAAATGCGGCGGGAAGTCCAGCAGCACCACCTGGTGGAAGCTGTTGAGCAGGAGGATGATCTCCGGTGAGATGCCTGTGGGAAGCGTCCCGTTGATACAGCCCTGCAGGGTGTACTGCAGCATATAGGACTGCTGGGTGTCCTGTAGAAGACGCAGTTCGCGTTCTTCATTTAAGAGTTGGATCACGTCCGTCAGGGTGGATTCCAGCTCCGCCGGGACAACGGGTTTTAAGATGTAACTGACCGCGCCGAGCGTCATGGCAGTGCGCGCATACTCAAATTCCGCGTAGCTGCTAAAGATGATCGTCTTGATCCCCGGGAGCAGCTCCGCCGCCTGCCTTGCGAGGTCGAGTCCCGAGGAGGCGGGCATCCGGATATCGGTGAACAGGATGTCGGCATGCCAGTCCTGTAACAGTGCCAGTGCCGCGGAGGCGCTGTCGGCCTCCTTTAATTCCAGTGGAAGATCCGCAGACTGAATCAGGTAACTGATGCATTCCCGTTCGGTACTCTCGTCGTCCACGATAAGCATTTTGAACATATTTCGCTCCTTTATCTCTAAAAAGGTATTCATGTTTTACACAAACATATCACTAATTTGGACTGATTGAAACAATTTATATAATTTTTCCGAAAATCTGATATGTTTTTCGGAAATTTTATATTTTCGGGGAAATGATATTTTGATATTGTAATAATATCACAAAACATGCATGTTTGTTACAGTATGAAATCATTACATCATTACAGAATTTGGAGGTATGAACGATGAAAAAGAAAACTCTCAGCCTGTTGCTGGCGGCTGCGATGGTCATGGGGTGCATGACAGGATGCGGCGGAGCGGAGGAAGACTTCACGGCAAATATGAGTGACGACGAAAAGGCGGCGTGGGAGGCAGCGGCAAATGATCCCTACGGGAAATATCCCGAGCTTGTGACTTATACGACAGGTTATGTCCTGACCTCGCAGGGAGCAGACACCCTGTCGGGGACGGCCTACGAAAAGGATACGCCGACGGACAACGCTTACACGCGGTATGTGAAGAATCTGATCAATGTGCAGAACGAAAATACATTTGAGGCGCAGGGAGGTGACGACTACGACCAGAAGGTTTCCCTTGCGATCGCGGCGCAGGATATTCCGGACATCATGCATGTCGCGGACTACTCGACGCTCGTGGAGCTGGTTGAAAACGACATGATCGCCGATCTGACGGATATTTACAACAATCTGGCGTGCGATACGGTGAAGTCCTCCTATGAGAGCTACGGTGCGAACAATCCGCTGGATGCGGCAACCTTCGACGGCAAGATCATGGCGATTCCCAAGACGCAGTTGAGCGACGGTCAGGATTTCCTGCGGCTGCGCAAGGACTGGCTGGACAATCTTGGTCTGGAAGAGCCTTCCACAATGGATGAGGTCGCAGACATTCTCAGGGCGTTCATCAACGACGATCCCGACGGCAACGGGCAGGCGGACACGGTAGGGCTTGCAGTGCTGCCGACAGTGTACGGCGGATATCCGAACAACCATTTTGGTATCGACAATTTCTTTACGGCGTTTGACGCGTATCCGGAGATCTGGATCAAGGACAGCGAGGGCAAGGCAGTGTACGGCTCCGTACAGCCTGAGATGAAGGATGCCCTGCAGCTTCTGTCCGACTGGTATGCGGAGGGGCTGCTCGACAAGGAATTCACGACGCGCACCACGGACGATATCGTGGCGCTCATCTCCGGCGGACAGTGCGGTGCGTACGTCGGCCCGTGGTGGTCGCCGTTCAACCCGGCACAGACAGCTTCCTATGCGAATAAGGATGCAGAGTGGGTGAACGTCAGTGCGCCGGTAGGCTCCGACAATAAGATCAATGGCATCAACACAAAACCTTATGCGGGCTTTGTCGTGGTGCGCAAGGGCTATGAGCACCCTGAGATTGCGATGAAGATCGTCAATATCAACTCGGAGTACGCCAAGAAGGATACTTCGGATGCTGCCAAGGAGATCATAGAGAATCAGACTATCGCGTACTTTAACTGGCCGCTGTACTGCCAGGTGCAGCCCGGAAACAACGCGGAGATCATGACTGCCAATGTGAAGGCGGTCCTGGACGGCAGTGCGGATGTCTCCACGCTGGACACGGAGGAGCTCGGCTACTATGAGTCGGCAGTCCGGTATCAGGAGGCAGTGGACGCAGGACAGAAGGCTGAGTCCGCAGACTATTCCCAGTATATGTCCCGTCTGGTGGCGATCAACAAGTTCAGCGAGGAGCCGGCAAACTTTATGACGCCTGCGTACTTTGAGACGTCGGAGAGCATGAAGACAAAGTGGGCGTCCCTCGAGAAGCTGGAGCAGCAGACGATATTGAAGATCATCGTGGGAGAGGCAGACATGTCCGCTTTTGACGAGTTTGTGGATAACTGGACATCTGCGGGCGGTCAGACGATCACGGAAGAGATCAACGAGGAGCTTTCCGCGAAATAGTCCGATCGGGTCTTCAGGATATGAGATTGTTTACAGAAAGATTTGAATAGAAAATGGAAATGGAGGGGGTTCTATGAGACAGGGAAATAAGACAGCCGCCGCCGGGGGGAAGACGGAGTTTGCGGGCAGGGAGAAGAGAATGTTCCACCTGATGCTGCTGCCCGGCATGATCATGCTGTTCCTGTTCGTTTTTGTACCGCTGTTCGGCTCTTTGATGGCGTTTCAGAACTATGTTCCTGCCAAAGGGATCTTTGGCTCAAAATGGGTAGGGCTCGACAACTTTGAGTTTATATTCAGCCTTCCCGACAGCCGACAGGTGTTCGTCAACACGCTGGTCATCGCTTTTGCGAAGCTAATCTTCAATATCATCGTGCCGGTGTCGTTTGCGATCCTGTTAAATGAGATCACGGTCGGCATCTGCAAGAAGTTTTTCCAGACCGTTGTGTATCTGCCGCATTTCCTGTCGTGGGTTGTGCTCGCGACGGTCGTGACCAACATGTTTTCGCTCTCCGGTCCCTTTAACGCGCTGGTCACAGCGTTTGGGGGAGAGCCGGTACAGTTTCTTGCAGACAACAACTGGTTCCGCCAGGTGATCGTGGCGACGGATGTGTGGAAGGAGTTCGGTTACAACTCCGTGGTATATCTGGCAGCCCTGACAGGCATTGACTTAGGACTGTACGAGGCGGCTTCCATCGACGGGGCAAACCGTTTTGAGCAGACGCTCCACATCACACTGCCGAGCCTGATGCCGACGATCATACTGATGACCGCGCTGAACCTCGGAAATATTCTGAATGCAGGATTTGACCAGATCTTCAACCTTTACAATCCGATCGTATATGAGACAGGGGATATCATTGATACATATGTGTACAGGATCGGTATGGTTGAGCGCCAGTACAGTATCGGTACGGCGGTCGGTCTGTTCAAATCGGTTATCAGCTTCCTGTTGATCATGGGTGCCAATAAAGGGGCAAAGAAACTCACCGGCAGCGGTATCTTTTAAGGAGGGGATGGAATCATGGTAAAGAAATTAAATGGCAAAAGAGTTGTCTCCATGGTGATCGTGTGGGCGGTCGTGGTGATCCTCACGCTGAGCTGCCTGCTTCCGCTGATCAATATGCTTGCGATCTCCCTCAGCGGGAGCGACGCGGTTGCCGCGAACGAGGTGGGCTTTATCCCGAAGGATTTTACGCTCGTCACCTACAAGAAACTGCTGGAGGACGCACAGTTCTGGAAATCGTTTTTGATCTCGGTGGAGAGGGTGATCCTGGGACTGCTCATCAACATGTTCTTCACAGTGAGCATGGCGTATCCGCTCTCCAAGAGCAGGAAGCGCTTTCCGGCGCGCGAGGTCTACATTAAATTCGTCATTTTTGCAATGCTGTTTTCCGGCGGCATCATTCCGCTGTTCATGGTGGTCAGCAATCTGCATCTGACCAATACGATCTGGGCGCTGGTGCTCCCGGGTGCCGTTCCTGTGTTCAACGTCATCCTGCTGATCAATTTCTTCAAGGGTGTGCCGGAATCGCTGGACGAGGCAGCACGGATCGACGGTGCGAGCCCGATCGAGATCCTGGTGAAGATCTATCTGCCAGTGTCTCTTCCCGCACTTGCGACCGTGGCGCTGTTCTCCATTGTCAACCACTGGAATGACTATTTCTCCGGGTTGATCTACATGAGCAAGTCCGTGATGTACCCGCTGCAGACGTATATCCAGCAGCTCACGGTGGACATCACGCAGGTGACGGACGCGGAACAGTTAAAACAGATGGCGTCCATGAACAACCGCACGTTCAACGCGACCAAGATCGTGGTCTCCACGATCCCGCTGCTGATCATCTATCCGTTCCTGCAGAAATATTTTGTGTCAGGCATGGTGATCGGCGCAGTAAAGGAATAGCACAAATCGTACGATTTATTATAGTGAGAGAGGCTCCTGCAGTCAGTCGGGAGCCTTTCGCATCATAGGGCATAAATGCCTGTAATGAATGCCAAGAAGTAAGGAGATGTTTGTATATGGCAATTGTAGTGGAAAAAAACGGCAGGCTGTTCAACCTGCACACGGCGGACAGCACTTATCAGATGTATGCCGATGAGTACGGCGTACTGCTGCACACCTATTATGGAAAGAGGATCGACGGGGAAAATCTTGCGGATCTGATCTTTCAGGTGGATGTGGGATTCTCGGGCAACCCGGAGGAGACGGTGGGAAACCGCGGGTATTCGCTGGACTGTCTGCCGCAGGAGCTTCCTTCTGACGGTGTGGGTGACTACCGCGAGAGTTGTATCTCACTGCTGCATGAAAATGGCAGCATGGCGGCGGATTTCCGTTTTGAGAGCTATGAGGTGTTCAAAAGTTCCTACAGGGTGGCGGGCATGCCCGCGCTGTATGACAACGCGGACGAGACAGGGGAGACGCTCGTCATCACCATGCGGGAGAAGGCATCACAGGTGGTGGTGCGTCTGTGCTATGGTGTTTTTGAGAAGGAAAATGTGATAACCAGGGCGATCCGCGTTGAAAACCGCGGTGAGAGCGCCATTGTACTTGGCAAGTGCCTTAGCTGCTGCCTGGATTTCCAGTTTGGGGAGTATGACCTCATCACCTTTGCGGGCAGGCATACGCTGGAGCGCGGGCTGGAGAGAGACAGGGTCCGCCGCGCGAAGCTGGAGGTGGGGAGCATGCGCGGGACTTCCAGCCATCAGTACAATCCTGCCGCCATTCTCTGCGCACCGGATGCGACGGAGGATCATGGAGACTGTTATGGACTGTGCCTTGTGTACAGCGGAAATTTTACAGCCTGTGCACAGATGGACCAGCGGGGACAGACGAGGGTGCTGATGGGAATCAACCCGGAGAAGTTTTCGTTTTGTCTAGAAAAGAATGAATGTTTTGACGCGCCACAGGTGATATTGAGCTACTCGGATGCCGGGCTATCAAAACTCTCCTGTCAATACCACAAAATCTTACGGGAACATATGTGCAGGGGAAAGTATCAGCACGCAAAGAGACCGATACTTCTAAACAACTGGGAGGCGACATATTTTGACTTTAATCAGGAGAAGCTGCTCTCACTGGCAGAGCAGGCGGCAGCACTCGGTATTGAGATGCTGGTGCTCGATGACGGATGGTTTGGCAAGCGGGATGATGACAACACCGGTCTGGGGGACTGGTATGCCAACGAGCGGAAGCTGGGCGGCAGCCTGAAGGCGCTGGGCGATCAGATCCACGCGCTGGGCATGAAGTTCGGACTGTGGTTTGAGCCGGAGATGATCTCGGAGGACAGCGATCTCTACAGGGCACATCCGGACTGGGCGATCACAATACCGGGCAGGGAACCGAACCGTTGCAGGAATCAGCTCGTGGTGGATATGAGCCGCGCGGATGTGCGGGCGTATTTATTTGAGCGGATTTCCGATATACTAGAGCACGCGCCCATCGACTATGTCAAGTGGGATATGAACCGGAGCATCTGTGATATCTACAGCCGCCAGTTTGCCGGAGACCGGACAGGCGAGGTCTACCACCGCTTTGTGCTGGGCGTGTACGAGCTGATGGAGCGCATTATACAGCGGTTCCCGGATATCTTATTGGAGAGCTGCAGCGGGGGCGGCGGGCGGTTTGACGCGGCGATGCTGTACTATTCGCCGCAGATCTGGTGCAGCGACAACACGGATGCGGTGAACCGGCTCGATATCCAGTATGGCACGTCCTTCTTTTACCCGGTCAGCAGCGTAGGCGCCCATGTGTCTGCGGTTCCCAATCACCAGACAGGGCGCGTCACGCCGTTTGCCACGAGAGGCCATGTGGCGCTCTCCGGCAGCTTTGGCTACGAGCTGGACTTAAACCGGATCACCGACGAGGAAAAGGCGATGGTGCGGGAGCAGATCGCGGATTTCCATAAATATTATAGGCTGACGCACGAGGGGACGTACTACAGGCTCACACCGCCGGGCGGCAGGTTCTGCGCGTGGGAATTTGTCGACGAACAGCGTGACCATGCGCTGCAGACGCTGGTGATGACCTCGGCGGAGGGCAATCCGCTCCCGCTGCACACCACGATTAAAGGGCTGTCGCCCGACAAGTATTACCGTTGTTCCGCAGACAGCCAGATCAGAACCGGACGGACATGGATGAACGCCGGACTCACGCTGTGCAAGATACCGCATGAGTACGAGAGCGTGCTGATAGAATGGAGTGCGGTAGAGGATTAGTACAGCTCCATAAGAAAGGAGAAGCATATGGAAAGGAATGTCAGAATAACGTGGCAGTATAAAGATAACGGGACGTTTGCGCTGCTCTGGGGAGACACTGCGGTCCTGACAGGCTACGCAAAAGCGTATCATGTCGACGGCAGGGGGATCGACACCAGGACAGCAGTCTTAAAAAAGCAGGAAATGACGCATGGGGAAAGCGGACAGGTACTTACATTTCATGCGGAAAACGGTCTGTGCCTGACACAGCGCCTGTCCTTTTCTGACGACGGCGCACCGGTCGTCTCCTGCGCGCTGTCCGCCCAGGACGGACAGCCGGTGGAGACGAACCGGCTTCTGCCGCTGATCGCGGAGGGGCTGGGAGACAATGCGCCCAGGATATGGAAGAGCATCTGGAGCAAGATGCTGCTGGTTCCCTACGACAATACGATGTGGCTGCGCTACGAGGCACAGCCGCTGCGCGCGGGGCGAAAGAGCTATGATATGACCGTTCTGTTTCAGGAGGACAGCAGGGAGGGGCTGCTGATCGGTGCTGCTGATTTCTCTGTGTGGAAGAATGTCATCATCTGCTCGGGAACCGATGCGAAGAGCTTTTGGGTACAGAGCGGCATCGCGGACGAGGGGACGCACGATGGCGTCCCACACGGCAGCCTCATCGGGGCGAGCGTGGAATCCGCGCGTTTTTATGTGCTGTATGGCGCAGATTACAGGAGTATTCTCGAGGATTACGGCGATCTGCTGGCGGAGGAAGGCGGTCATCTGACATGGACGGAGGGCGTGCCGTTTGGCTTTAATAGCTGGGCGGGACTGGCATTCCGGCTGAACGAGTACAATTTTCGCAAGACCGGGCAGTTTGTGCGCGGAGCGCTTCGGCCGGAAGGCTATGAGAATCAGGGACTCACTTATATGAATCTGGACGCCGGGTGGAGTGTCATCCCGGAGGAAAACCTGACATCGCTCGTTCAGGAGCTGCACGGGAGCGGCCAGAAGGCGGGGATCTACGATTCGCCCTTTGCCTTTTTTGGCAAGGACGAGGACATTGAGAACGAGATCCCGGGCGCGCCGGGCCATCGGTTTTCGGAGATCCTGCTGCGGGATTCCGACGGAAATCCGCTTGCCCGGGTGGACGGGGCGATCCCTCTCGACGTGACGCATCCCGTCTGGCGGCAGCAGATGGAGTGGAAGCTGTCCCGCTTTGTGCGGTGGGATTTTGATTATGTGAAGCTTGATTTTATGACGCACGGCGGCATGGAGGGGTGTCATTATGACCGGAATATCCGCACCGGGCGGCAGGCCATCGAGACAGGGTATCGTCTGATCGCCGGATATCTGTCGCCTGAGCGGATCGGAAAGCCATTTTTTATCAGTCTTTCCATTGCGCCGCTGTTTCCGTGCGGTTTTGGCCATGCGAGGCGGTTCTCGTGCGATGCGTTCGGGACGAACGAGGACGTGGAGTACGTGCTCAACGCCCAGACCTACGCATGGTGGCAGAGCGGTCGGCTGTATGCGTTCAATGATCCGGACCATATCTGTCTGCTAAAGGGCGTCTTCACGGACAGGGACAGCCTAGAGGGGGAGGCACGGGCGCGCTACACCTCGGCGGTGATCGCCGGCACGGTGATGATGCTCAGCGATGATTTTGAGCGTCCCGAGGCTTGCAGCCGGGCAAAAAAGCTGGCGACGAACCGCGATGTGAACGCGCTCGCCGCATCGCGCGTGTCCTTCTGTCCGGTGGAGTCTGCGGGTGCTTCCGCGTCGGCAGCGTTCACAGCTACGGTGGACGGGAAGCAGTGTCTGGCGCTGTTCCACTGGCGGGAAGGCGATGAGACGGTGCAGGTGGAATGCGGGCGTGCGGGGATCCGCCCGGGAATCTGTTACAAGGAGCTGTGGAGCGGGGAGCAGATGCAGGATGCGGACGGCGTCCTTAGCTGGAGAGCGCACGGCTGCGATGCGGTGCTGCTGCGGGAAATATAGAGGTGAGCGACGGCTGTGCGAGGATATAAGCATCTTACTTTGGACGGTAGGGATGCTTATTTCTTTTTATGCACACGGGCACCCAGAGGAAGATTGTCAGCATACGCTGACGGGTGCCCGGCGCGCGGTAGGGGAAGATGGTTCTTCCCTGCTCGATTGATTGTCTATTCAGGCAGAAAATTTAATTTGATTATTCCAAAATGACGGATGATATGCTATAATATAAGCTTGTATCAGACTCTTTTTGTTGGAGAACAACAGAAAGGAGCTGCCTTAAAAATTGTGTAGTAAAATATAGAGAAAGGCAGAAATCCTTTAAATATAAGGATTTCTGAGCAGGTATAACAAGATATGAAACTAGGCATCGTCGGACTGCCAAACGTAGGAAAGAGCACATTATTTAATTCACTGACAAAGGCAGGAGCAGAATCAGCGAACTATCCGTTCTGTACGATCGACCCGAATGTGGGGGTTGTGACAGTGCCGGATGAGCGGATCCGGCTTCTTGGCGAGCTGTATCACACGAAGAAGGTGACGCCGGCGGTGATCGAGTTTGTCGATATCGCGGGGCTTGTGAAGGGAGCCTCCAAGGGAGAGGGGCTCGGGAACCAGTTCCTTGCAAATATCCGGGAGGTCGATGCGATCGTCCATGTGGTGCGGTGTTTTGAGGACTCCAATATCGTCCATGTCGACGGCAGCATCGATCCGCTGAGGGATATCGAGACGATCAATCTGGAGCTGGTCTTCTCTGATATCGAGATCCTGGAGCGGCGTATCGCAAAGGTGTCAAGAGGTGCGAAAAACGACAAGGCGCAGGCGAAGGAGCTCGCGCTTGCGGAGCGTATCAAGGCACATCTCGAGGAAGGAAAACTGGCAAAAAGTTTTGTGACAGAGGACGATGAGGAAATTTTGTGGAGAAATGGGTATAATCTATTGACAGACAAGCCTGTTATCTTTGCGGCAAATGTGACAGAGGATGATCTTGCAAACGACGGCGCGGACAATGATGGCGTAAAGGCGGTCCGGGATTATGCGGCAGGAGAAGGCTTTGAGGTCTTTGTGATCTGCGCCCAGATCGAGCAGGAGATCGCGGAGCTTGACGATGACGAGAAAGCCATGTTTTTGGAGGATCTGGGACTACAGGAATCCGGACTGGATAAGCTGATCGCGGCGAGCTACCGCCTGTTAGGTCTTATCAGCTTCCTCACAGCAGGGGAGGACGAGTGCCGCGCATGGACGATCAGGGTCGGCACGAAGGCGCCGCAGGCAGCAGGCAAGATCCACACGGACTTTGAGCGCGGTTTTATCCGCGCCGAGGTTGTCAATTACAAAGATCTGCTGGAAAATGGCTCGCTGGCGGCAGCGAGGGACAAGGGACTTGTCGGGCTGGAGGGCAAGGACTACGTGGTAAAAGACGGGGATGTGATCCTCTTCCGGTTTAATGTATAAAGCGTGGGGATCGATCAAGCATGCAGGACAGGGTTCTTTAGAATATTTAGATTAGAATGAGGTAGGTAAAAAATATGCCTGATACAATGGGAGTCAATGATATCGCGTTTCCACATCTTGGAATTTATCTGGAAGACTTGCCGAAAAGTTTTTCAGTGTTTGGATTTGAGATCGCATTTTATGGAGTGATCATCGGCATCGGTGTCATACTTGGCGTGCTGATGGCGGAGCGCATGGCGAAAGTTGAGGGGATGGATACAGACATCATATGGGATTTTGGCATTTATGCAGTTGTCTTTTCGGTGATCGGGGCGAGGATCTACTATGTCGTCTTTTCCTGGGACCAGTACAAGAATGACCTTCTTGGCATTTTCAATCTCCGGCGGGGCGGACTAGCCATATACGGTGCAGTGATCGCCGCATTTGCGACTCTTTTTGTATACAGCAGGATCAAGAAGCTCTCGCCCTATCAGATCGGTGACTGCGGCGTCTATGGTCTGATCCTCGGACAGATCATAGGCAGGTGGGGGAACTTCTTCAACAGGGAGGTGTTTGGCGGATATACGGATACGCTGTTTGCCATGAGGCTGCCTGTTGACGCAGTGCGTCCGTGGGATATCACGCAGTCGCAGCTTGACGGCATGGCACTGATGGGGGATGTGAATTTCATACAGGTGCATCCCACATTTCTGTATGAGGGCGTATGGAATCTTGGCATTTTGCTGGTCATGATCCTGTATCATAAAAAGAAAAAATATCATGGACAGATGTGTCTGTTTTATCTTGGCGGGTATGGCATTGGACGTTTCGTGATCGAGGGGATCCGGACAGACCGGCTTCTGATACCGGGCACGCAGATCGCCGTGTCACAACTGCTCGGATTGATATTGTTCATTTTTTCTATCGTATTAAATACAGTCATAAGGGTTCGGTTATCAAAGGCATCAGACCACACGGAGAAGGAGGACAAGATTCAATGACAAAAGATAAGATTGAGAAGCTGATCGCGCAGCTTACCCTGCAGGAAAAGATCGGGATGATCCACGGGAACGGTTTTTTTACGACAAAAGGGGTAGAGCGGCTGGGGATCCCGCCTTTTAAGACTTCGGACGGTCCCAGGGGCGTCCGGAAGGATTTTGAGAACGATGCGTGGAAGGATATCGGACTAAGCTATGACTATGTGTCCTATCTTCCCTGCAACACGGCGCTTGCAGCGACATGGAACAGGGCGCTGGCGCATGAGACGGGTAAGCTGCTTGGCAAGGAGACGAGAGGCCGCGGAAAGGACATGATCCTTGCGCCGGGGATCAACATCATGCGTTCCCCGCTGTGCGGGCGGAGCTTTGAGTACATGGGCGAGGATCCGTATCTTGTCTCGGAGATGGTCGTGCCGCTCGTGCAGGGAATCGAGGAGAATGACGTGGCGTCATGTGTGAAGCATTTTGCGCTGAACAATCAGGAGACCAGGCGTCTTGATGTGGACGTGGAGGTGAGTGAGCGTGCGCTTCGCGAGATCTATCTGCCGGGCTTTGAGGCGGCTGTCAGACGCGGCGGCGCAAAGGGGATCATGGGTGCTTACAACAAGCTTCGCGGGACGCACTGCTGCCATCACGACGATCTGCTGAACAATATCCTGCGCAGGGAATGGGGCTTTGAGGGCATCACCGTGTCCGACTGGGGCGGTGTCCATGACACGAAGGAAGCGCTCATGAACGGTCTTGACATGGAGATGTCCGTCACAAGTGATTTCGACGCGTATTACATGGCGGATCCGCTGATCCGGATGATCGAGGACGGGGAAGTGGACAGGAAGAAAGCGCTCGCAAAGATCGACGAGAAGGTGCGCCATATCCTGAATGTCATGAATAAGCTCCACATGCTGGACGGGGAGCGCAGTGCAGGCGGATATAACGATTACGATGACAAGGCAGCGCTGCGTCAGACTGCGAGGGAGTCTGTCGTCCTGTTAAAAAATGACGGGAATATCCTTCCGCTTGACAGGAAAAAGATCAGGAAGCTGCTGGTTGTCGGTGAGAATGCAAACAGACAGCACGCGCCCGGCGGCGGGAGCGCCGAGATCAAGGCGCTGTATGAGATCACGCCGCTGCTTGGCATCCAGATGCTTCTGGGCGGCAACACGGAGGTTGTATATAAGCCGGGATATTACAACGAGGATATCGGTAATATCTGGGCAAATACCGGTGAAAGTGAGAACGGTCAGGCGGACAGTCTCAATCAGGACAGTGGAACGGCGCAGGTATCATCGGAGGAAAAGACCATACGCCAGAGGGAGATGAATGAAAAGTATCTGCAGGAAGCGCTGGAAGCGGCAAAAGATGCCGATGCGGTTATCTATGTGGGGGGACTCACGCACGATTATGACACGGAGGGGCAGGACAGGGCAGACATGAAGCTTCCTTATGATCAGGACAGACTGATCGCGGAGCTTCTGAAGGTGAGACCGGATACGGTCGTGACGCTTGTGGCGGGATCGCCTGTGGATATGAGTGCGTGGCTGGCTGACGTGAAAGCGCTGGTATATAGCTGGTATGCGGGCATGGAGGGCGGCATCGCTCTCGCGGAGGTTCTGTTTGGCGCGTACAATCCGTCAGGACATCTGCCGGAGACATTCCCGCTCAGCGAGAAGGACTGTCCGGCAGTGGTTCTCGGGGAATTTCCGGGCGGCGATCAGGTCGTTTATGGCGAGGATATCTTTGTGGGATACCGTTACTATGACACTTACGATGTCGCGACGGCATTTCCATTCGGCTACGGGCTGTCCTACACCGATTTCGTGATGACAGGGATCCGGGCGGAGGTCATCGAGGACACTGCGGAGAGCAAGGGAGTCAAGGTGAGTTTTGACATCTCTAATATCGGCAACCGTGCGGGGGCGGCAGTCGCGCAGATCTATGTGGCGGACAAGTGCCCGAAGGTGAAGAAGGCGGCAAAGGAGCTGAAAGCGTTTGAGAAGATCTATCTTGAAGCGGGTGAGACGCGGGAAGTGACACTCATGCTCGAGCGCGAAGCTTTTACGTACTATGATGAGGCGTCGGGGAGCTTTCAGGCTGATGCGGGGAGCTATATGCTGATGCTCGCAAAGAATGCGGAGGAGATCGTGGATATCACGGAGATCGAGTTTGAAGTTTAGACAAGTATCCCTTTTGGGTGTGGCGCATATAATAAATAAATGTGCTGCGCTCAAAGGGGATTTTTTATGGTGACATACAAGGAACTGCGGAAAAAGGAAGTGATCTGTATCAAGGACTGCAGGCGGCTTGGACATGTCTGTGATCTGGAGATCGACGAATGCAAAGGGTGCATCTGCAAGATCATCGTGCCGGGCTGCAAGGGATTCTGGTCCATGCTCACGGACGACTCGGTGATCGCCATACCATACAACTGCATCAGACAGATCGGACCGGATCTGATCCTTGTGGATATATAATATGTAAGCGCGTGATCTGATTGACAACAGCGGAAACATAATCTATACTGGGTGTATGACGGGAAATCTTGACGAACAGAAATGGTGTAGGATGTCAGCAGTACAGCGTGAGCAATGCAAATGATTCGGAGGAAACAGTATGAAATGTCCGTTCTGCAATTATGAAAATACGAGAGTGATCGATTCAAGACCTGCCGAGGACAACAGCTCCATACGCAGGCGGCGCGTGTGTGATGTGTGCAGTAAGCGTTTCACGACCTACGAGAAGGTGGAGGCGATCCCGCTGGTCATCGTCAAGAAGGATGATAACAGGGAGGCGTATGACCGTTCCAAGATCGAGACAGGGGTGCTCCGGGCATGCCACAAGAGACCGGTCAGCACCGACAGCATCGAGGATCTGGTGGACGAGGTGGAGGCGGATATCTTAAACCGCGGTGAGAAGGAGATCAGCAGCCGCGTCATCGGGGAGCTGGTCATGAATAAGCTCAAGGATCTTGACGCGGTGGCGTATGTCCGTTTTGCGTCAGTATACCGCGAGTTTAAGGACATCAACACGTTTATGGATGAACTGAAAAAAGTGCTGGGAAATGCGGAATAATAGTTTGGCGGCATCTGCGGATGCCGCCGTTTCCTTTATCTACAGTTCCCAAACTTAGTATCTGTGTATACAATAAAGAACAAGATTGTCAAAAAAATGTCTTGCATTTTTATCTATATTTTTATAAAATTTAACAGAACACAAAAGATGGTACACGCGCAGCGTGACTGTACTTTGTGCGGCGGTATGCACAGTTTGGATTGAGAATGGTGCATATTGGTTACAATTAAATATCAGAAGAATGAAAAGGAGTAAAAGACATGGCAAAAAGAGGACAGAAGTTTGGGAAAGTTCTTTTTGCGGGTATGTTGCTTACACTGACTGTTGCACTGGGCGGATGCTCAGGTGACAAGGCGGCTGGAGACTCTACACAGATTGCAGACACGTCTGCCGCAAACAGCAGTGAGGTGGAATCCGCGACGAACACGGAGGCAAATGCTTCATCGGAGGAGACGAAGGACACGGAGGAGGGCGGTTCACACATCACCATAGGTATTCCACAGGATCTGGACAGCCTGGTACCGAGCCTGTCACAGGGCGCGGGCACACAGGAGATCCTCTACAATATCTACGAGGGGCTGTATAAGCCGGACAGCGAGGGCAATCTGGTTCCTGCAGTGGCGAGTGATTACACGATGTCAGAGGACGGGCTTGTGTATACATTCACTTTGCGAGATGGGATAAAGTTCCACAACGGAAATCCTGTCACTGTGGAGGACGTGAAGTATTCGATTGAAACCTGCGCCGGTCTTAATGGGGGAGAGCCCGTTATATCGGCGTTTTCTAATATCGAGAGCGTGGAAACGCCGGACGATGGGACGGTCGTGATCACGCTGAAGGAGTCGAGCAGCCCGTTCATGGCGATCCTGTCGACCGTCGAGGCGGCGATCGTGCCGGCTGATGCGGATGATCTGCAGACAAATCCGGTCGGGACGGGGCCGTACAGGTTTGTATCGCGCTCTTTGCAGGAGAATGTGGTGCTTGAGCGTTTTGACGATTACTGGGGCGAGCCGGCGCACATCAAGGATATCACTTTGAAGGTGCTTGCGGATTCGGATTCGATCGTCATGAATCTCGAGGGCGGTGCCGTCGATCTGGTCGCGAGGGTTTCCACGCAGCAGGCGGCAGAGCTCGGCGATGATTTCGAGGTGCTCGAGGGGACGATGAATCTGGTGCAGGCGATGTACCTCAACAACGCGGCAGCGCCGTTTGACAACGAGAAGGTCCGCCAGGCATTGTGCTATGCAGTCAACAAGCAGGAGATCCTGGACTTTGTGTCGGAGGGAAAGGGAACACCTGTGGGCAGCAGTATGTTTCCGGCGTTCGGCAAATATTATGTTGAGGAGCTCAATGACCTTTACACAACAGATCTCGAGAAGGCAAAGTCGCTGCTGGCAGAGGCGGGGTATCCTGACGGATTCAGTTTTACGATGAAAGTGCCGTCAAACTATCAGCAGCATGTGGACACTGCGCAGGTGGTCGCGGAGCAGTTAAAGCAGATCAATGTCACAGCCAATATCGAGCTGATCGAGTGGGAGACCTGGCTGAATGATGTGTACCAGGGACGCGATTTTGAGGCGACGCTTGTGGGCGTGGACGCATCGACGCTGACTGCGGGGGCGATGCTGAGCCGTTTCCGTTCCGATGCGCACAACAACTTTGTGAATTTCAGCAATGAAGAGTACGATGCCGCCTACAAGGAAGCGCTCGCAGCGGAGGCGGTGATGGATGATGAGGCGGCTACGGCGGCTTACAAGAAGTGCGAGACGATCCTTGCTGAAACGGCTGCAAATGTCTATATCCAGGATATGTGTGAGCTGGTGGCGGTCAGAAAGGGGTACACGGGGTACACGTTCTATCCGTTATATATCCAGGATTTTTCGAAGCTGGATGTGCAGTGAGGGACAGTTTTATGCATGCTTTAAATAGTTATTGAGTGATCTGACAGTATACTATGGATCAGGATAGAGTGACGGGTCCGGCGTAAGGACCTGTAGAAAATAGTTAACAGATAGTGGGCAATCGTTATATAGTTGTAAAATAAAAGGAGACGGGGATATGAGATACATTGGGAAAAAGCTGGCTGCCATGATCATCACGCTTTTGTGTATCTCGTTCCTCGTCTATCTTGCTTTTGACCTGATACCGGGAGATGCGGCGCTCGCCGCCCTCGGAACGGACGCCACGCCGGAGAGCCTCGCGGCGCTGCGGGAGCAGCTAGGGCTGAACAGACCCTTTCTGGAGCGGTATCTGGAGTGGTTGGTGCATTTTGTCAGCGGTGATTTCGGGACTTCGTACAAGTATCATATGCCGGTGGCGGATATGATCGTGTCCAAGCTGCCGATCACGGTCATCATGGCAGTCATTTCTTTTCTGATCATGATCGCGGTCGCGCTGCCGATCGGCATCTATACGGCAAAACACAGCGGAAAGAGGATCGACCGCATCGTGACGGCGGTCAACCAGATCGTGATGTCCGTCCCCCATTTTTTTATGGGGATTCTGATCACGTACTTTTTCGGACTGATCTTAAAGCTCTTCACTCCGGGGGGATTTGTGTCCTATGAGACAGATTTTTTGGGATTTCTTGCGTATATCATCTTTCCATGCGTCGCGATCGCGCTTCCGAAGATCGCGATGTCGGTAAAAATGCTGCGGAGCTCCTGTATAGAGGAGGCAAAAAAGGACTATGTGAGAACGGCATACAGCAAGGGCAACAATACCAACAAGGTTTTGTACAGACATGTGCTGCGCAATGCCATGATCCCGGTGATCACCCTGTGGGGAATGACGCTTGCGGACATGCTCGTGGGCAGCATCGTCATCGAGCAGGTATTCAATATACCGGGGATCGGGCGCATACTGCTGACTTCCATATCCTACAGGGATTATCCTGTGGTGGAGGCTGTCATCGTATTGATCGCGTTTGTGGTGATCGCGACGAATTTCGTTGTCGATGTGATCTATCAGCTCATTGATCCGCGCATCAGCGTGCAGGAATAGGGAGGTTTTAGATGAAAAAAAAGAAGCAGTACGCTCCCAGTCTCATATTAGGTCTTGTGATAACAGGTGTGATGCTGTTGATGATCCTGGTCGGCTTTGTGTACACGCCGTATGACATCACGAAGATGGACAGCACTGCGAAGCTGGCGGCGCCGTCGCTTGCGCATCCGATGGGGTGTGACAATTTCGGCAGGGATATCTTTTCGCGGGTGCTCAAGGGCATGGGCAACACGTTTGTGATCGCGTCGGCCACAGTGGCGATCGGGACGGTGAGCGGTGTGATCATCGGCGCGTTTACAGGGTACTTTGGCGGCTGGCTGGACGAGGTGCTGATGCGCGTCAACGATGTGGTGTTTGCGTTTCCGAGTATTTTGCTGGCGCTCGTGTTTGTCAGTCTCTTTGGCACAGGCAAGTACAACGTCATCGCAGCGCTCGGTATCGCGTTCATACCGAGTTTTGCCCGCATCGTCCGCGGCGAGTTCATCAAGTACAGAGAGATGGACTATGTCAGGAGCGCAAGGCTTGCCGGTGTGCCGCAGCTTCGCATCATCTTTGTTCATATCCTGCCCAACACGATGCCGGTGCTGGCGTCCTCGGTGATGATCGGCTTTAATAATGCGGTGCTCGCGGAGGCCGGCATGAGCTATCTGGGCATCGGTGTGCAGCCGCCCAGCGCGAGCCTTGGGAGCATGCTGTCGGAGTCGCAGACGTACCTCTTCTCCGCGCCGTGGTACGCGGTGTTTCCGGGGCTGATGATCATACTGATGGTGCTGGGGCTGTCGCTTTTGGCGGACAGAGGGGCACGGTGAAACTTTTCGTACCCGAAATGATGTCGTTCGTGCCATCGCTGTTAAGCGAAGCTGTGAGTTTGTCGATAAACAAAGCATATGAAATATAGAAAACGTTTGATTCCAAAAATGAAAGAAGGAGCAGATCATATGCTGGTTAACACGAACAACAGAACCCCTTTTCCACAGATCACATTTGATATGAAACCGGGTGAAATGCGGAAAGCCCTGGCGGGCAAACTGCAGTCGGGCGCGATAAGTGAGCAGAAGACATTTCTGTCTCCGGAGGAGAGAAAAGCGCTCGATCATCGCTGGTCGCACACGGTGATCCACGGTGTCATGGAGTTTTCCGAAGTATCAGGAAGTATCCTGAAAGATATCGAGGCATCAAAAGGCAGCTACGACTACAGCGATACCATCAACGCGGCCGGCTATGCCTACGCAAAGCTTTACGCCGGGATTCAGAAGCGGCATGAGGATCCAAACGAGAAGTGGTACAGATCCGCCGGCGGAGAGGAGCTGACGCTAGAGGACGAGCTGGAGTGGCTTGACAATGCGTTCGAACAGGAGATCGCATGGAAAAAGTCGTGTGCGAAGTCCGCAGCCGAGATACAGAAGTATTGCCGTGCAGAGATCCCCGAGGTGCCATACAGGGAGATCGAGGGGATCGAGGACGATCTCTACGAGGCGAGAAACCGCTATCTGGATCTGTATCACAGGGACAGCGCGGGGCTGGCATTACAGGATTACCGGTTTAGCAGTGTCCGGTCATTCAGGTGGCCGGTTATGAAATAGTTGACATAGTGCGATCAGAAAGGCAGGTTATGAGAACAATGACAGCAAACATCATGGAAAAACATTCACAGATGCAGTGTGAAAGGTACACCATCGACACGGACAGGCTCGCGCAGAGACTGCAGCAGAAAAAAGCGGATCAGCCGTCGGCAGCCGAAAAGGGCAGCAGAGATACCGTGGACATCTCGGAGGATGCCCGCAAAGCGCTGGAGGCGCTGAAAAACCGGGAGCACATAGAGATCGCGGGAGCAATCGAGCCGGACAGATTCTGTATGGAACAGAATGTCTTTGAGGAATATGAGAGGGCAGTGGCGGCGGAACAGCGGGAGAAAGTGGCGACCGGCAACTTTGACCGCCATATTGACAAAATGGTGTCCGCCTATCAGAAAATGAGAAATGAGATCGAGGAAAAATACGCCGATGCGGACGAGGACAAAGAGCTGCAGCTCGAACTGCTGGACAAAGCCTACGAAAGCCACAGCAGACTGATGGCAGGGCACACGGAAGTGATGTATGACCTGAGGGATTTTACGCCCCGGATCACCTATCATTCCGATAAAACGACAGCGGACCAGCAGGTACAGACAAAGCCGGAGAAGCCGCTTCTCGCTGGCAAGTACGAAAAAGGAGCGATCCGGGATCATGCGTACGGCGCGTTTATGGCTGCCATCGGCAAAAATGATACAGTACCGCAGGGAAAGGCAGACTTAAACCGCATCTGGGATTATTATGCGGCGTTGAGATAAAAATAGATAATTGCTTTCGTTGCTGTAATGGAATATAATAAAAGATAAATATGTTGGAATATATATGGGAAATCCACTTTATATAAAGGACATTTTCAGCTATGGAGGTTAAGGTATGTTTAAGCGCGGTTTTGTGAATGATTTGAGAGAAACGGGTATTCAGCAGTACAAAACAGATGTCGGGTTTCGGACACTTGTGGAGAGTGTCAATGAGAACCTGTATATTATACCGAAATATCAGAGAAAATATCGCTGGACAAAAGATCAGGTTGCCTCGCTGGTTGAATCCCTCATTTATGGCTTGCCTATTCCGCCGATATACACTTGCAGAAACGCAGAAAATCAACTGGAGATACTGGATGGCCAGCAGCGGATCATGAGTCTGTTTTTTTATTATATAGGCTATTATCTGAACAATAGAAAAAATAGTTCCGTGGATTTTTCTGATCTTGAGGTAGAAGATCGTTCTTTTAAGGAAGCGATCATGGAAAAGCTTGTATTGGAGGAGCTTCATATTCAGTCAGAGAGCAACGAGGGCAAACGGGTTAACCTGGATTATAATGCGCTGTCAGTGGAAGCGAAAAGACGTGTCGATTATACAACGATCACTGTGATAGAGATAAAGATCGACAATGAAAAACAACGATCTTCTATCTTAAGGCAGATTTTTGCCAATCTGAATAAAGGCGGTTCAGAATTGTCAGAACAGGAGCAAAGAAATGGAATATACAATTGCGCCTTTTATGATATGCTGCATGCTTTTAACCGGCATGATGCTGCATGGAGAAAACTGTGGGGGAGAGAAAGTGCGAATGAGCGTGATATGGAGACACTGCTGCGTTTTTGTGCGTTGAAAAAGTACGTTGATGTTAAGGAGGGAGTATCAGGTTTTGATTTTGTGATAGATGGATATAATGCTTCTTATGGAAAGCTTCTGGATCATTTCTCAGAGGAAGCTATGGAGTTTGATGAAAATCAGATTATGGAATATAGGAAAAGTTTAACTGACTTTTTGACATTGTTTGCGGTGAATACGACACAGTCGTCGAAAGTAGCATTGTTGGAAAGCTTTTATATTGTTTATGAGAAATTGAAGGTTCATGAACCGATTACATCTCAAATATATAATAAGGTCTTAAAAAATCCCAAGTATGTAGAAAAGGCAAGGCAGGGAACTGTGAAAATGAAGAGTATGAATGAAAGGTGGAAGACAGTGTATGCGGTTTGGACTGGAAAAGATCAGTGAAGTTGTCGGGAAAATATACGAGAAAGAACTTCCCTATAAAGACAGCATAGTTGTTGGAGACAATTCCAGCGGAAAAACAATGTTATTAAAGCTGTTTATAGAGCGGGCAGGGGGTTCAGAAAATGTTTATTTTATCGACGCAGTAAACCGTGGATTTGATGTCAAAAAAATTTCTAAATTATTTAAGAAGCCGGAATACAAAAATACGATATTAGAGACAAGATTGAGGGAAACACATTTTAATTTACAGGACTCCTTTAATGAAACAGTATAAATCCCCCAGCAGAGCTGGGGAGACTAACAAATGCCGGAGGCGGTGAGCAGAGTACAAAAATAGAAAACTCCGCTGTATAATGAATGTAGGTCTGGTAA
>JAETQI010000097.1 GCA_021770755.1 Lachnospiraceae bacterium
CTGACTGATAATCTGTATAACGATTTAGGTTTTATTGTCAATAATAAGTTGATGATACTTGTGGAGGCGCAGTCAACATGGACAGTGAATATTTTAGTAAGAATTTTGCTGTATCTTGCGCAGAGTTATCACGAATATTTTCAGCGTACCAGCCAAGACTATTACAAAAGCAAGAAAGTAAAAATGCCAAAGCCTGAACTTTATGTGATCTTTACGGGAAACAAAGGGCGGAAACCCGATAAAATATCTTTGTCTAAAGAATTTTTCGAGGGCGCAGATATAGATATTGAGGTAAAAGCAAAGGTTATCTATGAAAGTGATACAGATGATATTATCAACCAGTACATTATTTTCTGCAAAGTTTTTAATGAGCAGACAAAACAGCATGGAATGACACAAAAGGCGGTTACAGAAACAATCCGCATATGCAAGGACAGGAATGTTTTAAGGGAATATTTAGCGCAGAGAGAAAAGGAGGTTGTGACGATTATGATGAGTTTGTTTGATAGTGAACAGATAATGAAATCATTTATCAGAAGCGAAAGGCATGACGCAGACAGGGAAACCGCAGAAAGAATGATAAGGAAAGGTAAAATGTCATTGGAGGAAATTGCGGATTATGTTCCGTCATTACCACTTGAAGAATTAAAAGAGCTTGAAGCCGAGGTTATGCAGTTAGCATAATCAACAGCATAACTAAATATCAAAATAACAGCGTAAAGGCGCATGGAACAGTAAATTGTGAACCATGCGTCTTTTTATGCGCTTAGAAGGAGGAACATGAGCGACAATATTCAGACTAACACCACAGGGCAGACACCGCCCTGCTTACAACAAAAGATAGAAAAAACAAACTACTTGGTCGAGGTACATTTCTCTGATACCAGCACCCAAAGCGTAGAGGACAGGCTAAAGCGTGTCATTCTTCATGACTTAGAGCATGGAAAACAGGGAAAAACAAGAAAAAGTGATGAAAATGATGAATATGTCCTTGACAAGTAGCAACAGGATTGACCGATCTGTATACATTGTGAAAAAGGAACGGCGGAAGCTGTTCCTTTTTTGCATGCGGTATTTTTTCTGATCGATCTGTCATCATCTTTTGGCTTGAATAAACGGTGCGCGGCGTGTATACTGAAAATACGGAAAAGGGAGTTGTTTGCCGAGTTAAAAGGAGAGATTTTTATGGAAAAAGTGTTTACATGTAAAAGGGGCGGTCTTACGATCCGCGGAATGCAGTTTTTTCCGGCTGATTTTGCGGAGGAAGGAAACGGTTCTGACAGAAAGTATCCGATCGTGGTGATAAGCCACGGTTTCACAGGGAATCATACAGATATGGCGGGATATGCCAGGTCTTTTGCGGGGATCGGCTATATGGCATTCTGCTTTAGCTTCTGCGGGGGCGGGCGGAGTGGAGAACCCGAGGCGTCCAGGAGTGATGGAAAGTCCACAGATATGACAGCGCTGACAGAGGTTGAAGACCTGCTGACAGTGATCCGCTATGCGCAGAGCCTGCCTTATACAGATGCAGGGCAGGTTGTGCTGACCGGGTACAGCCAGGGAGGGTTCGTGTCCGGTCTGGCGGCGGCACGGTGCGGCGATCAGGTGGCGCGGCTGATCATGATCTCGCCGGCGCTGTGCATACCGGATCATGCCAGAAGGGGGTGTCTGGGGGGCGCGTCTTACGATCCCCGGAATGTGCCGGAGGTCATCGACTGCGGGGTTACCGCGCTTGGCAGGGCGTTTCACGAGGAAGCAGCCGGCATGGACCCGTTTCTGGAGCTTTCCGCATACCAGGGGAAGGTTCTTCTCATACAGGGCATGGCAGATACGGTCGTGCACTATTCCTACGCTGTCCGCGCGCAGGCGTGCTATCAGGAAGGGCAGTGTCATCTGCAGTTGATCAGGGATCAGGGACATGGATACGATGAGCGTCAGTGTGCGGGCGTATTTGATTCTATCCGGCAGTTTCTGGCGGACAGGGAGGAGATTCTGACGATCCATGTGCTGATCACGCACAGCGAGGAGCGCGGTTCAGGAGAACAGTGGAAAAACGACGTTTACTTTACGGGCTATTGTGACACAGAATATTTTAGGGGTGCGATCTTTCCCGAGGGCTGCGACGCGCAGGAATACGATGCGGAGACTGGCATAAGGATGCGGGCAGAATATACTTTAAAAGGGCTTGATCCGAAAGGCGGGAGCTGTTCGATCCACATCGTGAACCAGAGAGCCGGCGCGGAGTGGAAGCCTGCCGTGCAGACGGACAGTGCGGCGCTTGCGTGGATGAACCATGCTGATCTGACCGCGGTGCTCGAGGGCGGCGACGGAGGGCCGACAGTCCGGATCTTTGCCGATGGAAATGCTGGTGGCAGATAAACTGGAATGGCGCGATGCAGCGCGGGAGGATGGGATCTGCAGAAAATGAAAAGAGGAGATTGTTGAAATGAGACGAAAAGACAGGATAAGGTGTTTGGCAGGTATTATGCTGGGGGTGGCACTCTCCGCCGCAGGCTGTGGAAAAACACCTGCAAAAGATACGGACTCGGTGGAAGACCAGCGTGTGGCAGTGTCAGAGGCTGAAAGGAATGAGGCAGAGCGCAAGGAAGACCAGACAGGCGCTGAGACGGGATTTCCGAGCCAGATGCCGTCGTTCTCGGCAAAGGATCTGGACGGAAATACGGTCACGGAAGACATTTTCGCAGAGAAGGATCTGACTGTGGTGAATATCTGGGGGACTTTCTGCAATCCGTGCGTGGCAGAAATGCCGGAGCTGGGGGAATGGGCGGCTTCCATGCCGGATAATGTCCAGATCATCGGACTGATCGTGGACATTGCCGGGGATGAGGACACGAAGCATCATAACCTTGCAGTGACGATCACGGAGAAGGCAGGGGCGGAGTTTACGCATATCATTGCAAATGAGGATCTTGATCCGGTCATGAGATGGATTGTGGGGGTACCTACGACACTGTTTGTCGACAAGGAAGGAAATCTTGTGGGGGAGCCGGTCGTCGGCGCTGATGTTGACGGATACAAGACGTTTGTGGAGGAATATCTGAATGGGCTGTAGGACAAAGCGTTTTGCCAGGGCTGCTATCGCGGCAGCCGCCTGTGCGTTTATTGTTTATGGAGCTGCGCGGGGAGAGATGGAGATCGTGCTGAACAAGGCGGTCAATATCTGCCTTGAGTGCATCGGATTGGGGTGAGAGACAGAATGAACCGCATGAAGAGGAAGATCGTGCAGATCATCGTGTTTGGCTATTCCAATGCGCATCTGCTGAATTATAAAGGCGGGAAGCTCTATCAGGGAAAGTGGAAGCAGTTCTGCAATCCGGGACTGAACTGTTATTCGTGTCCGGCAGCAGGCTTTGCCTGTCCGATCGGGGCACTGCAGGCGGTGAACGGTTCCATGGAATTTCAATTCAGCTTCTATGTGGTCGGTGTGCTGCTGGCGTTCGGCGTGCTGCTTGGCAGGGCAGTCTGCGGGTGGCTCTGCCCGTTCGGACTGATACAGGAGCTGATCCACAGGATCCCCTCGCCGAAGCTGCGATTGAAGAAGATCTTCCTGTATATCAAATACCTGGTCCTTGTCGTGTTTGTTTTCATACTGCCGGTCACAGTGACCAACTATATGGGCATGGGCAAACCGGCTTTCTGTCAATATATCTGTCCGGCGGGGACGCTGCAGGGCGGGATCCCGCTGCTTGGCACGCACGAGGAGCTCCGGCGTACGATAGGCGCTCTGTTTTCATTGAAGATGGCGATCCTGATCCTGACGGTCATCGGCTGTATCTTCATATACCGCTTTTTCTGCCGCACGCTCTGCCCGCTCGGGGCGATCTACGGCATCATGAACAAGGTCAGCCTGTACCACCTTGAAGTGGATCAGAATCTGTGCGTAAACTGTGGAAAATGCAAAAATATATGTAAAATGGAAGTAGATCCTGTCCGCGCACCGGATTCTGCCGAGTGCATCCGGTGCGGTGCGTGCGCGCAGGCATGTCCGAAAAATGCGATCCATGTGGGGATGATGCGGCGTCGGACAAAACAGGACAGAAAATGTCGGGACGCGCAGGACGCCATGTAGTATGATAAGATCACAGCGAAGGAGGCTGAGGCATATGGACTGGACAAGGGCGATCAGGGACGCGGTTGATTTTATGGAACAGCATATGACGGAGGAGATCACGATGGCCGATGTGGCAGCGCATGTCAATGTGTCCCCGTTTTATTTTCACAAGGGATTTACCATCCTGTGCGGGTACTCCATGACAGAGTATATGAGAAACCGCAGGCTGGCGCTTGCGGGGGAGGAGCTGCTCACCAGCGACGCCACGGTCATGGAGCTTGCGATGAGATACGGATACGATTCTCCGGACAGCTTTACCAAGGCGTTTACCCGGTTTCATGGGCACGCGCCGTCCACTGTGCGCAGGGACAGGACCATGCTCAAAGCCTTCGCACCGCTGAGATTATCAATATCATTGAAAGGTGGTTACGCGATGGATTACAGGATCACAAAGAAGGAAGCTTTTACAGTGCTGGCGGCGTCGAAGGAATTTGGCTACGAAAATGCCAAGAGGGACATCCCGGCTTACTGGCAGGAGCACTATGCGTCGGGAAAGGGAAAATACGTCTGCGGAATGTTTGGCATCAACATCGATCCGCAGATGGGCAATGAGCGGTTTGAGTACCTGATCGCGGATGTCTACAACCCGTCGGTGGACGTTCCGGAGGGATTGATGGTGAGGACCATTCCGGCATTCACATGGGCGGTATTTCCGTGTAAGGGAGTCCTTTCGCAGACGATGCAGGATGTAAACACCAAGGTGTTCTCGGAGTGGCTTCCCGCACTGCAGGAGTATGAGTTCGCGGCGGGGTACTGTGTTGAGATGTACGATGCACCGGATAAATATCCCAATGGAGTGGAGGATGAGAATTATTACGCGGAGATATGGATCCCGATCAGAAAGAAAGCTTAGGAACTGCCGTCTGCTTTAAAGCAGGCGGCTTTGAGTACGTATATGGCAGGGAAGGCATGACCTGTGCGCCGCTCTAGCGGCATATTTCCTCTGCACGGGTCTGTGCATAAAAAATTTCGCAGAATTATATGATCTGCGAAA